>NZ_BATR01000181.1 GCF_000739655.1 Verrucomicrobium sp. BvORR106 | reverse complement strand
CCATTCTATCCATCTTGTTCCTGCTGGCAGTCGGCGTGACGTTGCGCGGAGCCGAGGCCGACACGCAGGCTCCTGTGACCATCGCAGTGCTTCCCTTTGACGCCTCTGACGAGAAGCTCCAGGCCGCAGGCAGTGAAGTGGCGGCGTTGCTCTCTGCCCAACTTACCACCCAGGAGCAGTTGTGGGTGGTGGAGCGCGCGGAGATGGACAAACTGCTGGCCGAACACACGCTGAAGCTCACCGGACTGGTGGATCCTGGGTCCGCTGCCCAAGTGGGGCGCATCCTGGGGGCAAGAGTCCTGGTGACAGGCAGGATCATCAAGTCTGGTGAGAAACTCGTGCTGGTGGGCAAGGTGATGAGCACAGAAACCTCCCGGGTCTTTGGCGAGACGGTGACCGCGCCCGGGCTGGATGCCCTGGAGAAGCCCGTGCAGGATCTGTCAGAGAAGGTGGGGCAACTCGTCACCAAACAACGTCTGGCCCTGGTGCCGCCCGCAGTCACTCGCGAGCAACGCCTGGTGCGCATGAAGGAACAGCTCCAGGGTAAAACGCTGGCTTCAGTGCAGATCAATGTCAAGGAACAGGCCCTGCACCAGAAGACAGTTGACCCCGCCGTGGCCGCCGAGATCGGTAAGGTGCTCATGGAGCTGGGGGGCGAGGTCGTGGACGTGAAACACAATGTCACGGAGGCTGCGCTGCTGATCAGTGGTGAGGCGTTCAGTGAGACAGGGGCTCGGCGCGGGCAGCTCATTTCCAGCAGGGCCCGGGTGGAGTTGCAGGTATTGCGGCGGTCCGACAACAAGGTGCTGGCCGTTGACCGGGAGTCGGGCGTGGCGGTGGACATCGCCGAGGCTTCGGCAGGCAAGTCAGCCCTTCAGGAGGCCGCGCTCAATCTGGTCGAGCGGTTGCTGCCGAAGTTGGTGAAACCTTGAACCGTTCCTCAATTGTTGGTTGCTGACCATTTCTCTCCATGAACACGTCTCAAATATCCCTGGTGACATTCATCACCCTGGCGTGCTTGTGGGGGGGATCAATGATCCAGGCTCAATCACCCACCGCGACGGTGAAAGTAGCCGTGCTGGGCGAGGCGCCGACGCAGGAACAGGCCGACCTGCTGATGGTGGAACTCGGCAGGCATGAAGCTTGCCAGTTGGTGGAGCGGGCGGAGCTCAGTCGTCTCGCCGGAGAGGCGGCAGTCCAGCAGGCGAGCAGTGCATCTCGCCCCGTCGCTCTGGCCCGTCTGGCAGGTGCGGATGCTTTGGTTTTCCTGGAGCTAAAGGAAACGGAGCCCAAGAGGAACGCCGTGGCCGTAAAACTGGTGGGGGCCAAAGATGGCCGCATCCGCCGCATCGTGTGGATGCCGGTGGATGGAGACCCCGCTACAAGTGCGCGTCTGGCTGCGGGCCAGTTGATTCCGATGTTGCCAAGTTTGGCACCGGGGAGGGCGGACCAGAGTCAGGGAATCGCCGTGTCATTGCTGGGCTTGCGGGCGCAGGTGCCTGACACGGCGTTGGTGGAACTGGAGACGAATCTCAATGCGCTGTTGGCTCATCGTCTCGCAGCCCAACCGGGAGTGGTCGTGCTGGAACGCTGGAGGATGGATGACCTGGCGTTCGAAAACAACCTGGCGAAAGCTGCCGCGGATGAGTACGCCGCCGGAGAGCGGCTGGTGTCGGGTTCATTGAAACAAACGGGCGGCATGATTGGGGTTCGGCTTCTGGTCAGACGTGGAGAGGGCGACCCTGGGGTGGTGTCTGACATGGAAGCTCCGGTGTCGCAGCTCCCTGAATTGGTGGAGCGCCTTGCCGGGAAGGTCGCTGGCGTGAGGGTGGGTGATGTCGCATCGTGGAAACCGCAGGAAGAGGCTCGGACCTATGGTGAGCTGGGAGAGTGGTTGTTGAAGCATGGATTGTGGCGGCAATCTGCCCAGGCCTTTGAATCGACGGTGGCTCTGGGGGACCGGCGTCTTCCCACCTTGATTGCGAGGGCTCATGCCTATTCGCTTTGCGCCTATCCAGATGATCTCCGTGCCAGCAACTCCACGGATGGAGGCTATCGCCAGGGTCTTCTCACGCTTGAGTCCATGGGCTACCGACTGGAGTCGGCCGCCAGGGCAGTGCATGCCGCTGCGGACATCGCCCACCGGGAGATGGGGGCCGCCGAGCCCATGAGACCGGGAATGGAAACTCCGCCCCTGTTGGGCAGGCAGGTCCTTCGGGCGGCTCTGTGCACGCTGCGCGGTGCCCATGAATTCAACGTACACATCAAGTACAAAGCTCAGGTCGCTGCCTTGCGCGCGGCCATGCAGCGACTGGTGGGGGTGTTGGACGGCGGCCCAATGCTTCAGGACATCTTTTACCAACTCAACAAAGCCTCGTATGCGGCCTACTGGTGTGCCACGCCGGCAGACACGCTGGCCTACTATCGCAAAATGCTGGCTCCAGGGTATGGGCAGGACATCCGTGACCTCCTTAAGGCAGGTTGGGACAAGAGCCTGCGCCGGACCCTCTCTGGCGATTCCCAGAGACATGGTCCCATGCTGGATCAGCCTCTGGACAACGCCGTGTTCGCTGACCGCATGCCGCGTGGCACCGAGCGACTCATCGACTGGGAGGCTCCCGATCAGAGTTCTGTGCTGCCGCTCTGGCGGAGTTTCCTCGATTCCTTGCAGGCTTCGTCTTCCCCCCGGGATCAGGCTGACGGGCTTGGGTTTCAGATGAAATCACACCGGCTTCCGGCTTCACGCATGAAGGATCTGGAGTTGGCGGTGGCCTTGTTCTCCCGACATCGCGCCATGCTGACCACTGCCGAGGGCGAAGTCATGCTGACCGCGATGAGGCCGGATTTTCTGACGATCACGGTCCCTCCTTCACAGTTGGCTCCCGTGTTCCGGGGCATGCGGAGCTTTCTGTGCGAACTCTTTGACCAGGCGTCGTGGGTGCCCCGCGACTGGATCGCGGGTGTGGAGTGGATGACGTCGGGGATCGCGAAAGCAGCGCTCAAGCCTGATGAAGTGGCGCCCTTGTTGAAAGCCATGAATGGCTACCGGGAACGCACACGCACGGATTCGCGATGGGATGAGGTGGACCAGGCAAATCGTCCGCCTATGTCCTCCATCTTCGAGTCAGCGAGGAAAAAGCTGCAAGAGGCCTGGTCGGCCGATGAGAAGGCGGCCCCTGCGCCGGAGGCCGGAGTGACACCTTTGGTAGTCACGCGGTTCTTCAATCCTCGCCTCCATGCCAGGAATGTGGGTTACGATGGGGAGATCGAGGGGAACTCCTTGTTTCTCAGTGGAGGGCAGATGTGGCTCATGTATGTGGGAGGAGGGGTGATCAGTGTGGACGAGCGGACCTTCGCAACCACGGTGTGGGAGGCTCCCTCGCGGAAGCCGGTTTTGCGTGGGATTCTGGAGAGCGTGGTGGCACTGCCCAAGCAGATCTACGTGGCCACTCAAGAGGGGGTCTGGTGGCGGAGCCGGGATGCAGGCGAAGGCGACTGGACAAAGCTGGATCTGCCCAAGACGGTGTATCGATTACAGCATCTGACGGATGGCACGGGAATCACCTATGGGAACGATCCCGCCATCAGTCGTGGCGCTGCTCAGGGGGCCGGGGTGGGCATGATCGAGCGGGATCAGGTGCGGTGGATAGCCTCCACCCGGCGGCGACCGGCCGTGCATCCATTTGATGAGGCGCCGGTCAGACAGCTGTTTGGGCTATTTCCGGGAACCCGAGGTGGACCATGGCTGGTATGGAACGAGGACATCCGGAAGACCGTGTTGCATCCGTTGAATGCCAGGCCTGGCGATGGGATGCGGTTCACGAACTGGTTGCAGGTAAGTGCATCGGGGGACCAGACCGTGCTCTTTGAGACATTTCGTCCTCCAGATGCAAACGTGATGGTATCCCAGGTCTGGGCGCTCCGTCCCGACCGGGACCAGCCTGAGCTTTTGATGCATCACCCGTCGGCTCCTGGTCCTCCTGCTGAAACCATTCCCGTGTGGGAGTATCCAGTTTCACTTCCTCAAAGTTCCCGCGGATTGCTGACGACTTACTGCGCAGTGCTCCGTGGGGAGAACCTGTGGGTGCTCACCATCCAGAAGGTGAACTACATGGATGTGAAGGGAACTTATACCCTGTGGGGATTTCTGCGCGGGCAGCGTGTCCCTGTGAAAGTGCCGCTTCGATTTGAACTCAAGGCAGAGGATCTGGCCGTCATGTCGAAGAATCCACTTTCGGACCCCTACGGAAAGTCACTGAATCCGGAGTGCACCCAGCGCACCTTTGTTACCGGGGAGCATGGTCTGACGTTCACAGGCTGGAGGTGCAAAGGCGTTTGGATGTTGCCTTGGGAGGAGCTGGAAAGGTGGATTCGGGAGCATCCTACTGCCGGCGGCATGCGCTGATGAGGCGGCAGGGTAAATTGTACAGATCTTCAAAAAATCTTGTCGAGATCAGGGCACTCCCCCTAGTATTTGCGGAATTCGCAAATAACCCGCCCTTGCCTTCATGAATCGTCGTGCATTTCTTGCCTTAGCTGGAGGAACCATGGTCGGGGGAGCCTATAGTGAAGAGGCCGCGCCACCCATTGCCCAAGGGGTCCCGTTGCACCTTGAACCGCTGCCATTCGAGCCGGAGGCGCTGGAGCCCTACATTGATGCGCAGACTATGCGGCTACACTATGAGGTGCACCATGCCACTTACCTGAACCGCCTCCAGGCGGCCCTACGTGAAGGCAATCTCAAGGCGGCGAATGCTTTTTCTTTGATACGCGGCCTGGGGCATCCCCCTGCCAGTGTCACCCCGGAGTTGCAGATGAGCCTTCGTCAGAACGGGGGCGGGCATGTGAATCACACCATCTTCTGGAGGATCCTCACTCCACCGGCCAAGGCCCCGAAAGGCCCCCAGGGGCCCTTGGCAGAGGCCATCCAAAAAGAGTATGGCAGTCTTGATACATTCAAGTCCGTCTTTGCGGCGGCGGCCATGAAACGGTTTGGCTCAGGCTGGGCCTGGTTGAGTGTAAGAAAGGATGGCCGCTTGATCGTGACCTCCACTCCGGATCAGGACAATCCTGCCATGTGTGGCCTGGTGCCGGACGAGGAATGTGGCCTGCCTATTCTTGGTCTCGACGTATGGGAACATGCCTACTATCTGAAATACCAGAACCGGCGTCAGGACTATGTCTCGGCGTGGTGGAATGTCGTCAACTGGACGCGTGTGGAACGGAATTTCGCCGTGGTGACCGCCCGATGATGCGCTGGCAAAAATAAGAAGTCCAAAGTCTCACTTTTCTACGTATAGAAGGGGACCTTTGCCTCCTCGATCCAAGGGGAGGTTGTTCCATGCTGCTTCTGTGACAACGCAGGGCAAATCACACACCTTCACACCCTTCCACTTCATGAACCGTCGCCATTTCCTTGTTGCTGGTGGAGCCGCCGTTGCAGGCTCCGTGTTGCCGTCATCCCTGCATGCTGCGCAGGCATTCCCGCTGGAGCTGGGCAAGTTGCCGTACGCCCCTGAGGCACTGGAGCCCCACATCGACGCCCAGACGATGACGATCCACCATGACAAGCACCACGCAGCGTACGTGACCAACCTCAACAAGGCTCTGGACGCGGCGAAGGTGGGCGGCAAAGACGCTCTCACGCTCATCAAGGATCTCTCCGCGCTGCCGGCGGATGCCCAGACGGCCGTAAGAAACAACGGCGGTGGACACGTCAACCACACCCTCTTCTGGAGCTGGATGGCCCCTGCGGGCAGCGGTGCCAAGGGACCAGAAGGCAAGCTGGGCGCGGCGATTCAGAGCACTTTCTCGAGTGTCGATGACTTTAAGAAGCTCTTCGGCGAAGCGGGAACCAAGCGTTTTGGCTCTGGCTGGGCCTGGCTCATCGTCAAGGCCGACGGCAAGCTGGCGGTGACCAGCACACCGAACCAGGACAACCCCTGGATGAAGGGCATCGTGCCGGACAGCGATCTGGGTACCCCCATCCTTGGTCTCGATGTCTGGGAGCATGCCTACTACCTGAAGTACCAGAACAAGCGTCCTGACTACATCACCGCCTGGTGGAATGTGGTCAACTGGGCCGAGGTGGCCAAGGGCTACGCCGCTGCGGCGGCCTAATACGGAAGAGCGCAGACACGACGTCTGAGTCTTTGCGCCCCCCAATCTTGTCGTGAGTCGACGGGTTGGGGGGCTTTTTTTGATTGGCGAAACTGACCGCTTGTTTGATGAATTTCTTCAGGCCACCGCCCATTTGCTCTCTGCCACTGCATGTCGGTTCGCCGCCAACACCATCTCCAGTGGCTGGATGAGTTGGAAAGGGGCCTTGGCACTGACGGCCGGACGGTCTGGCGGAGTGATAATGGGGAGCGTCACCGTGAAGGTAGCTCCTTTCCCCAGCCCCTCGCTGGCGGCCTGAATGCTGCCGCCGTGCAGTTCGACGAGGTGTTTCACAATCGAAAGACCCAGCCCGAGTCCATCGTGCCTTCGGGTGGTGCTGGTGTCGCCGCGGAGGAATCGATCAAATACATACGGGAGAAATGCGGGGTCGATTCCCTCGCCGTTGTCTGCAATCCTAAAGGCGAAATGCGAAGGGGTACCCTCCAGATGCAAATGGATGTGGCCGCCCGGTGGGGTGAACTTAATGGCGTTGGTAAGGAGATTCCCAAAGATCTGGTGAAGACGAACGGGGTCGGCCTCCGCCGTCGCGAGGCTGCTGGCAAGTGATGTATGGACCAAGACTCCTCTCGAGCATGCCTGGGGTTTGAGCGTGTCGACGGCCAGTTGGATGACGGCGGCAAGGTCCACAGGCTGCAGTTCGAGCCGGATGCTCCCGGAGACCATCCGGCTCATGTCGAGAAGGTCTTCAATGAGGCGGGATTGATAGTTCGCACTCTCCCGGATCACCGCAAGACCTTGAGCCAGTTCATCAAGGTCGGACGCGCCTGATGCGAGGACCTCTGTCCAGGCCATGATCGCTTGAAGCGGGGTGCGAAGTTCATGAGCGAGCACCACGAGGAAATGGTCCTTGATGCCGTTCTGGCGTATTGCCTCCAGATAGTCCCGCTCATCATACGTTGCCACCGCGAACACTCCTGACATGCCAGTGGGAACCTCTGTAGTGGCGCCCGGACAGCGGGGCTCGCTGGGGGACCACTTTTTTTCCCTCGCAGCGAGACTCGCCCGGCTACCTGAAACTGCCTGGGTACTTAGGCAGGTGCAATCTGGGGCATGCCTTGGCAGGTGCGACTGGACCATCATCAAGCTGGGAGAAGGCCCCGTCTCCTGCTGCTCAAAGCCCGGAAGAAACTCCGCAGGCACCCAGTCCATCGCCGCCTGCATGCGGGGGGCACCAAAGCCGGGAGAAGAAGTGGAAACGTCAGCTTGCATGGGGAGGACGTGCAAAAACATGTACGGAACGGTGGGCCGGGCCAAGTGGGGGCTGGCGGTATTCACGACGGACGGGGAGGCATCCAGGACGCTGACACTAAGGGAAAGGATTTTGATTTGAGTGACGGAGTCGCCGATGCTGATTTCGGCGTTTCGCCGACAGAACCGGGCTGTGCAGCAGCCTCTTTTTCGAGGCGGGCCACATCCATGTTGGGGGCTACAGGAGTGGGACATAAGAGCGAGGCGGACCAGCCGCTGCGCCTGAACGTGTGAGGTGGTCGAATGGTGATCTTCATGGAGTGATGATCGCTGAAACTGCCCTTCGTCGCTATGGGGTGTATGCCCACTAGTGGGCGGCACCGCCGTGGATTTCAATCGCCCTTTTTGCGCTTCCCTCCTGAATCATCCCGGTCATCTGAGCCACCTTTTTTGTCCTGAATTTTGTCCTTGTTATCTCTTGAACCCCTGTCGGCTTTTTCATCAGGACGTTCGACGGAACGAGGTGGGGTCGCCCTCTCTGCCCGGGCAGGAGGCTTCACTCTTTCTTCCCGTTCCATTTGCGGCGGCGGGGAGTTTCGTGGCTTTTGCTCCCGGGCCGTTGGGGTGACGGGAGGCGGGGTTTCCTGAACCCTGGCCCCCGGTGGCTTCTGTGTCTCTTGTCGGGATGGTGCCGGCGGCGGCATTTTTTTGTCTTCTGGAATCGTGCTTTTTTCGGTGCGAGGGCGTTCGACTTTTTTGGGTGAGACATCAGCCCCGTTGTTGGAAAGCGGGTTGTCACCCTTTTCGGCGGAATTGTCTTTGCGAGGTCCGGAGGCGGGAATCTTCCCGTTGCGGTCCATCTTTGGCCTTTCATTCTGGGAGGAAGTTACGCCTGATTCGGGAGTGATGGTCATGGGTCTTGGGCGGACGATATCGGGGCGACGGTCGCCCGATTCATCGTCTTTACGATCTTGGGACCGCACTTGTGGGGCTGTGCTGCCGTTTCTTGAGGTGGTGACTGCTGTGGAGCGGGATTGGGTGCGATGACGTACCGGATCGGGACGCCACACCTGGGAATTGGTGAGATGCTTGTTGATGTAGCGGTCGCGGTCGCGATCCCCACGAGCCCCGTCCCGGCGGTAATCCCAGCCATTGCTCCAATCACCCCGGTACAGGCGATGCTGACGCCAGTCCCAGTCATAGCTCAACCATGAACCGACCCGGTACCCAGTGCTGAAGATCAAGAATGGGCTGGTTGTGGGACGTTGGATGTAAACCACCAGTGGATCATAGCGGGGTACGTAGATGAGGTCCGGCTGGGTAGGAATGATGCGAATGGCAGAGTCATCCATGACGATGCGCTGCTCCGGTGTATCCACGAGGTTTCCCAGAGCCCTGGCGGTGGCTCGGAGTTCCTGTATGGTTTGCATGACCTGCACGGGCTGCTCGATGAAGGCGTTTCCGACCTGGGTGGTCCACTCCAGGTTCTCATCGAGCCATCTTAGTGTATCGGGGTAGTGGGCCAGGGCTTTGACGCTGGGATCCCAGGATTCCTGCTCCACTTCCACAAGGGGGCGGTTGTCGGTGACATGGCGTGTGCACAGGACGATGTCCAGCGGGGCGGTGGCGGCAGGCAGGATCAACGCCACCAGCGCATCAGGATACAGGGCAATGGGGCCCAGCAGTTCCGACAGCTCCGCAGAGGTGCGTACCGCGACTGGGGGATCACCCGCCGGGTCTTGCGCGGGCAGGGGGCGGATGAGGCAGAGCCCCAGCAGCAGGGGGAGCAGAAAAGTTTTCATCGTGCCTTATCATAGTCTTTCGAGCGTGCTCCGAACCATGGGGTGTACACCCCATGGTGGATGCTGGCGGCCGAAGTTAACTTCGTGCGAGGTAAAGGCCGGAAAGTCGGCCCCCTTGTCCTTGTCGTCTCACATTGGGATGTCCTGTTGAACTCATCCCGAAAATCTACCATGAAAACCAAAACTTATTTAAAGCTTGCTGGGGCCGTCATCCTTCTGAGCCTGGCCAGCTGCGTGGACACCTATGATCATAATGACCGTCATTCCGGCCATGATCACGATGGCGATCGCAATCATGACGGCCGGCATTCAGGGCGAAATTCCGGCGATTTCAATCACCGCGGAGATTCTCATGTGCGGACCATGCGGGGAAGCGTCTATGGAGGCGAGACCTACCGTAGGTACTAGGATGTAACTCGACGCGGGTCTGGAAGAGGTGGGGCCTAGAGGATGGTTACCTGCACGCTGCTCTCGATGATGCCCGTGGCGATGGCGTGGCGGGTAAGGCTGGCGGTATCATGGATGTTGAGTTTTTCCATGAGGCTCTGACGGTGCTTCTCCACCGTCTTGACACTGATGTGAAGAATCTCCGCGGTTTCCTTGTTGGCCCGGCCTTCCGCGATGAGCTGCAGCACCTCGGTCTCGCGCGAACTCAGTCGGAAGGGATCCCTGTTTAAAGGAAGGTCTCCTTGGAGCCGGGCTTTTTGGGCGTGGTGATTCCGGCGTCGGGAGATGGCGGGGCTGAAGAAGCTGTTGCCCTGGTGGACCTCACGGATGGCTTTGGTCAGGGTGTGGGCGGCGGTTTGCTTGATCAGGTAGCCGGATGCGCCCAGCGCCATCACCTGCTCGACGTAGGCGTCATCGCTGTGTGCGGAGAGGATGAGGACCTTGGGCGGGGAGCCGCTCCTGAGAATCTGGCGTGCGGCCTCAAGGCCATTGAGGCGGGGCATCGCGATGTCCAGCACGACCACGTCAGGGCAGAGAGCAGCGCAGAGTTCCACAGCCTGATGCCCGTTCTCCGCCTGGCCCACGATGGCAATATCGGTTTCAAGTTCCAACAGAGCCCGGAGACCTTCGCGGACGATGGTATGATCTTCTGCCAGGATGACGGTGATAGGGGTCATAGGGCGCGAGGTGCAGATGTAGGAGATCGTTTGGTCGCAGCGAGCTTGGAGGAGCGCGGGTGAGAGGGGAGTTTCTTGCCGGGAAGCTCCACCTGAACGGTGGTTTCCTTGCCAGGTGCGGAGACCACGGCGAAGGTGCCGCCCACCATTTCCACCCGTTCTTTCATACCCAGGAGGCCAAGGCATTTACTGCTTCTGGCGAAAGCGCTGCCCTCCACCTGAAAGCCCCGGCCATTGTCATGAATCTGCATGCTGACGGTGTCGGCATGGAGGCGAATGGAGACATTTGCCTGACTGGCTTTCGCATGGCGGGCAACATTCGTGAGGGCCTCTTGGGCAACGCGATAGAGCACGGTGCGACGGGTGCTGTCGATAGATTCAATGGTGGGAGACACCGAGAACCTGACCCGGATGCCGGTGCGCTCCATGTAGGAGGTCAAATAGGATTTGAGCGCGGGAATCAATCCCAGATCGTCCAGAAGCGTCGGCCGCAAGTCACGGGCAAATCGATGAACAATTTCCACCGACCGCTCGATCACCCGCTGGGTCATGGCGATTCTTCGACGCAGATTTCTGGCGTTCAAGCTGCTTTCAGTCTTCAGGGTGATCAGCCGCAGATTGATGCCGGTCAACGCCTGGGCGACGACGTCATGCAATTCGCGGCTGATCCGTTTGCGTTCCTCCTCCTGCACGGTGAGCAACCGGCGGGAGAGGTGACGGAGGTCCTCCTGCATGTGGCGGGACTTTGCGAGCAACTGGCTGGAGGTTGTCTCACTGGTGATGAGGGAGGCCTCTACGGACTTACGGTGGACGATCTCGTCTTTCAGTTTGTCGTTGGAGGCAGCCAGTTGATGAGTCCGACGGGTCAGGCTGGTGACGAGTTTTTCCAGACGGATGTTCGCCTGTCGCATGCTTCGGTGAGTTTCCTCGATGGGGGTGACTGCCTCGGCAAAGAAGGCAGCCCCCCTCAGCGTCTTGGTCTTTTTGCCTGTAGGAGAGCTTTCATCGGACAGCAGGATTTCAAGGGCACCTTCATGAATCTTGGCAAGGGCCAGAGTTTCCATGCCCGATTTGGTGGCTTTGATGCCGAAGAGTCGTGCGTTTTTCAGGCCGGCTTCGCTGGATCCGCTGTGATCGAGATGCTCTCGCAGGGAAGCCAGATAGGCCCGTGACAGGGAAGATTTCTTTGTATTCATGCATTTTCCCTGATTTGACGGCAAGGCTGTTGCCTGCTTGGACCTTGTTTTCCACTTTTTCGTTGGGTATTGATATCAAAATGGTGAATGCCAGTAGCTTCACCATCGGCTGGAGGCAGACGGGCAAACCTCAAAAGATGACTAGGAGCGCTTAAGCTGGCGGCCCCACCATGCATCGTGACGGGTCATGGGTGGTCCCACGGGAGAGTTCAAGTAGAACCACTGAACGGGTTTGTAGAAGGTCACCAGATCTTTGGGCATGGGGCCGGAAAGGCGGCCGCTGGAGTACAGGGCCTGCACAGGGCCAAAGCTGAACAGATAGGCGGCGGCCAGAAACAGGAGGAAGATGATGATGCTCCCCCACCGGGATGATGAACGGAAGTGTGTGCTCATCCTGAACGGTACGCGATCTGCCGGAAAGCCCAATGGGGTGAAGTGCCCATGGCTTTGCCCTTTGCCGCGTTGTGCGACCCTGATTCACTTATTGTCTCCAGGGATTTGTTAAGAAGGATGCAAACGGTAGGGTTACACCCCATATCGACTTGAGAGAGGATCGTGGAGTGTTGGGACCATGCACAATATTACTTGGAAGTCCCTCCTGGCCATTCTGTTCTCAGGAGCCCTGTTTTCGTTCATTCACGCTCCGGCGCAACTGGTGGAAGTGACTGCTGCCCCTGCCACATCGGACGGGACAGTCAGCAAAGTCTCCGCTCAATCCATTATTATCACCAAGAGCACCGGCGAACAGCCAGTGGAATACCTGTCCAGCGAGACAACTCACTATGTGGATGTCGAGGGCAATCCCGTGGACATTGCCATGATGAAGTCCGGATTGCCGGTGACCGTTCACTACACCCAGACGGGCGATTCGTTGGTGGCAACCAAGGTCGTGCTGGGGAAAGCCCGGGTGGTTATTTCCTCAGAGGCCGCTGAAAAAGATGTGGTGGCCGCCATGAATATGGCCGGCACAATCAGTGAGTTGGGAGAATCAAGGTTTTTGATCAGGACGGAAACCAGTCCTGATCCTGTCAGCTACACTTACAGCAAGACCACCACCTACATGGATGAAGAGGGCAAACCCGTGGATGTGTCGGTGGTGAAGACGGGAATTCCCGTGACGGTTTATTATACGAAGGTGGGGGACTCCATGGTGGTTTCCAGAGTGGTGGTACGAAAGGCGAAGCTGGCTCCCACGCAGGAAATCGAGCGTAAGAAAACCACCACCACGGAAACGACGACGGATCGTTAATGGGTCCCATTCAATATAACCAAGATGAAACTTTCATCCCTTATCTGGACGCTGATCCTGGCAGGCCTTTGGCTCAACAGTTGCAGCTCCACTCGTCAAAGCCAGTCGTCAAGATCGATGGAAACGACTTCGATGACCACGCACTCCTCCAAGTAACCTGAGGCCACACTTATGAAATCCATTCTGATCATTGGCGCAGCGGTTCTCGCAACCCTCCTTTGTCTGGCAAGTTGCGAGACAGTGCAAGAGAGTGCTCCCCCCACTCGCACCACCACCACGACTACGGAACAGACCACCTATCGCAGTCCCTCGGTGGGAGTCACGGAGACTCAGACCGTCCGTGCCTACTGAACGCCGGGATCCCTTCCTCGAAAACGTGTCGGCGAAAGCTGGCACGTTTTTTCATGTCGATGGCTGGCGTTGCCTCCCGAGCGGTGCGGAGGATGAAGTGGACCCACAGACATATTTTCAGGGAGGATCAGAATTTTGTTTTTTGAGTTTTGCGAAATCTTGGGGAAAGCTGGGGCATGCCCGCAGTAAAAGATCGCATCAAACCCCACTTGGAAGACGCCTGGCTGGGCGATGCTGTGCTGGAATTGTACGTCCGCTCGTGGATCTTGCGGGAATACGGAAAAGTGGATGCCGAACTGAAGAGCCGCTTCACGAGCAATCAGTTTCTCAACTCGCTGGGGCAGCCCACGATGGTGGAGGCTGAGGTGGGCCGGATCTACAAGGAGCAGGGACTGGAAGGTGCGTTTGCGCACATTCAGGCAAAGATCGAGCCCCAGTTTGTGAAACAAGAGGGTAAGCGCCAGCGTTCGCTGCGCTGATGACATTTGCTTTCCTCTCTCACCAAGCCAGGCTCGCTTCCCTGGTATCCAGTTTGCTGGGTGCGCTCCTGATGATGTCGGGAGTTCCAGCGGCGCTTGCGGCCGACCGGCCGAACATCATCTACATCCTGGTGGATGACATGGGGTACGGCGATCTGGGCTGCTTCGGCCAGAAGACGCTCACCACTCCCAACATTGACCGTCTGGCGGTAGAGGGGATGAAACTCACCCGGCACTATGCGGGAAGCACCGTGTGTGCACCCTCCCGCTGCGTCCTCATGACCGGGCTGCACACGGGCCACTGCCGGGTGCGTGGCAACGGTCCGTGGACGATGCCGGACTCTGACGTCACGGTGCCCAACCTGCTCAAGAAGGCGGGCTATGCCACGGCGTGCTTTGGCAAGTTTGGCCTGGGGAAACCGCTGCCCGATGACGATCCCAATCGCAAGGGATTCGACACCTTCTTCGGGTATGTGGACACCAGCCACGCCCATAACTTCTATCCCACCTATCTGATCCGGAACGGACAAAGGGTGGCCTTGAACAACACTACCGAGCCGGACAGCCGCAAGTCTGGGCATGAAGACACTGGCTTTGCCACCGTGGACGGCCGCAAGCAGTTTGCCCCCCAACTGATCGCCGATGAACTGCAGACTTACTTGCAGGGCCGCGCGGAGGGCAAGCAGCCCTTCTTTGTCTACTACGCGCTGAACATGCCCCACGCCAACAATGAGGCGGGTAAGAACTCGCCTCTGAAGCATGGCATGGAGGTGCCCTCGTACGGTGAGTACGCGAGCAAGGACTGGCCCGATGTCGAGAAGGGGTTCGCCAGTGCGATGCGATTCGTGGATGACCAGGTGGGTGAGGTGCTGGCCACCCTGAAAAAGCTTGGTCTGGACGAGAACACGCTGGTGATGTTCTCCTCAGACAACGGCCCGCATGCGGAGGGTGGGCACAGCTCAGATTTCTTTGACTCCAACGGCGCGTTCAGCGGGATCAAGCGGAGCATGACGGACGGGGGCATCCGGGTGCCGCTCGTGGCCCGTTGGCCCGCGGGCATCAAGGCCGGCAGTGAGAGCGAACACGTCTCTGGATTCCAGGACCTGCTGCCCACCGTGGCAGACCTGGCGGGAACCAAACTGGAAGGAGAGACAGACGGGCTCTCCCTGGTGCCCACCTTGACCGGGAAGGACGCCGGGCAGAAGCAGCACAAGTATCTCTTCTGGAACTTTGATGAACAGGGGGGCAAGCGGGCCGTGCTCAAATGGCCGTGGAAGCTCATCCATCTGAACACCGGGGCCGCAGGCCGCAAGAAAAACGGAGCGGAGAAGGTGCAGCCGGTCCAGCCCAAGTCACTGGAAGTGCAGCTGTACAACCTGGAGGAGGATGTGGCGGAGCAAAACAACCTCGCGAGCCTCAAGCCCGAGATTGTCAGCGAGCTGGAGGGTTATATGAAAGAAGCCTGGCGGGCACCTCAGATCCAGCCGGAATAGTGTGAAAGAAGAAACTCCAGCCTCCTTTTCATCGGCAGGCTGGAGTTCGGGGGGGCTTGCGGGGACGGGGCTCAGGGCTTTATTTCCTGTACCGGAGGCTTGCCTGCGTCATCGTGGACGCGTTCGGCTGCTTCTTTCCTGGCCTTTTCCGCAGCGGCACGGGCGCTTTCCAGAGCTTTGGCGAGATCCTCGGCGCTTTCTTCCAGTCGCTTCAGCGTCTCGGACTTGTTGCGTTCCAGCTCCGTCTTGGACTTCTCCAGCTGCTTGCGCACATCCACGAGATTCTTCTCTACGGACTTAATCACCTCCGCGCCCACACCGGCTTTTTTCAGCGCTTCCTGCACGCGCTCCAGCTCCACGGGAGCGGGGCTGCCATCGGTGGTGGCGGTGATGACGTTGCCCTTGGAGTCCACCACGAGGGCCCTGGACTGGAAAACGAAGGGATCCATGTAAGCGCCTGCCACACCGGGGGCATGGGTCACGAAGCTGGCGACGCTCCAGGGATCGTCTCCACCCAGGCGGATGCCCAGTTTCACCTCCAGCACCTGGTCCTTGCCGTTCCTGACGAGGGTCAGTTTGATCGTGTCGTGTTCCTTCCGTCCTGAGACGAGGGCGCGCAGTTGAGAAGGGTTCACCAGCAGCTGGTCGTCCAGCTTGGCGAGAATGTCATAGCGCTGAAGGCCGGCTTTGGAGGCAGGGCTGTCTGGCACCACGCTGCGGACGAGCACCCCGGTGCCTGGAGCCAGGGCGGGCAGTTGGGCGCGCACTTCCTCGGGGGCTTCATCGGTGGCCACTCCCAGCCAGGTGGTGGGCACCGGAGGCGTGGCTGGCGCAGTGGGAAGGGCGGGGATGCCTGCGATCGCCAGACCGTGAGGCCCAGGGAGGCGCTCGTTGATCATCTGTCCGCCGCCGATCAAGACTTTCCGGGCATTGCCCACATTCACGCGGCGGACGATTTCTTCGCCATTCCTGTGAATGTGCACTGCGGCTTCCGTCTGGCCCTCC
The DNA here is from genome assembly GCF_000739655.1 of Verrucomicrobium sp. BvORR106. Lineage (GTDB taxonomy): Bacteria > Verrucomicrobiota > Verrucomicrobiia > Verrucomicrobiales > Verrucomicrobiaceae > Verrucomicrobium. The sequence continues at coordinate 235,288 of NZ_BATR01000181.1, read as the reverse complement.
TCCGGGGGGGCGATCTTGATGGAGAACTCCCTGGCACCTCTCGTGGGGATGGGGCCTCCGGCAGTTTCAGGTTCCGTCGCGGCCAGCAGGGTGAGGAATTCATTCTCCAGTTCCGGCGGGAGAGGCGGCTGCGTTTCCACTGGTTGGTGGATGAGGGGGACTGCCGACTCGGCATTGGCCTGGATGAAGATCGCTCCCTCCTGTGCGGAGACAAATGGGAGTGGCAGGGCGCAGGCGAGCAGGCTGGCCAGGGTAAGGCTTGGTGTTTTCATGGGATCAATGGGGGGTGGGGTTGGGAATGAGATGGGCCACGAGGCCGGCTAGTAGGTCTGCATGGCCACGGGAACGATTTCCATGCGGGACTCCTGACGCTGGAAGGTGCTGACGCCGTCGTCGCCACGGTAGGTCACGTCATCCACCCAGAAGGTGCGCATGAGCTGGATGGGACGCTCAGGGTCGGTCTCCAGGACGCCCACCTTTTCCACCTTTACCAGCGTGCTGGTCTGCTCGATCGGCAGGAAGACCCGCAGGTCTTCGAGGGGTTCAGCAGGGGTTTGGGCGGTGACAGCGGGAGAGAGGCCGGGAGCGGGGGCGGTGACCTCTTCAGGGTGAGGGGGAAATCGGAGAAAAAGCACCGCCACGCCAGTCATGGCGGCAGTCAGGTACCACCAGTGAGGCCGTTTCGGCTGGGCCTGCTGCAGCCGTGCGGCCAGGGGTTCAGGGACCGCTGCGGGCTGGAGGGCCTGAAGGCGGCGCTCAAGTTCGTCATCTTCGATGTTCATGGCAAATGGGGGGAAGCGGGCTGGGCGCCCTCAGGTTGTTTCATCGCCTTACGCAGATGGTCCAGGGCATAGCGGTAGCGGGAGGCGGCCGTGTCGGCGGGAATGTCCAGGGAATGGGCGATCTGCTGGAAGGTCAGCCCGCCCCAGATCCGAACGATGAGGACCTCCCGGAGGTGGTTGGGCAGCCGCTGGACGGCTTCGTCCAGAGCGGGGTCGACGCCCGGGCCGTCTGCGGGCTGGTCCAGCCACAGGATTTCATAGGCGGTTTGTTCCCGGCGTTGCCGCCGTTCCGTGCTGCGGAAGAGGTCAATGGCCCGGCGGCGGATGGTGGCGAACACCAGGGCGTCGTCCGGCGCCTTGTGTCCCGCCCGCCGCCACGTCTCCACCAGGGAATCCTGAAGAACGTCGTGCGCGTCCGCCTCGCACCGGGTCTGCGACCGGGCGAAAAGCAGGAACTGGCGGGAGCGCTGGCCGAGCCACGAGTTCCAGGAGGGTGTTGAGGTTGAGGGGGAGGCGTCCACGCAGGCGTGAGGTGATTCACGGGGATAGCGGCACAAGCGGGGACTTTTGTCTGTAGAACGGGAAAAATGTTGAGACGGACCAGGAGGCGGTTGTTCTGAGAACCGGCATTGGACCCGCTCTATAATCTCCACCCGGTGCCGGTAAAATAGACATCGGCTTCACAAAGGGGGGCCATCAGGACCACGTCTGCTCCTCGGACCACTGTTCTGAGAGGTCCTGGCGGGAGTTTGGTGGCAATGGAGTCCGGATTGTGGTGGAACTTGAGATCGATGCTGGCTCCGGTGGCCATGAAATTCATTGGTCGGACGAAGGTCTTTTGTCCCACTGGGACCAGAAACCGAAGGGTCAGATACGGCAGCGGATAGATGGCTGCCATGATGAGCAAACCCTTGAGCCAAGATGGTGAGTGGGAGATGCTCATCACCTGCTGAAAGTAGAGCGCTCCATGGTGTCGCGTCAATCTACAGGTTCGCTCTGCTATGGAGCAATGAAAAAGCTGTCAGCCGCCGCAGGAAAGGTCGCAACGCCTGGTGTGGGAGGATTCTTTCCTAAAAGACACAAAAGCCGCTGCACCGCAATTCCAGTATTGCATTTCCATGTCTAATCGGATTGCATGCCAATTCGCACGCATTCCACAACCACATGTTAGCGAAACCTGCATCCACCCCGATGTCGCCGGGCCTTTATGCCCCGCATTCTCTCCGCAACGCTGTCATTCGCTTCGCGGGCAACTCACAAGACGGCATCCAGTCCATCGGCGGCTTCCTGGCGAGATTGGCCGGACGCACCGCTCAGGAGGTCATGACTTACATGACCATCCCTTCCACGATCAGTGGTGGGCCGTCCATCTTCCAGGTGCACATTGGCTCCGGGGAGGTGTTGCATGCAGGTGACGAGGCGGATGTGCTGGTGGCCTTCTACCAGCACAGCTATGACAGCCATCTGGGCGCGCTGCGTGATGGAGGCGTCTGTCTCTATGACAGCGGGGAAGTCAAAGAGGTGCGCCATGAGCGCGGCATCAAGCACATTGGCATTCCCTTCACTGCGGCCACGGTGGAGGCGGTCGGCGGCTCCACGAGGGATCGTGGAAAGAACATGTTTGTGCTGGGGCTGGTCTGCGCGGTCTTCAACCTCGACAAGGAGAAGCTCATTGGCATCGTCAGCCGCCAGTTTGGCAAGAAGGATGAAAGCGTGCTGCGGAACGCCATGCTCGCCTTTGACGCGGGCTTTGCCTATGAGGTGGGGGATCTGGAGCGCTTTGCCTTTGAGCATGGTGAGGCCGGTGACGGGCACCGCATCAGCACCGATGGGAATCAGATGTTGACGGCGGGTCTCATCGCCGCGGGAGTGCGATACGGCGCGGCCTATCCCATCACCCCTTGGTCGTCCATTATGGAGTCTCTGCGTGCAGAGTTGCCCAAGTACGGCGGCATCTATGTGCAGGCCGAGGATGAGCTCGCGGCTGTGAGCATGACCTTGGGTGCGGCCTTTGCCGGGCATCTGGCGGTGACGGGCAGTGCAGGCCCCGGACTGAGTTTGAAGATGGAGGCGCTGAGTTATGCCAGCATGGCGGAGCTGCCTATCATCGTGATCAACGTGCAGCGTGGCGGCCCTTCGACTGGCCTGCCCACGAGTGTGGAGCAGAGCGATCTCATGCAGGCCATCTACGGCAGCCATGGGGATTGTCCCCGCATCGTGCTGGCGCCGCAGGATGTGGAAGATTGCTTCTACATCGCGCTGGAGGCTGGCCGTCTGGCCCGCAAGTACTCCTGCCCGGTGATCATCTTGAGTGATCAGGCGTTGAGCAGTCGCATTGAGGCCTTCGCCGAGCCGGACCTGGATGTCCACTGGGTGGAGCCGCACATCGATCTCTCCACGCGACGCGAAGACTATCGTCCCTATCCGCTGGATCGCACGACCCAGCATGCCCCGCCCGGCTCGCGCATGAGCAGTGGCAAGTATCCGGTCATCTCGGGGCTGGAGCATGATGAGTGGGGCCACCCCAGCGGCAGCCCCAAGATGCACAGCCAGATGACGGGCAAACGACGGCAGAAGCTCATTGATGCGGCGGCGGAGTTCCCGCTGCCCAAGGTGCACGGCCATCAGGAGGGGGATGTGCTCATCGTGGGCTGGGGCAGCACTTACGGGCCGATCAAAGAAAGCGCCGACCGGCTGCCGGCGGAAGGCTTCAAGGTCGGGGCGCTGCATCTGCGCCATCTTCATCCACTGCCCAACGGCCTGGAAACGATCTTCAACCGCTACGAGCACATCGTGGTGGTGGAGATGAATGACTACGGTGCCTACGGCTATGGCCAGATGGCCACGCTGCTGAGGGCACGCTACTGCAATCCCGCCATCAAGTCCCTCTGCAAGACGGACGGTCTGGCCTTCCGCATTCGCGAGATTGTGACCGGGGTGGAGAAGCACCTCGCCGGGGCAGGCTGATCCAGAGCCTGATGAATGATGTTTCCTTAAACCAATTTCCATTTCCTCACTGCCATGTCCACCGTCCTTCCTTCCGCCACCGTCACTGAGCCCGAGGACCGGCTCACAAAAAAGGCCCTGACCGCCGACCACCCGACGTGGTGCCCCGGCTGCGGGGACTTTGCGGTGCTCAACATCTTCTACCGCGTGCTGGAGAAGCTGCAGTATCCGCATGAAAAAATTGTCTGCGTGGCGGGCATCGGCTGCTCCAGCCGGTTCCCGTATTTCATGAACACGCACGGCATCCACTTCATCCATGGTCGGGCTTTGCCCCTGGCCACCGGCATCTCGCTGAGCCGGCCGGATGTGCATGTGTTTGTCTTCGGCGGCGACGGCGACGGCTTCTCCATTGGAGGCAATCACCTGAACCATGCCGCCCGGAAGAACGTGAAGCTCACCTATGTGATCATGGACAACTTCGTGTATGGCCTGACCAAGAAGCAGACCAGCCCGACCTCACCCATCGGCTTCAAATCCAAGACCGACCCGACGGGTTCCGTGGACCGGCCCATCAACCCGATGAAACAACTCCTGGCCAGCGGTGCCACCTTCATCGCCCGCACGCATGCGGCGCAGGTGAAACACATGGAGCAGGTGTTTGAGCGGGCGATCCTGCACGACGGCTTCAGTGTGGTGGAGTGCCTGAGCGAGTGCGTCATGTTTTACGCAGGTGCCTTCGACGACAGCACGCCCCGCAAGGGCGGCACGTTTGAGACCGTGGATGAAACCCAGCACGATGTGACCGACGAAGGCGCGGCCTTCAAGCTCGCAGAAAACTTGGCTCCCGGGAAGTTCGGTGTGTACTACCAGGTGCAGCGCCCCACCAAGAATGACCTGGAACAGAAGTGGATCACGGAAACCCAGGCGAAGATTGGCGGCGCGAGCCAGAAGGACCTGCTGCGAAAGCGGTTGGAGGCGATGAGGTAGGCGGAGGGTGAGGAATTAACCACAGAGTCACAGAGAGCACAGAGGGTGATTCTGGTTGGAATTTACATGACGCCGGCATCTGCGGATGCTGGCGTTTTTTTCCTTAACGGAGAGAGAGAAGCAAGGCGGGCGAGACCACGCAGGGGTTGCATCTTCGCGTGATCGAAGGCAAGGGACAGAGCACGATGCAAGTGCACACGATTGACCTTCACTTTCAAGGGCTGCCGGAGATCATCGCGGCCTATCTGGTGGAATCTGATGGCGAGCTCGCTCTGGTGGAAACGGGGCCGGGATCGACGTTGCCAGCGTTGTTGGAGGGCATTGAACGTCTTGGATTTGATCCTAAGGACGTGAAGAAGGTGCTGGTGACGCACATTCACCTGGATCACTCCGGCGCGGCCGGGTGGTGGGCGCAACAGGGGGCGACGGTTTATGTGCATCCTAAAGGGGCACCCCATTTGATTGATCCGGAGAAACTCATCTCCAGCGCCCAGAGGATCTATGGCGATCGCATGGACACTCTGTGGGGTGAGATCCTGCCGGCACCGGCGGAGCGGGTGATCGCACTTCAGGATGGCGACAAGGTGAAGCTGGGCCGTCGGGATCACTTCATTGCGCTCGACACGCCAGGACATGCCCGGCATCACCTCGCGTATGCGCTGGGCGATGGCTGCTTCACCGGGGATGTGGCGGGGATGAAGCTGCCACGGTGCCCGTACCTGAGTGTCACCGCCGCGCCCCCGCAGTTTGATCCCGTGGCCTATGATGAGTCTCTGGAGCGTCTGCACTCCATGGGCTTCGCCAGACTTTATCTCACCCACTTCGGCGAGGTGACGGAAGTGGCCAAGCACCTCTCCCAGTACAGTCTGCGGGTGCATCAGGTGCATGAGTGCGTCCAGACCCTTCTGGACCAAGGGCTGCGCGGGGATGCCCTGAGGGAGGCCTTCACCGAGGCGGAGCACGAGGTGGCGGTCAAAAGCGGGGCTGGCATCGCGGAGTGGCACCTCTTTGAGTCCGCCAACAACGCTGCGATGTGCGCCGACGGGATTGCCCTCTACTGCGAGAAATCGGGCAAATAGTTTTCGCAGCGATTCCCAGGACGGCCTTGCCCCGGCTTGACGCCCCCGGCGTCCCGTCCCATCTTGCAGGCTCTCTCAGTCTATTTTGTGCCCATGAACATCTTCGAAGACCTACAGTTCCGGGGCCTGGTGGCAGATTTCACCAGTGTTCCGGAGTCGCGTGCCGATTTGCTCCCGCTGCCTGACCGGCTGGCGGCCAAGCCCATCACGCTGTATTGTGGCTTCGACCCGACTGCTGATTCCCTCCATGTGGGGCATATCGTGCCGCTTCTGGCTCTGCGCCGTTTCCAGCTTGCCGGGCACCATCCTATCGCGGTGGCAGGTGGGGCCACGGGATCGATCGGCGATCCCAGTGGGAAGTCCGCGGAACGCCAGTTGCTCACGCAGGACCAGATCAAAGCCAACGTGGAGGCGGTACGCCCCCAGTTGGCCAAGCTGCTGGACTTCGACTCGCCCGAGAATCCGGCCCGTCTGATGGACAATGCGGACTGGATCGGTCCCATCTCCTACCTGGATTTCCTCCGCGATGTGGGCAAGCACTTCACGGTCAACCAGATGGTGGCCAAGGAAAGCGTCCGCGCCCGCATGGAAGACCGCGACGTGGGCATCAGCTACACAGAGTTCAGCTACATGCTGCTCCAGTCCTACGACTACTTCCATCTCGCCCAGGTCGCCGGCTGCGAATTGCAGATCGGCGGCTCTGACCAGTGGGGGAACATCACGACTGGCATTGATCTGGTGCGCAAGAAGCTGGGGCGTCACGCCTACGGTCTGACCATGCCGCTCATCACGAAGTCGGACGGCACGAAGTTTGGCAAGTCTGAGGGCGGGGCGATCTGGCTCGATCCCAAGAAGACGAGCATCTACAAGTTCTACCAGTTCTGGATCAACAGCGACGACCGCGATGTGGTGAAGTACTTGAAGTTCTTCACCTTCCTGCCGCACGACGAGATTCGTGCGCTGGAGGCGGAGCACGAGGCCAATCCAGGGGCGCGGAAGGCGCACCAGGCTCTGGCCCGGTCCATCACCACGCTCATCCATGGAGAGCAGGCCACGAACGATGCGGTGCGTGCCAGCGAGATCCTCTTCGGAGGCAGCCTCGAAGGCATCTCTGCCTCCACGCTCCAGACCTTGAGCGAAGAGGTCCCCAATGCCGCTTTGACCGGTGACCAGCTGGGCGGCGAAGGCCTGCCGCTGGTGGAGGCGCTTGTGCTTTCCGGGCTCTCGCAGAGCAAGGGGCAGGCGAGGAAGGACGTGGAAGGGGGCGGAGTGTATGTGAATGGAGACCGCGCCACGGCACCGACGGACCGCCTCACGGTGGACAGCACCTTGCACGGCCAATACGTCTTGCTCCGCAAGGGCAAGCGCAACTATGCCCTGTTGTCGGTGGACTGAGTGCACATCATGAGTGACGTCGTTTCTCCTCCCAGCCGCCCTCGCATCGGCTTCCTCCGGCCTGCCCGGCTCACCAACGGCTACACGGCGGCGGCGCGGTTTGCGGCGCACTACAGTGGCCGGGTCGATGCCATGGGGACGGTCTTCGAACCCGTGGCGTACTCCTCTCATCCGGAGATCATCGCGGCGCAGGCGAGGGGGGACATCGACTTTGGCGTCATCGCGATCGAGAACACGCTCGACGGCATCATCGTCGAGTCGGTGAAGGAACTGGAGCGCCTCTTCGAGACGCCCCGCCAGCGCCGCACCTTTGTGGTGTGGGAGGAGCTTTTGCCCATCCAGCATTTCCTCATGAGCCAGAGCGGGGGCTTGATTGGCATCGATGTCATTCGCAGCCACCCCAGTGCCCTGCGCCAGTGCTCCAAGACGCTCCAGCGGATCAAGGACCATCTGGAAATCCGGGTGGAGCAGGCGGAGAGCACCGGTGCCGCCACCCTGGAAGCGGTGGCTAATCCGACGGTGGCCGCCATCGCCTCCCGTGAAGCTCTGGACGTGTACTCCGGCAGCCTCAGGGCGGTGGATCTGGCGGAACTGGAGCATGATCATCAGCTCGGCCTGGAACAGACCCGCAGCCTTTCTGACTATTCCAACGGCTTCACGCGCTTCTGGATCCTGGGTGAGGAGAAGCTCATCCAGCGGATGGACAACGCCACCGTGAAGGACGTGGACAAGAGCCTGAACAAGACCTGTTTTCTGCTGAGCCTGCCCAACGAAACGGGCACGCTCTATGACGCGCTGGGTGTCATCAGCGCGCATGATGTTTTCCTTTCCATCATCTATCCCTTCCCCCGGGTGGAGCGGGACTTCGAGTACATGTTCTTCGTGGAAGTGGAGGGTCATCTTCAGGATGCCGCCATCAAGGGCATTCACGACAAGCTGAACGAGAAGTTCCCCCAGCGTCCAGACTGGCCGCCGTCCTGCGTGTGGCTGGGCTCCTTCCCCAACACCGAACTGCTCAAAGAGCTTCCTGAGCATCAGACGCTGTTCCGCAGGCGTTATTATCCGCATGACATGAAGTGGCCGGAAACGGCCTGAGCGCGATCGTATCCGTCAGTTTTCATCCCTTTTTCCATTCCTCTGCCCTGTGTCCTTTGTTGAAACGTTCAATGCGCTTCCCGAGCGGAAATCGCCGCTGTTGCGCAAGCTGCTGAGTCTGCTGGAACCCAAGACGCCTCAGCAGCTTGAGTCCATGGCAGCTGAAGCCGCGGCTTTGACGCGCAAGCACTTCGGCAAGACGATGCGGTTGTTCGCCCCGCTGTATCTCTCGAACGAATGCGTCAACAACTGCGCCTATTGCGGGTTCTCCCGGGACAATCCCATCTTCCGCGTCACGCTGACGCTTGATCAGGTGATCAAGGAGGCCAAGCACCTCACCGGGCTGGGCTTCCGCCACATCCTGCTGGTGGCAGGGGAGCATCCCAAGTTTGTTTCCAACGGGTATCTCGAGGAATGCATCCGGGTGTTGAAACCCTTCGTGCCAACCATCGGCATCGAAGTCGGTCCCATGGAGCAGCCAGAGTATGCCCGCATGGTGAACGAGGGAGCGGAAGGTCTGGTGGTGTACCAAGAGACTTACGACCGGGACGCCTACCACGAGTACCACACCATGGGGCCGAAGCGGGACTTCGACTGGCGTCTGGAGTGTCCGGAGCGAGGTTATGCAGGTGGATTCCGTCGCATGGGTCTCGGAGCCTTGTTGGGGCTGGCGGATTGGAAGACGGAGGCCTTGGGACTCGCAGCCCATCTCGAGTACATGCAGAATCACGGGTGGAAGGCCTCGTACACCATCGCTTTCCCGCGTTTGCGGCCGGCGGCGGGCGGTTTCCAGCCCCGCTTCCCGGTGGATGATGCCCGTTTCATTCAGTTGCTCTGTGCCTTCCGGCTCTGCTTCCCACAGGTGGGGATCGTCATGAGCACGCGTGAGTCAGCGGCTTTGCGGGATGCCTTGATCCCGATCGGTATCACCACCATGAGTGCGGGCAGCCACACTGAGCCTGGCGGCTACACCGGACAGGGCAGGGAGGATCTGCACCTCACCGTGCGTGGTCGCCGGGTGGAGCTCGCCGAACACAAACCTGAAGACGAGGCGACCGGGCAGTTCGACATCTCTGATCATCGCAGCCCCGAGGAAATTGCCGCCGTGCTCTCCAAGCGTGGGTTTGATCCAGTCTGGAAGGACTGGGACGAGGCGATTCTCAGTAATTGACGTCTGGGCCGGAATGGAGATGCCAGGGGAGCGCACGCATCTTGCGTGCTGTTTCCGGCATCTTGCCGGGAACGTCAGTCAGCGTGTGCCTTGCGACGTGACAACCGAGCCTTCGAGCGACATGGCGGCGTTGAAGATGGTGGGCGGAAAAGCGGATGCTGTCGGCCTTCCCACCTGAGGATCATCGTTGGGCGGCACCCAACGTAGACTCGCTGGAAGCTCGCCAACGTTGGGCTTGTAGCCCCATCCTCTTCGAGGAAGAACTTCGAGCGCTTGGAAGGCGTCGGTTTCCAGGCGGCCACTCCAAAACTCGCGCGGTTGGTTGGCTCTCCTCACGTCGCATTGTTTTTCCGTCATATTCTGCGGGCGCAGTGGATAACCACCAGATGCCTGCCACTTCTTTGGTTTTCCTGTCCGCGGTGTGCCTGTTCCAGATGGATCAGGCGGCCGGCGGAGCTGTGGCAAGGCAGATAACTTGATCTAGGAAACTATCATGAAACCGGGGGGCTTGGCGCGTCGTCGCGTTGTGCCATGTCCCTTCGGCGGATGTCCTGGGTCCTGCCCATGCCTTCATGACCACGCCACGCTACCTCACTACAACCTCCATCGCTGGAATCATCGCGTGTGCGATGATGGCCGTGTTTCCCCCGCCCACCCGGGCGCAAGGCCCCCTGCCGAAGCCTCCCGCTGAGAAGCTGCCAGAAGGGGTGATTCGCGTCAGCCCTTCTGAACTGAAAATCGACCGGCCTGCAATCACTCCGGGCTGGATACCCAAGCCCCTGCCGCAGGGTGAGGTGGATCTCAATCCGCCGTGGCTTCATGTGTGCGTGCCGATTCTAGATGGCAACGAGGCAACGAACCCGGAGCGCAAGGCCAAACGCGAGGCGCAGAAGTGGAAGCGCCGGTATTACTTCAAGCTCTCCCAGGATCCCACTTTCACCAGAGGCGTGCTGCAAAGCGAGCCGAAGCGCTGGTCGTTTTTCAATCCCTACCGCAAGCTTCCAGTGGGAACCTGGTACTGGACCTACGGCGTTGCCCGCGCGGAGACGCCCGACAAGCCAGTCTGGAGCAAGGAGACTTACTCGTTCACCATCACCGGTCGGGAGTACAGCCCCGAGATTCCTCCCTCCCCGGAACAGTTCCTGGCGGCGATAAAGAAGCGATCCAAGGGCCCGATTACAACCTGTTTTGCGGAAGACCTTGGCAACCTGTTGCCGACACAGACGGATCCAGCGCTGGCCAAACAAATGATGGCAGACTGCGAAAAGGCATTCGCCAGCCTGAGCCAACAAAGCCCGCCTCCGAAGGGGCCGCGTGATCTTGTCGAATGGCGAAGGGTCCACACGATCGTCTGCGGTTACCTTTTTACGGGGGACCAGAAGTACAAGGACCTCGCTCTCAAATACCTGTCGAGCAGTGGCAAGGCGGATCCGCCCGTTCCTGGTGAGTTGCTGGCCCTGCGCAGACCTGAGGGCTACAAAGGCCTTCCTGGAGGGTTCTTGCCGCTCGACGTTTTTTACAACGACTTGTCGAAGGTAGATCGCCTGAAATATGCCCAGCACTTTTACTCCCTTTGCGATGAAGGCAGTGACAGCCCTGACATGCATGAGGTCATTGAGCACCAGTTGTATGACAACCACGGCTGGCAGGGACGCATCCCTGGCCTGATCAAGGGCTCGGTCATCCTGTGTCGTTATGACTCGCGTTTCGACGACTGGGTGAAGTACGGCTATGAGCTCTATCTCTACCGTGCCCCGGCTTTCAGCCGGACAGATGGCGGCAGCAGTGAAGGCAATGGCTACCTTGGCGTCCATGATGATCCGCTGACAGACATCCCCTGGCTCATCTACAGGCTGACAGGCTACAACCTCTACCGGAACAAGCCTTGGTTCCAGAACTTCGCCCGCTACATGGCGCTTTCCAATCCTGCGGGGAATCCCGGCATCTCATTTGAGGACGCCGGAGCCGATGGGGGATCGGACATGCAGTATTTGACCGAGGCGCTGGCCTACATGCGTCCGGATAATCCGTGGAATTTGTGGCAGTACAAATCGGCTGGGCGACGCGAGAATCACTACTTCAGCGCAGATCTGGCCAAAGGATCCAAGGCATTGGACCTGCTGGCGATCTGGCGGAAGTTTCCCAAACCGGACACAAGCAAGATGCAGGCACCCTTGGAAAAAGCGGCTGCCTTCGGAGACGTCGGTCTGGTCTGCATGCACACGGACCTGACCCAGGCCTCCAACAACCTGATGCTCAATTTCCGTGCGGGTCCTTATGGATCAGAGGGGCATACTCATCCAGCCCAGAATGCCTTCACGGTGGCTTACGGCGGGCAGGAACTCTTCTGGCGCACGGGCTACTACAACGGAGGCGGGCCGCACAATATATACAGCTACAAGAGTTCCCAGGCGCACAACACCATCGCGGCCAATGGCATGATGCAGGGGTTCTCTCAGAGCGCCTTCGCCTGGATCGCCAGGTTCGCGAATGGCGAGCGCATCAGCTACGCATTGGGTGACGCCTCTGGTGCCTACAATGGCAAGCACCACTACTTCACCATCCCGTACGACCCGAACCTCAAATCCACGAACAAGGTGGAACAGCGCCGCAACTGGAAGGAGGCCACGGCGGAAAACGGCTTTGGCAATCCTGGGGTGAAACGGTTCCGCCGTCACATGGTGATGCTGCGGCCGCACCACATCCTGATCTATGACGAACTGGAAGCGGCGGCTCCGATCCCCTGGACCTTCCAGCTCCATTCAAAGATGGAAATGAAGCAACTGAGCGACTCCTCGTTCAAAACAGCCAACGAGCATGCGTTGGGTGGTGCCCAGTTATTCTGTGCCTCACCGGTGAAGGGGGCGCTCACGGACCAGTTCGTGAAGGCAGCGGTGGATGAAGAAAACAAGCGCAAGGGACAGAACCCACCCAACTGGCACGCGACCATCACTACCAAGGAGCCCCTCAAGGCGACGCGATTCCTGACGGTGATCAGTGTCAGCCCAAAAAAGGGGCTAAGTGACGCGCCAGCTCTCTTGCTGCCTCGGACGACCGACCGGACACAAGTCGAGGTAGGTGACTATGCGGTGACGGTGGAGTTGGACCCCAGCAAGCCTTCCTATCTCGAGGTGCATGATCGCGCTTCCACCTGCGCCCTCGTGACCGGACAGGCCTCGCAGCAAATCACGGTGGGCGGCAAGCAGCGCAGCGCTCAGGCCCCCGGGAGCACCCTGCTCTGGGAAAGCCAGACTCCGCGGGGCGAAGTGTTCATCGAAAAAGTGGATCAAGTGCCGGACGTCTTGCGGTACGGGAACCCGTTCTGATGGCGCAGCCAAGCCGGACGCGGCGATGGGGCAACCTGATCGCTCGTCCGGCTCTGGCGCTGAGTAAACAGCTGGATCTGCTGTGCAGTGCGGCTACTGGCAGCACACGTACTCGTCCACCTCGGCGACATCCGTGCGGTTGAGCACGGATTCCACGGTGCCCTCGCAGAGCAGTTGGCCGACGCCGTCGCGAACGCCGATGAACGCGAGCTGATCACCGACATTGCGGGCCTGGCGCAGGTTGTGAGTCACCAGCACGATGGTATGTCGCGACTTGAGTCGTTTGATGAGGGCTTCGATCGCCTCGGTGCTGCGTGGGTCGAGGGCGCTGGTCGGTTCATCCATCAGGATCACCTCCGGCTTGGTGGCCAGGGCACGGGCCAGGCAGAGGCGTTGTTGCTGCCCGACTGACAACTTGGCAGCGGGGGCCTTGAGACGGTCTTTGACCTCACTCCAGAGGGCGGCTTCCTGCAGGGCGGACTCCGCCAGCTCGGCTTGGACGGATTTGCTCAGGCTCTGCAGACGACGGGCGCCGAAGAGCACGTTGTCCACGATGGAGGCGGGGAACACTACAGGCTGCTGGAAAAGCATCCCTACCTTGGCGCGCAGGGCATTGGCATCCGTGCCCGGGGCGAAGATGGACCTTCCATGCAGCTGTACGTCGCCCGTGACCTTCAGGCCGGGGACGAGGTCGGTCATGCGGTTCAGCGCGCGTAGCACGGTGCTCTTACCCGCGCCGGAAGGACCGATCAGACCAAAGACCTGGTTCTCCGTGATGCCCACGGTGACATCCCGAACCAGCGTCCGGCTGGGAACGCTGACACTGAGCTGGGAGGTTTGCAAAATGTTGGGACGCTTATCCATGATGGGCTTCTTCGTGAATCCGCAGGCGGGTGGGCAGGGCGGCAAGGCTGAGGGAAAATACAAGACCGAGCAGAACGAGCGCAGAACCCCAGAGCTTGGACCCTACGCCGGGGTCGAAGGAATCCTGTGCGAGAATGAAGATGTGATAGGGCAGGGAGAGAACCGGGCTTTCCTTGATCGCGTGGGGCATTGCGGCACCGGCGAAGATGGTCGCGGTGAACATGATGGGGGCCACTTCCCCGGCCGCACGGGCCAGGCCGAGAAGACTGCCAGTGATCAAGCCTCCCCACGACTGTCGCAGGAGCACCGCCCAGATGATCTGGGAGCGGGAGAGGCCAAGCCCTGCGGCCGCTTCCACATACTTTGCAGGAATCGCTTTGAGACGTTCCATCAGCGCCACGGTGACGGTGGGGAGAATGACCATGGCCAAGATCAGGCCGCCCGCCAGCCAGGACTTGCCCCATCCACACCACTGCACCAGCACAATGAAACCAAAGATGCCGAAGACGATGCTGGGCACGCCGTTGATGGCATACAGCCCGGTGCGCAGGATGCTGCGGCTGGTTTCACTCTTCAGCCACACGCGTTCCATCAGGGCCAGCGCGATGGCAATGGGGGCGCTGGCCAGGAAGGCGGTCAACAGTAGGATCAGGGTGCCGATGAGGTTCCAGAAAATGCCGCCCGCAGCGCCAACGAGGCGAATCTGCTCGGTGAAGAAGCCCCAGGAGATGGCCGGGCCCCCTTTCTGAACGATCACGTAAACCAGCCCACCCAGCAGGGCCAGGGCCAGCAGGGCGCACGCAAAGGCGATCAGGGCTGTTACAGCATCGAGGAACTTACGCATGAGGTTTGCGGGTGAAGAAGGTTCCCACGAGAGTGGCGGCCCCGGTCATGACCAGGAGGATGAGGCCCAGGCCGACCATGGCCCCCCAGTGAATGGAGTCGCCGTAGGCGATGTTGGTTTCAGAGCTCACCAGCTTGCTGGTAATGGTCTGTCCGGAGTCGAGCCAGGCGCGGAGGGAAAACCAGCTGTCCGGCAGGTTGTTGTCCTGACGTCCCACCACCAGGAAGACGGCGGTAGTCTCCCCCATGGCCCGCCCCAGGGCGAGCAAGACTGAGGCACCCAGGCCACGTGCGGCCTGTGGGATGATGACGGAAAAAATGGTCTCGGCTCGTGTCAGACCGAGGCCGCGTGCGGCGAGGCGCTGTGCAGAGGGGATGGCCCGGAGGGCGTCATCGCTCAGCGTCACCACCGTCGGGAGAATCATGACGGCGAGCAGGATGCCAGCGGTCAGCAGGGTGTCTCCACTGAGGGGTTCGAACGCTTCAAAAGTATCGTAAACCCAGTCGCGCAGCAGCAGGATGCCGAGGAGGCCATAGATCACGCCCGGGACGCCGGCCAGGAGCTCGATCAGAATCTTCACCGCCATTCGCACGCGGCGGGGCAGGTACTCTGAGGTGAAGACGGCTGCGCCCCAGCCCACGGGCACCGCCAGCACCAGGGCAATGATGGAAACGATCAGCGTGCCGTAGACCATGGACATCACGCCAAATTCGTGCTGGCGGAAGTACCACTTCTTTTCCCACAGGTAGCTCCATCCTTCGTGCTTCCAGACGGGCACACTCTGCCAGATGAAGATCCCCAGTAACAGCCCCATCGTGGCCACGGCCAGAAGGCTGAACAACCAGCTTAGCGTTTTTGTCATGTGATATCCTGTCGCGGTCTGCTCCCAGCCGGGTGGGGTGGTGATGGAGGGGAGACCTTTTACGCAAAGTCCGCCGTGGGTCTCACGGCGGACGGAGGAAATTGCCTGATTTACCGATGTCTGGTGACGTGCGGTGTATGTCTCAGTACTTCTGACCGCCGACGTCCTTGAGGCTCATGTACCCGTGCTTGGGCAGGAGGGCCTGACCGCGGTCACTGAGAAGGAAGTCCAGCATGACCTTGGCGCTGCCGGTGGCGGGACCATTGGAGAGTACGGTCAGCGGGCGGCTCAGGGGGTAGGTCTTGTTGGCGATGTGGGCGTTGGAGGAGTCCACCGTTTTGCCGTCTTCCAGAACCATGGCCAGGGCGAACACCTTTTTGCCGTCAGCCCAGGAGGCGGAGAGCTGGGAGATCGCACCGCGGGTGCCTGCGACCTTGTTGCGGGTTTCTTCGTTGCCACCCACTTCGGGGAAGCTCACCTGGGGCGCCAGCTTCGGACCGCCATAGACCCAGTGAACGAACACTTCCCAAGTGCCGCGGCCGGGTTCTTTGTTGAAGAACGCGATACGCTGGGACTTGGTGCCGCCCACCTGATTCCAGTTGGTGACCTTGCCTTCGTAGATGTCCTTGAGCTGCTGCTTGGAAAGGGCCTTAACCCCGTTGTCCCAGACGTCTTTGGAAACGATGATGGCCACGGAGTCCACGCCAATCGTGTTCTCTACAAAATTCACTTTGGGATACTTGGCCTTGTCGTCCTCGTTGACGTGTTTGGAGATCATGCCGAGCTGAACCAGGCCGTCACCCAGCATGGAGATGCCACCCGCGCTGCCGCCCTGGGTGTCCACCTGGATGTCGAGCTTGTTCTCCGCCCGCAGGATCTCAGCGGCTTCTGCCACCACGAGATTCACAGTGGTGGAGCCATTGATCTTGAGGGTGTCTGCCGCCGCAGTGGAGACGAGGGAGCTCGCAATGGCCAGTGCGGTCAGGAAGGAAAATGGTTTCATGAGTGCGCAATTGAGCATGTATACATATTTTCTGGCAAGCGAAAATAGCGTGACTTCACCCAATCCGATTCCAGCAGCTTATTTTGTCGGCTTGTCGAAGCGGAAGGTGCAGCAACCCAGATCCAGAACGTTGTCGTTCTTGGAGAGGTGGGACTGGAAGTCTTCTGCCAGCGAGTAGAAGCGCTGCTGCCCCTCTTTTTTGATCTCGAGCAATCCAGCTTCACGCAGCACCCGGAGGTGCTTGGAGACGTTGTATTGTGTGATGGTCAGGGTCTCAGCGATCTCGTTCACACTGCGCTCTCTCTCCAGCAGCATCTGCACGATGCGAATGCGCGTTTCCTCGCCCAGGGCTTTTAGTGCGTGGATGCATTCGAATATCTTCACACTTGTAGTGTTAAGCAGGTGAATGACCGGATTTCAACAAAGAACTAAGTGTGCAAGCGGGGGCAATGGCAGAGTTTTTGAACGCCGAAATTGAGACTGCTTATCATACCAGTTTTTTGGGGGGCTTTTAGAAGCTCAAGGTCATGCGCAATCCATACTCCCGAGGGGCTCCCACGGACCGTGCGCGGAGGGTGGTGTTGATATTGGTGTAGTACTCTTCGCCCGTGAGATTGGTGGCGTACGCCGTCACGGTGAGTGGTCCTTTGCGCCAGCCGATGGCGGTATTGAGGAGGCCAAACGTGCCTTGCTCAAACTCCGGCCGGTTGCGATCATCGTAGGTCGTGGGGCCGGTGATGAGATACTCCACGCGGGTGAAGAATCCGCATTCCAGATGGAAGTCGGCGGCCAGCAGGCCGTTCCACTCCGGGGCGTAGGGGAGGGTGTTGCCATCCAGAGAAGCTCCAGTGACGGGATCGGTGAAGCGCTTGAATTCGGAATGGGTCCAGCCGAATGAGCCGGACAGATCGAGCCTTCGATGAGCGCTCCAGAGCATCTCGACTTCGGCTCCATAGGTCATGGCGCGGTCGGCATTCAGCACGACATAATCTGCCAGGGACAGGCCTCGCTCGGTCTGGTAGTCGCGGATTTCATTGTAGAAGCCGGCCACGGTGAGCAGCAGCTTTCCATCCTGCCATTGGGTGCGGAGGCCTGCCTCGGTGTTCCAGCATTTCTCTGGGTCAAATGCCATGAGCTCCTCGCTGTCGGCGTAGGCGCTGTAGCCCCCTGGCTTGAAGGAGTGGGTGCCCTTGATGTAGGCCTGGGCCTTCGGAGAGAGCTTCCATTCCACGCCGGCAGTGGGGGTGAGGAAGGTCCACTCGTCTTCCACCTTCGTGTGGGGCGTCGCATCGCGAAGAGTGGTATTGGTCGTGAAGGGATCCGGCGTTGGCACCGGAATGACCAGCGGCGCGCGGCGGGGAAGCGGGATCACCAGGGGTGGTGCCGGTTGGACGCGTGTCAGGGTGGTGATGTCCGTGGTCGCGACGCTGTTTCGCTCCATGGTCCTCCGCACCCAGTCGAGGCGGGTGCCAGCATGGAAGGTGAAAGGCTCCCAGCCTGACCAGCTGCCTCCTGCAAAAAATCCCGCTGTTTCCTCTTCCAGATGGTAGCGGGTCACGCGGGTGGCCGAAATTTCGGAGTCGGAGATGGCGACGATCTCTACGACGGGTAGCGGAATCCTGCCCAAACGGGGAAGGGTGATGCTCAGGGAGAGCGGTGTGATGGTGACATCCTGCCGCTCCGCGAAGAAGGTGCGGACATTCTCTCCATCCACCTCGGTGGTCGAACCAAACAGTCCGGCGGTCCACTGGAAGGGTTTGGTGGCGTCTGCGCTGCTCCAGCGGAACTCCTGGCTCCACACTTCCTGATCCAGGTCCACGTCGAACACGCCCAAGGGTTCTGGAGTGTAGTCGGCATCCAGCGTGAAGGGGGACAGCAACCAGCGTCTGCGGGAAGTCACACTCAGAAACTTCCACTGGTCATTTTCATACGCGATGCGGAGGGCTTGCTGCTCTGTCTCGCGATGCTGGCTGCCTTCGTGATCAGGAGAGGCGTCATAGAACCCCTCGCGCTCGTGGGAGGTAAGTCGTGGTGCGCCATCTTTGTCGCGGCTCCAGGCCCCGGACAGCTGGATTTCCCAGCCTTCCGCAGGGGTGAGGTAGAGGGCACCGTCGATGGTGGAGTGCTCGATGGAATCGAAGCGGGTGCCAGTCTCTGGGTTTTTGAGATAACCATCCCGGCTCTCGTAGCCGCCACCCACTCGGAATGACAGCAGGTCCTTGATCAGTGGGCCCATCAGCCAACCGGACGTCTTGGTGAAGTTGTAGGAGCCCACTTCGGATGCAATTTCACCCTCCATTTGGCCAGTGGGGCGGCGGGTGCGCACATTGACCACGCCTCCATACGCATTGGATCCGCCTGAAAGAGGTTGGGGGCCGCGCAGGAGCTCGACGGAGGAGATGGCGGATGCCTGAAGCGCTTGGGAAATGGGGGCTCCGGCGGGCACGTCATCCACATAGGCCACGACTGCCGGAGGGCCAAAAAAGGTCGTGTTTCCCAGGCCGCGGACGCTGAGGATGTCGCCAAAGGAGCCGGAGCCGGAGTCGCTGGCGGCAAAGTTGGCAGCACGGCGGACGGTCTCCCCCAATTCGTCCACGTGAAAGGTCGCCAGATCCCTGCCCTGAAGCACGGTGGTCGAGCCGGAGGCATCTCCCGATTCCGAGGCGGGCGAAGCGATGACCGTGACCTCTGGCAGGGTGGCGGGGGACTGGGCCCGGCTCCACGATGTCAATCCAACGAGCAGCAGCGAAGGAAGGAACGCGGTGCGAAGGGGAGAGGGACGGAGCAGGCTTGGCAACATGAAGGACGCGGACTCGGGCGCAACAGAACAGCGGTTTCCTCCCTGCTTGGCAAGCTTCATTCTTCCTGACCGCTCGCGGGGAGGGGCATTGGGGGCATCGTGGAATCCGATACGCGGATGTTGGGCGGCGACATTGCGAAAAAATAAAACTCCCATCGAGCTGAGGGCGTATAATTTAAATAGCTTGCACCGGCATCAAGACCCGTTACAATCCGCGCCACTTTTTTCAGCGGCCCGTGTTTGAATACAAAGGTCCACTGGAAGGAGTGCAGGCTCCCGGCTTGCGCACTTTATTCCTCACTGCCATGGCCACGAAACCTTCGAAAAACACCGCGGCGGACGCCAAGGACGGGGCCAAGTCAGCCCCTGCTTCCAAGGCCGCAACGAACAACAAGCAGGAACCCGGTGTCAAAGCGCCGCCTGAGAAAAAGAAGAGTGCGTCGGTAGCATCAAAGGGCACTCCTGCCCCTCAACCATCCAAGAAACCCGCTGAATCCAAAGTCAAGCAGTCCCCTTCAGCGGGCATCCCAGTTCCTTCCAGCGTGAAAAAAACAGCGACCCCTAAGACCGAAAAAGCCACCGCCCCAGCCTCCAAAGCCAAGGAAGCCAAGGCACCTGAGAAAAAAGCTGCGGTGAAAGCAGAGGGCGCCGAAGACGAGCCCGCTCCCGCCCCCAAGGCCGTGAAGGCCAAGGTTGAAGCTCCCGCTCCGAAGGATGAGGCTGCGCCGGCTCCGGCCCCCAAAGCGGCCAAGCCCAAGTCATCGAAGACCAGCGCTCCGCTGGCGGCTCCTGCTCCCGCGAGCAAGCCCGTGCCTCCGCCGAAGATCAAAAAATCCATCTTGGATTCCGCTCCTGAAGTGGTGATCAAGCAGGCCTACAACCCGACCAAACTTCCTCCGTTCATCAAAAAGCAGCAGCAGCGCCTCATCGAGCTGCGCAGTGCCCTGCTGGACTCCATGGACATTGTGGCCAAGGACAGCCTCCGCAACCGCCCAGAGGGCAGCGAGGCTTCCGTCGGCGGCATGCACATGGCTGACGCAGGCAGCGACGCTTATGACCGCGACTTCGCGCTGAGCATGCTGAGCAAGGAACAGGACGCGCTTTATGAAATCAACGAAGCTCTCGACCGTGTGGGTCAGGGCGTCTACGGCGTCTGCGAACTCTCCGGCGAGAAAATCAACGATGAGCGCCTCGAGGCCCTCCCGTACACCCGCTACACCCGGGAAATGCAGGAGCTGATTGAGCGCGATCAGATGGGTGGTCGCCTGCGCCGCGCCCCAGTCCGCTCAGTCTTCGGACTTGAGGAAGACGGTGAGGAAGGCGAGGACGGTGAGGACGAAGATCGCCCCGCAAACAATAATCAGAACGAATCCTCGCTTGACTTCATGAAGGAGTAGGACAATTTAGCGCCCCGTTTATGCCCCGCGACATCATCACCCTCGAATGCACCGAAGCCAAGGCGGAAGGAAAGCCGACCTCGCGCTACGTGACCACGCGCAACAAAAAGAGCGTGCGCACGCCTGGCCGTTTGGAAAAGGTCAAGTTTAACCCCTTCCTCCAGCGCCGGACGCTTCATCGCGAAATTCGCTAAGCTGAACGCAGCCCTGCCCAGAATCCTGTTATGCAACCTAAGACCCGCGAACGTCTCTCCGCCTTCCGCCGCGCCAACCGCAAGCTGCCGCGTCGCCGGATGGACATCCCGATGGACAAGCTGAACTACAAGCATCCTGAGATCCTTGCCAAGTTCGCTACCGAAACCGGCAAAATTCTTCCCCGCCGCGTTACCGGTGTGTCCGCATACGTGCATCGCACCATCACCCGTGAGATCAAGCGTGCTCGCTCGCTGAACCTCATGCCCTGATCGGGATTCGCCCGTCACGGTTTTTTTCAAGAAAAACGTTCCGGCTTGGCGGCTGGAACGTTTTTTGTTCTGATGCCACGGTAGTCGTGGTGTCGTCTTTTCCCGTTTGCCTCTGATCATGCTTCACGACACCCAAAACCAACGCGACGTCCGGGGAATTCCCATTGATCGTGTCGGCGTCAAGAACCTCAGATTTCCGCTGAAGATTCGGGATCGTGATCACGCGGAGCAGAGCACGGTGGCCGTCGTCTCCCTGGCGGTGGATCTGCCTCATCACTTCAAGGGCACTCACATGAGCCGGTTTGTGGAGGTCCTGCACGCTCATGGGAACGTGCTGACTGTCGCGGACATCGCCGGGATGCCCAGAGAGTTGCTCGCACGGCTTCACGCTGAGAAAGCGCATGTGGAGTTCAAGTTTCCCTACTTCCGCACAAAGAAGGCTCCCGCCACTGGTGCAGAAGGGTTGCTGGACTATGGCGTGAATTTTCAGGTGAATGCCCAGGGGAAGGACGTGGATTTTGTGGCTACGGTGGAAGTCCCTGTGGCTACCCTGTGCCCTTGCTCCAAGGCGATCAGTGAACGGGGTGCGCACAATCAACGTGGCATGGTCACGTTTTCGGTCCGTTTCACGGAGCCGGTCTGGATTGAGGACCTCATCGAACTGGTGGAGGCCAGCGCGAGCTGTGAGCTCTACAGCGTGCTCAAGCGTCCGGATGAAAAGCTCGTGACCGAACGGGCTTATGACAATCCGGTGTTTGTGGAAGATCTGGTCCGCAATGTGGCCCTCAAGGCCAAGGAAGATACCCGCATCACTTGGTTCCGTGTGGAGGCGGAGAACTACGAGTCCATTCACAACCACAATGCGTGGGCGGTGGTGGAATCGGAAATTCGGTAAATGGTGAGAGGTTAGCGGTAAGTGGTGAATGACGGGGCGAATGCCTGTCCCCGATGCCTCCGGAAGCCTGGATCAGGAATGCATCCTGAAGGGATGCTGGCGATGTGCGATGAGGCGGCGCGTTCCACTTCTCCTGGGGAAAGGTTTTTCCTTCCTATTGCATGAGTTTCTGGTAGGAAGTGGCCATGCGCCCCTTCTGTTTTGCCTCGTCGGTTGTTGGGATTCTCCTCGTTCTGCTGGCTCCGTCAGGGTACGGACGGGCCTTCAAAGACAAGTCCGGGAGAATCATCGAGGCCGAGATTGTGGCCAAGCAAGGGGATCAGGTGAAGATCCGTCGTGCTGATGGCCGGGAGTTCACGTTGGCCGTGAATCTGTTGTCGCCGGAAGATCAGCAGTTTGTGCAGTCCTGGCAGACGCCGGGCTCGACTGCCCCCGTGACCCCTGCGACAGATGCCCGACTCAAGCCTGGGGCGACGGTCACGCTGACTTTCCCTGATCTGCCCAAGGATCACAATGGGGAGGCGGCCGCCTGCAATGTCCGCATCCCGGAGTCGTTTGACCCAGCGAAACCCGTGCCGCTGCTGGTCTGGATCGGTGGTGGCAAGGGGAGCAATCAACCCGGCGGCGGTTTTCCCTTGGTGGACAAGTCGCAATACGTCATCGCGGGGCTGCCTTATCCCGACACGGCACCGTCGCCCAACAAGGCGATGGGGGAGGGGAAGATGGACCTCATTCTCGACTATCAGCAGACCATGCTGGCGGAGCTGATCAAGCTCCTGCCCAATCTGGATCCGCAGGTCAAAGTCGTGGCAGGATTTAGTAATGGAGCCCACACCATCGGCAGCGCGGTGGTGTCGGGGCGGAAGGAGTACACGGAATTCTTCAATGCCTTCGTCGTCATTGAGGGCGGGGCCCAGACCAACTCCGCCAAGAAGAAGCTGCGGGACAAGTATGGCTACTTTGCCTGGGGTAACACGGGCAACGGATCCAAGGAGTACATGAGGGCCATGATGCAGGCGGCCAAGGACGCCAAACTGCAAATCACCGAGCATGAAATGGACGGCGTGGCCCATGAGTTCCCCGAGAGCGAGAAGGTGCTGGTGAAGACGTGGATTGAAAAAACGGTCATCCCCGGTCTCCGCACCTCCGGCGGGCGCTCCTGACAATCAATCGCCTTGCAAGCGCCGCAATTCCGCCCACCATCGGAGCATGGGTGCACAATGGAAACAGAAATGGCGGGAACTGGCCGCCGACCAAAAAGGCAAAACCGTCGGCAAGCTGACACGGGAAATTCAAGTGGCGACGAAACTGGGTGGGCCGAACCCGGAATTCAACGCCCGTCTGGCGGCGGCGATTGCCGTGGCGAAGAAGCAGAGTGTGACCCGTGATACCATTGAGCGGGCGATTGCCAAAGGCTCCGGGACCGGGGCTGACGCGGTGCAATACCAAACTGTGATCTATGAAGGCTTCACACCGCACCGGGTGCCGGTGGTCGTGGACTGCCTCACGGATAACAACAACCGCACTTCCACGGAGATAAAGATGATCTTCAAGGCTGGCACTCTGGGCACGCCCGGCTCGGTCGCCTGGATGTTTGACCATTGCGGCCTGGTGGAGGCGCATCATCCCGATGCCAGCACGGACATCGAAATTGCTGCGTTGGAAGCGGAGGCGGACAACGTGGAGCCCATGGAACTGGAAGACGAGGAAACCGCCGGTCACGCGGGTGCGCGTTTCTTCTGCCCGATGGCCAGTCTTGATGCCGTGACCAAGGCGCTCAAGGCGCAGGGATGGCTGGTGACCACCTCAGAGCTTCACTACCAACCCAAGGACTATCCTGAGCTGACAGAGGCGCAGCGTGAAGAGGTGACAAAGTTCCTCCAGACGCTGGACGGCCATGCGGATGTCCACCGGGTGTATGCGGCTGTGAAGTGACCTGATTTGTCCTCGAACCAGAGGCGCTGGCAAAGATGTTTGATGAGCTGTTTTCAGAGCGCGGTCTGTCGCTGGACCGGCTGCGTACTTTCCTCGAGGTGGCGGAGGCGGGCGGCATCGCCCGTGCGGCCAAGGATGATGCGGTGCGGCAGAGCCAGTTCAGCCGTCAGATCTCCGAGCTGGAACAGTTCTTTGGCGTGGCGCTCACGGAGCGCCGTGGCAAGCATCTGGCCCTCAACGAGCATGGTCGCCGTCTTGCGGCGGTGGTGCGGGAGCAACTCGCAGGGTTGCATGACTTCAAGTGTGATTGCCAGAGCCAGCCTGTGCTCTACACCCTGGGAGCAGGAGACAGCATCCTGCAATGGCTGGTGCTTCCCGCACTGGGAGGCTGGGTGGAGCATATGCCGAAGAGCCGCCTCGGGCTGAAGAACCTGCGCTCCGATCAAATTGTGGAACAACTGCTCCACGCCCGGCTGGACTTTGGCATCGTCCGGGCTGGCACTGCGGTGGAGCCCTTGAAGCAGGTGGTGATCGGACAGCTGCCCTATGCCTTGTTTGTTCCTGAAGCCCTGGTGCCCAAGTCGCGCCGGGAGGATGTGGCCTGGATGCTGGGGAATCTCCCGTGGGCAACTCTCGCCACGGATGCCAGTTTCCTGCCTCGTGTGAAGGATGCCGCCGCCCGGCAGGGGTACAACTTTGAAGTGCTGCTGGAGGCAGAGAGCTTTCCGCAAGCGGCCAGGGCCGTGGCCACGGGTGCCTTTGCCGGCATTCTGCCCGTGGCGGCGCGGCCCGACTTCAGTGGGCAGAAGGTTCTGGTTTTGAAGCCGCCGTTCCTCACGGCCGTGGCGCGCAAGCTGGCGCTGGTGTTTCACCCCCGCCTGTTGCGCATCCGTCCCCACGCGAGGGCGGCCGCCGACTGGTTGACGAAGGAGCTCAAAGAATCCCTCAAGAAGGTGCCGGGATAGTGAGTCTGGATGCGTGATGGAGGCGGGATTCAGAAGCCGAACCCTCTTGCATTCTCCTTGTGGTCGCCCAGTTTGAGTCGTTGGGAACAAACTCGAGCGCCATGAAGACTTCTCGTGAAAACACTGCCAGCCTCGGCCATCTGGATCGAAGTGTTCAAGTTGCCCGGCCCACGCATTACCCGGCGGTCAGTGTTGGTGCCCAAGCGACGGGTTCGCAGGCGATCGGCGCTCTCGTGATCGCCTCTGTGGCCGTGGGGGCGATGGCCATTGGCGCGATCGCAATTGGTCGTCTCGTGATCGGGCGCGCCCGCATCAGAAGACTTGAAATCGACGAACTCGTTGTGCGTCGACTTCGCATCACGGAGCAATTGCAGGCACCCTCAGATCGCGCATCTGAAAGAGCATGATCCGATTGTTGATTCCTTAAGAACCTGTTTGGATAAAAACATCTAGGTGTGGCAGGACAATTTAAGGGATTGAGATAAGAGAGGCTTCGCCGAAACTGAAATCTGCCCCTCCGGGTTGCGGTCCTTTTGAGCCGGGACGGCGTTGCTCATCGGTTGTGAATCACGATTCACGCCCTCTTCGCGCCTTGTCCAGACTCAAAATGCCTCGCAACACACCCAGCGTTTTATCCAAACAGGTTCTAAGCGAGCTGGTTTGAAACTTCGCGCTGCTAGTCCGGCGGGCACTGCGGGTCCCGCAGGCGGGAGGCAATGACCATGGTCACGGCCATCAGAGCGGCGGCCACCCAGAAGGGTGTGCGGCCGTAGTGGGAGTTTCCCCGGTCAAACCCGAGCAGCCAGCCACCCAGCACTGGACCTACGGTACGCCCCAGGCTGGCGGAGGATTGCAGAAGGCCCATGGCGCGCCCTTGCCAGGCACTCGTGACACATCGGGAGGCAAGCCCGTTGAGGGTGGGTTGCACCAGGCTGTTGCCGACCGCGATGAGGCAGCTCACGGCGTAGAGACCATACAGGCCAGTATCCAGGGGCAGCAGAATGAAGCTGACGAGCAGGATGGCCATGCCGCTGAGCGCGAGCCGGATCTCGCCGTAAGCAGGTAGCAGCTTGCGCATCACCCCGCCTTGCATGACCACGCCCACGACTCCGATCGCTGCCATGACGTACCCCACGTGTTGTTCATCCATGCCGAAGCGCTCCTGCGCGAAGAGCGAGAACACTGCGGTCATGATGGAGAACGCGGCCAGACACACCAGGTAGGATGCCGCCACCGTGAAGTACACGGGCCCATCGGCGTGGCTCGGCAGTGCCGAGAGAGGTTGGGGGGCGCCATGCTGGCGCCTGCGCTCATGAGTCAGGCTCTCGGGCAGAGAGGTCCAGATCAGCACCGCGTTGATCAGGCAAAGGATGCCGACCAGAAAAAAGGGCGCATTCGGGGATATCTGGGCGGCAATGCCTCCCAAAGCGGGGCCGATGATGAAACCCAACCCAAAGGCCGCGCCGATCATTCCCATGGCGCGGGAGCGCTCCTTGGGGCTGGTGATGTCTGCGATGTACGCTTGAGCCGCCGCCACGTTGCCGCCGGACGCGCCGTCCACAATCCGCGCGATGAACAGGAGAGTCAGGGTGTGGGCGAAGCCCATGAGGAAATATCCTGCGGCGGACCCCAGCACACTGAAGATGAGTACAGGCCGGCGACCCACGCGGTCGGAAAGCTTGCCCCAGAGAGGGGAGGCGAGAAACACCATCAGAGGGAAGACGCCAATCAGTAGTCCGTTGAGGAATTCGCTCGCGCCAAAGGTCTTGGCATAGAGCGGCAGCACCGGAATGCAGACGCCAAATCCGATGGTGCTGAGCAGGATGGTGAGAAAGACTACCGTGAACTGAGTTTTACGGGAAGCGGCGGACACAGGGCTGGAACACTGCGTGTTTTTGGCCGGGCTTGCAAGCTTGCCTGAGAAAGAGAATGAAGCGTGTCCTCCTTACATTCGCTATGGAATATTCCCGAGGGGGCAAGGCATCCTGTCCTAGCAGGATACGGGATTGGCAAATCGCTGATCGGATTGAGATCGAGCCACTTAGGACGGAAAATACGTAATCCTACGGATACCCTTCGGCGCGCCCTGCGGTATGTTTCCTGCGCGTGAATTCAGCCCTTCTATCTGTGAGTCACCATGATCACGAGGTTTTTTCAACTGGGCGTCACAGCTGGCGAATTCCTTACATAAGTCTGGCCGCCGGTCCTCTTCATTGAAATCGAACTCTGGCCCTGACTTTGCTTTTTCTCCCCCAGAACCGCCTCCAAAAAGCCCTCCCTTTTTTCATGAGCACCCGCAACGAATCTTTGGCCAGTTCCAGCGCAGAGGCGGCTTTGCCGTCTGCGGGAAATCTGGCGCAGGGGTTCTCCGCAGCCAGATTGCTCGGGTCTGCCGGGCTGGTGCTCACGGTGCTGCCGCCCAGCGTGCAGAGCCAGCTGGCGACCAACAGTTTGTGGGTCCATGACGAGGGGCTGGCGAGGATTCAGCGTTTCCGTGGGAGTGTCTATGAGGAGCAGGGGACCCTGCCGCTGGACGCGATGCGTGTGGGGCGGCGTTACACGCTGGCCTGCGACACGCAGAACTTCCACCTCGTGCTGAATGAGTCCAACGGACCGCTGGCAGCCAGCCTGCGCTTCCGCTTCTACCAGCCGGGAACCACCGCCTCCGGGCTCAAGTTGTTTGAGTCAGTGAGGCGCATGCCGCCTGCTCAAGGGGTGCTCTACACCAGCACCATCAATGCAGCGGTGGCGGAGGGGCGCAGTGAAGGGCGATGGGTCGTGGAGGTGAGCGGACTCGCGGTGGCATCCGCGTACCATGGTCATCCAGCGGTTCGATTGCTGCCGCTGGCGGCCCTGGCTTTGATCCGCTCGATGGCTCCTTCATTGGTGTTTGCGCTGATCCCGCAGATGCCCTTTGCGTCGTTTATTTTTGAGGGGTTTCAGGAGCAAGTTTTTGGATTGGGCTCGGTGGACACGATGAAGCTCCCGGCTGTCATCAGCTCTGAGCTGGACCCCCTCATGGCACTGATGCTGGAGACGCATCCGCATCTGGCAAACTGCCAGCCCACGGATGGAGATGAATCACTGCCGCCGCTGTTTTTTCAGCAAACGGGCAGCCGCCCCGGAGTGGGCACATACCGTTGAGTTAGAGTGGCTTTGAAAATGCCCGGCGACGTTGGGCGGAAAGGTGCTCACAATGGCTGCTTGCACTTTTGCAAGCATTGCCGAGAAGGTGGAGCTTTCCGAACGATACTGCCAACATGACCCGTCATCAGCGTCTTCAAACTTGGGTGGATGAATGTGCCGCCCTGTGCCAGCCGGATCACATCCAATGGTGTGATGGATCGCAGGAAGAGTGGGACTTGCTCTGTGAAAAGCTGGTCCAGGCAGGCACCTTTCGCAGACTGAATGCCGAGAAGCGTCCGAACAGCTTTCTCGCCTGGAGTGATCCCAACGATGTGGCCCGTGTGGAGGACCGCACCTTCATCTGTTCCAAGCGCAAGCAGGATGCCGGCCCCACCAACAACTGGGTGGAGCCCAATGAGATGAAGGCCACGCTTAAGCGCGTGTTCCGTGGTTCGATGAAGGGACGCACCATGTATGTGGTGCCGTTCTGCATGGGGCCGCTGGGTTCCAAGTTCAGCGTCATCGGCGTGCAGCTGACCGACTCTGCCTATGCCGTGGTGAACATGAGGCTGATGACCCGCATGGGGAGTGCCGTCGTCGAGCAGCTCGATGAAGATGGTGACTATGTGCCCTGTCTTCACAGCGTCGGAGCGCCGCTTGAGCCCGGGGCCAAGGATGTGACGTGGCCGTGCAACAGCGAGAAGTACATTGTGCACTTCCCCAGTGATCGGTCCATCTGGTCCTACGGCAGTGGATATGGTGGGAACGCGCTTTTGGGCAAGAAGTGCCTCGCCTTGCGGATCGCCAGCGTGATGGGCCGTGATGAAGGCTGGATGGCTGAGCACATGCTCATCAGCGGCGTTGAGTCCCCCGATGGCAAGAAGAGCTATGTGGCGGCCGCGTTCCCGAGCGCCTGCGGCAAGACGAATTTCGCGATGCTGGTGCCTCCGCCGAGCTATGAAGGCTGGAAGGTCACCACGGTGGGCGATGACATCGCCTGGCTGCGCCCCGGAGCCGATGGCAAGCTGCATGCGGTCAATCCTGAGGCGGGCTACTTCGGGGTGGCACCGGGAACCTCGTGGGAGAGCAATCCCAACGCCATGGCCTCCATGCGGGCCAACGCCATCTTCACCAATGTTGCGCTCACAGATGATAACGATGTCTGGTGGGAGGGCCTGAGCGAACCGCCTGCGCATCTGATCGACTGGACAGGGCAGAAGTGGAGCCCGGACTGCGGGCGCAAGGCGGCGCATCCGAACTCCCGCTTCACCGCCCCTGCTTCCCAGTGCCCAACGATCGATCCTGACTGGGAGAAACCGGAGGGCGTGCCCATTGACGCCATCATCTTTGGCGGGCGACGCGCCACCACCATGCCGCTCGTGTTCCAGTCCTTCAACTGGGTCCACGGCGTCTTCGTAGGGGCGAACATGGGCAGCGAGATGACGGCTGCTGCCGCTGGCACGGTGGGCAAGGTCCGCCGTGACCCCATGGCCATGCTGCCGTTCTGCGGTTACAACATGGGCGACTACTTCAAGCACTGGCTGCACATGCGGCGTCGCATCAAGGATCTGCCGCGCATTTTCCATGTGAACTGGTTCCGCAAGGATGCCGACGGCAAGTTCATCTGGCCCGGGTTCGGCGAGAACATGCGGGTACTGGAGTGGATCGTGAACCGCGGACGCGGGCGCGGCCGTGGCCATGAAACGCAGCTGGGCTGGATGCCGAACTACGACGAGATCAACATGAGCGGGCTGGAAGGCATGACGCCGGAACGCTTCGAGCAACTCATGAAGGTGGAACACAAAGAGCTGCGCCAGGAGCTGCTCAATGCGGAAGAGCTGTATCTGGACTTGTACGACTACCTGCCCAAGGAGCTGGTTTACCAGCGCGAGTTGCTGGCGGGACGGTTCTAAGGCCTCGCAAAACTTCAAAATTCAAAGATCAAACTTCAAGGTGGGGACCGGTCTCGCGGGCTCTCCTTGATGTTTGAAGATTGAAGTTTGGCATTTGAAGTTTGCCCCCTCTGGGGCTAAGCGTTTTTATGACTGCTGCCGCTGACTCCCTCTCCCTTCTGGGGCGTTCCGAATCCCGACTGCCCGCTTCTCCGGATGAGGCCAAGCTGGAGACTTTTCCGAATCGCACGCCTGGCCGGAACTACCGGATCACCCTCAACTGTCCGGAGTTCTCCTCCCTCTGCCCCGTGACCGGGCAGCCTGACTGCGCGCATGTGGAGATCGTCTATGTGCCTGATCAGCTGTGTGTGGAGACCAAGTCGCTGAAGTTCTACCTCGCTGCGTACCGGAATTTCCCTTCGTTCAATGAGGCCATCGTGAACCGCATCCTGGATGATCTGGTGAAGGCGACCTCGCCCAAGCAGATGACCGTGCGCGGTGACTTCGGTGCCCGTGGCGGCATCCAGCTCAGTTGCGAAGCTCGCTACCCGGACTTCGAAGATGAAGACACCGTGGAGTGCGGTGGTGGTGGCTGCGGTCACGCCCATTGATTGATCCTAGATCTGCCATGAAGACCCTCGTCCTGCTCAGTGGTGGCATGGATTCCGTGACGGCTCTGTACTGGGCCGCACGGGAGACTGAGGTCGCGGGTTGTGTGAGCTTCGACTACGGCTCCAAGCACAATGCGAAGGAGATCCCGATGGCAGCCTGGCATGCCCAGCAGCTCGGCGTGCGTCATGATGTGATCCGGCTGGACTTTATGGACCAGCTCTTTGCGTCAGATTTGCTGAAGAGCGGGGGAGACATCCCCGACGGTCACTATGAGGAACAGAGTATGAAGCGCACGGTGGTGCCGTTTCGCAATGGCATCATGCTCTCCATCGCCTGCGGCCTCGCCGAGAGCCAGGATGCGGGAGGCGTGGTGATCGCGGCGCACAGTGGTGATCATGCGATCTATCCTGACTGCCGGGAACCTTTCATGCAGAGCATGGCCTCGGCAATGACGTTTGGCACCTACGCCCAGGTGGAGTTGCTCCGGCCATTCATTGCCCAGGACAAGGCGGGCATTGCCAAGCTCGGTGCGGCCTATGGGGTCGATTTTGCCCACACCTGGTCCTGCTACAAAGGGGGCGACATTCACTGCGGCACCTGCGGCACCTGTGTCGAGCGCCGGGAGGCATTTCAAGACGCGGGAGTACCAGATCCCACGGAGTATCTGGACCACGGTCCGCTGCCTGCCAGACCATAGCGTTTGGCCCGCTTACATACTTCTTACACACTGCTGACGGCAGTCTGACTCACGGTGCCGTAAAGTGGCGCAGGATGTGGAGAACCACGCTGAAGCCACGGTCAATCATGGCGGGGCGGGGTGAATCTCCTACGCAAATCTGAGTCATGAAACTACCATTCTTCACTTTGGCAGGCGCAGCCTTGATCGGGGCGCTTGCTGGTGCGCTGCCGTCGAACGCCATCGCCGGAATACCGCTCACCCCGCCTCCGTCCACGGCTCCTGCCATGGATCTCTCCGTGGAGCTGGCCCACCCGCAGATCCTCGCGGGACGCAAGATGACCACCTACCTGAAAGTGGGGCTGACGGGGCAGGAACTGGAGGCCTCGGCCAAACGAGCTCCGGTGAACGTCACCATCGTGATCGACAAGTCGGGATCGATGGGTGGGGACAAAATGATCCACGCTCGCGAGGCCGCGAAGCAAGCGCTCGACCGCCTCGGAGCGGGCGACATGGTCTCCGTTGTCGCTTACGACGATGCCGTCTCCCTCATCTCTCCCGCCACTGATCTGACGGATCGTGAGCGCGTGAAGGCGGCGATTGACCGCATTCAGGCCGGGGGCTCGACCGCGTTGTTTTCTGGTATCAGCAAAGGAGCCGAAGAACTCCGGCGCAACAAGCGGCCCAATCAGGTGAACCGCGTGGTCCTGCTCTCTGATGGCATGGCCAATGTGGGGCCGTCCTCCCCTCAGGATCTCGGCCGCCTCGGTGCGTCCCTGGCCAAGGAGGGCATCACCGTCACCACGTTGGGGCTGGGGCTGGGCTACAATGAGGACCTGATGACCGAGCTGGCCCTGCGCAGCGATGGCAACCATGCCTTCATTGAGAACAGCCAGAACCTCGCGGGCATCTTTCAGACGGAGTTCGGTGACATTCTCTCCGTGGTCGCGCAGCGGATTCGGGTGCGCGTGCAGTGTGCGGAAGGGGTGCGGCCCGTGCGCGTGCTGGGCCGTGAGGCGGACATCCATGGCCAGGATGTGGAACTGGAGATGAACCAGATCTACGCCCGGCAGCACAAGTATCTCCTCCTGGAGGTGGAGATTCCCGAAGGGGCGGCGGATACCGATGCCCCCGTGGCCACCGCGGAGGTGACCTCAGTGAATGCGCTCACGGGTGCGGAAAATCGCAGCCTCACGCGTTCGGTGGCCCGCCGGGTGAATGATCCGGCTCTCATAGCCAATACCGTGAACAAGGCGGTGCTGGTCGAGGTGGCACGAGCCATTTCCACGGAAAAGGAAGCCCTGGCGGTGAAGCTGAGCGACGAAGGACGGCATGAAGAGGCGACCAAGGCCTACAATGCCGCGTGCTCGTGGTCCCTGAGCGAGGCCAAACGCCTGGCTTCACCGGAACTGGAGAAGCTGGGGATAAGCCAGCAGGAGCGGTTGCAGATGTTCAATGCAGGTGGCGTGAGCGCCAACGCGGCACGGAAGATGTCCAAGTCCGAAGACTTGAAGAACCGGACTCAGAACGGTCTCTCCTCCAGGCCCGAAGCTAAAAAATAGATTTCACATCCCTTTCCGCCCTGTCATGACACTTCGGGACTGACAACCCCCCGGTTTTGGGTGTTCATGGCAGGGCCGGAGTTTGCTCATGCGCTGGAGATTCACGATTCTGTTTCTGTTGATGGTGGCGGTGCCGCTGGGCCTGCTGGCCTGGCTGGGCTACATGATGGCACGGCAGGATGCCACCCGGGTCCGTGAGGCATGGGTGGCCGGTCTGGGCCGTCGCATCGATCTGGTGGACGGGGGGCTGCTGCAGGAGATGAACCGGCTGGGCAGCGACTTTGACTCCCTGTTGCAGGGGGCCGCTCTGGATGAGGCCTCGCTGCGCGCCCTGCCGCGGGAGCAGCCGCTCATTCGCCATGCCTTTCTGCTCGATGCCCGCTCGCGGTTGGTGTTTCCTCGACCCGCCAGTGACGCCTCCGGTGAGGTGGCGGCCTTCCTGAGGCGCACGGCTCCCGTGTGGGAGTCAGGCGTCCGGTTTGGTCCGCAGGTCAAGGAGGCTCCTGTGGTGGCGGCAAACGACCAGACCCTGGATCTGAATGCCAGCTCCAGCTTCAACAACCGGTGGGCGACCTATGTCCGGAACAAGGAGGGCAGGCCGCTGGTTAAAGGAGATTACAACAAGGAGGCGCCTGCGCCGGCGGAGAGCGGCTGGCACGTCTGGTTCTACGGGAACGGGGCCCAGATGCTCTTCTGGCAGCAGCGCAATGACGGTCGCGTGGTGGGGGTGGAGGTGGAGATGGCCGCGCTGCTCTCTCTCCTGGTGAACCGCCTGGGTCAGGTCGCGGCCTCAGCGCCGTCCGATGAATTTTGGCGGTTGGTCAATGCGGATGGGGCCATGGTGATCCACCAGTGGGGCAGTCCACCCGCGGGCAAGCCGGGGGCCGCGCCACCTGCGGTGCGCCGGGCCTGCTCGGCGCCTCTGAGCATGTGGCACCTGGAGGCCTATGCGGGGCGGCGCGGGGTGCCTCGGGGGAATGTCCTGCCTGTGCTGGTGGGGGCGGGGGCAGCAGGGCTGGCCCTGCTGGGGCTCGCCTGGATGCTGTATCGCGAAGGGACCCGGGAGATGCGGGAGGCCCGGCGGAGGGTTTCGTTTGTGAACCAGGTTTCCCATGAGCTGAAGACGCCGCTCACCAACATCCGTCTGTACGCCGAGATGGCACAGCAGCAGGCCGAGGCGGCGGGGGAGGAGGCGGTGGTGCGCCACCTGGCAGTGGTGGAGGCGGAGACCTCGCGACTTGGGAGGCTCATTCACAATGTGCTCACCTTTGCCCGCCATCAGCGGGACCAATTGGCGGTGCACCCGCAGAGGGCGGTGCTGGATGACCTCGTCTGTCGTGCCCTGGATCTCTGGCGCCCCGGCCTGGAGGCAAAAGGGTTCGAGGTGAAAACCGATCTCCAGGCCCCGGAGCCGTTTCTGTTCGATCCTGATGCGGTGGAGCAGATGCTGGGCAACCTCCTTTCCAACGTGGAGAAATATGCCGGGGCCGGGCGCTGGCTGCGGCTGACCACAGAGGACGGGCCGCGCACGATCAGACTGGTGGTGGAGGACCATGGCCCCGGGGTGCCCAAGGCAAAGAAAGACGCCATTTTCCAGCCCTTCGTCCGCCTGCGCAACGACCTCGCTGAAGGAGCATCGGGGACGGGTATTGGCCTGGCCATTTCCCGGCAGCTGGCCCAGTTGCACGGCGGCGGGCTGACGCTGGATCAGACGTGGACCCAGGGGGCTCGATTTGTCATCACACTTCCGAACAAGCAGTCATGAAAATCCTCATCGCAGAAGATGACTCCTTCACCCGTGCGGCCCTTTGTGAAGTGCTCTCGGCAGAGGGGTTCGGCGTGGTGCCGGCGGCAGACGGGCGGGAGGCCTGGGAGCTCTTCAAGAGCCAGCGGCCGGACTTCGTCTGCCTGGATGTGATGATGCCCCACCTGGATGGCTACGAGGTGTGCCGTCGCATCCGGCGGGATGATGACACGGTGCCCATCCTCTTTCTGACGGCCAAGTCAGAGGAGATCGATGCCGTGCTGGGCCTTGAACTGGGGGCGGACGACTATATGGCAAAGCCCTTTGGTGTGCGGGAGATCCTGGCCCGTATTCGAGCGATCACCCGGCGGACCGGCTTGCTCCGGCGGACTCAGGGATTCGAGGAAGAATTCAGCATGGGAGACCTGCGCATCGTTCCACCGGAATTGCGGGCGTATCGAGGTGATCTGGAGATCGGGCTCAGCCTGCGGGACCTAAAGGTGCTTCGCCTTTTGAAGCGGCGCTGTGGCCGCGTGGTGGACCGGGATGAAATGGCTGATGACGTGTGGGGTGCCGACTACTACCCCGGCAGCCGGGCGCTGGATCAGCACATCTCACAGCTGCGCAAGCGCATCGAACTCGATGCCGCCCACCCGTGCATCATCCGCACCGTGCATGGGGCTGGGTACCGCTACGAAGGGCCTTGACCGGGCCTGAGCACGATCACACGGCGGCACTTTGCTGGCGCGGACGGCAGACGGTGCAGTATTCTTCGCCGTCGTCTGTGACCCGGAAGTCAAGATGCGGATCGTCCATGTCCGTCTTGCCACACTGGTGGCACTTGTGGAAATGCGGCGTGTCGCTGCGGTTGGCGGACTCAAAGCGCGACCGGCGTTCCATCACCACGGCTCTTTGTTTCATAGACTTGATGAGTCCCGGGCCGAACGCGATCATGAAGTTGAGCATCGAGAAGAAGACTGATCCACGTGAATCTGGTTTGCCGATGAACGTGAGCAGCAAGATCGCACCCATGACCATTGCGAGGTATTTCACCTTCACTGGCAGGATGAAAAACAGGGAAAGCTCGTAGTCAGGGACGATGCAAGCGAACGCTATGAAAATGCTGGAGTAGAGGGTGAGCCCGATGGGAGGGCTGTTGAAAAACATCGCGCCGGCAACCATCGAAGCTGCGCCGCCGAAAATGTACAAATTTGTGCGGAATGGCCCCCAAGCGCGATCCATTACAGCGCTGATGGTCATCATGAGATAAACCGCCACCAACATCCAGAGAGGATTGAATGTTCCAGGAATGAATATCCACGTCACCAAGCGCCAAAATTCTCCCATCCAGACAAGCTGGGGCACAAGCACCAACGAATAAATGAACTCCGGTTTGACCTGTAGCAGAATCCAGACCGCGGCTTGAAAGCCAGCAATGATGGCCACCAACCCCGGGATCGCAAAGCGCCCGAACCTATTTTCCATGGAATTAAGCACCGACATTGTAGCTCTAAGTACGTCCCAAAACGGGGGTTGCCAAACCGATTCGCAGAGTTTGACAAGGGAGGGCGGGCCGCCAAATTGGCCGCCTGTGTCCGAGTCCACGTTGAATCGTTCCCCGCTCCATGAGGCCCACCTGAAGCTGGCCGCCCGCATGGTGCCCTTTGCCGGATGGGAGATGCCGGTGCAGTACAGCGGAATTGTGGACGAACACAAAACGGTCCGTGAGAGAGTGGGAGTGTTCGACATCTCTCACATGGGCCAGTTTTTGCTCGAAGGAGCCGGAGCGGAGGCCTTCTTGAACCGGGCCCTGACCAACAACGTCAGCAAGCTGGGCATCGGTGACGGGCAGTACACGCTGATGCTCAACGATCAGGGCGGGGTCATTGATGATCTGATCGTGTATCGCCTGAGTGACCGGGAGTATTTTCTGGTCGTCAACGCCTCCATGATCGCTGAAGACGAGGCGCACCTGCGCAGTCTGGGCTTCGGAGAGGGCGTGACATTTGCCAATATCAGCAGCGCTACGGGTGGTCTGGCGGTGCAGGGCCCCAAGAGCCGGGAGGTTTTTGCCTCCGTCTTCGGCCCGAATGCCGCTTTCCCTGAGCACAACAAGATCCTCTTCAGCCTCACGAACGAAGGCGTGCTTTACCTCTGTGGCACCGGGTACACCGGGGAGGAGGGGTTCGAATTCTTCGCTCCTGCAACCGTCATCGAAGGCTGGTTCGAGAAAATCGTGCAGGGCTGCCGGGATGCCGGCGGCGGGCCTGCGGGGCTGGGTGCCCGCGATACGCTCCGCCTGGAGATGGGGTATCCGCTCAATGGCAACGACCTCGCTCCTGACAAAACGCCCCTCCAAGCGGGCCTGGGCTTCTTTGTGGATCTCACCAAAGAGGACTTTGTGGGCAAGCCTGTCCTCGATACACAAAAGGCGGAAGGCGTCCCGACCCGCTTGACCGGCTTCCACATGACGGCGCCTTCTCCGCCACCGCGGGCTCATTACCCGGTGATTCATGAGGGGCAGGTCGTGGGGGAAACCTGCAGTGCTGGTCTTTCTCCCTCGCTGAACCAGGGCATCGGCATGGCGTACCTGCCTGCTGCCATCGCCAAGTCCGGAATTCCCATCGAAATTGAGATCCGTGGCAGGCGTTTTGCTGCGGAGACGGTGAAGAAGCCGTTCTACCGCAAGCGGCAAGCCTCCTCCTAGATTTTTCCCCTCTCTACTACCAACCGAACGCATTCTTCCTATGAGCCTTGTTCCAGACCAGTTGCATTACCGCGAATCGCACGAATGGGTTGATTCAGCCACCGGATTGGTGGGCATCACCGACCACGCCCAGCACGAACTGACTGACGTGGTCTATGTGGAGCTGCCCAAGGTGGGCGCGGTCGTGAAAGCCGGTGACCACATCGCCGTGGTGGAGTCGGTGAAGGCGGCCAGCGACATTTATTCGCCCGTGAGCGGGGAAATCGTGGAGGCCAACGAGGCCCTCAGCGGGGATCCTTCCCTCCTGAACACCGACCCCTATGACAAGGGCTGGATCTGCAAGATTAAGGTGGCAGATCCCGCCGAAACCGGTGCCCTCATGGATGCCGCGTCCTATCGCCAGCACATTGCGTAATTGTAGTCTCCAAGAAATGTCATTCGTCCTGCCGTTCGCCCGTCGTCACATTGGCCCCTCTCCGGCCGAAGCTCTCGAAATGGCCCGCTCCGTGGGGTGCGAGAGCCTGGATCAGCTTATCGAAGCCGTGGTGCCGGAGGCGATCCGCAGGGCGGAGTCGCTTCAACTGCCCCCTCCGCTCTCTGAGGAGGAGGCGCTGAAGAAGCTCAAAGGGGTGATGAGTGCCAACAAGGTGGTGCGCTCGTTCCTCGGCCTGGGCTACCATGACACGTTCACTCCGCCGGTCATCCAGCGGAACATCTTTGAGAATCCCGGCTGGTACACCGCCTACACGCCTTATCAGGCGGAGATCAGCCAGGGGCGTTTGGAAGCCCTGCTGAACTTCCAGACCATGATCTGTGATCTGACCGGGCTGGATGTGGCCAATGCCTCCCTCCTGGATGAAGGCAGCGCCGCGGCCGAGGCTTGCGGACTGGCCCTGGCGGGCAAGCCGAGTGCCACCCGTGTGGTGGTCTCGAACCGATGCCATCCGCACGTCATCGACGTGGTGCGCACCCGCATGGAGCCGCTGGGCGTGACCACGGACGTGGTGAACGTTCTCGAATTCGAAGGCGCGGGAGTGAAGGATGTGGCTGCCGTGGTGGCCACTTATCCGGATACCCTCGGTGTCATCGAAGACCTCGCTCCTGTGGCGGCTCAGGCCAAGGCCGCTGGGGCTCTCTTTGTGGTTTGTGCCGATCTGCTCGCTCTGACTATTCTGAAGCCACCGGGCGAGTTTGGTGCGGACATTTGCGTGGGCAACAGCCAGCGCTTCGGCGTGCCGCTGGGATTTGGTGGTCCGCATGCCGCGTTTATGTCGGTGAAGGACGTCCTCAAGCGCCGCATGCCCGGTCGTTTGATCGGGGTGTCAAAGGATGCCCAGGGCAATCCCGGCTACCGTCTCTCCCTGCAGACTCGCGAGCAGCATATCCGTCGTGAGAAAGCGACCAGCAACATCTGCACGGCGCAGGTGCTCCTGGCTGTGATGGCCTCCATGTATGCCGTCTGGCATGGTCCGGAAGGCCTGCGCAACATTGCCCGGGGCGTGCACGGGGCAGCGGTGTGGCTTTCCACCGAGCTGCAAGCCGGTGGCTTGAGCATCGCGGGCCAGAACTATTTTGATACCCTGACCGTGGAGGTCCGCAGTGCCGAGGCCGTGGTGGCCCGGGCTCTGGAGCTGGGCTTGAACCTGCGTCAGCAGGATGCCACCCATGTGACGGTGGCCCTGGATGAACGGGTGACGGCCAAAGAACTGCAGCAGGTGCTGCTGGCCTTTGGCGTGGTGCCCAAGGATGAGCCTGCCCTGGATGCCGATGCTCCGGTGGCCTTTGATGCGGCCTTCGGCAGGCTCTCGACCTACCTCACACATCCCGTCTTCAACGCCTACCACACGGAGTCGGAGATGATGCGCTACCTGCGTCGTCTCGAGGCCAAGGACATCGCTTTGAACCGGTCCATGATCCCGCTGGGGTCCTGCACCATGAAGCTGAATGCGGCGGCGGAGATGATGCCGCTGAGCTGGCCGGAAGTTTCCTCTATCCACCCCTTCGTTCCGGCTGACCAGAGCCAGGGCTATCGCGAGATGTTCTTCGGCCTGGAGTCCTGGCTGGCAGAGTGCACCGGCTTTGCCGCCGTGTCCCTGCAGCCCAACGCCGGCTCCCAGGGGGAATATGCCGGTCTGCTCGCCATTCGCCGCTATCTTGCGGCGAAAGGGGAGTTGCATCGTGACGCCTGCCTGATTCCCGTCTCCGCCCATGGCACGAATCCGGCCAGTGCGGTGATGTGCGGGTTCAAGGTCATACCGGTGGCTTGTGATGAAAACGGCAACGTGTCCCTGGAAGACCTGCGCGCCAAGGTGGAGACCCACGCGGACAAGCTGGGCGCGCTGATGATCACCTATCCCAGCACCCACGGGGTGTTTGAGGAGAGCATCAAGGAAATCTGCGCGCTCATCCATGAGAAGGGTGGCCAGGTGTACATGGACGGCGCCAACATGAACGCCCAGGTGGGGCTCACGTCCCCGGGATTGATCGGCTCAGACGTCTGCCATCTCAACCTGCACAAGACCTTCTGCATCCCGCATGGCGGTGGCGGTCCCGGCGTCGGCCCCATTGGGGTCGCGGCGCATCTGGTGCCGTACCTGCCCGGTCATGCCACCTTCCCGGAAGATCAGCGCGAAGGCGCGGTCTGCTCTGCCCCCTGGGGCAGCGCCAGCATCAACACCATCTCCTGGATGTACCTGGCCATGATGGGCAGTGAAGCGGTGCAGAGCACGCGCTACGCGATCCTCAATGCCAACTACATCGCCAGAAAGCTGGCCCCGTATTTCCCGGTGCTTTACACGGGTGGAAACGGCTATGTGGCGCACGAGTGCATCCTGGACCTGCGTCACTTCAAGACTGTGACGGTGGAAGATGTGGCCAAGCGCCTCATCGATTTCGGTTACCACGCCCCGACCATGAGCTGGCCCGTGACGGGCACGCTCATGATTGAGCCCACCGAGAGCGAGAGCCGTGCGGAGCTGGACCGCTTCTGCGAGGCCATGATCGAGATTCACGGTGAGATCGAGTCGATTGAAACCGGCCTGATGGATCCTGCTAACAACGTCCTGAAGAACGCTCCTCACACGGCAGATGTCCTGCTGGCTGATGAGTGGACCCGGCCCTACACCCGACAGGAAGCGGCCTTCCCGCTGCCCTGGGTGAAGGCGGACAAGTACTGGCCCTCCGTGGGGCGCGTGGACAACGTCCATGGCGACCGTCACCTCATCTGCACCTGCCAGGGTATGGAAGCCTATGCAAGTTGACTGGGCGTCCTGGCAGCCCACGGTCCGCGCCACGCTGCTCTTCATCTCGAAGGGCGGCAAGGTGCTGCTCATTCGCAAGAAACGCGGCTTTGGCAAAGGCAAGATCAACGGGCCCGGCGGCAAGCTTGACCCCGGTGAGACGGAGCTGGCCTGCGCCATCCGCGAGACGGAGGAGGAGTTGCACATCCGTGCCCACGATGTGCGCAAGCGAGGTGAGCTCTGGTTCCAGTTCGTGGACGGGCTGGCCATGCACGTGGCCGTATTTGTGAGCAGCGACTATGAAGGTGAGGCCACGGAGACGGAGGAGGCTGCTCCTCTCTGGTTCCCGGTGGACGAGATCCCCTTTGATGAGATGTGGGCGGATGACCGCCACTGGCTCCATCGTATGCTGCAGGGGGATGAGAATTTCATGGGGCACTTTGTTTTTGAAGGTGACAAGATGCTCTCCCATGAGGTGCAGTGGGGCGATCACGCCTCACCATGACCCAGTTCTTCCGCCCCACCCGACGTCGTTTTTTACAAGCCGCCACTGCCTGCATCGGAGCCGCCCGCGGACTGCCCGGGATGTCGCCTGAGCATGATCCGGTGGGCTCCGGGCTCAAGCGGCTTGATGAACGTTATTGGTGTGAACCTGCGGGCATCTGGCTGGACCGTGAAGGGGATCAGCTGCGGGCGCATTGGGAAGGGCGGGTGAACGCCCCCTGGTGGTCGGCGGCCAATCTAGTGGAACTGCTGGTGGACCGGATGAACCAGCGCAAGGTCAATGATGACGATGCCAGGCTGGAGACGCTGCACGATCTCCACCGTGACCCTGTGAAACGATGGCCGAGAGTGGCGGAGTCACTTAAGGCCAAGGGCGATTGGAATGATGCAGATCAAGCGACGCTGGAGAGACGGATGGCCCGACCCTCTAAACACACAGAGTTTCGCAACGAGTACCTGGACGATTCTGCCTGGTGGGGAATCGCATGGCTGAAGATGCACGAGAGGACGGGTGAGACCAAATATCTGGACACAGCCCGGGCCATTCAGGCACACATGAAGCATAACTGGCGGCCAGATCTGCAGGGTGGCGTCATCTGGTGTGAGGAGGCGGGCAAGCAGAAGCCCAATTCCATCACCAACAGCCTTTACCTCATACTGTCCGCACGGCTGGCGGTGGTAGTCTCTGACGGGGGTTATCGCGAAGCTGCGGAGCAGGCAGGTGCGTGGCTCAAGGAGAAGCGCGTGTTTGATGGGCGCGGCGTGGTGGATGCCCCGGGACACCAGGGCGACTGGTGGAGCTACAACCAAGGTGCCTACATGGGAGGATGGGTGGCCTTGGCTGCCCTGACTGGTGACAAGAAAGCCCTGGATCACGCCGCTGAAGTTGCTGAAGTGGTGCTGAATCAGGCGGGTTTCGCGGACGAAACTGGCGTTGTGCTGGAGAAACTCGGCACGTCTGGCTGGGATGGCTGCCTGTTCAAGGGCATCTTTGTGCGCTATCTGGCGCAGACGCGGACGGCTCTGAGCGCAGACGGGCGCCACGCGGGGGTGGTGGATCGGCTGGACCGGGTGCTGTCACCGACCAGAGGCGCTTTGCTCCAGCCAGACCTGTTGCGAAATGGTTTTTATCCTGCGGATTGGGGACCGCAAGGCAAGAACCGGGAGACGAACTTCAACACGCAGCTCTCGGGTTTGATTGCCTTGCAGGCGGGAGCGTTGCAGATGCGGTGATGCATTTCATGGAGGGAGGAGGCAGCATGGTGGCTGGGCGTCAAGAGCGCGGCGACTGGGCTGGGCTGGGCCCTCCCGCCTCCTGTACCCGTGAACAAACCCCAGGGTGACTTGGCCGCGGAGTAAAGGAGGCGGGGGCTCCGGCCCCGCGTGAGAGCGGAGTGGGAGGGGCGTGCAAGCAACGAAGCTCGACGTGACCGTCTATGGCGTCAGGGGAAGTGCGACTGACGTTGTCGGCAGATGGAGCGTTGGGCGGACGAGTGTCTTATCGGCGGGATATGCCATAGACCGGGAAGTTAGTGTCTCCTCACGTCGTCAGCTACATTGGGCTGGGCGGATGGCTACGAATGACCGGTGGGAGCGCGCATAGGCACCAGCCGTCGGCTTGCCTGCGGTCGCGTTGGCTCCTTGTCGTCTATGACGTCAGAGAGTTGCGTCCAAGGTTGCCATCCCGATCTTGACGGAAGGCAGTTCCTTCTCTCTTGTCCGGTCCCTCAACATGCCTGAAGAAAAATCCCCTCCAGTGACCAAGACAAAATCGGGCGCACGTCCTCTGTTTCATCTCGACTACCCTACGCGCTCGCCTGTCTCGCAGGTGTTTCCCGTCTCCGGCTGGGTGGCCGGAAATGTCCCCCTACAGGCGGTTCGGGTGAAGGACCTCCCGGACCAGCCGCTCGAACTGGTGCCGCGTCCTGATGTTCAGCGGGCGATCAAACCGTATCCCCACATCTCCGGGTTCCGCGGTCTGATCCGGGGGCTGCCGGTGCAACAAAACTTGTGTCTGCAGTTTCTCTTGGGTGATGTCTGGGTGGATCAGGTATTTCTGGGGGGTGAGGTTCAGGATGTCACAGGCAGGAAACTTTTGCATCGTGTTCAAGAACTGGAAAGTGCCCTGGCCGCTCTGACAGCCAGCGTGGACCTGCTCAAATCCAAGACCGAATTGCCGGCGGATGACTGGAAGCGGCTCCAGTCATTGCGTCGTGAAGCCCCGCATCCTGCGGAACCCCTGGTGACGGTCTGCATCGCCACCCACAACCGGGTGGACTTGCTCATGCAACGCTCACTGGCCTCCGTGTTGAACCAGAGCTACCGCAATCTAGAAGTCATCGTGGTGGCAGATGGGTGCACTGACGCGACGGTCGCAGCCGTGCGGGCTCTGGGGGACAGTCGCGTGCAGATTCATGAAATCGAACGTGCCCCACAGCCGCTGGATGATGCCGACCGGCGCTGGCGGGTCTCCGGGAGTCGCCCCGTGAATGTCGCCCTGGAACTTGCCACGGGAGACTTCGTCACCCATTTGGATGACGATGACGAGTATCTCCCGGATCGGATCGCCCAACTGGTGGCGTTTGCCATAAAGGAGGACGCTGACTTGGTCTTCCACCCTTTCCATGCGGAAACTGGGCAGGGGGACTGGCTGGTCAACGAGGCGGTGGAACTGCGTGCCGGGCAGGTGACCACCTCCAGCATCTTCTATCGGAACTGGATCAAGAATATCCCGCTGGATCTGGATACTCATCTGCTGGCCGAACCTTCGGATTGGAACAGAGTCCGACGAATCATCTATGCCGGGGCCAAATGCGTGAGGCATCCGCACCTGCTCCTCAAACACTATCGGGAGCGCAATCAGGCTCTGACTGCGGTCTCTGCCCCAACAGAGTCGGCCAGCAGCGAAAAGCCAACCACAGGACAGGGTGGGCAAGCGGGGCTGGTTCGGCTTGTCGGCAGATTCGCCTTTGGCCTGCGGCACGAGTGGGGGGAGGTGATGGAGGCTCTGGATGCCGCCTATGGCGGGGGTCCGGTGGCGCTGTTGAGCGGCGTGGACTGGCATCTGATGGCGGGAGAGTCGTTTCCTGATGCCTGGGTCGGTGTGTTTCATCAACCCTTCGCGTCTTTCGACCCCTGCGTGGGACTCTTCGATCTGAAGGGTGCGTTGGAGAAATCGGGGGCTTTGAAGTCCTGCAGAGGGCTCTATGTGCTGACTGACTATCAGAAGCAGTTTCTGGACGAGTCTGACATCGGTGTCCCCGTGGAGCGGGTGTGGCATCCCACGGTGTTTGATGTGCCGCAATGGTCCCCAGACAACTGGCTGGCAGATCGGCGCATCGTGTTTCTGGGCCGGTGGATTCGTCGGGTGCAGGCCATTCAGGAACTGCAATGCCTCGGGGTCCGCAAGCTATGGCTGGCCAAGCAGTCCGAGCCCATCGCCGGGGTCGAGGAAAATGGCAGTGTGGAGCGACTGGGCTACCTGGAGGCGGGTGCGTACGATGAGCTGCTCACGGGTTGTGTGGCCATGACTGAGGTCATCGAGGCCGCCGCCAACAACGTGGTGCTGGAGTGCATTGCCCGCTCGGCACCGCTATTGATCAACTGGAATTCTGGCGTGGTGGAGTATCTGGGCCCTGACTACCCGCTCTACTACAGCTCCATGGCGGAGGCGAATTGGAAGGCGTCGAGCGTGAGGCAGGTGTTGGCGGCGCATGACTATCTGCGCAAGATGGACAAGTCCCGGTTCA
This sequence comes from Verrucomicrobium sp. BvORR106, assembly GCF_000739655.1. Lineage (GTDB taxonomy): Bacteria > Verrucomicrobiota > Verrucomicrobiia > Verrucomicrobiales > Verrucomicrobiaceae > Verrucomicrobium. The sequence continues at coordinate 190,667 of NZ_BATR01000181.1, read as the reverse complement.
CCTTGGATCGATTCGTCCGTGATTTTGGGGCCGGTCCCATTTGTGCCCGGCTGAAGGCGGAAAGGCAGCCGTGATGGGCGTAGCGGGCGAAGTCTAAGACAAGACTGGCAGGAACGTTAGGGGGCTTATGAAATCCAGTGTTCTTCGGCCTTGGGCGGCAGTTTTCTTTGGTGCGGTGCTGACTTCAGCACCCGTCTTGATGCTGCGCTTTCAGGCTGGTCCGCAGGCGCATTCCCGCGCTGAGAAGACCCTGGCGGTGCTGGAGCGGCTGAAGGCGGAATGCAATCCGCGTTCTGTTACGAATGAGTATGTCTTCTCCACCACCGCCCAGCCGACGGAAATGGCCCGTGGGAAGATCCTGACTGAGCTGGCGCTTTTGGCGGATGAAGAGCCGGTGCTGGAAGTGATTCGACGGCGCCTGGATCGGAGTGATACGACCGAATACGCTGAAATGCTTCAGGTGCTGATGTTGGGGCTGGGGGATCGTGAATCTCTCCGACCGGTGGGGGTGCTGATGGTGCTGTCCGAGTATCCCGCGGTGCGCATCTGTGCGGCCCGGGTATTGCGCCGCCTGCATGACGTTGAGTCGGGCGAGTACTTCACTGACGCGCTGGGCGACGCCCGATTCGTGCGGAACGACGCCTGTGGGATTCACCCTGGAAAGTACTATCCTGTCCGGACGATCGCAGCCCTGGCTCTTCATGAGATGAACCTTCCCGCACCGCTCGACGACAACTTGGACTGAGCGGATTGCCTCCTGGTTGAGGGCACAAAAAAACGGCCGGACCCCGATGAAGGGTCCGGCCGCTCTTCAAGCAAGGGATGTTACTCTGGCAGTTCCTCCTTGGGCTCTGGCAGGAAGAACGAGAGGGCAAATCCGACTACATAGACGCCCAGACCGATGGCCGCAGCAGTGTAGGCGAGCTTGGTAGGGGCGGCGGCCACGTCAGAGGTGGTGGCCAGTGTGGTGGTGATCCAGGCAAAGGACGTGCCGATCAAGCGACCGCCGATGTTGGCCGCGAAGCTCTCCCCGGTGCCACGCAAGTGGACCGGATACACGCGGGGCAGGTAGTTCCCCCAGAAGCTGAACTGGCCGACGGTGAGCAGGCCGGCGAAGAAGATGCCGATCTGCAACGGTATCAAGCCGGTCACCGCGCAGTAGGCGAAGACGATGGGCATGATCAGCAAACCAGGGGCGATGAACAATCGCAGCAGCTTCTGGCGACTGACAATGACCACGGCGAGGGCCGCGAGGAGGAACCGGCCGACAAGGCCGCCCACTTCCTGAACCTTGGTGGTGTTGGCAGCAATGGCCTGCTCAGCCTTCTTACCGGCACCAATCGAAGCCTTCTTGATCACGTCGGCGGGTTTGCCTTCATTGGCCTTGGCTGCTGCCTCGGAGGCTGTTTTGGAGGCCTCCTTCACTTCCGCAAGACCGGGGATGATGCGGGGAATGTGCTGGATGGCACCGAATGCGGCACCGTAGGCCATGGCGAACATGGCGGTGGTGACCAAGGTGGTGCGACGAAGTTCCGGGGTGAACAGTTCGCCAATGCTCGGGCGCTTCAGCGTGCCTTCGGCCTTCTTCTTCGACCAGGCAGGGGACTCGGGCAGGAAGGGGCGGATGAGGATCAACGGGATGGCGGGAATCAGGCCCGACATCAACGTGTAGCGCCAGGCGGCGTGCTCATCACCCACCACATGGCCGCCTGAAAGCCCACTGAGGAACTCCGGGAAATGAATGGCCGGGAAGCTGGCGGAGTACTTGATGCAGAGCCCGTTGGCGACGGCGACGAGAAGACCACCGATGGAGGAGAAGGCCTGGGTGTAGCCGAGCACTTTTTCACGCTGCTTCGGATCCGGGAAGAGCTCAGCGAGCCACGCAACTGCGGCGACAAACTCCACGCAGACTCCGACGAAGACCAGGCAGCGGAAGACGAGCAGCATCTCCACACTGGTGGAATAGCCTGCGGCAAAGGCTGAGAACGCATAGAGCAGAATGCTCCAGGTGAGCACCCGCCGCCGACCGAGCCGGTCCGTCAGATAGCCTCCCAACAGCCCGAAGATACCGCCGGCAATGGCCGGAATGTAGAACAGCTTACCCACCCACGCATTGAACAGAGGGGTGCCGGGAGCGGCCCCGATCAGCTCCTGCAATGCCGGGCCCACGATGAGGGGCAGCATCAGCAGTTCGTAGATATCGAAGGCAAAGCCCAAGGCTGCGATGAAGCAGATGAGCCATTGGGTGGTGGTGAGCTTGGGAGCTGTGGACATGGAGGGGAGGTTGATCTGTGGTGGGGAGGGGGCGGCCGGGGTCTCGTTTAACCGTACCCCGGCAGCAAAATGGACATACTACCAGTCACTCAACCCAGGAGGGGGCGGAGGTCATTGAGAATCTTTGGCACGGCCACAAAGGGGTCCTCCTTCTCTTCGAACTCGAGGGTGAACCATCCTTGGTAGTTGGCATCACGCAGCATCTTCAGCACCCGGGGGATGTCGCTCGGTGTGCCCTCGGGATTGCCCTTGGGTTTCACTCGCATCTTGAGCTGCACGTTGATGGCGTAGGGGGCGATCTTCTCAAGGTCGCCGTACGGGTCCTCGGTGTTGAAGTTGCCGCTGTCGTAGTTGACGCCCGCCCAGGGGCTCTTCACGGACTCGATGATCTTGATGAGGTTGGCGGGATCCGCCACCAACCCATGGTGGTTTTCGATGCCGAGGAACACGCCCTTGGTACCAGCGTAGTCGAGGCACTCCTGATAGGCGGCGATGCAATTCGCCAGCGCCTCGTCGAAGTTCATGTCCTTCTTCGGATTGCCGGCGAAGACGCGGATGTGTGGGGCATTGAGGATCGCGGCGAAGTCGATCCACTTCTTCACATCGGCGATCTGGTCATCCAGTTCCTTGCCCTTGGCCAGGGCGAAATTGTTGCCCACGGCGGTGCCGGTGATGCTCACGCCTCGGAGGTAGGCGCGGCGCTTGACCTCCAGCATGGTGGCCGCCGTAGCATCAGGGGGGAAGAAGTAGCTGGTCAGTTCCGCACCGGGGACGTTTTGATCGGCGCAGTAGTCAATGAAGTCGGAGACTTCCCACTGTGGCTTGCCGTCCTTGGGCTTCTGCTCCTTGCCCCGCATCCACTTGAAGTATTCACGGAAGGAGTAGGCGGCCAGACCCAGCATCAGGCGCGACTTGCCGGGGCGGTTGACAGGACCGGTGGCAAAGGCAGGAAGAGCGCTGGCACCGAGGGTGGCAAGGGTGGTGGAGAGGAAATCGCGACGTTGCATGGTGACTGGGTGGATGAGCCGGGAATCAGTTCAGGAAAAGACGATGGCAGGTAACGGACTTGGGGGCTGAAACTGACTTTTTTTAAGCAGATTGGACGGAATTCACGCAACTGAAAAGACATGGCTTGGCTGAATCCCTCTTCAATCTTCCAGCAACACGCGTCGATAGGCGAACAGCATCCGCTCCAAGGTGAATCCGGCCTCGATATGCGCCCGTGCCCCCGCTGCGCAGCGGGCCCGGAGATCTGAGTCAGCGGCCATCCGGACCATGGCCGCGGCCAGAGCTGTCGCGTCACGTGGCGGGACCAGGAGGCCGGTCTGCTCATGAATCACCTGCTCCCGGGCTCCGCCGAAATCCGTGGCCACCACGGGCAGCCCGGCGGCCAGGGCCTCCAAGGAGGCATTGGGGCATCCGGCGGGTTCCGAGATCATGACAAAGGCATCCAGACTGGCGTGGAACGGCCGAAGGTCGGTCAGCTCTCCGCACCAGATGACGGGTAGGCCTTCTGCGAGCCGGTGCAGTTCTGCCACATGCTCCGCGCCATCGTGCTCAGGGCCACCCGCGATGTGGAGTTCACATTTGGGCAACTCGGGCAAGGCGATGCGGAAGGCTTCCAGCAGGTCGCCGAGCCGTTTCTGCGGGCTGAGACGTGCAGCCGTGCCGAATACGAATGGCGCAGGGGCTGGAGGACGGAGTGGCAAGGGCTCGGGCAGGAGGACTCCATTCGGCACCACATAGGTGGGCGCTCCCAGGAGCTCCTTTGCCCGCTCAGCCTCGTCGTGGTATTTGACGATGACTCCACTGAGCCGCTGACCATAATCCCGGGCGGTACGAACGGGCAAGGCGGGGCGGGGATTGAGGAAATAGCGATCCAGGGAGGCGAAGTACATCTCACCCGGGCTCACATCAAAGATGCGGGCGGACCAGACGGCATCGGCCAGGAGGATCTTGTGAACCGGGATGGCATTCCAGAACACGATGGTGGCCGACGGGGTGGGGGCCATGTGGTCCAGGATCTGCCGTACTGCGATGGCGGGATCAACGGTGCCCGCAGGGGGCGGCACGATGAAGGGAATACCCGCCTGCTCCAGGGCGGTGCGGCCCGGGGTGGGATGCTCAGGATACTCCTGGAGGAGGGCAAGCGTGACGGGGATGCCTTGTGCCTGTAGCGACAGAGCCAGACGACGCAGGGAGGATTGAGCGCCGCCGGTGGAGAGGTTGTTGGTGACAAAGAGGATGCCCTCGCCTGCGGGCGAGGCGGCCTGGGTGGCTAGACTCTGGAGCAGCCAGCCCACCCGCCGGGCCATGTGGGGGGTGGAAAAATCCCGGGCCACCGCTTCGACTCCGGAAGCCGGGGGCGTTTGAATGAGGGCAACGATGGCTTCGGCGAAATCGGTGGGGGAGGCCTCCAAAGGTAGGAGCGTCAGGGCTGGATTGCCAGGAGCGAGCTCCCGGGTGCCGCCTGCATCGGTGGAGATCAGCGGCAGCCCCATGGCCAGAGCTTCCATATGAGCGAGGCTCAGTCCCTCATAGGCGCTGCAGGAAATGGCGGCATCGGCCTGGGCCAGCACGCTCTTGGTATCGATGGCCCCGTGTGTCCAGGTGATGGCTGAAGTGACGCCGTGACGGGCGGCTTCCTGACGAATCTGCTCATAACACTCCAGCGCACTGGGACTGCGTGGAGAGGCTTCGCCCGCCAGGATGAGGCGGACTTGGCGCTTCATGCCGCAGCGATCAAAGGCCTGCTGAGTGGCGGAGAGAATCGCCGGGAGGAGGTGAAGGCGCTTTTGCGGGCGGGGGTTGGCCACACAGGCGAGCACAAACTCATCCCTGGCAGGGTCGGGCGTTTGATTGCCCGCATACTCCGTCATGGAGATGCCGTTCCAAACCGTGCGCAGGGGTACGGGCAGCTTCAGCTCCGCCAGTTCGCTCTCCACCGTCTGGGCGCAGGCGATGAGCAGACCGGCGTCCTCGGCACGGAGGGATTCCAGACCCTGTGGCCAGGCGGCCTGGGTGTTGTGGATGGTCGTAGCCAGAGGGATGCCAGAGGCGCTGAAGAGCTGCATGTCCTCCTGATCAATGAGGTGACCATGCAGGACATCGGCCCCGAAGTGATGCGCGGCGATGCGGAGGCGCTCCGCACGGGTGGAGCGATCATATTGGCTCAGGTCGAGGGTGCCGGGGAGTTCCGGCAGGGTGCGACGCAGGGGTTTGCCGAGAGAGATCAGCCGCGTGGCGACTCCAGTTCGTGGAAGCTCTTGGGCCAGATCCCAGGCGATGCGCTCTGCGCCGCCGTGCTGGAGGCTGGTGACGATCTGGAGACAGCGCAGCCCCGGGGCAAACCCGGCATCCAACGGAGACCAGTGGAAGATGCGGGGGGGCTTGAGCGCGGCGGCCACTGGCAGCGGGCTCGCGGTGAGCCGGGCCTCGGCCAGTCCAATGGCAACGGCTGATTCATCGAACCACTCGCACACACAGGGAGGAAGTGTCTCTGCCGTGGAGAAGTCTCCCCCGTGTGTTTCAAAGAACCGCGACCAGGGTTCCGCCGGGCCAGTGCCCGCGACGTGCCCCACCGCCATCACGGGGTGGCTGGCGGGATGAAACGGCGGGGTTTGAAAGTGGGCGGGGTGGCGCAACCACGCGCCGGCGCGGAGCAGGAGCACCGCACCTGGTGTGGTGAGACCTGGTGGGCTGCTCCCCGCATGACGGATGGTGATTTTCTCAAACCCAGCCGCTCGCAGGCTGCGGGCACTGCGGGCGGCAAGGTGCGGAAGACGGGGATCCGCGTCGAAGACGAGTGCTTCCACGAGAGGGGTGAAGCGACGACCTGAAGGACGGGGTTAGTACGCCGAGGGATAGGTGGGAGGACGGTCGTCGTCCTGGTCAAAGGCATTGCCCCGCTGTGTGTCGCGATTGTCGGAGTCGTACACGAAGGCGTCGTCCAAGGGCTGGCCACCTGCTTCGGTCACGCGCACGTTCTCGGGTTTCGCTCCCGTGTAAATATACTGACCCTCTGGGCCTGGCTGATACTGAACCTGACCGCTTACGTCCATGCCGCCGTGGGGACGGTAGACATAGCGAACGGTGCTGCCGCGAGCGATGTCAACGAGGATCCAGAAGCCGTCCTCGACGAGGCGGATGCGGGGGGCGCGGCCTGAACCGGAGCCCGAGGGCTGCTGCAGGGCGTCGGCCAGAGCCGCGCCGGCACTCTGGCCACCGCGTGACGACGATGCAGAAGGCGTGGCGCTCTGGTTCTTGCTTTTGACTGCGCGCACCACCAGCCAGATCACGAGGCCGACCACAATAACGGGGCAGAAGAGACACATGAGGCCGACCAGAAAGTCGATGGGGCCACCCTTGGTCTCGGTGGGCGTTGTGCCATGGGCTTGGGCATCGCTGGAAGTGGGCGACGGAGCGGGCTGAGTGGTGGAAACTGGTACGGTAGGCCGGCCTACTGAGGGTTCAGATCCACCTTCCATCCGGGGTAGGAGGCCGCCGGTGGAGGAGGTGTTCGTTGTGGGTTTGGGAGCCGGTGGTGGGATGACCTCCGCCACGGAGCAGAGCACGCGGAATCCGATGTCTGCATTGCGGCTGCGGGCATCCGCGCGGTAGCGGGCGGCGCTCCGGGTGTTCTTGGGATCGCGGGACCATGCGCCACCGCGCAGGACGCGGCGGGGTTTGTCCGAGAGGTTCTGGTTGGTCTGCACCGGGTCCGTCAGCGGGCCGGATTCATAGGGACCGTACCAGTCCAGACACCACTCGGCCACGTTGCCACCGATGTGAAGACCCCAGGGGTTCACGGAGCTGCTGGTGGCGGGATGGGTCTGGTTGCCAGCGTTCTTCTTGTGCCAGGCGATGCTGTTGCTCGCGGCTTCGTCGCCGAGGTTGTGCCAGGCGGTGGTGGTCCCGGCGCGGCAGGCGTATTCCCATTGCGCCTCGGTCGGCAGCGTGACCTTGCGCTTTACCTTTTTCGAAAGCCACTGGCAGAAGGCTTCCGCATCCGGATAGGTGACGATTGTGACAGGGTGATCTGGAGCTTGGGTGAAGCCGGGGTTCCTCCAGGTGAATTCCTTCTTCTGCACGAGGGTGTCTCCCGCCCAGCCGAAGCCGCCGCTGGGGCCGCTCTCGGCCTCGGTGCGGTAGCCGGTCTCCTGCACGAACCGTTCAAACTGCTCCACGGTCACGGCAGTCTTGCCAAGATAGAAGTCGCTCGTGAGATTCACGAAGCGCTGCATTTCATCGTTCCCCCGGTCTGCCTCGTCTGTGGGGGAGCCCTGCATGAAGGTGCCCTTGGGAATGAGCACCACGGGGAGCGTCACACCATTGCCAAGCTCAAGGCTCAGCGCAGGGGCGGGGTCGGCGGCACGCAATGCGGTGCCAAGCAGCAGGAGGCTCGCAGTCAAGAGGCGGAGTCGCATGCGCGGGATGCTAGTCGAACTCGCCAAACTGAAAAGTGATAAAATAGGGCCGCAGAAAAACTTCATCTGGCAACTTCTTGCCAATCCGGGGGCCATCTGTTGAGATGCCTTCCTATGAGGTCCGCATGGCTTTGCATGGTGTGGTTGTTGCCGGTGTTGCTCGCCAGCTGTGCCGGGTCGGCAGCGTCTGGCGACGTCAAACAACGGGAGGCCGCCTACCGGAACAGACTGGCAGCGCTACCCGATCCCGCCCTGCGTGCGCATCTCAAGAAGTCGTTCCCGGGCTTGAAGCATCTCTCGCCACCTCGGGGGCCGGAGAGTGACTCCGTCCTGACGGGAACCGAGGTCTTTCGTGTGGACCGGGATTTTGTGCTGGATGTGAAGTTCATGTACGCCGCTCCGTATCGCATCGCGGCTGGAGCGACCCGGTTGGGGGCTCAAGCCGCGGCGGATGAAGGTCCGTCTTTCTGGCAGGTGTTCGGTTATGTCCGCGAAGCATCAAAAGGGCCGTGGGCGGAGTCCGAGCATGATGAGGTCCTGGCGACCAAGCTGCGGTTTGTGCCAGTGGGGCGGGGGAGGTAGGTGCCCTTCATCGGTCCCCTGTCGCCATGGCAGAATCCCGCGATAGATGTGCTTCTATGGTTGTAGTCCTCAGTTCCCTTAAGAAAATGAAGCTTACTTGGATCATTGCAGTCATGGTCGCCGTGTTGCCTTTCCGAATGGCGATAGCTGATTCTCCAGCCTCCCCGTTTCCATGGGTGATTCTTTCCGAGCGTGGTGACTACCTTTTCAAAATGGTTCCTGCGAAGTGGCGCCAAAACGGAGATGAATTTGTGATCGACCGCAAGGCGTTCGGTGTTGCGTACAAGATCACGGATGCAGGAGAGTTTGCCGAGATGTGGCGAACCGAAGATTGGTATACCTTCAATGCCAAGTTGTCCGAGGATGGGCAGTATCTGGTTCGATTTGGGCCCTGGGCAAGTGATCAGGAGAAACACACGGATTTGGCGATTGCTTTTTATCACCAGGGCAAGCTGATCAAGCAATACCAAGTTCGGGAACTCATCGCCAAACCTGAATTGCTGGAGGAGTCGGTGAGTCACTACAGGTGGGTTCCCACCATTCAGACGAAGCCGAATGGATTTTACGGAGGGACCTTCCATTTGGTCATGGTCGACAAGACTTCCTATAGCTTTGACTACGAGACGGGTGAGATCCTCATTCGAGATCGAGATGAGGGCGCGAAGAGCGAAAGGGAGATTTGGGCAGAAGAGAGGGCTGCGGCCAAAACGAGAGGAGAGGAGCTCTTCGCCGCAAGTCCATTCAAGGCAGAGTTCGAGCGTCACTTTGAGGTTTCAGGAATCGAGGCGATGCGAGGCACGTATTCAAGCTGCTCTTTGGAGGGCAAGACTTGGACGGCAGATCTCAGGCCGAGAAAGGAGATGAAGCCCGAGGTCGGAATCGAGATTGTGCTTCCTGTTGTGGATGACAAGCGCATTGAGGCCTCAGTCACACCGAAAGACCTGCTTGCTGCGGTCGATGTTGCGCTAAAGCATCCATTCGTTGCCAAGCGGTTTGCTTCCGGAGGCGCGACAGGCATACGATTGCGGACGCAGGGGGATCGCTTGCACTGGAACACCCCCGAACTCATTGAGTTCCTGACCAAACTCACAGGCGCCACGCCAAAAGAAGGCGAACTTGGTCATTGGGCCTATTTCATCGTCGACGCCAATGAACCAAGGTACACCTCGCTGTACCTCAACACAAAGACCGGAGAGGTCATCTTCGATGACAATTCTAAGTGGCCCTCTGACCTGTGTCTGATCGACGCCACAGGGAAACGAACCAATGCGAACAAGGCGCAGGGTGCCAAAGTCTCGCCTGATTCGATGTTGAACCCAGATAAGCAGTAGGAACTCTTGAGATTGCAAACGAACGGACTAACGGTACGATTGAGCTGTGTGCCGCGGTTTGGAGACGTCAGTGAGACCACGGCATGAGCAAACAGGTCCCCGCAGTCGAAAATGGTTCGTTGGTAAGTATACTTGTTAAACCGCTATCACACGCCATGAGCGGCAAACACCCCAGAGTCTTCGGAACAACGGACGACGCCATCGCCAACGCAGAGGCTGCGCTCGGGCGGACGTTCCCTCCATCCTTCAGGGGGTGGCTGCTCCAAAATAACGGACATGGGATCGAGGCGGTCACGATTTTTCCCGTGATGGACCGGCGCGACCCTCGCATGACTTGGGATTCGATTGACCGCAGGTTTCGCGAGGGGTGGACGCGGTGGCTCGACAACTTCGCCGACGAGCAGCGCGACTTCACCCACTTGCTTCCGTTCGCTGACTACGGCACTGGCGACTACTATTGCTTCGACTATTCGCGTCGGGATTCGCAGGGCGAGTCACCAGTTGTTCGCTGGTCACACGAGACCGGAGACACGGATGACAGAGGGGCTTCTTTTCCGGAATTCGCCACTAAGGTTCAAGCAGGAGAGTTTGACAATGATTGAGACCATAGATTTGCGGCCGAACCATGCGCTGCAGCGAACCCTGCTTGAGCGTTGCAGATGCATTCGTGGCGTCCCGTGGGCCGGGGCGCTGAGCCTGGGTCATTAGGCGTCCTCGCGTTCTCCCATGAAGCACTTCATCGCGCCCATTCTACTCGCAACTGTCCTCGCTATGGCAGATGACAAAAAACCAGTCACGATCCAAACTCCGTCCGGCGAAGTAACCTTCAAGGAAGGTGCCATTCCCAACCGAAAGGACTTCAACGACACCGTTACCGAACTCACACCCGAAGAGCGTGCCGCCATCGAACGTGATCACAAACGCATTCCAGAATTCATCACGGCATTCATTTCTGCCGCCGATCGCACGGGCGACGACCTTGAGGACTTGGACATGGCTTTCGCGGCTTGGCTTAAATCCGGCAGGCGCGGCACATTTGCAGCCGAGGACGTTACCCGCATCGTCGGCTGTGCTCTCGGCGCACACTCCATCCAGCATTTGGGCGTCCGTTGGGCGCGGGTCACTGACAGTCATGGCAGCGACGTCGCGCTGGTCGCAGAACATCCGCCAACTCGCAGCTTTCCATTTACCTCCGCCCAGTATCGTATTGAGGACAACAAGACCGACTTCATTGTTGCTCTCTTCCGGACGCTGGAGCATGCCATGAAGACCACACCCCAATGACCTCGCCACCCTACCAAGAACTATAGCAAACACTCTCCGGCGGTAGCTGAGTTCGGGGGCGCTAGGTGCATAGCATGCGTGTTCAAATAATCGGGGGATTCAGCCAGGGCTAGGCACATATGCCATTCGATAGGCTCATCCTCGCCAGTCTAGGGCGACTGGTTAGGTTGATCGGAAACTAGGCAAGTTCTACAGCAGTATTGTCGTACTCTTCGCTTGCTGGCCTTCTATCCGAACAAACAATCCGATCCGGTGACATCCAGGCATTTCATCCAACTCAGCACCGCGCTTTTCCTTGGCATTGCCGTGCCCCTCGGGGCTCCGGCTGCCGAAACTCCCGAAAATGAGGGAAGGGAGGCTGGCGGGAAGGAAGGCATCGAGGAGGCGACTCCGCCTGCGTCATCAGCACGCCCTTTGATCGGTGCCATCCGGTGGGATGGTTGGGGAAACAACTGCGAGGTCGGGAGGGACTGCGAGCGAGTTCTCAGTCCGTCGAAGTATCGGCATCGCGCACCCTTTTTTGTGGGCTCGACTGGTCCGGATTCCATCAAGTTCAAACCTCTCTCTCAGGAGATCATGGACGCAGAGATCGGCTATGCCATCCATGCTGGCATCGACTACTGGGCGTTTGATTGGTACCCACCTGGCAGCGGGATGGAGCTCGCGCGCAACTTCTATCTGACTTCGGCCAAGCGGGAGGGGCTCAAATGGTGTGTCGTTTTGGGGACAAATCCGTTCGACATGAATCGAGACGCGCCCTGGCTTGCCGCGGAGTTTGCCAAGCCGGAGTACCAGAAGGTGCTCGACGGCCGTCCCCTGATTTATCTCTTCACGCCAATCGCCCGCAAGGACCTTGCGGTGTTGCGAGAGCTCTCGATAAACTCCTGCGGCAAGAGTCCCTACGTTGCCATGATGGGCTGGACTGCCGCGGAGGCGGCGCAGGCCTGCGAAACGGTCGGCGCTGACGCGGTCAGCATGTATGCAGGCGGTATGGAGAAGAACTGGAGCGACTACTCCAAGCTCAAAGAAATCATCCCCAATGTGGGCACCGGTTGGGATCCCACCCCTTTTCGGGACACTCATGTCGCTTGGTATCCCCGCGAAAACATTGAGAAGGACTTTGTCGGCTGGTCGGCGACACCCAAGCAATTGGTTGCCAGTATGGAGTCTGCCTTTGCCTGGACCCATGCCAATTCAGACAAAGCTCCCGCCAACACCATCCTGGTTTACGCATGGAACGAACACTCCGAAGGTGGTTGGCTTTGTCCGACGTTCACCCCCCAAGGGCCGAACACCGAAAGGATTGACGCGCTTCACGAATGGCTGTCCGCTCGGAATATGCTTCGGGAGAAGTGAATGAAGTGGTGTGTCACTGTACGGTTGGTCATGCAACCCACCCTGGTCTGCCAAGCGCTTTTGCCTAACGGCTGGAAGGTGAGTCTAGAGGTTGGAATCTAAGATAGGGTTCAAAATGGCGTTCGCCTCGACAACAGACCGGGTGCTGCTGTGAGGGCGAGGCCCACTAAAGAAGCTTCTAGGATGAGCATCGTGAATGGGTTCAAAGCTCTCTGGCGATTTGTCGTGATTGCTACGGTGACCTTGTCGGCGATTCTTGTCGGGTTGAGCTTCACGCCGATGATGCGTACTTCAAATTGTGGTGGGAACTCATCTGCGTTGCACAGGGTGCACAGTCTGAAAAATTTCGCTGCGATGGCGATCGCCGAAAGGCACGACGGGAGCTTCAACTTCTCGGAACTTTCCGATGCCGAATTGGATCAGCTCGCAGCTTTGGTTGACTCCTCCTGGAATCGCGAAGCCAAGTTTTACGTTGCATCCGGGAAAATCAGTTTTTCTGAGACAGCGCGAAGGATCGTTGCGGTCTGTGATACTCCCTACAGCAACGTCCCCGAACATAGGGTGGGAATCTGGCGGTGGCCGGGGCCTCCGACTCATGCTGTGGCGTACTCAGACGGCAGTACAGGATTGATCTCTCCGGAGGAGTATGCAGACATCAACAAGGCTGACTTCGTGGACGTGGCGAGTACTGTCTCCCGAAAGCCGAGCAGAGAGTAGATCAGCGCAGTTCAGAAATGACTCTCAGGCAGGAGTTGGTCCCAGTGGCAAAGTCTTGCATTCGTCGTTGTCACGGGTTAGACATACGATGAACGACAACTCCGTCTCACTCGCAGGTGGTCAAGTCATGAGAAACTCTCCATTGCGCCGCTTGTTTTTGCTGATTGCCGTCTGGATTCCTTTGCCGTGCTTGTTTCTCCCGTTCACGATGATGAGGGAAGACTACCATCCCTGGTATATCAGCTACACGAGTCCGCTCGTCATATTGGCCATTCTTTTTTACCAGCCTGCGAATCTCGTCACAACGAGCGTAGGCATGCTATTTGGCTTCTCGCCGTCCATGACAGCGGTAAACATTGCTGCTGTCATCCAATCGTTGATCCTTTCGTATTTCGTACTGAGGTCTCGCCGTAAGAATGTCGGTCCATTGGACGCCAATCAATCATGACATGACGATTGCTGGTATCGAGTCCATACAGCACTGCATCGAACAGCCAGGTTACTTCGTGAAGTGCCTTTTGATTGATACGGTTGCGGTGTTTTTTCCGGGTTCGATCCAGCATCGTGATGTGAAGCGGGAAGGTGTTTCCTACGAGGACGATTATCGGGGCAATGCTCTGGCAGCGACGATCGTGCCGGGGCGGATCGACATTCGCTTCCATCAGAATTACCATGATCAACGGGTCAGCAGTATTTGCCGCAACCTGTTGAGTTGCCCTGATATGGCATGGGCCAGGTCATTTTCCGTTATCTATCAGGGCCGACTTCTGACGACATGAGCATCCTGAACCCTACTCGGTTCGCCGGGCAGTGCGGATTGCTCATTCAGTTTGTTCTGAGCCGTCCCGCATGCGGGACCAATGCCATCAGAGAAAAAGTGGTGAGGCCGATGATCTCCCTTTGGCGAACGGGCTGAAAGCCCGGGGGGCATTCAGGGTTGCTCGTCGCGGGCAGGTTTGGTGAGGTCGGGCCTTCAGCCCTCAAAGGTTATTTGGTCATCTATTCCTTGGGCGTTGCCCAAGGCTGGCTTGAAGCCGGACCTTTGGCCCTTCTGAGGTGGCATCGCTGCCTCCTGCATATCGAGGATGCAACGTCGCGACTCCGTGATTCACCAAGGTAATTTAGCCAGACTATCCGTTTTCCCATCGGCGGTTGTGCAAGCACAAACCGCCGCTCCTTGGGGTCCCAAGAGTTCATTGTGGGATACAGCTGGCGTGGCTGCGAAGGATGTTCTCGCGGGGGAATTGCCTCCCGTTGAAGTTTTGTTCAGTGAACTGCGTTTCTCTTCCACAATCTTCTCGTCTCTCTGCAATCGCACCTGCTACTACTGCTTCCATGAACCTGAAATTCTACCTGCCTGGTCCAGCCATCGTTTGTGCCTTGGGAATGTTCTTCAACAGTGCGGTCAACGCGGCTGCCCCTGAATCCGTGCCGCTCTGGCCGGAGGGAGCGCCGGGGGCTAAGGGGACGGAGCCGAAGGATGTGCCCCGGGTGGAAATCTTCCCTGCGGCCAAGGAGAAATCCTGCGGCGCCGGGGTGGTGGTTCTGCCGGGAGGGGGTTACGGTGGGCTGGCTGCCGATCACGAGGGCAGGCAGATCGCGAAGTTCTACAACAGCCTGGGGGTGACGGCGGTGGTCTGCTACTATCGGCTCGGGTCCGCAGGTTATCACCATCCCACCGAGCTCAATGATGCCAAGCGGGCGGTGCGGTGGCTCCGGTCCAATGCGGATAAGCTGGGGGTGGACAAGGGACGCATCGGCGTCATCGGCTTCAGCGCGGGCGGTCACGTGGCCAGCACGGTGGGCACGCTCTTCGACAACGGGGATCCAAATGCACCCGATCCCATCGACAAGCTCAGCTCCCGGCCGGACTTCCTGGTGGTGTGCTACCCGGTGATCTCCATGACCGAGGGCTACATGCACCGGGGTTCAAGGAACAATCTGCTCGGTCCGGACAAGGACAACGAGGAGATTGCCCGCCAGGTCTCGAGTGAGCGCAACGTCTCGCCTCACACGCCGCCGACCTTCATCTTCCAGACGGATGAAGACACGGTGGTGCCTGCGGAGAATGCCGTGGCGTTTTACCTGGCCCTGCGCAAGAACAAGGTGCCGGCAGAGATGCACATCTACCGTCGCGGACCTCATGGCGTGGGGCTCTTTCAGGGAGATCCGGTGCTGTCCACCTGGGGTAAACATCTGGCGGACTGGTTGCGCAACGAGGGTTTCCTGAGCCCAGCCACCACGAAGCGTGGCGCGGTGGAGGGAACCGTCAGTGTGAACGGCACTCCGGTGGCTTGGGGCAGCGTCACCTTCACTCCCGAGAATCCCCATGCCCCTGAGGTGACGGCGCGGGTGATGAGCGGCAAATTCAACCTGCCCGCCCGTGATGGCGCGGTGTTGGGAAAGAACAAGCTGACGGTGAGCTATACTTCAGCAGTGGCTGCGGCGATCACGGACCAAGATGCGCCAGCTGGCTCGGTGAGCACCACGACCCTCTCCAACAAGGGCGGGGAAGCTCTGGTCTGGGATGTGAAGGAAGGTGCGGGCGCCAACAAGCTCGGCCTGGACCTGAAGTGGGAGTGAGAAGCCCCGACGTTATTTTTTGATGCCGCCGACCTCGAGGCCCTCAGCTTCGAGGACCTTGCGGATGCGGTCCACTTGATCTCCCTGGATCTCGATGCGGCGGTCCTTGACGGTGCCGCCGCAACCACAGGCGGCCCGGACGCGTTTGCCGATCTGCTCGATGACGGTGGCGGGGAGATGGGACGCGAAGTCCTTGATCACGATGACGGTTTTTCCGCCGCGATGGGCGGTCTCACGTTGCAGCGTGACCTTGCCCATCTTCCACCGGTTTTGAGGCGAGTCGGGGCCACCCTTGGCCGAAGGCCCAGGAGGCAGTCCTGAGGAACTCAGGCCGCCGAAAGGGGAGTCTTCGGGGGTGGGGGACATGGTGGAAGGAGGGGCTGGTCTGAAATGAGGCAGGATGAAATCCTGCGGTACCGACAGGTTGGAAACCTGTCCTACTTTCCTTTGGCGAAGCCGTCCCGGAGGCTGACGGTGCGGTTGAAGACCGGGGCGCCGGGCTGGGAGTCCTTGGAGTCTGCCACGAAGTAGCCCACGCGGATGAACTGGAAGTGTTCGCCTGCTTTGGCTTCACCGAGGGGGGCTTCGAGGCGGGCGTCTTCAAGGACTTCGAGCGACTTGGGATTGATGAAATCAACAAAGTCCCCGTTCTCGCCGGCCGCGGCATCGGGATCGTCCACCGTGAAAAGGCGGTCGTACAGACGCACCGGGGCGGTGACGGAATGCTCGGCGGAAACCCAGTGGACGGCGGCCTTCACTTTGGGACGGCCTTCCGGGTTCTTGCCGTGGCGGGTGGTCTCGTCATAGGTGCCACGGAGTTCGATGACATTGCCTGCCTCGTCCTTGATGACGTCGGTGCAGATGACGCAGAAGGCGTTGGTGAGACGAACCTCGGCACCCAGGGTGAAACGACGCCAGTCCTTGGGCGGAACTTCGGCGAAGTCCTCCTGCTCGATGAAGAGCTCCCGGCCCAGCTTCACCTTGCGCATGCCGGCGTTCGGATCTTCCTGGTTGTTCGGGGCCTCGATCTCCTCGACCTGGCCTTCGGGGTAGTTGGTGAGAACCAGCTTGAGCGGGCGCAGGACGGCCATGCGACGGAGGGCCACCTTGTTGAGATCCTCGCGGACGGCGTTCTCCAGCACTCCGTAGTCGGTGAGCGCTTTGAACTTCGTCAGGCCCACGCCCTTGCTGAAATTGCGCATGGCCGCGGAAGTGTAGCCCCGGCGGCGGATGCCGCTGAGGGTGGGCATGCGGGGATCATCCCAGCCGGAGACGCGATCTTCCTTCACCAGCCGGAGCAGTTTGCGTTTGCTCATGACGGTCCAGTTCAGGTTCAGGCGGGAAAATTCCCGCTGAACGGGGCGGCTGGGCAGGCCTTCCACGTTCTCCACGAGCCAGTCGTAGAGCGGGCGGTGATCCTCAAACTCCAAGGTGCAGAGGGAGTGGGTAATGCCCTCCAGCGCATCGCTCAGCGGGTGGGCGAAGTCGTACATCGGGTAGATGCACCACTCATTGCCGGTGCGATGATGCTCCGCATGCAGGATCCGGTAGATCACCGGGTCACGCAGGTTCAGGTTGGAGCTGGCCATGTCGATCTTGGCCCGGAGCGTGCGGCTGCCATCGGGAAACTCTCCGGCGCGCATGCGGCGGAAGAGGTCGAGGTTTTCCTCCACACTGCGATCACGGAAAGGGCTGGGTTTCCCCGGCTCGGTCAGATTGCCGCGATACTCGCGCATCTGGGCAGCGTTCAGGTCGCAGACAAAGGCGAGGCCTTTGGTGATGAGCTGTTCGGCGAACTCGTAGAACTTCCCGAAGTAGTCGCTGGCGTAGTAGAGATGGGTGCCCCAGTCGAAGCCGAGCCACTTCACGTCCTCCATGATGGAGTCCACGTACTCGGTCTCCTCCTTGGTGGGGTTGGTGTCGTCAAAGCGGAGATGGCAGCGGCTGTTGGGGGCGTTTTCCTCCGCGAGGCCGAAGTTCAGGCAGATGGACTTGGCGTGGCCGATGTGCAGGTAGCCGTTGGGTTCCGGGGGGAAACGCGTCACCACTTGGCCGCCATTCTTGCCGGAGCGTACATCGTTGGCGATGAACTCGCGGATGAAGTCGAGTCGGGGTGTGGCGGATTCGGTCGGATTGCTCATGGAACGGGAAAGATGAGTGCCTTTGCAAGGGGGCGGAGTCAATGGAGAATGAGGGGCGGGACGCTTGACGAGTGTGAAGGTTGCCCCCAGAGGTGCGGATTCCTCCATGGTATCCCCCGACGAACGACGACTGATCCTCGGCATTCTGGCCCTGCTGTTGCTGGGAGCCGGTGTGAAGGCCTGTCGTTATCGCGGTGTCCAGACGGAGGTCCCCCAAGCGGTCATCCCCGCAATTGAGGAGGTGGAGCCCCCACAAGCGGCTCCAGATTGACCCACTCCGCCTTTGCGCCATCTTGGGTGCCCCCCACCAGCTATTTTCGTTCATGAGAGAATCCTTTGCCCTCCAGCTTGCCGTCCATGAGGTGCAGCAGCGCGACAACCGCTATGCTCCGGAGAGCTATGCCTTCCTGTGCCAGGCCCTGGGCCACACGGTGAAGATGCTGGAGCGTGAAAATGACGACGACCGTCACGTCAACGGCCGGGAACTGCTCTCGGGTTTCAGAGACCTGGCGGTGCTGGAATTTGGTCCCATGGCGGCATTCGTCATCCGGGACTGGGGCCTGGAACGCAGCGAGGACGTGGGAAACATGGTGTACAACCTCATTGGAGTCGGCTATTTCGGAAAGAACGAGACCGATTCCATAGATGACTTTTTCGACGGGGTGGACTTGATGGAGGCGCTGCGGCGTCCGTTTCAAGTCGCCCGCCGTCGCTGAAGTCCTCTGCTCCGACTCTCTGTTCGTATCCCAATCCAGCCCCTTTCCACCGGCGTGAAGACTGCATTCCCGCCGATCTCATTCTGCATTCTGACTCCATGAAAAGTGATCTCACCATCCCACCCAATGCCGCCCAACTGCACACCCTGGACAATGGCTTGGAGGTGATTCTGCTGGAAGACCACGCGCATCCTCTGGCGAGCGTGCAACTGTGGGTGAAGGCGGGCAGCCTGCATGAGGAAAAGTGGACCGGGGCAGGGCTGGCTCACCTGGTGGAGCACATGTTTTTCAAAGGCACGGAGCGCCGGACAGCCCCGCAGATCTCCCAGGAGATCCAGGCGCTGGGCGGCTATGTGAATGCCTACACCACCTTCAACCGCACCGTGTACTGGATCGATGGGGTGGCCGAGAACGTGGATGGATACCTGAACATCCTGGCCGACATGGCCCGCAGCTCAAACTTCCATGCGGACGAACTGGTGAAGGAGCAGGAGGTGATCCGGCGGGAGTTCGCCATGGACAACGATGACCCCCAGTCCGTGCTGCAACACCTGATGCAGACGACGGCCTTCCGCGAGCACCCGCTGCGTCATCCGATCATCGGGCACCTGGAGATCTTCAATCAGGCGGGACGTGAGGATGTGGTGGGCTTTGTGCGCCGGCACTATGTGCCCAACAACTGCTTCCTGGTGATCGTGGGGGCTTTTGATTCCACGGCGGTGCGCGCGGCGATTCAGCAGCATTTCGGCAGCTGGGAGCGTCGCCCCTATGAGCCGGTGCTGATGCCGGAGGAGCCCGTGCAGGTGGCCCCGCGTCAGTCCGAGAAGGAGTTCAACACCGACATCGCCCGACTCAGCCTGGGCTGGCCCATCCACGGGGACTCCCATCCTGACAAGCCGGCGCTGGATGTGCTGGGCTTCATTCTGGGCAGCGGACGCAGTTCCCGTCTCAATCTGGAACTGAGGGAGCGCCTTGGCATTGCCCACTGGGTGGGGGCCGGCGCATGGTCAGCATTGGATCGCGGCCTTTTCGCCGTCGAAGCGGAAAGCGATGCCGAAGATCTGGAGAAGGTGGAGGAGGCTCTCGGTCAGGTGCTGGACAAGATTTGTCAAAACGGCCCGACTCAGGAAGAACTCGACAAGGCAGTGCGTGCCACCCTCAGTCATCAGTTGCGCCTGCGCAGCACGACGCGTGGCATGGCCAACAGCCTCGGGCACAGCTGGCTCACGGTGGGGAACCTCGACCAGGATCGCACCTACCTGGAGCGCATCCGGACCCTGACGGTGGAAGCCGTGACCAACGCCGCCCGGACCTACATTCAGCCGAATCGTCGCTGCCGGGTTTCCCTGCATCCGCAGGGCACGCTGAAGAAGGCGAGCCAGGCCAATGCCCGGGTGAACCGGGAGGAGGCACAACGCTTCACCCTGAGCAACGGCATGACGCTGCTGGTGGGCGAGAACCCGCGCCTGCCTCTGATTTCCACCCGCATTCAGTTCCTGGCCGGGGTGCCGGTGGAAACGGATGAGAACGCCGGGGTGACCCAGATCACCGCCCAGTGGCTGGTGAAGGGCACCCAGAGCCGCACGGATGAGCAGATCGCTGCGGTGCTGGAAGATCGCGGCGGATCGCTGCTCTCCACGGGAGACGCCCACCGATTGGTGGTGGGGGCGGATGTGGTGAAGGGGGACGAAGTGGTGGCGCTGGATCTGCTGACAGAGATTCTCACGCAGCCTGTGTTCCCGGCAGGTCACCTGCCCAAGATCCAAAAACGCCAGCAGGCCTCCATTCGTGAAGAGTTGGAAGACCCGCTCACCGTGGCCTTGCGCCGCGCGCGCCGGGAGATGTTTGCCGGCCTGGCCTTCGAGCGCACGGCGCTCGGGACCCAGCAGTCGGTGGCCAGCTTGAATGAAGAAGTGTGCCGCGCCCACTGGGAACGCACGGTTCAGGGAGGCAACGGGGTGGTGTCGGTCTTTGGAGATGTGAAGGCCGTGGAGGTGCTCGCGCTCGTGGAAGAGCGCCTCGGCAAGCTGGCGTCAGGAACGAAGTCCACGGCTGGCTTTGAGCCTGAGTATCCCACTGCGGACGCAGCCCGCTGGGATCTCAAGCTCGACAAGGAACAGGGTGTGCTAGTCGTGGGGTTCCCCACGGTCGGCATGCAGGATGCCTATGCGCCAGCACTGCAACTCATCGACGAGGCCTGCAGTGACATGGGCTCACGTCTCTTCAACCGCATTCGTGAAGAGATGGGGCTGGCCTACTATGTGGGCACGCAGGCCTTCCATGCCCTGGGTTCAGGGGCGTTCTACTTCTATGTTGGCACGGATCCGAAGAAACTGGATCTGGTGGAGGCGGAGCTCATGAAGGAGATCGCCAGCCTCGCCAAGGAAGGTCTGGAGTCCGACGAACTGCAACGCGCCAAGACGACGTGGAAATCCTCCTGGTTGCGTCAGCAACAGGGGAACGGTGCCATGGCGGATGCGCTGGGCTGGGATGAGCTAAACGGCTTCGGTTTTGGGCATCATCAGAAGCTGCCGCAACTCATGGCTTCCGTGACGGATGCTCAGGTGAAGGAGACCGCCGCGCGGTTCTTTGACCCCGCCAAGGCGTTTGTGGTGACGGTGAGGCCGTAAGCCGGAGGCCGCGGAGCGGCCAGACACAAGACACAAGAAGGAAAGACACAAGACCTGACGCTTCGCGAGAGGTGTTGGGTTGTGTCTTTGGTTTCGCCGAAGTGCATGGAGGCCATGACGATCTTCTCATGGCGAGCGTCTCACGCCAACGGCGTGATACAAAATAGCCCGGGGTCAGATCGCGAAGCGGTCGCCACCCCGGGTATCGATGGTTTGGTACTGGAACTCCAAGGGAGTTCTACAAACCGTCCAGATCACCCGGAGACGACCGTGTTTCACGTGGTGGACACGTCAGGGGTGCGTTCACAGTTTGTAGAACTCACTTCGGAGTTCTGGTCCACCCATCCATGTACCCAGGGTGGCGGCTCGTGCCTCGCCTGACCCTGGGCTACTTTGTTTGACGCCCTTGGCGTCAGGTCATGTCTTTGGTCTCCTGTCTTGATGCCTTTCGTCTCACGCGCAGCGGGCCAACCACAAAAAAACCGGTGCGACTTTCGCCACACCGGTTTTGGGAAACTTCTTTGATCGAGCCCTGGATCAGGGGGCGGCCTTGGCGGCTGCCAGAGGCGTGGTGATGGGCTGCTGCATGTCCGGGACCACGTGCCACTTCTTCGTGTCGAGCTTGTCCTGGGTCAGGGAAATAAGGAGGAGCTCTTCGATGGCCACATCAGTTGTTTCCTGACGAGTGCGGACCACGGCGTGGACAATCTTCCCTGACTCTTCGGAAACGAGGCCCAGAATGTTGATCTTAAGGGTCTCCTGCTTCTTCTTGATCGTCTCCGGGCTCACCTTCATCCGGCTGTGCACAGCGGCGCGATCGGCGACATACGCTTCCTGAGGAGTCATCTTCTGAAGCTCCGCCACGTCCTTGACGCCCAGCATGTTCAGCTTGGCGGCCTCTTCGGTCATGGTGGTCGAGTTTTTGACCGAAGTGATCATCTGGGTTTTGCGACGCTCCAGAGAAACGGGAAGCAGCATTGTGGAGGCTGTCTTCCAGTCCTGCTTCACCACCGCTTCGAGATAAGCGTTCACGACTTTTGCCGTTGGATGATCAAGCGGAAGGTTTTCAGCACGGATACCAGCAGTAAAAAGCAGGGCAACGGCGGCGGAGGCCAGGAAGGCGCGCAAATTCATACAGAAAGAAGGGGATGCGAAAACGTTTGACCCGAACAGCAAAAGTTTGTTCGTGCTAGTTCCTAGCCTCCGCTGAAATGCGCGTCAAATGAGAAATCGTCTCATGTCGAACGCGTGAGTCCTCCGAAAGTCTGTCCCTTGCCACCATGAAGATTGCTGTTCTCAGTGACATTCACGATCATCTGCACCATTTGACCGCCGCCACGCGGCAGGTTGGGGAGTTGAAGGCGGAGGCTTTGCTGTTTCTCGGTGACTTTTGCGCCCCTTTCACCCTGGCCCAACTGGCGGAAAGTTTTTCCGGGCCCATTCATGTTGTGTTTGGCAACAATGATGGGGACCAGTTTCTGCTTTCCCGGGTGGCGGGGAAACACTCCCATGTCACGTTGCACGGTCTGCTCGCAGAACTGGAACTGGACGGGAAGAGGATTGCGCTGAACCACTATCCGGACATTTCCCGCCGCCTGGCTGAGAGCGGGGCGTACGATGCGGTGTTCAGCGGGCACGACCATCAGCGCTACATTCACCAGATTGGCAAGACGCTGTGGGCGAACCCTGGAGAGCTGATGGGCCGCTTTGGAAGTCCCGGGTTTGGACTGTACGATACTGGATCCGGGCAATTTTCTCACGTGGACTTGGTGTTGTGAGTCGTTTTATGGTATAGCAGAAATAGCGATATGCTGAGTGATCGTGACTACATGCGTGGCCCCCAGCCCTCCCGCTGGTTGGAGGTCATGTGGCCGGATGCCGTAACGCTTCTGGTAATCATCAATGTGGCGGTGTTCGTGCTGCAGGTCTTTGGCGTGGGGTCATCGGTGATCGTCATGCCTGATGGCACATCCGAGCGTCTGCCTTGGGGGGCATTCTCCTTACAGGCCCTGCTGCAGGGGCGGGTGTGGACGCTGGTCACCCACATGTTTGTGCACGGGAACCTGTTCCACCTGGTGTGCAACTGCCTGATGCTTTTCTTCTCTGGCAAGGGGCTGCAGTCTCTGGTGGGACCGCGCTACTTCCTCTACGTCTATTTCATCGCCGGCTTGGGAGGTGCCCTCCTGGAGGTGCTCGTGGGCTGGATGGTGGGCCAGCCTCATGCCGTGATCGGCGCGTCCGCGGCCGTGATCGGGGTGTTTGTGGCCATGGCTGTCATGCTTCCCCAGGAGGTGGTCACGGCCATGATTTCACTGATCATTCCGGTCCGGGTACGTATGTGGACGCTGGCGTTGGTGGTCATCGGGGTGAGTACCGTGCTGGGCATTCTGGAAACGCTGCGCGTGATCGATACGGGCATCGCACACTTTGCCCACTTGGGGGGCGCGCTCACCGGCATGTGGTTCATGCGTATCCTGGGGTATGGAGGCACGCCGGTGACGTACGAGCGCCTCTGGCATGAAAGGCAGCGTCGCGAGGCTGGTCGCCCGGCCGTGGCGGCCACGAACGTCCGCCGTCGTCGCCGCGTGGTGGATGTGAATGAGCCGGATTCGGACACGTTTGTCCCCTCGCTCACCAAGAAAGAGTTTATCGAGCGGGAGATCGATCCCATTCTGGACAAGATTGCCACCCAGGGGCTGGGCAGCCTGACTCATGAAGAGCGGGAACTGCTGGAGCGGGCGCGCCAGGAAATCATGGAGCGTGAGAGCAAAGGCAAGGGCAAGGCCTGAGTGGTGGGATGGGTTTGGCGAAGGCAGTAGCCTCGTATTGAACGACGGGGCATCCCGGTATAGGGGTGGAGCTTTTCCGCCCCATCTCATGAGAATCATCGCAGGCCGCGCTGGCGGTATTCACCTTAAAGTCCCCGCCATGGTGGCCCGCCCCACCGCTGATCGGGTGCGGGAGGCGCTGTTTTCCATGCTGGGAGATCTGGTGGATGGAGCCCGGGTGCTGGATCTTTTTGCGGGTTCCGGAGCTTTGGGGCTGGAGTGCCTGAGCCGGGGGGCCAAGGAGGCGCTGTTTGTGGAGCAGCACGGTCCCGCTGCCACGCTCATTCAGGAGAACTTGGGCAAAACCAAGCTTTCTGGGGGCAAGATCACGAAGGCGGATGCCTTTGCCGCACTGCGTCGACTGGCTGATGCAGGCGCACAGTTTGATCTCGTATTTGCTGACCCGCCTTACACCAAGAAACCGGGGGACACGGACTTTTCCGCCCTGCTGCTGGCCGACGAATCCCTCCCCAAGGTGCTGGCACCCGGAGGGTGGCTGGTGCTGGAAAGCATGGTGACAAAACGAGACAGCGGGGTTATCCCGAACTGGGAGGTAGTGCGTGATCGCTCCTACGGCTCCACCCGCATTCTGCTGCTGCAACTTCCGACGATATCCGATGCTGAGAACCCTGGTGCTGCTGTGTTACAATCTGATCCTGCCGATCATGCTCCTGGTGATGCTGCCGGGGGCGATCAAGAAGATGCGAGCCCGGGGCGGCCGCTGGCGTGATCTGTGGCAGAGACTGGGCTTCTTTTCCGAATCAGCGCGGGCAGAGCTGGATGCGCTGCACCGGTCCCATGCTGAAGTGATCTGGATGCACGCGGTGAGCGTGGGGGAGGTGGGCATCGCGGTGAAGCTGGTGCATGAGCTGGTGCGGCAGCGTCCTCAGGTGGGTGTGGTGATCACCACCACCACTCCAACGGGGATGGCCCAGGCCCAGAAACTGGCGGCTGAGTTGCCGGGTGCGGTGATTCCCCTCTACAGTCCGCTGGATGGCTGGTTCGTGGTACGCCGTTGCCTCTCAGTCATCCGACCCAGGCAAATCGTGCTGGTGGAGGCGGAAGTGTGGCCCAATCTGGTGCAGGCCGCCTCCCGCCGGGGCATCCCGGTGCGGCTCGTGAACGCACGCCTGTCCCCGCGCTCCGAAAGGCGCTACCGGCAGCTCCGTACGCTGGTGCAACCGATCTTTACCTTGCTGACGGAGGTGATGGTGCAGGAGCCGGAGGATGTGGAGCGCTGGCTGTCCCTGGGGCTGGATGCCAAGCGGGTGGTGTGGACGGGCAGCATCAAGTTTGATGAGGCGGGCGACCGCGAGCCGGTGGAGCAGATGGCCGAGTTCCGCCAGATCATGGAGCGTGCGGGAATCAGTCCGTCACGCCCCGTCCTGCTGGCTGCCAGCACCCATGCGGGTGAGGAAGAGGAAATTGCCCGGGTGTACCTCCGGTTGCGTGGGGCGCATCCAGCCCTCTTCTTGATCCTGGTGCCGCGCCATGTGGAACGGGCGGTGGAGATCCAGCAGCGCCTGGGTTCCATGGAGCTGAAGGTGCGGCGGCGGAGCCTGGTGGACCGGGAGCAGAGCATTGCTCCCGATTGTCTGCTGGTGGATACGACCGGGGAATTGAAGGCCTGGCAGGGGCTGGCCACGCTGGTGGTGGTGGGGAAGAGTTTCCTCGCTACTGGCGGACAGAATCCTGCGGAGGCTGCCATGCTGGGCAAGCCGGTGCTGTTTGGCCCGCACATGGAAAACTTCAGCGCCCTCGTGCGTGTGCTGTTGATGAGGCAGGGGGCGGCTCAAGTGGCGGACTTTGCCGCCCTTCAGGGACGCCTGGACCACCTCCTGCGGCACCCGCAGGAGGCGCAGATCATGGCCCAAGCGGGAAGGGCAGCTTTGCGCAACCACGAGGGTGCGACGGCCCGCACGGCCTCCCGCCTTCTTCGGCAATAAAAGTTGAAGAAAATGAGCAAAATCTAGTTGCACATTTTCGGATCCCGGGCACAATAACAGCCCGCACAAACGACCCCTTCGTCTAGCGGTTAGGACACATCCCTTTCACGGATGCGACACGAGTTCGATTCTCGTAGGGGTCGCCACTCTTTCTCCAAGAATGAGAACAGTGGCAGGACCAGCAGGTCAAAATAAAGTTGGCGGATAGAACCCCTCGCCAGGCAGGTGAATTTTTGCATCACCCCGGGCAACCCCTCCAGTTTTCCGCAACTTTCGACGCAGGATTCTGTTTCCTGAAACCTTTGGTGCCCTCCAGCCGTCGGGCTTGGTTGTTTCATTGAGCTCAGGCCGGCGGCCCGGGATGGCGGGGCGGCGTGGGCGGGAAGGGCTGGCCTGGTCCAGGGTGGGGCGCCTGGCGTATTTCGTTCCCGCCGTTCCCGGCAAAACCTGCAACTTCAGGTCCGTCCGGGGGTTTGTGGAGGAGTGTCTGGCAACTAGAGGTCAGAGTCGTTCCACAAATGCCGTTGCCAGCCTGTCTGACCCTGTGATAAAACGCCGTCCTTCATGTCATCTACTCTGAGCATTGACTCCCTTCTCGAGGCCGCGGAACAGCACCAGGTCAGCGACCTGTTCCTTCAGGAGGGGGAACTGCCGCGATTCAAGATCAATGAACAGCTGATGGTGTATGGGGACGAGCCGCTGAGCTTGCCGCAGATTCTGGCGCTCTGGCAGGCCTGTGGCGCGGATCCCGCCACCGACATGGACCGTGATTCAGGCCTGATCTCCCAGAATCATGTGCGCTTCCGCGTGAACCTGCACCGCACCATGGGCCGCCTGGGGGCGGTGTTGCGGCGGATCAAGACGCAGATCCCTTCCCTGGAGACTCTCGGTGTGCCCATGGATTTGCTCACAAGGTGGGCCTCTAGGAACTTTGGCCTGGTGCTGGTGACAGGGCCGACGGGAACAGGGAAGTCCACCACGATCGCCTCCCTGCTGCAGTGGGTGAATCAGAGCCTGGCCAGACACGTGGTCACGATCGAGGACCCGGTGGAGTACGTCTTCACCAATGACATGAGCCACTTTACCCAGCGGGAAGTGGGTCGGGACACCGGCTCTTTCGCCCAGGGGTTGCGCGGAGCCATGCGCCAGGCGCCGGATGCGATTTTTGTGGGGGAAATTCGCGACTTCGACACTGCTCTGACGGCTTTGCAGGCGTCTGAGACAGGGCACCTCGTGCTGGCGACACTGCACTCTGAGAGGGTGAGTGATACGATGGAGCGCTTTTTGAATCTCTTCCCCAAGGATCAAGCTGGGGTGGGCACGCACATGCTTTCCAGCCAGTTGGTAGGGGTGCTCTGCCAGAAGCTGGTTCCGAGAACGGATGGGGGGCTGCACCTCCTCGTGGAGCACATTGAAAACGTGGGGGCGGTGAGGGATTGGATCTCCCAGCGAGACTCCGCCCACATCCAGGATTTCCTACGCAAAGGCTCTGATGCATCGACAAGGGCCTTCGTCCACAGCACGATGGCGGCCTTTGACTCCGGCCTCATCAACGAGGCCACGGCGGTGGAAGCGCTGGGCAGTGAGACCGAGTTCCGCCGGGCGGCCCGCGGTATCCGTGGCTGACGGCTCCCAGCGTCTGCCGATAGGGCAGCCAGCCGGACTTCTCAATTTACCTCCTCAATCTCTTCCTCATGGCTCAGCACGATCTCATCGACTACCTCAACCTCGTCTGCCAGTATGGCGGCTCGGACCTGCATCTCAGTGCGGAATCTCCTCCGATGATGAGATTGAACGGCATTCTACAGCCTCTGACTGACGAAGTGTTGGATTCCGAAACCTGCCGCGAGATCATCCTGGGCGGTCTGAAGGAATCCCAGCGCTCCCGCCTTGAGCAGGAGTGGGAGCTGGACTTTGCCATCGAGGTGGAGAATCTGGGGCGCTTCCGCGGGACGGCGTACTACGTCACCAGTCATCTGGAAGCGTCTTTCCGGCATGTCCCAGAACACATTCCTGATCTGGCGGACCTCGGCCACGGGCCCAATGTGGAGAGAATGACTGACCGGGAGCACGGGCTCATCCTCATCGCAGGGACGAGTGGCTCAGGGAAGACGACCACTCTCGCGAGCATGATCCAAAAGGTCGCGCGGGAGCGTGGGGGGAACATCGTCTCCATTGAGGATCCCGTGGAGTACGTCTTCAAGCATCACCGCGGGGTGGTGCGCCAGAGACAGGTGGGGGCGGATACACAAAGCTTCGTCCATGCACTGCGCAGTGCCCTCCGTGCTGACGCGGACGTGATCGTCATTGGGGAGATGCGCGACCTGGAGAGCATCCGGATTGCCATCACGGCGGCGGAGACAGGGCACCTCGTCATTGGCACGCTGCACACCACGGATGCCAGCACCACGGTGGCGCGAATTCTGGATGCCTTTCCGGAGGAAATTCAGGACTATGTGAGCTCCCAGCTGGCTCACAGCCTGATCGGGGTGGTCTGTCAGCATCTCATCACCCGTCTGGATCAACCCGGCCGGGTGTTGGCTACGGAAGTCATGACAAACAACCACGGGATCTCCGCGTGCATTCGCAGCCGTCGTTTCGCGCAACTTCCGGGCCTCATCCAGATCGGGGGCAATGACGGCATGCACACGATTGACGACAGCCTCAGCCACTTGCTCCGTCACGGATTCATCTCGCTAGACGACGCCCTGGTGCGTTGTCGCGACAAGAACATGATGCATCAGGCCAATCATCAACGACAGCAGGCGATGCGTCGTTGATGGCTGCTTGCTCCACCTCAGGAAACGCCTTAAGATCGCAGCAGAGCCATGAGATTGCTTTCCATCATCATCGTTGCCGTCGGTATGTATTCCGGCTGGATTCTGCTCCAGCGGGATCGTGCCCAAAAGATTGAGGATGGGTGGGCCTTGCAATGCTCCAAGGTGCTCGACGCCCAGGCGAATGGGCGGATAGTCATCGCCAGTCCGGGCTCCCCGGATGAGGGGGCCTTCTTCAAGATCTTGCATTTCATGCGGAAGGCGGAGATGGAAGGGCGTGATCTGCAAGCGATGGTGGGCGCTGCCTGCGAAAAGCTCAGCATCACTGGCGATAAGCGGGGCCTGATTCAGGACGCCCTCATCGCCAACTACGAGACGGCGCGGAAACTGAAAGTCTTTGATGATCCGATGAACATGGTCCGGCTGGAGCAGGGGCAGGCTGCTCTGATCGCTCTGGTTGGGTGGCAGGGTGAGCCCGTTGCGGTGGGGGTGGTGATCCCGCCCGTCCACGCACCGGAACTCTCCAATCATCTGATCAATCTCGTGCTGCTGCCCTCTTGTGTGCGGGACGCGCAGACGGATCGCCTCACCAAAGAAATGACAGATGCCGCGCGCAAATTTGAGCGCGCCGGAGCTCTGCCCAAGGCGACTCTCGAATCCATCTACCTTGCTTCCCGCTCTGGGGATTAGGGTGCGCTTTGGTTTTTTTGATGGATGTGGGAATTACTGCCTCCGTGGGGGGCATTCCCGGTGAGCTTCGCGAGTGTGATTCTTGTGTGAAGCTTTACTCAGATCAAACAGGTTGACTAATTGCCGTGTCTCTAGCACCAAGTAGTCCCAGCCATGGGCGATGTCCTCCATAAGACGACGGTGCTGGTGCTTAACCGCAACTGGCAGGCGATCGACATCAAAACGCCGGCTGATGCTTTTTGCATGATGGCCGCTGGGACAGCTACGGCTTTGGACATCGCTCCGGGGGACAACATGAGCCCCACCAAGTGGCCTGAATGGCTGCTCCTACCGGTGCGGGACAGTGACAATGCGGTGCTGACCGTGCATGGACCGGTCCGCATCCCCACCGTGCTGGTGCTGGCCCGATATGACAAGGTGCCCAAGCGACGGCCCAAGCTGAGCAGCAGGGGGATCTGGGATCGGGACGGGGGTGTCTGTCAGTACACGGGGAGGAAACTCACCCGGGATGAGGGGAATATCGACCACATCATGCCGCGGTCGCGCGGTGGGAAGACGAGTTGGGACAACTGCGTGCTGGCGGATAAAAGGATCAACAGCCGCAAGGCCGACCGGACTCCTGAGGAGGTGGGGCTGAAGCTCCAGCGCAAGCCGGGCACGCCGCGGGAGATGCCTTCCACTTATTTCATCCGGAACGTCCATGGCGTTCCGGATTGGGAGATGTTCCTGGAGTAATGAGAGCGGGCTGGGGGAAAAACCCGCCTGACAGTCGTTATTCCTTGCCCGCCCCGACGATGCCGCGCTGGCTGCTGGCGACGAAAGTCACAAAATGCTCCAGATCTGGGTCGGTCGTGTCCTGCCGAAGCTGTTCCAGTGCCTGACTGATGTTGAGCTTGCTGCGGTAGAGGGTCTTGTACGCCTGACGGAGATTGCGAATTTGGGTCTCGCTCCGTCCGTGCCGCTGGAGGCCAACCATATTGACGCCACGGGCGCGGGCGGGGTTGCCGTCCACGATCGTGAAAGGCACGACGTCCTGCACGATTTTCGAGCAACCGCCGGTGATGGCGTGCTGGCCGAGTCGGCAGAACTGGTGCACGGCGGTGAGGCCGCCCAGAATGACGTGATCCTCCACGGTGACATGACCCGCCAGCGTGCCGTTGTTGGAAAAAATGACGTGGCTGCCGACCACGCAATCGTGGGCGATGTGGCAGTACGCGAGGAAGTTGTTGTGACTGCCCACCGTGGTCTTCGTGTGGGGCAGGGTGCCGCGATTCACCGTGCAGAACTCGCGGAAGACGTTGTCGTCTCCGACCTCCAGCCAGGTGGGCTCACCAGCATACTTGAGGTCCTGCGTCTGCTGCCCGATGGAAGTGTAGGCGTAGAACTTGTTCCTCGCACCGATGCGGCTGGGGCCGCAGAGGGTGACGTGATTTTGCAGCCAGCAGCCGTCGCCGAGCTCAACGTCCGGGCCGATGATGCAGTAGGGACCTACGACCACTCCTGCGCCCAACCGGGCGGAAGGGGCAATGACGGCGGTGGGATGAATCTGTGACTCAGGCATGTGGCAGCAAGTCGGATCGAATCGAATCGGATCGGATCAGGGCATCAACGGTCCATCAAAGCGAACATGAGGTCGGCTTCACTCACCACCTGTCCATTGACGATGCAGCGTCCTCTGGCCGTGCCGATGGAGCGTTTGACCTTGAGCAGCTCCGTCTCGATGAAGAGGATGTCTCCTGGGAGGACGGGGCGACGCCACTTCACATTGTCGGCGCTCATGAAGTAACCGATCTTGCCCTGGTTTTCCGGAGAGCGGAGGAGCTGGATGGAGGCCACCTGGGCCATGGCTTCCAGCTGAAGCACGCCGGGCATGATGGGATGCCCGGGGAAGTGGCCCTGGAAGAACGGCTCGTTGATGGTGACGTTCTTGACGCCCGTGCACTTGCTTTCGCCTTCGAAGCCCACGATGCGGTCCACCATGAGGAACGGGTAGCGGTGAGGAAGAATCTTCATCACCTCGTTGATGTTGAGGACGGCTTCGCCTGAGGGGATCTGGATCGGCACCGGCACCATGGCGCGCATCTCATTGTAGGTGCGCAGCAGCTCGCGGGCCATCTCGGTATTGGGGCCGTGACCGGGGCGCACGGCGATGACGTGGCCCTTGATGCGGCGGCCGAAGAGGGCCAGATCGCCGACGATGTCGAGGATCTTGTGACGGACGAATTCTTCCTTGAACCGCAGGGGATGCTTGCTCAGGGCGGTGTCGCCACGGATGACGACGGCGCTTTCCAGTGTGCCGCCCTTGATGAGGCCTTTCTCCATGAGGGGGGCGATGTCCTCGTAGAACACAAAGGTGCGGGCCGGGGCGATCTCCTTCTCGTAGGTCGTCGGGTTGATCTCCGTGGAGTAGAACTGGGTGGTGCGTCCCTCTGGGCCCACGTGGGTGCAGGAAATACGGAATTTCTTGTCCGGCACGATGGTCAGCAGGCTGCCATCCCGGGACTCAAGGTGCAGGGGCTCACGCACTTCGAAAACGCGGCGGGGCTCATCCTGCTGCTGGAGTCCGGCTTTCTTGATGAGCTCGACGAACGGAAGGGAACTGCCGTCTGCGATGGGGGGCTCATTGGCATCCATCTCCACGATGCAATTGTCCACACCCATGCCGACGAGTGCGCTGATGACGTGCTCCACCGTGTGGACGTTCACGCCGCCTTCTGCGATGGTGGTGGCGCGCTCCACCTTCTGCACTTTTTCCACCGAGGCTGGGATGAACGGGCGGTCCTCCAAGTCTACGCGACGGAACTTGATCCCAAAGTCTGCCGGAGCAGGTTGCAGCGTCAGGGTGACCTTTTCCCCGGTATGCAGGGAGGTCCCTTCCAGGGAGGCGGCTTTGGCGATCGTGTGTTGGCGGTCTGACATGGAACGCGGGAGTTAGCCGCGCCATGCGGAGAGGTCAAGCCTTGAGAGCACTTCACTTCCCGGTCATTCTCCGCGCGCGGCGGCACGCCCTTCGCGGTAGCCTTTTTCGTAGGCCTTGGCAAAGGTGGTCTCGGTGTCCAGCGTGTAGGCCTGTCGGTGGCGCTGGTGGCTGGGGGGCTGGCCGTTTTCGGCGTCAGTCCGCCCGGCGTCGTAGCCCTGGTTTTGGGCGGCGTCGCGGTCCACCTCCCTGGCTTCGGCCTGGTCCTCTCCCGCCTCAAACCCGAGGTCGTAGCCCTTCTCAAAGGGCTTTTCCGTGCGGGTGTTGTACTCGTAGTAGTAGCGTTCGTAGTCGCTGTCCCGCCCACGGCGGCCGTCCTGGAAGCCGTGGTGGTAACCTCCGCGGTAGGCCGCCTCGCCCGGCCCGGAATACATGCCGCTGCCCGGAGCGGGAGGCGGCATGCGGGTACAGCTGGCAAGGGCCAGGAGGAGAGCCGGGACACCGGTGGAAAGGAGCTTCATGGCAGGCGCGACAGGCGACGGGTAGGAGCCCCACTAAAGTCCAAATTTTGCCCATCAGCAAGAAAAGGGGTTTTCCATGGCGATGGCTTCCGATTGACTGAAGGGGTGAAGAACGCGTTCGACCACCATCGAGAACATCCAGAAGGCACCCGGGAGTGCTGGCACCGGGCATGGGAAGGGGTGTGTCGATGAAGGAGAAGAAGCAGAAGACTTCCGGCAAAGCAGGGGAGAGCCCCCTACCGGTTTGGATCTGGGGAGTGGGCGGGTTGCTGGCGGCGTCGGCATTCTTGCTCTATGGCACCCTTACGTGGCACCCTCCTGATGAGGTTCGACCGCTGAAGGTGGCCATTGGAGTCTGGCCGGGCTCGGAGACACTCATTTATGCCAGGGAAACAGGACTCCTGCCCCGGGAGGAGGTGCAGCTGGTCGAAATGTCGTGGTCCTCTGCCACTAAGGTGGCTTTCGCGAACCGGGTGGTGGATGCCGCTGTCGTTTCCCTGGATGAGGTCTTGCGGCTGCTGGAGAGCAGGAACGATGTCAGGGTGGTGATGGTGGTCGGTTTCTCGAAGGGGGGGGACGCCCTGCTGACGCGTCCGGGAGTCGCGACCCTGCCGGAGTTGAAGGGGAAGCGGACAGGAGTTGAGATGAACTCCGTTGGCTCCTTTGTCTTGAGCACCGCACTGGAGGAAGCCGGAATGTCTGAGGGCTCCCTGGAGACCGTGGCGATGAATCTGGCGGAGATGGAGACTGCTTACCTGGCGGGTGAGCTGGACACGGTGGTGACCGGCGAGCCCTGGACGACAAGGCTGAAGGCGAAGGGAGCGGTGGAACTCTTTAGCAGCCGACGAATGAACCGGGAGGTGTGTCGCGTGCTGGTAGTCCGGGAGGAGGTGTTGAGCGAACGACCCGACGACATTGAGCGGCTGGTGGCGGCGCATTTCAAGGCGAGACAGTCTCTCCTGGCCGGTGGGGAGGCGAAGGCCCTGACAGTGGTGAAGCGCCGACTGGGGCTCTCGGATGACGACTTCAAGGTGGTGATGTCCAACATGGACATGCCGGATTCCGCTGAGAACCTTCGCCTGCTTGAGGGCGAGGTGCCACCATTGGGACTGCTGGCAGACAGTGTGGCGAAGAAGATGGTGCGGCAGAAACTGCTGGCCGCTTCGCCAAAAGCAGAAGACTGGATGACGGCGGAATGCCTGAAAGAGTAAGTTCGATGAAACGATTGATGACCCTGCATCTTCTCGTGCCGGCCGCGGTGGCCTGCTTTGGCATGGCCCTCATCGTGGTGGGTTATCTGCGTAATGAGCAGCAGCTCCGGGAGCGTTCGCGGAAAGAATTATGGGACAACGCCTACCGGGAAGGCACGCGGTTGTCACATATAGCCCAGCATCTGTTGCGCAAGGGGCTGGTGCAGGCGGCAGACCTGGAGTTGAGCTATGTGGCGCTTTCCCCGCACCTGGCTCTGGCGGTGATCTGTGATGGCGATGATGTCGTGCGGCATGCGAGCCAGATCCAGTGGCGTGGGGTGTCGCTGAAGGAGACTCCACTGGAGGCCATCGTGCCACGGCTGGCGGGCATCCGCAAAGAGCTGAACGGCCAGGTGGCCATCTTCCCTGACGGTGAGCAGCTCTGGGCGGTGTTTCCATTTTTCGAGCGTAGCACCACGACCCCCTTTGTGGTGGTGTTGTCCTATGATCTGGTGGGGCCGAAGAAAGAGGCCACCCGGTTGGCGAGGCACGAGTCCATTTCACAGAGTCTGGGGCTGCTGGGGGGATCCCTCGTGCTCTGGATGATGCTGGATGCCCTGATCACCCGGCGTATTGCCCGGATTCTGACCTATGCGAAGCAGGTGGCATCAGGTCGCAGCCCTGGCGTCCCAGCGACGGGCGCAGATGAAATCGGTGCGGTGGGGCAGGCGTTCGCCGACACCGTGGGGCAGCTCCGGAGTACGGAGAAACAACTGCTGGAGGCCGCGGAGCAGGAGCGCTGGCGACTGGGCATGGATCTGCATGATGACATCTGCCAGAGAATTGCTGCCGCGCAGCTCAAAGCAGGGGTGCTGGGAGTGTCCCTGGCGAGGGAAAATTCGCCACACAGCGTGCTGGCCAAGCAAGTGGCAGAGCAGCTTTCGGATGCTGCGGATATCGCGCGTGGGTACGCCCGTGGGCTGGCACCGGCCACGCTGGATCGTGATGGGTTGAACGCGGCGCTGAGAGATATGACAGGTCACCTGACCAAAGCTTTCGGGGTGCCCATGCATCATGACACCGACCCGAGGGTGCTGGAATTGCCCGATCCCACGCAGGTGCACTTGTTCCGTATTGCCCAAGAGCTTGCCACTAATGCTGCGAAGCACGCCAGAGCTTCCTTCATCAACATCAGCCTGGCATTTCGCGACAGGTTTTTGGAGTTGAAGGTGGAGAGTGACGGCAGACGCTTTGAAATGGATTCAGGGCCGATGACCGGAATGGGGCTGCAACTGGTAAACCAGCGGGTCCGGGCGCTGAGCGGCAGATTGTTGTTCCTTGAACGCGATGAACCGGGCGGTGGAACGGTGGTCGTGTGTGTGGTGCCGGTGGCACCAAGGCTTGATCATTAATTCCGGAACCGCTAATAAAGGTGGATGACCATGCAATCTGCCGATTTTAGCCGCCGGAAGAGCGATCCAACCTGCCGTGTCGGCATTGTGGAAGATCATACCTTCATGCAGGAAGGTATGAAGATTTTTGTAGAGAGTCTTTCAGGATTTGAATGTGCCTGGGTGGCGGGCACGGCGGCCGAGGCGGTGGAGAAGATCTCACAGGATGAACCGAATGTGTTGATTGTTGACATCACGCTCCCCGACCGGAGCGGATTGGAGTTGATCAAAGACCTGCATGCCACGCACAACCAGATGAATGTGCTGGTGGTCTCCATGCACGAGGAGGATCTCTATGCAGAGCGGGCCCTGAAAGCGGGAGCGAAGGGTTACATCATGAAAAACGCGCCGCACGATGTGTTCGAGAGTGCGTTGGTCCGAATTGCGCAAGGAGGTGTGGCGGTCAGCCACAAGATGGCTGACCGGGTCCTGATGGCGTTCTCTTCTGGCGTGCAACCGCGGCCGGAAAGTGGTCTGCACAGCCTGAGCGACCGGGAATTCGAAGTATTTCAACATCTTGGCGAGGGCAAGAGCACCCACCAGGTGGCAGAGTCCATGCGGATCAGCCCGAAGACGGTGGACGTGCACCGCATGAACATCAAGAACAAGCTGAATCTGGAGGACGGGGCGGCCGTGACACGCTATGCCATCCGCTGGGCAGAAGCCCGGAAGCACGGGGCCGCGGAGTAGGGCGCTCAATGCTGTGCCTCTGGTGTCATGAATTGAAGGTGACAATTCTTTCTTCGCTGGATTCAAGCGTGGCATCGAGGAAATAGCCTTCCGCCTCATTTGTGGGTCCAGATCCTGGTAAGCAGGATCTTTAGGGCATTTTCCGTGATCCCTGTTGAGACGGTAAACCGCACGACCAATGGCGACAACAGAGGCTGTGATGGATGATGCAGGGGCATTCACCACCTGTTTTTCCTAGTTCCCATGCAATTCGCACTCCCGGCATCCTCCGTAGATGGGGGCTTTCATCTCAACGGGAAATATCCCCGGATTGAGCTCTCTGAACTGGAACAGGTCCCCGGCGTGAAGTCGGTGGCCGTGTATTTGAGCCCTGAGAAGGCCAAGGCGATGCTGGCGCGCAATGTGCGCAACCGGAAACTCTCCGACCAGGTGGTAGAAAAGTATGTCGAGGAAATATTGAATGATGAATGGAGGCTGACGCCCGCCGCGGTGGGGTTCGATGCAGAGGGCACTTTGGTGGATGGACAGCACCGTTTGTCGGCCATCGTCAAATCCGGACTCACGGTGCCCATGGTCATCACGACGGGGCTGCCTGTGGCGGCGCAGGAAAAAGTGGACCGTCAGCGCCGGCGCAGCCTCTTTGACGCACTCTATCTCTCCGGGCAGGTGCGCAATCGGAAGTGGGTGGAGATTTCCACCTGCCTGGCGCGTCGTACCGTGTCCAGCAACAGCGGCAGCACTCCGCCAGACAGTGTGGTGAAGCAGGCGCTGGAAACGCATAAAGTGGCCATCATTGCCATCACCGACTTCATGGGGGAGAAGAGCGTCAAGGGCATCTCTCAGGCCTCATTCCTGGCCGCCGCCGTGCTCTACTATGAGATCGATGCAGAAAAGTGCCTGGAGTTCATGTCTGCCATCCGCACGGGCGCGGGATTGGCTCTGGATCATCCGGCACTAAGGCTTCGCAAGCTCTTGATGGGGGAATCTGCACTGCACTCCATGCCACGAGGAGGGGCAAACCAGGCTTACATCTTTCGCCGCTCCGTTTATGCCATGCAGGCCCACATGGATGGAAAGATGATCGGTGGACTCCGGGAGGCGGATGACTTTGAACAGGCAACGGCGGTTCCGCGGCTTCGGAGGCGGCAGGGGCAGAGGCGTGTTGCTGGAAAAAATCTGGAATTGGATTGAATAAAAGATATTGGGTTTGCTCCGTCACGGCAGGGGATGCGGGCACATGCAGACAGCATGAGTCCCACCTTTGCCATCCGTTGTGGCCGCATGATTGCGGCATTTGCCCTTGGTTCCATTTGCTCCCTGCCGCTGGTCATGACCCATGCGGCAGACGTCGAAGGTTCTGCGGATCACCCGCTGATCAAACGCTACGATGGCGCGGAGATCGCAGTCTATTCCCAGCAGGCGTTTGCCGAGTATCCCATTGCGCTGGGCAAGGCTCTGAATGCGGCGGTGAGCGACGGGAAAAAAATCGAGAAAGAGACGGTGCTCCGTGGGCAGGTCTCCCGCATGTCGTACGTGGTGCCGATGGGCCGCTCTGCGCTGGAGGTTTTTGAGAACTACACGGAGGAGCTCAAGGCCCAGGGATTTGAGATTCTCTGGTCGGCCAAGGCTCCTGACACCGGCTACGAGTTTGGCCAGCGCTATGGTGGCGTGGGCGGACAGTTGTTTGAATACAGTTCCCAGGCCGCTCACTATCTGGCAGCGCGTCAGATCCGGCCTGAGGGAGAGGTGGCGGTCGCGGTGTTCGTGACCCAGTACTATGACGGCTACACTCCCAAGGTGGAGGTCAAAAAAGGCCAGACCATTGTGCAGGTGGACGTGGTGGATGCCCGGCCTCGCGAGCAGCGGATGGTGACCCAGACTGCCGCAGAATTGTCCAGCGGGCTCAACGTGAAGGGCCGGGTGACGCTGCATGGCGTGTTCTTCGATACAAACCGCACCGAGGTGAAACCCGAGAGCAAACCCGCCCTGGATGAAGTGGCCAAGCTGATGACCCAGGATCCGACCCTCAAGGTGCTGGTGGTGGGGCATACCGATACCGTGGGCGGTTTCGAGCCCAATCGCAGTCTCTCCGAGCGTCGCGCGGCGGCGGTGGTGCAGGAACTGAAGGCCAGGTATGGCATCACCGGGGAGCGGTTGTTCTCCTTCGGCGTGAGCTATGCCGCGCCAGCGGCGACCAACTCCACCGAGGAAGGGCGGGCCCAGAATCGCCGGGTGGAGCTGGTGAAGATGTGAGTGAGGGGAGTGGTCCCTTGCACTCTCTCGTTGCCCGCAGGCCGCTTCTGGCGACACTGCGGGCCGCCCCATGTCCGACCATCCTCTGCTGCGCCGCCTTCCTGCCACGCCTGATTGCTCCAACGACGAACTGTTGGACCGCTTCCTGGACTATGTGGCGGAGAAGAAGCTGGAACTGTATCCCGCACAGGAGGAGGCGGTCCTGGCGCTCTTTGAGGACCAGAACGTGATCCTCAACACCCCGACGGGATCCGGCAAATCACTGGTGGCTACGGCGTTGCACTTTCGCTCCCTGGCCAAGGGGCGGCGCTCGGTGTACACCTGCCCGATCAAGGCGCTGGTGAATGAAAAATTCCTGGCCCTGTGCCGTGACTTTGGTCCCGATAATGTAGGAATGGCCACTGGGGACGCGACA
This sequence comes from Verrucomicrobium sp. BvORR106, assembly GCF_000739655.1. GTDB lineage: Bacteria > Verrucomicrobiota > Verrucomicrobiia > Verrucomicrobiales > Verrucomicrobiaceae > Verrucomicrobium. The sequence goes on along the minus strand of NZ_BATR01000181.1, from coordinate 151,949 downwards.
GTGAACCGGAACGCGCCCATCCTGTGCTGCACAGCGGAGATCCTCTCCAACTACGCCCTGCGTGACGGGGAGAATGCCCCGTTCCGTGAGGTGATCATGGACGAGTTCCACTACTACGCGGATCGCGAGCGGGGCGTGGCCTGGCAGGTGCCTCTGCTCACCATGGCGAAGTCGCGCTTTCTGCTCATGTCGGCCACCATGGGGTCCACGGAGTTTTTCAAAGGTGAGCTGGACCGGCTGACCCAGACGGAGACCACCATCATCTCCTCCCAGACCCGGCCGGTGCCGCTTGAGTTCACCTACGCCGATACCTCGGTGGACGTGACCCTCCAGGAACTGGTGGCGGCGAACAAGGCCCCTGTGTACCTGGTGCATTTCACGCAAAATGACGCGGCGCAGGCGGCGCAGGATCTGATGAGCCTGAATTTCTGTTCGCAGGCGGAGAAGGCTTCCATCAAGGAACAGCTCGTGGGGGTGAAGTTTGCCAGCCCCTATGGCAAGGAGGTGAAGAAGTATCTGAGTCACGGCGTGGGGATTCACCACGCCGGGTTGCTGCCCAAGTATCGCGTGTTGGTGGAGCAGCTGGCTCAGAAGGGGCTGCTCAAGGTGATCTGCGGCACCGATACCCTGGGGGTGGGCGTGAATGTCCCCATTCGTACGGTGTTGCTCACGCGCCTGAGTAAATATGGCGGCCAGAAGGTGGCCACTCTTTCGGCGCGGGACTTCCACCAGATCACCGGCCGTGCGGGGCGCCGTGGGTTCGATGACATTGGGTTTGTGGTGGCCCAAGCCCCGGAGCATATCATCGAAAACGCCAAGATGGATGCCAAGGCGGGCGGTGACCCCAAGAAGCTCCGCAAGATGGTGAAGAAGAAGCCTCCGGAAGGTTTTGTGGGATGGAGTGAGGACACCTTTAAGAAGCTGCAGACGGCTGCGCCGGAGCCGCTGCAGTCTCGGTTTCAGGTATCACACGGCATGTTGTTGCAGGTGCTGAGCCGGGAGGGGGATGGCTGTCGCGCCATGCAGAAGCTCATCCGCGATTCTCATGATACGGTGGCGGCGAAGAAGCAGCACCGGGACCGGGCCTGGCAGCTCTTCCGGGCTCTGGTCACGCGCAAGATCATCGAGATCCTCCCCAAAGTTGATCAGAGGGGCGGGCAGAAACTGCGGGTGAATGTGGCGCTTCAGGATGATTTTTCCTTGAACTACACGCTGTCGCTCTACCTCATTGACACCCTGTCGCTGATCGATCCGAATTCACCGGGTTATGCGGCGGATGTGATGACCCTGTGTGAATCCATCCTGGAGAATCCAGACACCATTCTGCGTCGTCAGTTGAGCAAGGTGAAGGATGAGGCGATGGCGGCGATGAAGGAGGAGGGGGTGCCCTATGAGGAGCGTATCGAAAGGCTGGACGAGCTGGAGTACCCCAAGCCCTGCCGTGACTTTGTGTACAACACCTTCAACGAGTTCTCCGCGACACACCCGTGGGTGGGACAGGAGAACATCCGGCCCAAAAGCATCGCGAGGGAGATGTACGAGAATTTTCGCTCCTTCACGGACTACATCAACGACTACGAACTGCACCGGGCGGAAGGGGTGCTGCTGCGCCATCTCTCCTCCGTGCACAAAGTGCTGGCCCAGACGGTGCCGGATCAGTTTAAGACGGAGCCGGTGCAGGAGATGGAGGCCTGGCTCACGGGGGTGCTGCGTGGAACGGACTCCAGCCTGCTCGACGAATGGGAACGGCTCCGCGATCCCAACTGGAAGCCGGGCGAAGATGACGACGAGAAAAAACCGGAAGAGGCACCTGACATTACTCGCAACCGCCGGGAGTTCACGGCCCTGATCCGGACGGAGATCTTCAAGTTCCTGCGCCCCCTGGCCTCAGAGAGCTACGGTGCAGCCACGCTGGCACTCGGCGCGCCGCCTGCGGAGTGGAACGCTGACAAACTGGCCGCGGTCATGGACCCGTACTACGACCAGCATGATCGCATCCTGCTGGATGCGGAGGCTCGCAACGGACGGCACACCTATGTCGAGGCTGTGGAAGACGGGCGGGTCTGGCGGGTCTGCCAGGTGCTCGTGGATGCAGAGGCCGTCAACGACTGGCAGGCGGAGTTCCGGGTGGATCTGGCCCAGGCGAGGGAGGAGGGGAAACCTACCCTCACGCTGGTGTCAGTCGGGCCAGTGGTGGCGGACTGATTCGGCACAAAGTCCCCATTGCCCTCCCCGGTGCTTTCATTTAGACATTCCGCCCTCTTATTGCCATGTGGAAAGGACGCTTCCAACAACCCACCAGTGCGCTCGTGCAGCGCTACGGCGAATCTGTCTCCTTTGACTGGAGACTTTATGCTCACGACATTCGCGGCTCGATCGCCCATGCCAAGGGCCTGGAGAAGGCTGGCATCCTGACGACGGCCGAACGCGAAGCCATCGAGCGCGGGCTCTTGCAGATCCGCGATGAAATCGCTGGTGGTGACTTCGCCTGGAGCCAGGAGCTGGAAGACGTGCACATGAACATCGAGTCCACGCTGACCAAACGGATCGGACCCGCTGGGGCCAAGCTCCACACCGCCCGCAGTCGCAATGACCAGGTGGCCACGGATGTACGCCTCTATTCCCGGGATGCGATTGATTCCCTGATCGGTCTGACCAACGAACTCCAGCGTGCTCTCGTGGAGTGCGCTGAGCGTGGTGCGGATGCCGTGATGCCGGGGTACACCCACCTCCAGCGTGGCCAGCCCGTGCTGTTCGCCCACCACCTTCTGGCCTATGTGGAGATGTTCTCCCGTGATGCCGAGCGTCTGGTCGATGCCCGGAAGCGGGTGAATGTGATGCCGCTCGGCTCTGGCGCGCTGGCGGGATCCACGATCATCCTGGATCGCGAGTTCGTGGCCCGGGAGCTGGGTTTCAACGGTGTGACGCAGAACTCGATGGACGCGGTGAGCGACCGTGACTTCGTGGCGGAACTGCTCTTCACGATCGCTTTGCAAGGGGTGCATTTGTCCCGCCTGAGCGAGGACGTCATCCTGTGGGCGAGCGCGGAGTTTGGCTTCATTCACCTGAGCGATGCCCACACCACGGGCTCCAGCCTCATGCCGCAGAAGAAGAATCCGGACGTGGCGGAGCTGACGCGCGGCAAGTCCGGCCGTCTGGTGGGGAATCTCATGGCGCTGCTGACCCTCCTCAAGGGGCTGCCCATGACCTACAACCGAGACATGCAGGAAGACAAAGAGCCCCTGTTTGACTCCCTGGAAACGATCACCCTGGCCCTGGAAGTCTTCACCGAGATGGTCCGCGGCATGGATGTGAACCGTGACCGTGCGGCCGCAGCGGCCAGCGATCCGCTCCTGCTGGCGACTGATCTGGCAGACTACCTGGTGCTCAAGGGCGTGCCCTTCCGCCAGGCGCATGAGGTCATCGGCAAGCTGGTGGCGCACTGCCTCAGCACCGGCCGTCCCTTCCCCGAGCTGGCTCTGGAAGACTACCGCCAGTTCAGTGATGCCTTTAGTGAGGACGTCTTCGCTGTGCTCAAGATGGATACCGCTCTCGCCGCCCGCAAGGGTATCGGTGCGCCCTCGCCTGCCAATGTGGCAGGGAGGTTGCAGCACTGGCGGGAGAGGCTGGGGGCGTGAGTGCGGGTAGGACAGGTTTTCAACCTGTCGGTGGGGCAGGATTTTATCCTGCCTCAGCTGCCGCTGTGGACATCTTTGTCCCTCTAGATTGGGACAAAGCCATCACGGTCAAACAGCGCCATCTGCCCCACTGGCGGCAGGAGGGCGCGACGTACTTTGTGACGTTTCGTCTCGGGGATTCGCTTCCAGCCCACATCCTGGCCCAATTGCGTGAAGAACTGGAAGTTTGGCTCCGTCTGTACCCTGAGCCGTGGAAGGGAAAGACGATTGCGGAATATCAAGCCAGGTTCGTGGATGGGAGAGAGGAGTGGTTTGACCGGGGATTCGGCGAGTGTTTGCTGGCGCAATCCCAACTTCGAAAGGTGGTGGTGGATTCCCTCCTCCACTTTCATGGAGAACGCTATCTCTTGGATAGCTATGTGGTCATGCCCAACCACGTCCACGTGTTGGTGAAGCCGTTGCCCGGAATTGAGCTGTCCGACATGGTCGGCGGCTGGAAACGGCACTCAGCCCGGGAGATTCACAAGATTCTGGGCCGTTCCGGTGCTCTATGGATGGAGGAAAGTCACGATCGGATTGTGCGTGATGCAGTGGAACTTGAGAAATATCGCGATTACATCCTGAAGAATCCGCGGAAGGCCGGTTTGCCGGTGGCAGAATACAGTGTGGAACTTCGAAACGTGATGAAAACAGAGAGCGACGGAAGCGTGGTCCAAGGGGCAGGTGCCGGTGGCGGCGCGGAGGGAACAGGATGCAATCCTGTCCAGCAGACAGGTTGCAAACCTGTCGTACCACCCTTCCCCCTGTGCGAGATCAGAGACCACGACGACTGGAAGAAGCTCCCGGGGGAGATGGTGTACCCGGGCAAGTACGTCCAGATCGAGGAGTGTGCCTACCTCACGCCTGCCCGGCCGGAGACGCCGGTGCACTGGACGGTGGCGCACCGGAAATCGGCGATTGCGGTGGCTCCGATCACGGATGACGGAAAATTCATCCTCATTCACCAGGAGCGTCTGCCCGTGCAGCGGACCCTCTGGGAATTCCCTGCCGGACAGCTGGATGACGGGGAAACTCACGAGGCCATCCTGGAGACGGTGCACCGGGAGCTGGACGAGGAGGCGGGGTGCGTGGTGGCCCCAGAAGGCACGCTGACTCCTTTGGGCTGGTTTTTTGGCTCGCAAGGATTTACCAATGAGCACGTTTATTTGTTTGCCGCTCATCCAGTGCGAATCGTCCGGACTCCCCAGCCTGTCGGAGGGGAGCACATTGGCGAAGTGCGGCTTGTGACCGGGGCAGAATTGCGCCAGATGGTCGCCAGCCATGTGATTCAGGATGCGCTTACCCTCGCCCTGTTTGCAAGGATGGCCGCTCATGGCATGGTCTAGCCCCCTGTCACGCGAACCCTGCGTATTTATCGTTTTCTCATTCCCGCGAATTCCCACCCATGTTCAACTGGATCTTCAAAAAAGTCGTTACCCTGCGTGAAAAAGTCGCAGTGGATCTCGGCGGTGCCGATGAAGAAAAGCCGTTCCTGGATCACCTGGATGACCTGAGGAAGATGATCGTCAACATGACGATCACCCTCCTCGTGGTGACCCTGGGGACCTTCTTTTTCTACGAGTACCTGATCAAGATCATCGAGCACCCACTTGTGATGGCGGGGATTCGGGACAAGATCAGCCTTCAGAACCTCAAGGTCACCGGGGGATTCATGACGGTGATGAACATCTCGTTGGTAGCGGGGGTAATTCTAGCCTTCCCCTTGCTGCTCTATTTCCTGCTCCAGTTCATCCTCCCGGGCCTGCGGACCACTGAGAAGAAAGTGATCTTCCCTGCCTTGGCGGTGGGTGGCGGGCTTTTCCTTACCGGGGTGTTGTTTGCCTACTTCGTGGTGTGTCCCCGGGCGTTGTTGTTCTTCTACGAGTTCAGCGTGAGCATGGACCAGCTCAGTGCCAGCCAGGGAGGGACGGCCCCCCCTGACAAGTTGATCTGGGAACGGGTGGAGTACGTGAAGTTCGTCTGCCAGTTCGTCCTGATCTTCGGTGCGTGCTTTGAGCTCCCCGTAGTGGTCATGGCTCTGGTGAAGATGGACGTGCTCAACTACAAGGTCATGAAGACCTCCCGCGCGTGGGCTGCCATCATCATCTGCGTGGTCGCTGCGGTCATCACCCCCACTCAAGATGCTCTGACGCTGGGCCTTCTGGCGGTGCCGATGTATGCCCTCTACGAGATCTGCATCTGGCTGGCCTACTACATGGAGAAGAAGGACCGCCAGCTCTATCCCGAGTACTACAAGGAACAGGATGAAGAGTCCAAGGCCGTGGAAGTGGCGGATGACTGGGACAACGAGAACTACAATCCCTGGAACACCGGTGACTCCGACGACGAGGAAGAGGAAAACGATGAAGCCAAGCGGAAGGTAAAGCAGGCTGTAGCGGCACCCGCTCCGACCCCAGCGCCTTCGAGCAGCATCATCACTGAATCCTCCACGGCAAATGACTTTGCTCCCAAGCCTGACGACTCGGTGACCGCTGCGGACACTTCCCCTGAGGAGCCCAAGCCTGAAGCAAAGCCTGAGACCGATCCAACCGCTGACAAGCGGGACACGGACTAGTCAGCGAAGCTTGCGGCCATTCCCGCACCGTCATTTCATAGACCGATGAAACGCACCCCTGTTGGCCTAACCACTCCAGCAGGGGTTTTTCTTGCTCTGCTGGTCACGCTGCTTTCGAGCCCAGTGCCAGTCTGCGCGGACAGCCCTTTGCCCGAGAATCCCAAAGTCGGCACAACGGGCTACATCCAATACTGGCCGGGAGAGCTGCCAGTCGTCCTTGCGGCTCCGCATGGAGGGCGATTGCTCCCCAAGGACATTCCCAACCGGCCCTATGGCAAGCTGTTGCGAGACACGGGCACCCTGGAACTCGCGGTGGAGATGCGGGCTGCCATGCTCAAGCAATATGGCCGGGCACCGCATCTGGTAGTGTGCCAGTTGGCGAGAGTGAAGCTCGACTGCAATCGTGAGGTGCGCGAGGCAGCGCAGGGCAACTCCAAGGGGCAGACCGCCTGGGAGGAATACCATGGCTTCCTGCGTGATGCGGAGTCGGCCGTGATGAGTCAGTACGGCAAGGGCATCTTCCTCGATATTCATGGGCATGCTCATCCCAAGGCGCGGATTGAGCTGGGGTACCTGCTCAAGTCCAAAGAGCTGCAACAGAGTGACCAACAGCTCAACGCGCCGGACATGGTGACGCGCAGCAGCATCCGCTTGCTGGCCGGACAAGCCAACGTGAGTTTTGCAGCGTTGATCCGGGGTTCCACCAGCTTCGGTGCCCTGCTTGAGCAGCGTGGTTTCTCTTGCGTGCCGTCACCCTCCAGCCAGCTGGAGCCGGATGATCTTTACTTCAACGGTGGATATAGCACGGAAACCCACGGGTCCCGCGACGGGGTGGGGCTGGATGCGATCCAAATGGAAACGCCGGGTGCCTATCGAGACACGGCGGTCAAACGGGTGGAGCTGTCTCGCGCCGTGAGCGATGCGCTCGCCAGTTACTTCACCAGTCATTTCCAGATGAAGCTGGAAGCCAGCCCGGCTGTTGAAAAGTCCGCCACCCGGTAGTTGATTCCTAGTCCCCGAGGGCCGATGGGTGTTTCCCACCTCTCGTGGCGATCTTATTTCCTCCTCATGACCCTTGCGCAAACGGTATCCGTCATCATCCCTACCCGAAACTATGGCAGATTCTTGAAGGACGCTCTCGACAGCGTCTTTGCTCAGGACTGGCCTGCGATGACGGTGATCGTGGTGGATGATGCTTCAGACGATGATACCCCGCAGGTAGTTGAGACGTACAGCAGCAAGGTTCGATACGTGCGCCATGAAGACAGGGGGGGCACGGCCAAGGCGAGGAATACGGGGTTGGGAATGGTGAAGGAAGGGGTGGTTTGTTTCCTCGATAGTGATGACGTCTGGCTGCCAGGGGCGCTTCAGGCGCTGATGAATACACTGGCCTCCAGCCCGGAAGCGGATGGCGCCTGTGCACGGATGGTGAATGTGCCGCATGAGGCGATGGGCTGGGCCGGGCAGAATCCCGGTGATCTGACCGGGAAGGCGGTGCAGGGCTGGCAGGCTGGGGCGGTGGCGTTCCGCCGGACTTGCTTCGATCAAGTGGGCGGGTTTGATGAAACCCTTCCGAATGCGGAGTTCGTGGAATGGATCTCACGCGCCCGGCATGCCGGGTTGAACTTTGCCACCACCGAGGAGCTGGTGGTGTTGCGCAGGGTGCATGGCTCGAACTCAGTGCTGACCAAACCCACCCTGGCACCGGGATACCTGCAGATGATTCAGCAGCACCTCAGGAGAAAACGCGCTGCCGGCGCCGCGGCCGTGACGGGACAAGGCGTGGAGCCGGGGTGATCTGGGTTCACGCGGGCCGAACCGCCCGGTCAAACAGTTCCTCGTACAGGGTCACATAGCGCTGGAAGCCGAAGTCTGTCAGGGCACGTGCTCTGGCTTGATTTCCCATCTCTTGCATGAGAGCAGGGTTGCTGAGGAGTTGGTCCAGCGCTTCTGCCAGTCCCGTCACATCTTCGTTGTCCGCGAGGAGTCCCGTTTTTCCATGAACCACGATTTCCGGCAGGGCTCCAACTCGCGTCCCCACCACGGGGCGTCCCATCTGCGCCGCCTGCAGGCTGACCAGTCCAAACGCCTCCTCCCACCGTGAAGGCATCACCACCACGGACGCGCGGTTGAGAAAGCTGGGGACCTCAGTGGGAGGAATCCAGCCCGGGAACTGGACGCAGTTTTCCAAGCCCAGTTCATGAGCGAGCGTCTCCAGCGGCTGGCGTTCGGGCCCGTCCCCTGCCACGATCATCTGCGCGGCGGGATGTTTCTCACGCACTTGCTGCATGGCCCGAAGGGCGAGGTCAAAGCCTTTGTCTGGGATCAGGCGGCCGAGCGTCATGATGACTGGAGGCTCCTGCGGCAAGGGCAAAAGGGGGATACCTGAAACAGGCAGACTGTTGAGGAGTGGGATCGTTTTCGGAGCTAGCTCGGGCATGTTCCTGCACACTGCCTGATGCAGAAAGTGGGACACGGTGACGATGAGATTGCAGGAATGCAGATGCTGGCGAACGGCCCCGCCTGGCGTGGTGTACTCTTCAATACGCCCTTGCAGACTCGCGATGGTGGGGCACGGGGACTGCCGGCAGGCAATGCGTTGCAGGGCGATCAGCGGCCCCGAGACAAAGACGAGTTCAACATCGGGCTGGAAGGACGCCTTGACCGCCCGGATGATGGCTAGAGCCTGCTGGAGCTCCCGCAGATTGCCCGTTGCGATGGCTCGTCTGAACTGCAACCGATGGACCGGGGCGCTGTGCCACATGTCTTCAGCAGGGAGCGTCTCGGGAATGCGGCTGGTGATGACCGTGCACTCGTGTCCTCTCCGGCAGAGTTCTGCCACCAGCTCGCCGCTGCGAACCTCGATCCCGCCGATGTGCGGATGAAACAACTCGGGCCAGACCAGAATTTTCATGGGGCTCTGATGCCGGCAGATGCCGAGGTGTAGAGGTTGTCATACGCCGCCGCGCACGCCGCGATCGAGAATGCTTGCTCCGCATGGGATCTGGCCTGGCCACCCATGCGGGTGACAATTTCCGGGTGGTCGCGGAGTGACTGGAGTGCCGCAGCCATGGCAGCAGGATCTTCTGGTGGGACCAGGATTCCCGTGGTGTCGTGCAGAACGATCTCCGGCAGTCCGCCGATGCGGCTGGCAATGATGGGGCGCGACATCTGAGCTGCCTGCAGGGCGACCAGTCCAAACGGCTCCTCCCAGCGCGAAGGCATGAGGACCACGTCTGCGCTGGCGATGAGGTCCGGCACGGCGGTCGGATGGACCCAGCCCCGAAACTCCACCCGCTGATCCAATCCGAGGTCGGCAGACAGTTGCTGTAAATGAGGAAGCTCGATCCCATCGCCCGCCATGATCAACCGGACGCCCGGCACCAGGGCGAGTGCACGCAGGGCGATGTCGAAACCCTTCTCATTGACCATGCGTCCCAGACACAAGACCGTAGTGACTTCCTTCGGGGGCGCGGGGGCAGGCTCAGGCAGCGCGAGACCGTTGTGGACGACGTGAGAGGGACCTTTCCGATTTTCGAGCTGGGACGAAAACGAGGCCAGCATGCTGGCGGACACTGCGGCGAGGATCTCCACCTCCTCCAGCACGCGACGTTGCAGCGCGGCGGGAAGGTGAAGGGGGGCGTGCAGTGTGAGCACGGCGGGGCAGGGGGCGGCACTGCGGCTTAGCAGGTGCAGCCAGCCCGCCATGTGGCAGCCATGGATGTGGATGATTTCGGGCCGGAATCTTTGTTTGTACTCCGCACAGGCCTTGATCTGCCGGGTTAGCAGCCCCGGTTGATGGATCAGATCCTCATCCAGCACCGGGCGTCGCCAGACCTGGATGCCGTCCATGACTTCCTCCGCGGGAGAGCCGGGCAGGGCGCGTCCCACCACGGTGACCTGGTATCCGGCAGCCTGTTGCGCATGGCACAGGTCGCGGACCAGCGTCTCCGTGCCACCGATGCGCGGGTAGTAGCCGTCGTTCCAGTGGAGGATGCGCATGGGTTTTAGGAAATTTCGATGAGGTGGCGCAATACTGCGGAGACCTCATCGAGCCGGGTGCCGAGTTCGATGCGATAACACGGGAGGGATCGCACGAGCCGGGCCATGTCATGAAAGGAGGCGGGTTCCGGGTTGGCCCGCGGCAGCAGCGTGCTGGGAGCCAGGGCCTTGAGCGCCTCTCCGGGCGGGATGGGCATGAACCTCGTGCTCTCTGTTCCCGCCACGCGGGGGGCGACCAGCACTTTCAGAGGGAGGTCGACGGCGACTCTTTCCGGAAAGTGCTCGTGCATGAAAATGACCGGCTTGCCTTCCACGCCGGGCAGAGGGTCCCGGGATCGTGCGGCGAGGTCTGGAAACCGTGCCAGACTGTCGGGCAAAAGCTTGCCACTGTTGAAGACACAGTAGGCGTGGGGAGTCGGCTGCGTTCGCACCAGGCACAGATCGTCGCTCAGGTAGGAGAAGCCGCTCAGGGCGCAGTGCAGTGACGTGGTGGACTTTCCCGAGCCGCTCTTTCCGACGATCAAGGCAGCCCCTGAGGAGGTGCCCACACATCCGGCATGCAGCAACCTCAACCCCTGCTGCTGAGACCACCAATGCATCAGCGTGGGGAAGGGGGCGGAATGTACGTAGGTGGGGAGCTGGGCGGCATTCCGCACCCAGATCACAGCCTGCCCTCGTTCGATGGAGTAGAGGATGAACAGGCTGTCCTGCTCGGCCAGATTGATGCGGTAGCCTTCACCGCCTTCAGGCAACGTGAGTCTGGGGGCGGAAGTGGCGGTGCCTGCCGGAGGGGGTGTCCAGGGCGGAGCGGGGAGTGCAACGCCGGTGACGGCCTCATCCCACGCGAGCACCTCCAGTCCGCCGGAGAGGTAGGTGGAAAGGGTCGGGAGGTGGGTGAGCGATGGCGTGAACACCTGCTGAAGTGTCTGGCCGACCGTGCGAACGACGAGACGTCGTTCAGCCAGAGCTCCCGTATGGGTGTGTGACGGGGCTCTCCTGGTTGCCTCCTCGTATGCAGCCAGGAGCGAATCAAAGTAGGTGTCCAGACGGCTGCGGATCTCCGAAGGTCCGACTGGGGAAGAAGTCACTGCCATGCCCGGATTCAGGATGCGGGCTTCTGGGGCCAGCCGGTGTACACGTCCACTTCATGGATCGGGTCGATGAGGAGCAACTCCTGCATGTCCGTGTAGCTCTCGATCAAAGGACTGACGTAGGGCTTGCCTACTGGCTCGGCGGGAGCCGCACCCGAGGGGCTTGTCGCATCGGGGGCCTCCACGACGAGTCCCGCTTCCACCAGTTGCTGGGCGAAATTTTCTGCCTCGATCCGGGATTGTGCTGCGATGTCTGGAAATCTAGCGGCCAGCAGTGATGCCGTCTCTTCAAGGGAGTGGCCCTGCATCAAAGTCTGCCAGAGGAAAACGCCGGACTCCCGCAGGCTGTGATAGTGCCCGGTCTTCAGATTGATGGCCAACACCTCTTCGTCGAAGACTTCGGCACTGACATCGGGTTCGTTGAGGCGGTAGCGGGCAGACATGTGGTTTGAGCGGGAGGAGAAATGGCAGGCTTCACCAGCAGAGGCAGAATTCCAGCCAAAATTTTTGTCTAGGGATGAAATGTTTGCATGGTTCGCTTTCGCAGCGAAAACCCGGTGCGGGAATCTCCGCGCCGCTCCCCGTCTCATGCCCACCTCCGTCCCAACTGCTACCACCACCGTATTGCTGACCGGAGGATGCTGGCCCACGCCCGGGCAAACCTTGCTGCTGCGGGCGGCTCTGCTGGAGGCGGGACCAGCCCTATCCGCCTGGGAAGAGTGGAAGGCGGTGAATGACCTGGACTATCTGGAGGCGGGCACTTTCCGGCTCATGGGCCTGCTCTATCGCAATCTCGTAAGGGTGGGGGTGGATGCGGCTGATCCTCTGCTGCCGAGGCTGAAGGGGATTTATCGTAATTTTTGGACAAAGAACCAGATGGTATTGGGCCGAAAAGCGGCAGTGCTGAAGGCCTTGGCCGCACGGGAGATCCCCTGCATGCTGCTTAAAGGAGCAGGATTGACGCTTACGGTCTATCGGGACCACGGGGTCCGCCCCATGGATGACTTCGATCTGCTGGTGCCTCTTTCCCGGGTGGGGGAGGCGATGGACGTCCTGGAAGGGTTGGGTTGGCATTCGCAGGTTCATTCTCCGCGCGATCTGCCCGCCAGCATCCATGCCTGTTCGTTCAAGGATGACTCAAACGCGGCGATCGATCTGCACTGGCGCCTCTGCCACCTGCCGGCAGGAAAGGATTTTGATCGCACCTTGTGGGAAGGGCGACAGTCTCTGGAACTGCATGGTGAACCTGCCGGAGTGCCTTGTGCCACGGACCAGTTCCTGCACACCTGCGCGCATGGGCCCCAGTACAAGTCGGTGTCACCGGTGCGCTGGATCGCCGATGCTTATTTCCTCGTTCAGCAGGCGGGCAGGCAGATCGACTGGCGGCGCGTGGCGGAGCATGCTCCCGCGATCGGAGCGGTTCAAGGAGTGCAGGGCACTCTGGACTATTTGCAGAAGCACCTGGAGGTGGAGGTTCCGGCTGAGGCGTTCCGACGCATGGGGGAGTTGAGGCCTACCTTTCAAGAGCGATGGGAAGCGCGCCTGCTGGGCAGGAGTCTCCCATCCCCCCTGCACAGGATGCCGCTGGACTTTAGTCATCACCTTCGTTGCGCTCGTGGGCACGGCCTATGGCGACAGTTGAGCGGATTTCCAGTCTATTTCCGCCATGCCAACAATCTTTTGCCAGGTCAATTCACCTCGCACTATCGGGCGCAGGCTGCCTATTGGTTCAGGAACTGGCTCCCCTGGTATGTGCGCAGGATACCGAGACTGCTCCGGGGTCGCGAGGTCGGGAGTGTGGGCCGGTTTGAGGAAGCTGACTTGAAAGGCTTCTATCCACTGGAGCCGTATGTGGATCGTCTGCTGCGCTGGTCCAGACCCGAGGCAAGGGTGCGACTCACATTTCCTGCGGGGCTTTCCTTCAAGGTGTGGATAGATATGGGCAGGCTGCGCGCCTGGGCCTCAGACCTCAGTGCGCACCTTCAATTTTGTGTGGATGGAGTGCCACTCCCGCAGTCGAGCGTGAAAGGCAAACAGGGAGTGTTGGCCCTTTCGATCAACCTCAGCGGGGCGGAGGGGCAGGATGGGCGCACCGTGGAGCTTTCCTGGACCTGCCTGCCGCACGTTGTCGCTGGTGATGCGCGAGCTTTGGGGTTGCCCGTGCTCTCCATGGAAGTGGCGGCGGTCCGACCGTCCAAGCCAGGGACGAAGGCCCCGGATGATGCTTTGTCTGGAGCGCAGGTGAAACCGGCAGATGCCCCTTGAAAGATCCATGACAGGCTCTTGCGTAAGAGCCCTATGGTTGAAGTAAATGTGACGTATGACGGCGGCTTGCGATGCCGCGCCAAACATGGTCCCTCCGGAGTGGAACTGACGACGGATGCTCCGAAGGACAACATGGGCAAGGGCGAGGCCTTTTCCCCGACGGATCTTGTAGCGACCGCCCTGGCCACGTGTATTGCCACGACCATGGCCATCGTGGCCAATCGCAAGGGGTATGACCTTCCTCCGATGACGGTGCATGTGGAAAAACACATGACCTCAGCGCCCCCGCGCCGCATCGAGCGCCTGCCGGTGGTGGTGACCATCCCGCTACCGGAGGATCATCCGGACCGGGAACTGCTGGAAGGCGCGGGACGGGGCTGCCCCGTGCATCGCAGCCTCCATCCGGATGTGCAGGCACCGATTGAGTTCGTCTGGAATGGCTAACCGGCCCAGTGACCCCGGCCTCAGGGGGAATACTGAGGCAACCGGCATCTACGATCTCGTGCATTGTTTCCTATGAACCGTCGATCTCTCCTCAAGCACACTTCGGCCCTCGGGGCCGGTCTCGCCATCTCCGCAGTCCAGGCCCAGGAGGCGCGGGACACGCGAAAGCTGAAGGTCGCCGTGGTCGCACTGGGGCGGGGCATGGGACATGTGCAGGCACTACTGCAAATCCCCAATGTGGAGATCAAGTACCTGGCTGAGGTGGACCCCGTCCGTCTTGACCGGGGACTGAAGGTCGTGGCTGAGAAACAGCAGGTCTCTTGTGTGGGGGTAAAGGACTTCCGAACCTTCCTCGATGACAAGGAACTGGACGCAGTCTTCATTGCCACGCCCAACTTCTGGCACACACCCGCCGCCGTGCTGGCCATGAAAGCGGGCAAGCACGTGTACGTGGAGAAGCCCGGCAGCCAGAACATGCAGGAGGCGGAGCTGATCGTTGATGCCGCAAAGAAATATGACCGCGTGGTGCAGATGGGCAACCAGCGCCGCACCTGGCTCAAGGAGCCCATTGCCCTTCTCCATGAGGGGAAGATTGGCAAAGTTCACTACGCACGTGCCTTCTACAATGCCAACCGCAAGGCCATCGGCCAGAAGGCCAATCCGGCTTCACCAGAGATCGACATGGACCTCTGGCAGGGGCCGATGACGGCCGAGCGGGATATGGAGTCCTATGTGCACTATGACTGGCACTGGCTGTGGCACTGGGGCAACGGGGAACTGGGAAATAACGGCATCCATCACCTCGATGTCCTTCGCTGGGGCCTGCAGGTGGACTACCCGCTGCGTGTGACTTACAATGGTGGCCGGTACTGGTATGACGACAAGCAGGAGACGCCGGACACGGGATCCGCAGTGTATGATTTCGGCAAGGTCGGCATGAGCTGGGAGCAGAGCAGCTGCCATCCGCGTCCTGTGGAAAAGACGGGTGAGTGCATCTTCTATGCAGAAGGAGGCTCGCTGCACACCACCGGGGCGGCATACACGTTCTATGACCTCAAGGGCACCGAGATCGCCAAGGGCAAAGGCAAAGGGGGCGACGTGGAACATATCGGCAACTTCCTGGAGGCGATCCGTGGCAACGAGAAACTCAACTCGCCCATCGATGAAGGGCAAAAGAGCACCCTGCTCTGCCACCTGGGCAACATCGCCTACCGAACGGGCAGTATGGTGCATTTCGACCCCAAGACGAAGAAGATCACGGGGAATCCGGAAGCGGAGAAGTATCTGGGGCGCAAGTACCGCAAGGGCTGGGAAGTGGGTATTTAGGGGGCGCGGTTGTCGCATTGCGCTGGCCGGGGTCTTGGCGTAGGGAAGGCGTTCTCACGCCTCCCCGATGTCTGAAAGAGACCCTGCCAGTTCCCTTGCCCCACCTACGACGCGCATTGATCTTGCCGCGGGACTTACCGAGTTCCCGCGGGAGGTGTTCGATCACGCAGACACGCTGGAAGTACTGAACCTCACGGGCAACCGGCTTTCCTCCCTGCCGGATGACTTGGGGCGCCTGAAGAAGCTGCGCATCCTCTTCTGCTCGAACAACCAGTTCACCCGGCTGCCAGCGGTGCTGGGCACCTGCCCCAGCCTGACCATGGTGGGCTTTCGCGCAAACCAGATTGAGGAGATCGAAGAAGGGGCGCTACCGCAGGATCTCCAGTGGCTCATCCTCACGGAAAACCGGCTGCGGGAGCTGCCCACTGCGCTGGGGAAATGCCAGCGGCTGCAAAAGCTGATGCTCTCTGGAAACGCCCTGGCGACCCTGCCGGCGGAGATGGCCAATTGTGAAAACCTCGAACTGCTCCGACTGGCCGCCAACCGGTTTGGCGCGTTGCCAGAGTGGTTGCTCCGCCTGCCACGGCTGGCCTGGCTGGCCCTGGCCGGCAACCCCATGACGGAAGCAAATCCAGACCTGGAAGGAGAGGGCGACATTGCCACTATCCCATGGTCGGAGCTGGTATTGAATCAGCAACTCGGGGAGGGGGCCTCTGGAGTGATTCATCGGGCAGAGTGGCAACGTGGAATTCCCGCTGATTCCGACAAGGAGGTGGCGGTGAAGATCTTCAAGGGCGCGATGACCTCCGACGGGCTTCCTGCCAGTGAAATGGCCGCCAGTCTGGGAGTGGGGGAGCATCCCCATCTCACTCGGGTTTTGGGCAGGATTGGCGGGCATCCTGACGGTGCGGAAGGCATCGTGATGCGTCTCATTGATCCGGCCTACGCCAATCTCGCGGGACCGCCCAGTTTCGAGACCTGCACCCGGGATGTGTACTCGGAAGGGGTGAGGCTGTCTGCAGAGGCTGCTGTGCATCTGGTGCACGGTATTGCTTCCGCGGCGGTGCAGCTCCACGAGAAGGGCATTCTCCATGGGGATCTCTATGCTCACAATATCCTCTACAAGCCGGACGGTGGGTGTCTGCTGAGCGATTTTGGTGCTGCCGCGTTTTATGATCGTGGGAATTTGACGCTGGCTCGTGATCTGGAGCGTGTGGAAGTCCGGGCCTTTGGATACCTACTGGAGGAGCTGGTCGAGTTCGTGGTCGAATCCGCACCGCAAGCAGATGACGGCATCGCTGAGCTCATTCGAATGAGGGATGTGTGCTGCCTGCCAGACGTCGCCGCACGTCCGTCATTTCTTGAGCTGAAGTCCAGGTTGTCCGCTCTTGCGAACTAGCCCTGGTCCCCGCTATCTTTCCCCCATGCAATCCCATTCACACGAAACCAATCGTCTTTCCTGGAATGCGGCGACGGTGGCGCACAACAGCCACAAGGGCGATCAGGCGGTCTACTTTCGTGATGGAGGCAGTACGTTGTTTCCTGAAGAGAAGGAACTGCTTGGAGATCTGACAGGGCTGGAGGTGCTCCATCTTCAGTGCAACTCGGGGCAGGACACGTTGGGCCTGGTGCAATTGGGCGGCAGGGTGACGGGGGTAGACATCTCGGACGAGGCCATCCGCTTCGCCACAAAGCTCTCGGCGGACTCGGGGCTGCCAGCGACGTTCCACCGAATGGACGTTTACGATTACTTCACCACAGCGGTCGAAACGGGCGTGCAGTATGATGTGATCTTTGCCTCCTACGGCACCATCTGCTGGCTGTCGGACATCGGGGCTTGGGGTCAGGGCATTCACGCTTTGTTGCGGCCCGGAGGCCGGTTCGTATTTGTCGAGTTTCACCCTTTCACCATGATCTTTGATGAGGCGTGGAAGTTTCACTACGACTATTTCCCCAACGGTCCAATCTCCTCTCCCGGCGTGTCAGACTATGTCGCCCAGTCGGGCAACGGCCTGGCTCTGGGAGAGTATCTCACCGGTATCGAGAACTTTGTGAATCCTCACCCGGCCCATGAGTTCGCCTGGGGCGTGGGGGATGTTATCACCTCACTCGCCAAGGCAGGGCTGGTGATTGTCCGTCTGGACGAGTACCCGTACGCCAACGGCTGCGCCTTGTTTGAGGGCATGTGGGACTCCGGCGGCCGGCGGATGGTGCCCCCCAAGGGGATGCCCACGATGCCACTCATGTACCGGGTGCTGGCCACCAAGGCCGCGGGATAAAACAGGTGGTCAGGGGATGTGACAACCTTGTCGCGCAAAACTGACTTCAAGCGGGCGGTTCGCCCTGATAATGGAGCGGCCGACCCGCGGGATGCTGACCAAGGGGGCTTCCGTCTTCACGCTTCGAGTCATGTCCAACTTCACCGGCATATCAGGGCGTTCGACCGGATTGTCTCCTCATACCTTTGTCGAGCTGGGGCCGAAGGTGGAAGAGCGGGGATCCCGGGTGACGGTGGACACTTTGCTGGGGAAGTCCGGATTTGAGTCAGTGATGGAAAGGGCGTCGCACAGTTGTTCGGTGCGGAACTTGGCGCGGGGCTTCGCTTTGGCCTGGATGCAGATGCCGGGGAGATCCTGGCCCAGACGCAGGTGTTGCTGGCTGAGAAGGGACCGGAAGGGTTCTTTGAAATACTCGAGGAGTTTGTGAGCTGGGCGGCCCACTGGCAGGAACAGCTTGCAGAGGAGCCTGCTATCGAGGCGATGCAGAACCTGCCGGACGACTTTTCGCCCTTCAGCTTCATTCGCGCGTGATCCGTCTGTCACGACTGCATCTCCGCCCGCCGTCGAAAAGAGGACGGGCAGATGCAATGCAGGATGGAGGATCAATGGCTGGCGCAGCATGTCGGAGCTGCGGCCTTCACATCGGTGTACTCGTCGTGGCGCTCGACCCAGTCGCCGAGATTGAAATTCGGACCGTTCTCATTGCGTCCCTTTGGGGTGAGATCGAGGAAGTGATAGGCGCCCAGTAACGACTCTGTTTGACGGGCATAGTCGGAATAAGTGTGGAAGACATTCCCGTCTTCGTCCTTGTAGAAGACGCTCACTCCGGGCAGTTCATCGATCTCAAGATCTGCGTCCTCGAAGTTGTACTGCATCTTGCCGCGCGCTTTGTCTTCTGTAGTGGCGGAGACGTGGTAGTCCTCGTTGAAGTCCGTGTCGTGAGCGGACACCCAGGGGAACTTCCAGCCCATGCGGGTTTTGTATTTCTCCAACTCAGGCAGGGTTGCGCGTGACACGGCGACGAGAGTGACATCATGGTGGAAGAGATGGATGTGCGGTCCATCAAAGTGATCCACCATGAAGGAGCAGCCGGGGCACCCCTCCTTCCAGCCGGGTCCAAACATGAAGTGGTACACGATGAGCTGGCTGTTGCCGGCGAAGAGCTCGGCCAGTGATTTCTTTCCTGTCGGGGTGTCGAAGACATAGTCCTTCTCCACCTTCACCCATGGCAGTTTGCGGCGTTCCTCTGCTACTTCGTCCTGCACTTTCAGGGCCGCCTTTTCTTTCTTGATCAACTCCTTGCGGGCTTCGATCCACTCGGCACGTGAGACGACGGGATGACCCGTCAGGATCGGCTCGGCAGAGGAGTCTTTCTGGGAGGCGGGGCGTTCGATGGTGTTGGTACTCATGGTCTTATCTCCTGTTTCGTTGAGCTGGCAGGATCTTCCCCGCCGGCAGGCTTCAGACTCTTGACGAATCGCGTCCAGACGAATGGACACTCGTGCCAAGATTTTTCTGATCTGTCCGCAGTGGAACGTGGAGGATGTTTCCTCGGGCTGTGGATCTCAAACGGCGACTCCTTGGACTGACCTGCCGAGCGGTTCTAGCATGGCCATGACGTCATCACTGAGAGTGAGAGTGGTGGCTGCGAGGTTCTCCTCCAGGCGGCTCCTCTTGCGGGTGCCGGGGATGGGAACTGCCGTGGCGCCGAGTTTGCGAGACTGGGCATAGATCCAGGCCAGGGCGACCTGGGCGGTGGTTGCTCCCAGCGCTGCCGCTGCTTCTTCGATCCGGGCGACCAACTTCAGATTGGTAGACAGGTTTTCCGGAGAGAATCGAGGAAACATCTGTCTGGCATCCTGTTCAGACAGGCTGGCCGTGAATCCTTTTCCGGTGAGCATCCCTCTCCCGAGAGGCGAGTAGGGAACCAGGGCTGTGCCGAGCTCCACTGCGGCGGGAATCACCTTCAACTCGATCTCGCGAGTGAAGACCGACCATTCGGACTGCAAGGCGGTGATGGGATGAATGGCAGAGGCAGCGCGCAATTCACTGGCGGTGACGGCAGACAGTCCGAGCCATCTGACTTTGCCCAGGCGCACAAGCTCTGCCATGGTGCCCACAGAATCCTCAAGCGGGACGGCCTCATGACGCCGGTGCATGTAGTAGAGATCGATGGTGTCGATCCCGAGACGCTGGAGGGAGCGGTCCACTGCGGACCGAATGTGCTCGGGACGATTGTCGACGCTCCAGTCATGCGGATTCTCAGGAGTGCGCGTGTAGCCGAACTTCGTGGCAATGAACACTTCGTCGCGATGGGCCTGCAGGAAGGGTTTCAAGAAGGTTTCGTTGGCACCCAGGCCATACATGTCCGCAGTGTCAAACATGGTGACGCCCAGTTCGAGGGCCCGCTCAAGGGTTGCCCGGGCTTCTGTCTCATCGGTCGTGCCGTAGAACTCGCTCATGCCCATGCAGCCGAGGCCTTGCACGCCCACCAGAGGGCCGTCCTTGCCGAGTTGAATTTGGGGCTGAGGCAGTGGGGGATGGGTGTGGCTGGTCATGGGTGGAATCACTTTTGACAGGCACTATGGGTCTGGACCATACTCCAGGGTCAAGGGGGTAATCATGCTCATCTCAGAATTCGCCAAGGCCACCGGCCTCACGCAAGACACCATCCGGTTCTACATCGGCAAGGGTCTGCTCAAGCCGCGACGATCCGAGAAGGGAGGCTCAAATGCCTACCAGATCTTCAACGAGGACGATGTCACTGCGGCACGCATGATCCGGCTGCAACAATCCTTGGGCTACACGTTGAGAGAGATCTCCGCGCTCAATGACGAGTATCGAAAGGGAATGCGGTCCCCCAAGCGAACGGCTCAGATCATGCGCACCCAGATCGGGAAACTTGAGGAGAAGCAGGCCCAGGTGGAAAACGCCCTGGCCTTCCTGCGCGACAAACTCCAATGGATCGAGGCTGGCAAGCCCGGTGACACCCCTCGTTTGAACGACTACTACTGCTGAAGGGTTCGATCCAGCAACGACGGCCATTCAAGAGGGACCTGGGATCTCAGCCGCTGATGCGGTCTCAATCGAAAGAACCACTCTGCCGGGGAGGCTAAAAAATGGTGCGCGATACAGGGTTCGAACCTGTGACCCCCTCCGTGTCAGGGAGGTGCTCTACCACTGAGCTAACCGCGCAAACGGTGCTTCCTCGTATTTGGAAGCGGCCTGCTTGATACAATGAGGTGGTGCAGGACGCAAATGTTTTTTTGCCCTTCTGCCTGAGACCTCAAATCACTCTGGCCGCTGTTGGGCCTCGGCGGCTCGGGCGACTTCCTGCTTTACCAGATCGGGGGCAACGCCCCGGAGTTCAAACACCCGGAGGATCGTGTCCTCGATCAGGTTGTTGGGGCAGGAGGCACCAGCGGTGATGCCCACCACGATGGGCTCCTCACTGGCCAGCTTCGCAGAGTAGCTGGTCTTTTCCGCCTTCAGGTGGAGATCAAAGTGCACAATCTCGGTGAAGCTCTTCAGCAACTCAGCGGTGCGAATGAAGAAGGTGGGCAGCTCTTTCTCACCGATTTCCACGAGGTGAGTCGTGTTGGAGCTGTTGTAACCACCGACCACGAGAAGAATGTCGAGCGGCTTGCGGAGCATCTCGAAAAGGGAGTCCTGACGCTCCTGCGTGGCACCACAGATGGTGTCAAAGACCTGGAAGTTCTGCTGGGCCGGCTCTGGACCGTCCCGGTCGATCACGGCCTGCTGCACCCGGCGCTGGAGTTCCTCCGTCTCCGACTTCAGCATGGTGGTCTGGTTGGCCACACCGACCCGCTTGAGATGCTGGTCAGGATCAAAACCCGGCGACATGGCTCCTTCGAAGCGCTTCAGGAACTCCTCCCGGTTGCCACCGTGGCGGATGTAGTCGCAGACGTAGTCCACATCGCCCAGGGTGAGCACGACCACAAAGTTACCCTTCCCGTCATCGCCCTGAGCACGGGAGGAAGTCGCCCGGGTCTCCTCATGGGAGGCCTTGCCATGGATGATGGAGGTGAAGCCCTGCTTGGCGTAGCCGCGGACGCGCTTCCAGACGCTCATGACATCGCCGCAGGTGGTATCCACCACCAGGCAGCCGCGTTCGCTGATGACGTTCATCAACTGGGTCTCCGCACCAAAGGCGGGCACGATCACCACATCTTCCGGTCCCAGCTTGGAAACGGCGTCGAGATGCTGGCTGATGGGGATGCTGACAATCCCCATCTCCGTGAGCTGACGGTTGACCTCTGGATTGTGAATGATCTCCCCCAGCAGGAATACCCGCCGGTCGGCGAAGACCCGACGGGCGGCATAGGCGAGGTCGATGGCGCGCTCCACCCCGTAGCAGAAGCCGAAATCCCGCGCCAGACGGATGGTGGTGTTTCCCGCCGTCATGAATCCGCCAGCCTTCCGCAGGTTCTCCACCAGCACGCTGCGGTAGTGTGTCTCCACCTCCGCTTGAACCCGCTCCATCACCTCCGGGGTGCGGACATTGACTCGGCGGGATTTGGCGGCGGGAGCTGGGGCGGACACAGGGCTGGAGGCGTCGGACATGAATCAGAGTCAGGAAACGGGGCTCAGGGCCGGATCAGTTGGCGAAGAGCGGCTTGTCAGGGGCCTTGAAGGCGGCCTCGGTGATAAGTACGCTGTTCGGCGGGTCAGGCGCAAGATAATGTTCCGCGCCGGGCCGGGTGGCGGTGGCGCCCAAGGTGTTGTCCTCAGGCTGGGTGTAGGCAATGTTCACCGGGGTGCCCAGGCGGGTGAGAGCGAAGAACTTGGGGGCCACGTTCTTGTGCAGGCGCAGGCAGCCGTGGGAGCGGGGGACATTCCACACATAACCCTGGTGGAAGCCGTACGCCGGGGAGAACTCCACCCAGTAGGGCATCGGGTAGCCCACATAACGTCCGCCGCGCATGTTCGTGGCCTTGATGGGGGTGATGGCGTTTCCTTGGACGGCAAAGCCGTAGCTCATGGAGCGCTTCTTCTCGATCTTGTTGTAAACCTTGAAATTCCCCCTGGGGGTGGGGTTGCTGGGGGTGCCCACGCAGGTTGCGGTCACCAGGAGGGGCTTGTCACCCTCCATGACGTAGACCATCTGCTTGTTCAGGCTCACCTTGACCCGCACGTTGGACAGGCTCTGCGGGCGGTAGGCGGGCGAGTCATAGTCGTCCTGCTTGGCCACTTTAAGGGTTTTGCAGCTGGAGAGTCCCAGTGCTGACAGCCCCACGAGGGCCAGGATGACGAATTTGGGGAGTTGACTCGGAAGACTCATGGCGATTGTTTCGTAGCACACAACCTCGCCACTCTCCACCGTTTTCATCCGTCCATGAAGGTCCTGCTTGCTCCAATTCTCTCCGCCGTTGCCATGCTCGCACCCCTGACCGGGAAGGCGGAGCCCGCGCCAGCCGCCGGTGCGGCGGCGGCGGCCGAAAAGAGCGTGGTGCTCTTTGATGGCAAGAGTCTCAATAACTGGAAGGCCTATGACGCGGGCGGCAGTGGCGAGATCACCGTCAAAGATGGCCAGATGATCATCGGCCTGGGGGAGTCTATCACCGGCATAATCTATCAAAAGGCCAAGGACCTCCCGCTGACGAACTATGAAATCACCCTTGAGGCACAGCGGGTGGAGGGGATCGACTTCTTCTGCGGGCTCACCTTCCCCGTGGGCAGTCTGAAGACCTGCGCCACGCTGGTGGTGGGTGGGTGGAGCGGCAGCGTCACGGGCATTTCCAGCATCGACGGGCTCGACGCGTCAGAAAACTCCACCGGACACTTCCGCAAACTGGAAGACAAGAAGTGGTACCGGATCAAGCTGCGTGTCACACCAGAGTCGCTCACGGCGTGGATCAACGATGAGAAGGTGATCGACGTGGATATCGCTGGCAAGAAGATCGGGGTGCGCCCAGGTCCGATTGAAGACTACCAGCCCCTCTCGTTCAGCACCTACCAGACCACTGCGGCCATCAAGAACGTGGTCCTGACGCCGATTACGCCGAAATCCTGACGGCCTCACGGTGGATTCACCCGGAGTGTCGTCAGCAGGGCGGCATGATCGGACTCAAGTGACCACAGCTTCTGTGCAGTCAGGGGCTGGAGGTCCTTGGAGCTCCAGATGTGATCGATGCTGAGCAGGGGCAAAGGTGATTGGCGGGGCCAGGTCTCGCTCCAGCCGGCACCGGCCTCATCGAAGGCATGATGAAAGGCCTCCCGCCACGGGATGAGCCAGATGGATTCTCGAGGGGTGTTGAAGTCCCCGACAATGAGGGTTCGAGGTTTGTTCCGGGCCTGCGCGAGCACTTGCTCCAGCACATCCTGACGGGAGCGGATGGGAGAGGAGACGCCATCCACGATGAACAGGCTCCAGCTCTGGCCGTCCACCGTCAGCTCCAGTTCGAGGTATTTGCTCCTTGATGGCAGGACGTAGGCATGCAGGACGCGGGCGCTGCCCCGGACCAGCACGGCAGCCCCGTGGGCGGTCTTCAACATCTGGTAGCCGTCCGGCAGGTGGCTGACCAAGGGATTGGGGTCCCCGGAAATGCGGCCTGTTTCAACGAACCCTGCAATGTCGGGGCGATGTTCCGCCAACAGGCGGCCGACGCCTTCGTGTGGCAGGCGGCGGTGGGCGAGGTTCCAGTACAGGACCTTCAGCTCACGTTGTGCCGGGAGAGCCCCCACGATTGGATGTTTCTGGTACGAGGAGCCATACCACCAGAGTCCGCAGGCCAGGCCCAGGCTGAGTTTGACGGCGCGACTGATGTGCCCCTGCTTTCCCGCGAGGGCCGCCCCCAGCCAGCCCAGAGTGAGGAGGGGCAGTGGCAGGCCGTAGAAGACCGTGGCCAGGCCAGGGTACCGGTCACGCACCGTCAAGTGCAGCACCATCCCCAAAAGAAGAACCGCCATGGCCGGGCGGCGCATCCAGCGCAGCGCTCGATCCATGGCGGTCCGGGAAACCATCCTGGTCGTGGGGGGGACTACTTGGTGCCCAGCAACACGTTCATGAACTCCCGCATGGCTGGCGTGGTGATGCGGGCCTGCTTGCGAAGAATGCCCAGCGGGCGGTTGAGGGAGGCATCTTCCACCTTCACGGCGGCGAGACGGCCCTCGGCGACCTCTTTGTCCACCGTGCGGCGGGGGACAATGGAAACAACGCCTGCGACCTCGACGGCGCGCTTCACGGTCTCGATGTTGTCGAACTCATGCTGCTGCAGGAAGGTGATGGCGTGCCCCTTCAAGGCGCGGTCAATGGCCTTGCGGGTGGGCGTGTCTGGGTCGAAGGCCACGAAGCTCTCACCCTGCAGCTCCTTCAGCTTCACCTTGCGCTTCTTGGCCAGGCGGTGGGTGGGGGCGCAGATGACGACCATCTCGTCTTCATCAAAGACGTCGCTGATGATGCCTTTGCCTCGAACCGGAAAAGCCACCAGGCCGATATCGGCCCGGCCATCCGCCACGTCGTCATAGATCATGGGGGAGCGCTTGTACTCGATCTGAACGTCCACCTCGGGATGGGATTCGCGGAACTTCTTCAGTTTGGCCGGGAGTTCATGCAGACCAATGCTGTACACGGTGCTCACCTTGAGCGGGCCTGCCACCACATCACGCAGCTCATTCAGGCGCGAGTTGATGCTGTCATACACGCTCAGGATCTCGCGAGCTGCTTTGTCAAAGATCTCGCCTTCGGGGGTGATCGAGAACTTTTTGCCGCCGCGCTCGAAGAACGTCACGCCGTACTTCTCTTCCAAAACCCGGATCTGCTGGCTGACCGCACTTTGAGTGATATTGTTCTTGGCGGCGGCGAGGCTGAAGCTGCCGGTCTCAACGAGATCGCAGAAGATTTTGAAGATTTGCAGCTGCATGTAGTTAGGGTATTAATTATACTTTGCAAATAAAGTAGCAACTTGATTAAGCATGCTTATCCGTGACAAACTTTGCGTTGTAAAATCAAAAATTGTCGCAGCCGCGACAAGATCTGGAAGAAAATCAGACCAAATTGAGCTGATTGCCGTAACAAAGACATTTTCTCCTGAGACTATTCACGAAGCTGTCGAGGCGGGACAAAATTTGTTCGGTGAGAACAGGGTTCAGGAATTAATGTCAAAAGTGCCCGTGCTGCCGGCTGATGTGCGCTGGCATCTCATCGGCCACCTGCAGTCCAACAAGATTCGCAAGGTGCTTCCAGTGGTGGAGGCCATCCACAGTGTGGACAGTCTGGACCTTGCCCGGAACATCCACCGGATCGCCGGGGAGCTGGGAGTTGTTTCCCAGATCTACCTCGAGGTGAACGTCTCCGGCGAGGCGAGCAAGTACGGCTTTGAGCCCGCCCGTCTGGAAGCGGAGCTGGAGGAGTTGCTCGGGCTCGACAAAGTTAACGTCGTGGGCCTCATGACGGTCCCTCCCATCGGGGAGTCAGGGGAGGAAAGCCGGCGTCACTTTGCGGCGCTTCGGGAGTTGAGAGATCGGCTGGAGACCCGGGGGGGCAAGTCTCTGCCCGGGTTGAGCATGGGCATGAGCGGCGACTATGAGACCGCGATTGAGGAGGGTGCGACCATCGTGAGGGTGGGCAGCGCCATCTTTGGTGGGCGCTGACCGACCTCCGCACGCGGCATCCTGCCTCCTCTAATCTATATAGAGGAGGCCAGAGAACTAGGAGCGCTGGAGGCCCCAGCGCATCATGATCATCCCATCGTCCCAGATGTACTTGGTCCTGGTGCCGAGTTGGACCAGGATCACGTCCTTGCGACCGGAGTGTGCGGTGGAGATGAGGCAGCGGCCAGCGGCGACGGTGTAGCCCGTCTTCATGCCGTTGCACTCCGCCATCTTGCCGAGGATCTCATTCGTGTTCTCCAGCGTGACTCGGCGACCGTTGTTGAAGGTGAAGGTGTAGTATTTCCGCCGTACTGCATCGCGGACGACCGGGTTGTTGTAAGCGGCCCAAGCGATGCGGGAGAGGTCGCGCGCGGTGGAGTGTTGGCCGCCTCCGGTCAACCCGTGGGGGTTGGTGAAGTAGGAATTGACCGCGCCGAGGGAGCGGGCGCGGGCATTCATCTTCCTGGCAAAGGCTTCCACGCTGCCGGCGTTGTCGCGGGCCAGCACGTTGGCGACGTCGTTGGAGCTCTTCACCAGGAACGCAATCAGGAGATCCCGCCGGGTGTAGACTTCGCCAGGTCTCACGCCCAGCTTGGAGGGCTCCACCACCACATCACTGGGGGCGATCCTCACTCTTTGATCGAGATTTCCCGCCTCGGCCACGATCAGGGCGGTGAGGATCTTCTGGGTGCTGGCGGCTCCTCTTTGGTCGTCGGCATTCCGGGCGGCAATGACGGCGCCGGTATCTGCATTCACGAGGATGAAGGATTCCGCCCGGATGGGAGGGGCGCTGCCGACGTTGGACCCGCTGGAAAACAGCATCGCCTGCGGAGCCCCGTAGTTCGGTCCACCATAGGGGAAGGGGTAACCAGGACCCTGCTGGGGAACGGAGAGGGAGACAGGGTGGGGCGGCGGCATCTGGGGCGGCCGTGCCGCCGGCTGGGAGTAGGTAGCCAGCTGGTAGGACGGGGCCGCCGGGGCGGCATAGCCCGCTGCAGGATTCGTCAGGCCCGTGCCAGTCCGGTACCCATAGGCGGGTGTCGGTGCCGGTTTGTCGGCACACTGAACGAGGAAAATAGAGGCGAGGACGGCCAGGTTCACCTTGATCGGGGTTTTCATGAGAGAAGCTTGATCACGATGGCGGGAGCGGAGCGTATACACAACCGGGATTTCCGTTGCTCTTTCTCACCAGACACGCACACTTCATGCCATGGCTTTGATCATCAACGGCGAGACAATTGACGACGAGATTATTGAAGAAGAATTCCGTCACATCAAGGGGCACTATGAACGGGCGCTTCAGGTTTCGTGTTGTGAGCGAGACCCGGAATTCCGGGGCATGGCCAAGGACAATCTCGCCTCCCGGGCACTGCTCCAGCAGGAGTCGCGGCGTCGATTCCCAGAAATTGGCGAGGAGGAGACCAAGGCGAGGCTGGAAAAGCTCATCGAGCAGTCGGGGGGTGAGGAGCAGTTTTACATGAGCATCGGCATGCCGTTCAAGGATGAAAGTCTGCTCCAGGACAACCTGGCGAACGGGGTGCGGATGGACAAGATGCTCAAGAATGTGTACTCGCCCGAGCCTGAGCCCGCCGAGGCGGATATTCAGGCTTACTACGAGGCGAATGTGAAGCATTTTCTCACGGAGGAGCAGATCCGCGTTTCGCACATTTCCTTGAACCTGAGCGGTGCTCGGAGCCGGGCGGAGGTTTACCAGAACATGAGGGAGCTGCGGGAGCAGGCCCTGGCCGGGGCTGACTTCAACGCCCTGGGGGCTGAGCACAACTCCAACAAGGACATGTCGCCCGATCTCGGCTGGTTCAAGAAGGGGGAGTTTATGGAGGAGTTCGAAGCCATCGCCTTCTCCATGCGGGATGGGGAGATCAGCCCGGTGTTCACCACCCAGCTGGGTTTCCACATCTGCCGCCTTGCTGAACGCAAGCCTGCGGTGCCCAAGCCTCTGGCTGAAGTGCGTGAGGCGGTGGTCGCCCGCATCCTGGAGGAGTTTCGGGATGGTAAATTCAACGAATTCCTCGAGACCCTCAAGGATGGAGCTAAGATTGAAGACACCGAGCCGGAAGAGGAGTGCGGCTGCGGCGGGGGCCACTGCTGAGGCCTGCCTGTCAGGCGTCTGTGATCT
The DNA here is from genome assembly GCF_000739655.1 of Verrucomicrobium sp. BvORR106. Lineage (GTDB taxonomy): Bacteria > Verrucomicrobiota > Verrucomicrobiia > Verrucomicrobiales > Verrucomicrobiaceae > Verrucomicrobium. The sequence continues at coordinate 123,540 of NZ_BATR01000181.1, read as the reverse complement.
CCAGTTTTCAAAACGAAAAGAGCCCTCTGATGAGAGGGCTCTTCTTTTTGGAAGATCTGGCCGGGAGCTGTGGCGGGGCTTACTTCACTGGCTGATGGGCGGTCTTGAGATGCTCGCTGAGCAGGTCTAGGCCGAAGTCAGAGTCGAAGTCGCGCCAAGCCGTATGGACGTGGTTGGCATTGTTTTGCGTGTTGTCGTACTCCACTACGAAGCTTTTGCCCTGAATCCGGTAGTAGTGCCCTTGGTTGGGTTCCCGGCTGCCTGCCCAGGCGAAGTGGATGGGGCCGCCGGCCAGGATCTCCTGCCAGGCGGCATCTGCCACCTCGGGGCGGATGCGGAAGAGGTGCTCTTTAAGCAGGGTCTGAAGCTGGGCCTTCTGGTCGGCGGTCAAGTCGGCGTCGCTGAGGCCGTCAGGTGTGAGCGGGCTGACCTGGCGTTTGGCTTCGGTGAGGATGTCCTTAAAGGCGGTCTCCTGGATCAGAGCCTTCTTCCACTGGTCGTCGTTGAGGGACTTGGCCAGCGCGCGCCCCAGATCTTCCTCAGCAGAGAGCGGGCGGATGCCGGTACGGGGGCCTTGGCGAATTTCACCCGGGTTGGAGCCGAAGAAGCAAGGGGTGCTCCGGAACAGGCTGCCATCCTTGACCGTGAAGTTCAGGGCCAGATGGTGGCCCTCCAAGCGCCAGCCCCAGGTTCCCTTCATCGTGGGCTCACCAAAAATGCTGATGAAGTACTTCTCGGGATCACGACGGGCGCGGGCGGCGTCCCCTTTTGGTGGGATCTGCGCCCTCAATGCCAAACAGAACCTCTTCCAGGCTCATGATGGTGGTGGCCTTCACGTAGCCGCGATAGCTCAACCCCGTGGTGAGCAGGGCGTGTCCCAAGAGCCGGGCCTCTGGTGGCATCTCCTTGAAAGAGAGGCCATTGCGTTCCTTGGGGACGAAGTGCCAGTTGAAGCGCTCCTCTGACTCAAAGGGGTATTGGGCCTTCGTGCGGGATTCAGCCGGCAGCGCCTTCAGCAGGGCGGTGGCGGTATCCACCATCTGCTGGCCGGCCTCGTGGGCCGGGAGGAGGGAGGGGGTGAAGGTGGCTGACAGGCAGCCCAGGGCAACGAGGGTGGTCAGGGAGCGGCGGAGTGACATAGGGTGACGGAGGATGCGGACAGTGCTCGCGGCTGACTCGAACGGCTTCGTAGCGCGTTATTTCTCAAGATTTTGTCAAAAAAACCTGAGAGTATTGACACGAAATCTCGCAGCGGGGTAATCTGGCGCGCCTTAGGGCCAATTTTCGAATTATTCACTGCCACCGCCTCGTCATACATGTATTCCAACGAAGACTTTTTGCTCGAACTTCTCCGGGAATCCGGGATGGTGAACGAGCAGGATCTCCACCACGCCCGCACCACCAAGAAAGCTTCCGAGACTCTCATGGAGGGGCTGATCAAAGGAGGGGTGCTCTCTGAAGAAGACGTGGCGCAGACGATGGCCGTGAACTCCGGGATGGAGTTTATTGACCTCACGGGGTACGCCGTGTCACCCGACCTGAAAAACGTGGTGCCCGAGGATGTGGCCAGACGCTACAAGGTGGTGCCCATCGGCTTCGAGCATGGTCGTCTCCAGATCGCGATCAGCGATCCCAACAACTTTGAGACCCTGGATGCACTGCCCCACGTGCTTTCCACGGAGATCGATTTCATTTGCAGCACGCCGGGTTCCATTCGCACGCTGACCAGCACCATCTACGGAAACGAAGGTGACATGGCGGGTACGGTGGTGAAGGGGATGGAGGGCGGGTCGGACACGGATGCGCCGATCATCCGCCTCGTGACGAACACCCTGATGGAGGCTTTCAAAAACCGCGGCTCGGACATTCACATCGAGCCGATGGAGAAGGATCTCCGCATTCGCTACCGCATTGACGGCGTGATGCACGATGTGGAGCATCATCCGAAGAAGCTGCACTCCTCGATCATCGCCCGTCTGAAGATCATGACGGGAACGATGAGCATCGATGAGAAGCGCGTCCCGCAGGACGGTCGTATTCAGATGAAGTTCCAGGACAAGGAGCTGGATCTGCGCGTCAGCATCATCCCCACGAGCAACGGCGAGAGCGTAGTCATGCGTATTCTTGACAAGTCCTCGCTGCGCTTGGGCTTGAGCGACCTTGGCTTCCTTTCTGATGACCAGGAGGTGTTTGAGAAGCTCATCACCCTGCCAGACGGCATCATTCTGGTGACGGGTCCCACGGGTTCAGGAAAAACGACGACCCTGTACGCGTGCTTGAACTACATCAACCGGCCTGACCGGAAGATCATCACGGTGGAAGACCCGGTTGAATATGAGCTGCCCGGCATCAACCAGGTGATGGTTAAGGAGGACATCGGCATGACTTTCGCCGCCGCCCTCCGCGCCATGCTCCGCCAGGCGCCCAACATCATCATGCTGGGGGAAATTCGAGACATGGAGACGGCGAGCATCGCCATTAACGCCTCCCTCACGGGCCACTTGGTCTTCAGTACCCTGCACACCAACGATGCGCCAAGCGCCGTTTCCCGTCTCGTGGACATCGGCATCAAGCCCTTCTTGATCGCTTCCTCGGTGCGGGCCATTGAAGCCCAGCGTCTGGTTCGTAAACTCTGCCCGGAGTGCAAGACACCGGGCGCGCTGACCGAGAAGGAACTGCGCTCTCTCCAGCTGGATGCTTCCCAGGCCTATGGGGCGACCATCATGGATGCCACAGGTTGTCCGAAATGCCGCGGCAATGGATTCCGCGGTCGTCTCTCCATCGTGGAAATCTTCAAGATGGACGATGAGGTTCGCGGCATGATCAACCAGTCGCTGCCGGCTCCGGTGCTGCGTCGCAAGGCTCGTGAGTTGGGCATGCGGACGCTGCGTGAAGACGGCGTGCGCAAGGTGCTGGCGGGCATGACCACCGCCGAGGAAGTCATCGAGGCCACCATGTCTGACGCGAATTGATGATTTGAAGAACACAGGGACCCGGGCGGTGCCGGTCTGAAAAACGGACGCCCGCAAGACCCTGGATCGAGCACAACGACAGACACTAGTTTTACTTTTACACTTACAATGACAGCGCAAAGCGTGGTGGAAATGCTGACCAACCGGGGCATGCTCGACGAAGGGCAGGCGTCGGACATCCTGTCGGACCACAAGACGACGGGGAAAGACCCGGTGGATCTCCTGGTGGAATACGGCATCTTCAACAACGAGGACGAATTTTGGGCCCTGGTTGCGGAGGAAATTGGTGCTGAACACTATGATCTGACGACCTTCGAGCCAAGCCGGGACACCTTGGAGCTGATCCCTGCTGGCATGGCGCGTCTCTGTGGCGCGCTGCCGATCCAGCTGGGGCCGGATGGTTTGTACGTGGCCCTCACGGATCCCCTCAATCCCCAGTTGCTGGAAGACCTCCGGTTTGGTCTGGGCAAGAGCATCGTGCCCGTGGTGGCCCGGAAGGAGCAGATCCAGGCGCTGATCGACAAGCACTACGGCAGCGGCACGCAGAGCATTGAGGACATTTTCGGCCAGTTGGGCATCAACTCCAAGCCAGGTGACAGGGCGAGCGTCGAAGCGGAGGCCAACAGCGCCCCGATCGTCCGCTTTGTGGATCTGGTGCTTGAGCAGGCCATCAAAGAGAAGGCCTCCGACATTCACTTCGAACCGTTCGAGCACGAGTTTAAGATCCGCTACCGGGTGGACGGCTCGCTCTACGAAATGGCCCCACCTCCGGTGCATCTGGCCATGTCGGTGATTTCCCGTATCAAGGTGATGTCCAACATGAACATCGCTGAGCGCCGTGTGCCTCAGGATGGTCGTATCATGACCGTGGTGGATGGCCGCCCGGTGGACATGCGTGTTTCCACCCTGCCGACCCAGTACGGGGAGAGCGTGGTGCTGCGCGTGCTGGACCGTTCTTCCGTGAACCTGACGCTTTCCGCGCTGGGGATGCCTCCGTATCTCTACGACTACATTCAGGACACGATTCACAAGCCCAACGGCATTTTCATTGTGACGGGTCCCACTGGTGCAGGCAAGACCACGACGCTATATGCCGCGCTTAAAGAAATCAATACCATCGATGCGAAGCTGCTGACGGCAGAAGATCCGGTGGAATACGACATTGAAGGCATCATGCAGGTGCCGATCAATGAGGCGGTGGGTCTGACTTTCGGAAAAGCCCTGCGCTCCTTCCTTCGTCAGGATCCGGACCGGATCATGGTGGGAGAAATGCGTGACGTGGAAACGGCGCAGATCGCCATTCAGGCGTCGCTGACGGGACACTTGGTGCTGAGTACGTTGCATACGAACGATGCCGCCGGTGCGGTCACCCGTCTTATTGACATGGGGGTGGAGCCCTTCCTGGTGGCCGCCACCTTGGAAGGCATCCTGGCGCAACGTCTTCTGCGGACCATCTGCAAGGAGTGCGTCACCCCGTACACCCCCAGCCCGATTGTGCTCAACCAGCTGGGGCTGTCCCAGAGCGACATTGGGGACAAGAAATTCTTCACGGGAGCTGGCTGCGGCGTCTGCGGCACCAGCGGATACAAAGGCCGAAAAGGCATCTACGAGCTTCTGGACATCAATGATCCCCTCCGGGAACTGATCACCCAGAAGGCTCCCACCCTGGTGCTCCGACAAAAGGCCATCGAACTGGGGATGCAAACCCTGCGCGAAGACGGTCTGCGCAATATTTATGACGGCGTTACGACCATCGAAGAAGTGCTGAAATACACCTAGTAGCGCCTCCATCTCCTGGCCCCCGGCGAAAAACCGTCTTTTTCAGAGTGGACAAATTGACGCCGGAACCAGTAAGCTTTTCCCCAGAGTTAATACAATCCTGATTCACTGACGAACCCCAGCCATGCCGAAGTTTCACTACATCGCCCTCGACCAGAACGGTCAGGAGACTGCCGGAGACATTGACGCCCCGAATGAGGCGGAAGCCATCGGACAGTTGCGCCGGAGCCAGCTCTACCCGACACAGGTCGTGGAAGAAGGCAAGGGGGACGCTGCCGCCATCAAGCGCCGTGCGCGCGGCACAACTGCCAAGGGCAAGACGAAAGTCGGGGGGAAAGCCTCTGCCTCCGCCAAGGTGGCGGGCAAGACGCTCATGATTTTCACCCGCCAGCTCGCGACACTGATTGACTCCGGTCTTCCGCTGTTGCGTGGTCTGACGGTGTTGGGCCGGCAGGAGCCGAACCCGATCATGAAGCGCACGATCAACACGCTTGCAGACTCGGTGCAGACCGGCAGCACGTTCTCGGAGAGTCTTCAGCAGTTCCCGCGCATCTACAACAAGCTTTACATCAACATGGTGAAAGCCGGGGAGCTGGGTGGTGTGCTTGAGCTTGTGCTCAACCGTCTTGCTGAGTACCAGGAGAAGGCCCAGAAGCTCAAGAACAAGATTGTGGCCGCCATGGTGTACCCGTTGATCGTGATGATCATCGCCGTGGGCATCATGATCTTCCTCATGACCGTCATCGTGCCGAAGTTCGAGAAGATCTTCGAAGACATGCTCGGTTCCCGTGACAAGCTTCCTGAGCTCACCAAGTGGGTGATCAACACAAGCCGTTGGATTCAGGGCAACCTGCTCATTCTCGCGGCCATCGCCGCAGGGCTGATTGTGCTCTGGCAGATCGTGAAATCTACCAAAGGCGGACGTCGCATCATTGACCAGCTGAAGCTGAAAATGCCGCTCTTTGGCGATGTTCAGCGCAAGAGCGCCATCTCACGGTTTACCCGTACGCTGGGCACCCTGGTCACCAGCGGTGTGCCAATTCTGCAGGCGCTCAATATTACCCGGGAAACTGCTGGTAACGTGGTCGTGTCCGACGCCATCAACAAGGTGCATGACGCGGTGAAGGAAGGGGAAAGCATGGTTGCGCCGCTGGAGGCCAGCAAGGTCTTCCCGCCGATGGTCATCAGCATGGTGGACGTGGGTGAGGAAACCGGTCAGCTTCCAGAGATGCTGCTCAAGGTGGCAGACGTGTATGAGGATGAAGTGGACAACTCAGTTTCCGCGCTCACCTCAATGTTGGAGCCGTTGATGATCGTGATTCTCGCCGTGGTGGTCGGTGTTATCGTGTTGGCACTCTTCATGCCGCTGATCCAGATCATCCAGGGCATCAACCAGAACACCTAGTTCAACCGCACTCGAAGACGAAATTCATGCCCCGGTCGGTGCCGTCTGACGTGCGCTGGCCGGGGCTTCCTTCAAAAACCCCAACTGCCCCGTAAACTGCCATGAAAATTCGCACCGTTTCCCGTCACCTGAACCGCCGTCTGGCAGGTGCTTTCACTCTGATTGAACTGCTGGTGGTGATCGCCATCATCGCACTTCTGGCGGCGCTGACTCTGGGGGGCTTCCAATACGCCCAGCAGGCGGCAGGCCGTAACAAGACAACCGCTTCGCTCGCAGCCATCAAGTCTGGCCTGGAACAGTACAAAGAAAAGTTTGGTGAGTATCCGGCGGTCCCAGATGATCTGGGTTCGGATTCGGGGACGTATGGCGGCGTGGACGTGAAGCGTGGTGGCGCAGCTATGCTGTACCAGGCGTTGAGCGGAGACGGCAACAACTACATCAAGCTAAACGGTGCCGCAGCAGCGTTGTCCGATGGGGAGGTCAGTGCCGAAGAGATCCCCAACTCCATCAACAGCAACCTGCCTCCCCAGATGATTTTTGCCAGCGGTGTGAAAAAGGGGACCGATGGGCTGCGCTTTCTGATCGATGGTTTTGGTCGGCCCTTCCAATACACGAAGGGTGGCGATCCGAATGCCATCAACCCCACCTATGACATCTGGTCGTATGGGCACTTGGACTCCGGCACCAAGCCCAAGGATGATCTGAATGCCAAAAAGAGCGCCACGGAAACTGCGACTTGGATCAAAAACTGGTAGTTCGCGTTGGTGAATTTGATTGGAGGCCTCGTGTCGGTTGTCTGACGCGAGGCCTTTATGCTGTCGATTCAAGTCGCTGCATTGATTCTATGAAACAAGCGATCAGAATACGATGCCGGAATGTTCAGCGGAATGGCGGAGGCGCATTGAGGGGCCTGTTGTGGATCATAGGCCTTGCGGGACTTCTCGTCTATTTGACGGTGGGTAGACTCCCGGGTTCCCACCAAGCGACAGGTCGCAACAGAACCACAGCGTCTCTGGCGGTGATCAAATCCGGTCTGGAGCAGTACTATGAAAAATACGGGCGCTACCCCGAGCCCACGGAGGAGGCTGAGGGCGACAGCGAGACTTTTGACGGGGTCACGATGAATCGCGGGGGTGCGGCGATGCTCTATCAGGCAATCACTGGGGATGGCTCGGACTATGTCAAAGCTGAGTCAAAAGGAACGCCGTCAGATGGAACGGTGGATGCGCAGGAGGTGGTCAATTCGATCAACTCAAACCTCCCTCCTTTCATGATCTTCTCTATGAGCAAATCCAAAGAGGTGCCCGGTCTTCGCTGTTTGGTCGATGGGTACGGACGCCCATTCCAATACACGAAGGGTGGGCATGTGGAGGCGGTGAACTCGACATATGACGTCTGGTCCTATGCAGATGAAAAGTCGACAACGGTGAATCGAGATCTCGCCACCAAGAAGGACCCCCAGAAGACGGCAACCTGGATCAAAAACTGGTAAACGCGGAGGATCTGGTTATCGTGCCCGCACTATGGCACGATACTCGATTCTCTTCGGCATTCTGATGGTTCTTCTGGGCGTGGGCGGCTGGGTAGCTGCAGGCGCAACTGCTGCCGCCAAGACGGCGCTCATCATTCCGTCGGCCTTCGGCGGTGTACTGATCCTCTGTGGGCTGGTGGGGGCAAAGTATCCTGGGGCCAACAAGCATGTCATGCATGTGGCCGCTCTTGTGGCTCTGCTTGGTACGGCTGGTGGGCTCACGATGGCAATCAAAGGCCTGCTGGGAGAGCCGCATTGGCTTAAGATTGTGACGCAGGGAAGTTTGGGTGTTCTTTGCCTTGTTTTTCTGGTGCTCTGTGTACGTTCTTTTATCCAGGCGCGCGTGGCGCGGAAGCAGGCTTGAGATTGAAGAATGTGCACCATGAACTCCCCTGACGTCAGCAGCCAGTCTGAAGGTACGGCGAGGGGGGGCGGGACAAGAGAGGTGCCAACGGTCTGTGGATTCTACCGGTCGTTCTCCCAAGGCGCTCGTTTGAGTCGATGGATTCCAGCGGGCGTGCGGAGTGCGACTTTGGGAGGGTGCTTGCTTTCGTCTCTTTCGCTATCGCTTCCGGCAGCGTCTGAGGCCCCGCCGCTGGAGGTGGTGTTTCAACTGCCTCTGGCACCGGCAGGTCTGACGGTGGCTCCGGATGGTGCCTTCCTGTTGAGCATCAATTTCCAGGAGAAACCGCAGAACCGGGTGGTGGCGGTAAACAAGAAGGGGGAGTCCCGCCCCTTTCCCACCGCGACCATCAGTCAGGCCTCTAAAGATGAGCCGTTGCTCCTGGATGCGGTGGAGGGCCTGCATACGGACAAGAGCGGAACGGTCTGGATGGTGGACAATGGCCGACGCAGTGAATTGCCGCCCAAGCTGGTGGCATGGGATTTTGATCACAACAAGCTGCAGCGCGTCATCCATCTGGCTCCTCCAGCCGTGCTGCCGGACTCGCTGTTGCATGATCTGGCACTGGATCCCGAGGACCCCTTTGCGTACCTCAGCGACCCTGCCAATGGTTCGGATGCGGCATTGATTGTCGTGGACATCGGCACCGGGCTTGCTCGGCGGGTCCTCCAGGGGCACCCTTCCGTGGTTCCGGAGGAGGGGACCCAGCTCGAGATCGACGGGCAGCGTCATCAGACCCGGCGTCTCGATGGCAGTGTGGCCAATACTCAAGGGGGCGTGAGTGCGCTGGCGCTGGATCGGAAAGGGGAGTGGCTCTATTTCGGGCCCATGCGGTCACGCCGACTATATCGCATTCGCACGGAGCATCTTCGTAATGCCGCACTGGCCCCGGAGAAGCTGGCCGGGCTGGTGGAGGAGTATGCGAGCAAGCCCGTGTGCAACGGCATCAGCCTCGATTCCAAAGGCAACATCTATGTTTCTGACGTGGGGGCCAAAGGGGTGGGGATGATTGCTGCGGGCACCAAGCAGTATCGTGTGCTTGCGACGGACTCCCGGGTGTCCTGGCCGGATGGATTGTGTTTTGGCACGGATGGGAAGTTGTACTTCTTCACCAACTCGAGGAAGGGGCGGGCAGGGGAGACTGTGACCGCCTCGCTGACGGCGCCGGAGGTGCCCGTGACGAATTATCTTTTCAGGCTCTCAACTGGGGCCTCCGGTCGCGTGGGGGATTGATCAGGCTGGTGGCCTCAAAGGTTCACCCTAAGGTTGATGAAGGGGTTTTAGCTCGGGATAGTCGGGCGCTCCCCTATGAATGCTGATCTGATCAAGGTTCTTCTCGCACTGGCTGCATGCGTGGTGATGCTGGTGCGCGACAAGCCCCGGATGGATGTGGTGGCGCTCCTGGCGATGATGGCTTTGCCCATGATGGGGCTGATGTCGGTGCCGGAGGCGTTCGCAGGATTTGGAGACCCCAGCGTCATTCTCATCGCGGCACTTTTTGTGGTCGGTGAGGGGTTGGTGCGGACTGGTGTCACCTATCAAGTGGGTGAGTGGCTGCTGAAGAAGGCGGAAAGCAGCGAGACACGACTGCTGATCTTGCTGATGATGGTGGTGGCGGGGCTGGGATCAGTGATGAGCTCCACCGGTGTGGTGGCAGTCTTCATCCCGGTAGTGCTGGGCGTGAGCCGAAAGCTCAAGATTCACCCTGGTCGCTTGATGATGCCTCTGTGTTTTGCCGGGCTGACGAGCGGGATGATGACGTTGGTGGGGACGCCACCGAACCTGGTGGTGGATGCGGCGCTGAAGCAGAGGGGGTACGGAGGATTCTCCTTTTTCTCGTTCACTCCGCTGGGGCTATCGGTGCTGGGCCTGGGCCTGGGGTACATGCTGCTGGTCCGGCGTTGGCTGGTAACTGACCCGAGCGGAGGGGCTACGGGTGTCAGTCGGCGCGGCCTGTCCCACTTCATTGAGGAGTACAAACTCCAAAACCGTGGCTGCCGCTTCAGGGTGGCAGCGGGTTCCCCTTTGGTGGGCGCAAAGCTGGAGACCTTGAATCTCCGCCAGACGCATGGGGCCAACTTGATCTCTGTCGAGAGGCCCGGTCGATTGCGTTCGGAATTGCTTCAGCCCGTAGGCAAGACGGTGTTGATGGAGGGGGACGTGTTGCTCGTGGACTTCTTTGCCGCTGACAATGCTGCGGATTTTGGTGAGAAAATGGGACTGAAGAGGCTGGCGCTGCGCGGTCACTATTTCATGGAGCGGTTTAATGAAGTCGGGATGGCGGAAGTGGCAGTCCCGCCGGAGTCATCCTTGATTGGGAAGACGGTTCTGGAACAACGGTTCCGGACGCAGCATGGGGTGAGCGTCGTGGGTTTGCGGCGGAACGGTGCCGCCTTGGCGGGTGGGGTGTTGGAAGAAAACTGAAGATGGGGATGTGTTGCTGGTCGCGGGCCCATGGAAGGCCATTCGTCGGCTCCGTGGTCAGATTCAGAACTTCCTGGTCCTCAGCCTGCCTGCAGAGATGGACGAAGTGGCCCCGGCGGCCAGCCGGGCTCCCTATGCCCTGATGGCGCTGGGAATCATGATGGCGCTCATGATTACTGGGGCGGTGCCGAATGTGACTGCGGCATTGATCGCCTGCCTGGTGATGGGGGCGTTTCACTGTGTTGACTTCAAGAGCGCTTACCGTTCCATCCACTGGCAGAGTCTGGTGCTCATTGCGGGGATGATGCCCTTTGCCAGAGCGCTGGAATCCACAGGTGGGGTGGAAATGGCGGTGAATGGGCTGACGGCTGCTCTTGGAGATGCGGGTCCCCGGGCGATCCTGGCGGGAGTGTTCGCCCTCACGGCGATGATAGGGCTCTTTATTTCCAACACTGCAACGGCCGTCCTGATGACACCCATTGCGCTGGGGCTCGCAGAACGGCTGCATGTGGCACCCCATGCGTTCGGTATGACGGTTGCGATTGCGGCTTCCGCAGCCTTCATGACGCCGGTCTCCTCCCCGGTGAACACATTGATCATGGCTCCGGGACGCTATCGGTTTGGAGACTTCGTGCGGGTGGGGGTGCCCTTCACCGTGCTGGTGCTTCTGGTAACGGTACTCGTGGTTCCCTGGTTGTTTCCCATGGAGTGAAGACGACCGAACAAAGAAGATGTGAAAAGTGTAAAATTCTAGTTGAGAAGTTTGGTGCCCCGTCCATGTTCACGACCCGGCCGCAATGAAAATGCTCACGTGGCGGAATTGGTAGACGCGCAAGATTCAGGATCTTGTAGGGAGACCTGTGGAGGTTCGAGTCCTCTCGTGAGCACCATCACTATTCTATTTTTTAAATCGAAAGCGGTGGCATGCAGACAGTAGCAAGTGACAGCGGCACAAAGAAAGGGCAAGACGCCAGCTTCGTACGGAAGGCCTTCGCCTCCATCGCCAGTCGCTATGTGCTGACGAACCATGTGTTGAGCCTGGGCATTGATGTGATCTGGCGTTGGCGCACCGGGCGGGAAGTCGCCGCGTGCCAGCCGCAGCAGGTGGTTGATCTGGCCACAGGCAGTGGGGATCTAGCTGCGGAGATTCAGCGTCGGTGTCCCGACGCCGCGGTTCTTGGGGTGGATTTCTCCCAGCCCATGCTGATGGAGGCCCGGAAACGAGGGTTGACCCAGTTGGTCGTGGGGGATGGGATGAATCTGCCTCTGCAGGATGCCTGCGCTGATGTGGTCACCGTGGCCTTCGGTCTTCGCAACATGGCTTCCTGGCCCGATGCGTTGAGAGAGATGTCGCGCATCCTGCGACCAGGTGGGCACCTTTTCGTGTTGGATTTCTCGTTGCCCAAGTCAGGGCTGATCCGGGCGGGACACCTTTTTTATCTCCGTCATGTGATGCCTCGCGTGGCGGGCTGGCTCACCGGAGAACGTGCTGCGTATGAGTACCTGTGTGGCACCATCGAGGCCTTCCCCAGCGGGGAGAAGATGAACGCGATGATCTGCGAGAATGGTTTTGAGAAAAGCGACGCCGCTGCGCTGAGCTTCGGCATCGCGTCCCTGTATCACGCTCGTAAGGCGGGCTAGCTGGTCACTGAAAAAGCCTGGGCAGAAAATCCGCCAGGTAGGTGCGCCAGAGTGGCCAGGTGTGTGCTCCCGGAGTGGCGTGCCATTCATGCTCAATCCCACCAGCTTTCAGTTGGGTGACAAAGGCTTCGTTTCTGAGCAGCGCCCTGTCATCCACGCCGCATCCGATCCAGAGCAGGCGCAGTTTCGCATTCGTGGAGGCAACATCCGCCAGGAGCGTGGCGGTGACTTTCTCATCGGCTGGGCCGGCGCTGAAGGCTCCCACCCAGGCAAAGCGGTCGAGATGGCTCAAGCCGATGCTCAGAGCCTGCCCTCCGCCCATGCTCAGACCGGCGATGGCGCGGCTGGAGGGTTCCTTGGAAACTGGATATTCTGTCTCCACCAGCGGCAGGGCGTCTTCAAAGAGTTCACGGCGGAAGGCGTCAAGAGCGGCGGCTCGACGGTTGGGATCTTGAGGGCTGGTTCTCCCCAGAGGATGGCCATCGAGCATGACCACGATCATGGGGCGGGCCTTTCCAGAAGCGATGAGGTTGTCGAGGATCCAGTGAGCCTTCCCGTGGGTGACCCAGGTCTGCTGGTTATCACCTGAACCATGCTGGAGAACCAGTAGGGGCAGCGGGCCCGCTGTGTTGGGGATGTGGCGGGAGGGCGTATAGACGACGAGTTCGCGCGGGCGGCCCAGCGCCTTGGAGAAATACGTGTGCTGATGCACGGTGCCGTGTGGCACGTCCTGGAAGTCCCATGCGGCAGGTGGGCTGGAGGGGATGTGAAGGATGCTGGACCTGGGTTCCCGAGAGGGTTTGATGGCAGGGTTGCCAGGGTCCAGGAGATAAAGTCCGTCGACATCGAAGCTGTATTCCCAGACTCCCGGGGGCACCGTTGGAAAGGTGCCTGACCAGATGCCGTCTTCCGCACGGGTGAGGGGGAGCGGGTTCTTGTCCCACTGACCACGCAGAGTGACAGTCTTGGCATTGGGGGCCTTCAGGCGAAAGGTGACACTGTGGTCATCCTTGATCTCTGGGGATAGGACTGGCGTCGGGACTGAGGCCGGTCTCGCTTCAGCAGAGGACGCGACTTGGGCCTGAGTGCCGGGTGTTAGGGCGAACAATAGAAGAAGGGCGGTGCAACAGATCTTCATGGGGAGGGCATACGTGAGATGAGGCCGCAATCCGTCAGTCATCTCGGGCCAGTGCTTTCCCTTCTTGATGATGCGGAAACCACGAAAAAGTAATGCTGCTGGGAGTGAGGAGATGCGATGTTAATGAAGATTCTAAAATCCAGCAACCCGCTCACTTTCTGTCCCCTCCAGTGCTTTGTTCTTGCCTCGCTGGGTCTTTTTTGAGAGGAAAGAGGATAGCAACAAATTACATCTGCCATCATGTACGACTCCTCTCCTGCGACGGCGCCCTCACTGCGGGTTTTAGAGATTCAGAATGGCCTGGTGATCAGTGAATCCGGCCAACAGGATGCGGATGACTTTGCCGCGGACTATCAGGGGCTGCGCCACTTCGCAGATCGCGTGGGCGGTGCGCTGGAACTGGGAGGCTCGCTGTATGCCGCGATCCATGAGCCTGAGTTTTCCATGATGTTTTTGCTCCCAGTGGGCACGGACAAACCTTCCACGCAAGCCGTGGGTGCCATGGTGGATGCCAATGTCTCCAACAATGAGCTGCTGGTGACCCTGCGGCAGCAGGGAGTGTGACCCTCTTCTCCCACCCAGATGACTGAAAGGCCTTCAGGCACTTCGATGCCTACTGGCTCTGATCACAACTTCCTCCCGCAATCCTACCTCCATGGCCAATCCCATCACTCCTTCCCTCCGCGCGAGCCTTGAGCGCCTCAAGCACGCGGGCTCCGTCAACGGGCTCTGTCTTTCATGGCGTCGCCAGATCCTGGTGAGCCTCATGCCGTATGAGGATTTCCGGGTAGAGCAACTCGTGCAGGTGCTCAACGATGGGCGGGATCATTTCCAAAGTGGCGGGACCCGTCTGGTGGACTCCCTCTGGCTGGGGTTCCCGGATGTGCATGCCCTGGTGGTCTTCGCTGGCGATATCAGCGTGGTGTTGCTGCACACTCGCCAGGAGGAGGCTGACTTCCTCACCGGCGTGGTAAAGACTTTCCTCAATGATGCCCAGCTGCTGGTCGCGGCGGCACTGAGCCCAAGCAATGGCGAAACGGTCGGGGGAGATGACGAGGAGAACTGGCTGCCCCAGCCGCCGCGTCTGGATCCCAATCTGACAAACGTAGTGTCCTGAGCCGCCCGTGAGTGGGGGTTCTGGAGGCGGGATGGCCCGGGCGGCCCATTGAAGGCTGCGCCGGGAAGAGGGGGGGATTTTTGCAGGAAGCGTGTCACACCTTTTAGGGCGTGGCCATTTGACGGAAAGAAGTAGCGTCGCTGGCGCGAACTTCGTTGTGCATCGTCAAACTTCCTTCGTATGAATCCCACTACACTGCAAGCGCTCAACCGCCGTTCGTTCCTGGGCCGCACCGCCGCCTTCACCCCGGTGTTGTTTCCTTTCGTCCTGAAGGGGGCGACGGGCGCTGACGCGAAGAACGCGGATACGTTGAAAATCGGTCTGGTTGGTTGCGGCGGCCGTGGCACGGGTGCGGCCCAGCAGGCGCTGAGTGCAGACTACAACACCAGCCTCTACGCAGTGGCGGATGCCTTTGCTGAGAAAGCTGAGGCCAGCGTGAAGATGCTGGGTGACAGCTTTGCCAACCGGGTGGACGTGCCTAAAGAGCGTCAGTTCATCGGGCTCGATGCTTACCAGAAGCTGATCGAGATCTGTGACGTGGTGATTCTCGCGAGCCCTCCCGGATTCCGTCCGGCTCATCTGGCGGCTGCGGTGGAAGCGGGCAAGCATATCTTCTGCGAGAAGCCCATGGCGGTGGATCCGGCTGGCTATCGCGTGGCACTGGATGCCATCAAGAAATCCCAGGAGAAGAAGCTCAGCGTGGTGGCCGGTTATTGCTGGCGTCGCAGTGCCTCCCGTGTGGAAGCCTTCAAGCGGCTGCACGATGGCCAGGTTGGTGACCTGACCTCCGTCTTTTCCACCTACTACACCGGCCCAGTGAAGCCCATGCCAGAAGCCTCTGCCCGCAAGCCGGAGTGGAGCGATGTGGAGTGGCAGGTGCGCAACTGGTACAACTTCGCATGGCTGAGTGGCGATGGTCTGGTGGAGCAGGCGATCCACAGCGTGGACAAGCTCTGCTGGGCGCTCAAGGACGCGGACCCGATCTCCTGCGTGGCGACGGGCGGCCGTCAGCTGCCGAATGAGGGCGGCAACATCTTTGACCACTTCCACGTGGCTTACGAATTCCCGAACAATGTGATGGCCCACCTCGGCTGCCGCCAGATCAAAGGCTGCTACAACGAGAATGCGGACTACATCCGGGGCACCAAAGGTGCCCTGATCATCGGCCGTGGGGACAAGCCCTTCATCGACGGTGAGGACCGCTGGCGTTTCCGTGGTGAAGAGAAAAACATGTATCAGGTGGAGCACGACGAGCTTTTCGCCGCGATTCGCAAGGGCGAGATGCTCAACGACGGCACCTGGATGCTGCACAGCACGATGGTGGGCATCATGGGCCGCATGTCTGCCTACTCAGGCAAGAAGATCACCTGGCAGGAAGCCATTGCCAGCGACGAAGACCTGGCCCCTGAGGCCACGCTGAAGTGGGGGGACAAGTTTGATCCAGGCCCGATCGCGCGCCCAGGTCTGATCAAGGCCTGAGGCTGTGTGCTGTTCTCTCCTGCTGAGAACAACCTCATGGGGAGTCGGGAGGTGGTGTGAACCGCCTTTCGGCACCCGTCATCAGAACGTCATTCTTTCAACACTCATCGTAAAAACTGACGGTGGGGGAGAAGGTCCGTAGTTGAGACTCGATCTCTGAACTTTCGGGTTTCCTCCCTCCCGCCCTGTGCTAAGCCATTGGTTCCCATGCGACCGACATCCCTACTTGCCATCGCTTCCATTCTTCCTCTGGGCGGGGCTTCAGTGTTTGCTGAAGCGGCCCCCCAAGATCGAGAAACCAGATTTCAAGCAACATGTGAAGCCGATCCTTGAGGCGGCCTGTGTGCACTGTCACAACGACAAGTCCGACAAAGGCGGCCTGAATGTGACGACGCTGGATCTGACGGTGAAAGGCGGCGACAATGGGACGGCCTTGGTGCCGGGTGATCCCGCCAAGAGTCCCCTGTATACCACAACGGTGCTGGCGGCGGATGAAGATGCGGTCATGCCTCCCAAGAAGGAAGGGCTGCTGGCTCCGGAGCAGGCAGAGATCCTGAAGCTCTGGGTGCAGCAGGGAGCCAACTGGCCCAAAGAGGTGAAGCTGGAGCAGACCGTGCGCGTCAGCTTCGAGAAGCACATCCAGCCCATCCTGGAGGAGAACTGCCTCTCCTGCCACAATGCCGACAAGGCCAAGGGCGACCTGAATCTCGCGACGAAGAAGGACGCCTTCACCACGGGTGAGAATGCGCCGACGATCATTGCTTTCAACTCTGCCAAGAGTTCCGTGTACTCCCTGGCATCTCTGCCGGCGGACCACGATGACCTCATGCCGCCCGCCAAGAGTGGTGGCCCTCTGAAGAAAGAGCAGCTTGATCTGCTGCGGGGCTGGATCGACCAAGGGGCGGTGTGGCCTGAAGGGGTGACGCTGAAGGCCAAGGAAAAGAAAGGCCCGACCACCGAGAGCCTCGACAACATGGAGCTGGCGAAGAAGATCCACGATTTCATCGTGCAGACTTCCAAGGAGAAAGCCGAAGGGGAGATGAAGGCCTATGACAGCAAGGTGCCCAAGACGGGCATCGGCTACAAAATGGCCGCGATCAAAGGTGGTGAGTTTCTCATGGGCAGCCCGGAGTCCGAGCAGGGTCGAAAGGATGACGAGGGGCCCCAGGTGAAGGCGAAAGTGAAACCCTTCTGGATGGGGGTGCACGAAGTGACCTGGGATGAGTACCTCCCCTTCATGATCACGGATGTGGGCCGCAACAAGAACGGCTCCAAACAGAAGCCAAACCCGGCGGACGGGATTGCGGATGTTATTTCCCAGCCCACGACCCCCTATACCGAGATGAGCTTCGGCATGGGTACGGATGGCTATCCCGCCATTTGCATGACGCAGCACGCGGCCAACAAGTATTGCCAGTGGCTGAGCGCTCAGACGGGCCACTTCTACCGCCTGCCGACCGAGCAGGAGTGGGAGTATGCCGCTCGCGCTGGTACGACGACCGCCTATTATTGGGGCAATGAGGCGAGCCAGGCCAAGGAGTACGAGTGGTACTACGACAACGCACCGAACTTCCAATACTCCCAGGTGGGCAAGAAGAAGGCCAACCCTTGGGGTCTGTATGACATCCTCGGCAACGTGTGCGAGTGGACGATCGACCAGTACGAGCCCGACTACTACAAGAACCTCGCTACTCTGGGTGACAAGTCCGTGGGCTTCTATGTGAAGTCCAAGAAGCCCTATCCCCAGACGGCTCGTGGTGGCTCCTATGACGATGACGCTGTCGGCCTCCGCGCCGCGGTGCGTCGTGGCTCCAACCCCGACTGGAAGCAGCAGGATCCCCAGCTCCCCAAGAGCATCTGGTACCTCACGGACGCCAAGTTCCTCGGCTTCCGTATTGTGCGTCCTCTGGAGATTCCCAGTGCCGAAGAAATGTTCCACTACTGGAACAACGGCGTGGAAAAAGAGTAAGAGGCAGCTTGGATTTTAGATTTGTGAGTTGATGAAGGCGGCGGCGTTTCCTGCGGAAGCGTCGCCTCTTTTACTTTGGCTCATGAGGATGCGTATGCACAGGAGGATTGCTTTCTTGGTTGTTGGGCTCCTGGCATGGAGCTTGGGCTGCAAGGCGCATGCTGAAGAGGATGCTGCGCTGAAGCGGTACCAGTACTCACGCCCCCAGATGGGCTCTGTCTTCTACATTACGCTGTACGCTGAAGATGAGGCAAAGGCTGGGGTGGCGGTGGAGGCTGCCTACAAGAGAGTGGAGGCGATCAATGCCGCTGTCTCGGACTATCTGCCAGAGAGTGAACTGAGCCGTCTGAATCGGGCCCCGGCAGGCCAGGCGGTGAAGGTGAGCGATGATCTGTTCGCTTTGCTGGCCAGATCAGCGGAGGCCTCGCGTCTGACCGAAGGAGCCTTCGACATAACGGCGGCGTACGCGGTGCAGCAGTGGCGCCGGGCGAAACGGAGGAAACAACTGCCGGATGAAGCGGAGACGCAAAAGGCGGTGGCCATGGCCGACTGGCGCAAGGTGCAGATGAATGAGGAGCAAAGGAGTGTCACGAAGTTGGCCGGGAAGGTGCTGATCGACCTGGGCGGCATCGGCAAAGGGTACGCTGCGGACGCTGCACTGAAGGTGCTGCGAGAGCATGGCTTCACCCGGGCGGTCGTGGCTGCAAGCGGGGATCTCGCCTTTGGGGATCCGCCCCCTGGGAAACCCGGCTGGGATGTGGCGTTGCGCACTTTTGAAAACGCGGAGGATGCCGACCGGTTTGAGCACGTGACGCTGAGCAACTGTGGGTGCTCCACTTCCGGGGACCTGCATCAAATCCTTGAACTCGGCGGCAGGCGGTACTCGCATATCGTGAACCCGAAGACCGGGCTGGGATTGACGGACCGCATTGCCTGTAGCGTGGTGGCTCCTGATTCCACCACTGCAGACGCTTATGCCACGGCCTTCTGCGTCATGGGAGTGAAGAAGACGGAGGCGTTTTTGAAATCGAATCCAGCACTTCAGATGCAGGTGCGCATGACGTGGCAGGAGGATCAGGAGGGAGGGTTCAAGACCCAATTGATGAATTGGGGGGCACGGCCTGCCAAGGATGGCCCCCAACGGGGTGACTGAAAATGAGGCAACCTACGGGCACTGGAACAGGTAGCGCCCTGAACGTGCCGCAGCGCCTGCGGACTCCATCACGGCGACCGCCTTGGCGGCGGGTTCATCGGCACGGCAGAGTGTCGAGGCACGTGCTGCGGCCTCCTTGACCGTGGCGTCCCGAACCAGATGGCCGAGCTTCGCCGCCACGGCTTCGGCCTTGAAGTGTTTGGGTTCAAGGTAATCGCCGGTGCCCAGGCGCTGCAGGCGCATCACGTTGTCCGGTTGGTCGTGTCCCATGGGCATGATGAGCTGGGGCACCCCGGCGGCCAGTCCCTGGGAGAGCGTACCAATGCCGCCATGGTGCACAAACGCGGAGACGTGAGGGAGCACCTCACTGAATGGCAGGTAGGCAAAGTGCCGGGCAAACGAAGGCAGTGGGGTGGGAAGCTGCTCCGGGAAGCTCGTGCCCAGCAGGGCGCGCAGTCCCAGCTTTTCGCACGCCGCCAGTCCTTCGCGGAAGAAAGCCCTGGCCTGAGTGTTGCCAGTCCCTGGAGTGAAGAGGACCGGTTTGGTGCCTTCCTGAAGCCAGGCGGCGAGATCGGGCGGGAGCTCGAAAAGCGTTCGGAGGTCGGCGAGCGGGAAGCCGACGGTGTGGGTGTTGGCCGGCCAGTCGGGTTGGGGGGCGGCGAACCACTCCGGGAACAGTGCCAGATTGGCATCGGGGGAATGCATCCAGTCGGGCACCACGCGCCGAGGTCCCGGGATGTTGATCTCCCGGCACATCGCTTTGACCTGGGGCGTGAGCTTGAAATCTGAAGGGTTCGGCAGGGAGAAGAGGATCTTCTTGGCCCACACCGGCAGCTTCAGCATCCACTCAGTGCCTGGCATGATGATGGGGGTGTCGTGCACGCTCAGGAAACAGACGGGCTGCAGGTGCACGGTGACCAGGGGGCACTTGAACTTCTCCCGCGCAGCGCGAGCGGCCATCATGGTGAAAGGCGCGGCCAGGACGGTCTCGCCGGGGCGGATGCGTTCGGCGATAGTTTCATAGAACGGGCGCAGCAGCTTGCCGGCCATCTCAAAGACCAGTGCCGTGCCCTTGTAGGGCTTCCAGAGATCGGGGTGGCTCAGGATCTTCTCGTATTCTTCTTTGTTGCCCACGCCGGTGAAGCGGAGATCCGCCCGACGGGCCGCATCGTCGAAGAGCGGGGAGGTGATCAGCTCCACATCGTGTCCGCGCGCCTTGAGCAGGCGGCCCATCCAGATGAACGGATTGACGTCACCGGCGCTGCCAAATGGAACGAGGAGGAAGTGGGCCATGGGGAGGACTGGGGGCTGAGCGTGAGACTAACGGGCTGGGGCGCGGCATGCACCCAGAAAGTGATGATTGCTGCCTGCGTCGTTCCTTCATGGGTGAGTCGGGTGAAGCATCTGCCGGATTCGCAACGTCTTGTGAGAATGGTGACTTCATCGTCAGATCCCGCTCACAACCTGTCCTTCCTCAAATGGCGCCTTTGGACAGGGATGATTCCTTCGTTGCTGGGCCTTGTGGCGTGGGGGAATCTGACGGCAGCTGCACCCAACGAGGTTACACCCGGGAAGCCTGCCGGTCAGCCGGAGTCGGGCGCGGTCGCGACAGCAAGACAGGTGATGGCGTTCCCTGATCCGCGAATCACGGTGTCTGGTTTGGCGTGGTGGAAGGAGGAGGCCAAACTGAAGCGATTACCAGACAGGCTGAAGGCGTCCGTGCCGCCCAAGGTGTGGCAGCTTTCCCAAAGTCCTGCGGGGGCCAGGCTCCGGTTTCGAACGGATTCTCTGAACGTGGGGATCCATGCGGTGACGGGAAAGTACAAGCTGGCCCCTTCACCACCCATGGCTCTGATCGGCATGGATCTGTACAGCGAGGGGCGCTATCTGGGCAGTGCTTTGCCGGATGAAAATGCGGTCCTCAAGAAGGAGTGGACCCTGGGGACAGAGCGCGTGATGCGGGACGTGGAAATTTATCTGCCCATGGGCAGCCCGGCCACAGTGGAGAGTCTTGTCTTGGATCAAGGGGCCAGGCTGGAAGCGGGCAAGCCGTATTCGCGAGACAAGCCGGTCGTGTACTACGGGTCCAGTATCACCCAGGGGGCTCAGGCCACGAATCCCGGAGGAACATTTCCCTGTCTGCTGGGACGTTGGCTGGACACGGACTTCGTGAACCTGGGGTTCTCGGGCAACGGGATGGGGGAGCCGGCCCTGGCCCGGGCGGTGGCGGAGATTCCCGCAGCGGTGTTTGTCATCGACTACTGGGCCAATCCCGCACCGGAGGTGTATGAGAAGACCTTTCCCGAGTTCATCGCCATCATCCGGGTGAAGTTTCCTGATACCCCCATCGTGGTGACGGGACCGTACTACAATCCGTCAGAAGTGTTTGGCAGTCGCATGGGGCAGTATCAGCTGGCAAAACGTCTGCTCATTCCCAAGCTGGTGGAAGAGAAACAAAAGGCGGGGGACAAGAACATCCATTACGTGGATGGCTTGACGTTGATCTCCGCAGAGCAAGCGGATGCATTGTCGGACGCCCGCCATGCGAACAGCTACGGCATGTTCCTCTATGCGAGGGGGCTGGAGCCGGTGCTGCGCAAGGTATTGGGCATGCCAGTGGCACCGGAGAGGTAATCCGGCGCTTTCCAGGGACTGACATATACTATCGTCAGCGCGTGGAACTGCGGGATGGCTCCGAATGCCTCGGGACAACGGCCTGGTCTTGCCGGATGGTTTGCCGCACAGTAAGATCTGATTTAAGCATGATGACTCGCTCTTCTTTTTGTAGAACCGTTTGGCTGCTTGGCGTGGCTGGAGTGGTGGCACCCCGAATGGCAACCTTGTCTGCTCAAGAGTCGGTCGCGACGCTGGCTGCTGCCATCAGCAAGCTTGAGGGAATAGAAGGCCCGGATGGCGCCCGACTGGGTGTGTATGCACTTGATATCGAGAGCGGCATGGAAGTAAAGCACCGGTCGGAAGAGCGGTTCCCCGTGTGCAGCACCTTCAAGATGATCCTGACCTCGGCGATTCTGAAACAGAGTGTGCAGGATGCAGGGTTGATGACGCGGCGTATCTCCTATGCGAAAGAGGAACTGGTGACCTATTCACCTGTCACGGAGAAGCATGTGAAAGACGGGATGACGGTGGAGGCGTTGTGCGCGGCCGCCATGCAGTACAGTGACAATACAGCGGCGAATCTTCTGATGAAGATCCTGGGTGGGCCTGGCGCGGTGACGGCGTTTGCGCGATCAATCGGCGACTCGCAGTTCCGCCTGGATCGATGGGAGACAGAATTGAACACGGCGTTGCCAGGTGATCCGCGTGATACCTCGAGCCCGGCAGCGATGGGGCACAGCTTGCGGAAGCTGGCATTGGGCGACGGACTGCCAGAGACGCAGCGTGCGAAGCTGGTGGAGTGGCTGCAAGGCAATACCACCGGGGACAAAAGGATCCGGGTGGCGGTGCCTCCTGACTGGAAGGTGGGCGACAAGACAGGATCAGGGGACTACGGCACGGCCAATGACGTTGCAATCCTTTGGCCACCGGGGCGCAAGCCGATTGTGCTCGCAATATATCACACGCAAAAGGCGGCGGATGCGAAGTGGCAGAATGAGGTGATCGCTGCGGCGGCCCGTGTGGTGTTGGAGGCCTTCGGTATGCTGCCGGTCAAAGGGTGAGCTTTGACACTGGGGTGGCCCGCGTCGGGTCTTGATCTGAACTAGTTACGACTAATGTACTACGGAATTAATTCTCTTTGGGCAATTGCGATTGCATTGTCCCTATATTCTGGGCGTCGGGTCCTGCCCATCGCCGTGGGATTGCTGGGAGGACTAGTGCACGCCGGCATTTGGGTCTGGCACTTAGGCTACTGGGGCATCGCAGGGCTGGGCGTTTTGACAGCCATCTGTATGCTGAGCGCGCCGGAGTTCTTTGGCAAAGAGTTGTAACGGAGTGTCTGCCTCGCTCTGGAGCCAGCTTGATCTTGCCACTTCGTAGCTTTCCTGTGAGGGGGGGAGTGGGCCATCTCTTCTGAGAAAGCGGAGTGGCTTTGAGCCGAGGAGATCCACGTTGCAAGGCTCCGAGTAAGTGTCACTGTTGTGGTGAGTGGAGCGGTCCCCACAATGGGCTGCTGGCTCACGCACAATATGAGCTTCACGTTTTACATCGTCTATCAGGCGTTGGAGTGGATGGCTTCGGTGACCGGACTCACCTACAAGGAGATCAACATCGTGGTGTTTTATGGGATCGTGCCCATGGCGTTTTTCCTCCTCATCGACAAGATTCTGGGGAAGGCGGTTTGCCTGAGTTTGTTCTCTGTATTTCTAGCAGTGTTATATCTGACGGTGAGCAACTGGACGATGTTTGCTGAGAGAATGTTTGATGCATCGGTGGATTTTCTCCAGTGGTTCCGTCACGTGGGCATCAGCTACGATCTGGCCTCCGTCGTTCTCTGTGTGTTGGTGCCGCTCTGCGCGTTTTTTGTCCTGCTCTATCTCGCGTATCCACGTTGGTTTCACCGCCATCTTCCCGGATTTGCGCGGGTCATGGCAGGTCCGCAAACACAGGGTTACCTCTCAA
The DNA here is from genome assembly GCF_000739655.1 of Verrucomicrobium sp. BvORR106. GTDB lineage: Bacteria > Verrucomicrobiota > Verrucomicrobiia > Verrucomicrobiales > Verrucomicrobiaceae > Verrucomicrobium. The sequence continues at coordinate 99,951 of NZ_BATR01000181.1, read as the reverse complement.
GAAAGCAGGAACCGTGACCATCGGGATTGAGGTGAACTTGCTCGATCCCCTCCCTTAATAGGTTGGGCCACTGAAGGCTAATTGGTCTCAGAATTCCACCAGTACGGGTGCAAAGTGAAGACGCCCTTCAAGTTCCTGACACAGAGCTGCCGGGATGCGGGGTCCCATTGAATGGGTTTGCCTGTGCCAGGGTCGATGGGAAGGCTGGCAAGAATGGAGGGAGAGAGTTCAGCCGGTTCTTTCGGGAGATGTTGGAATTGGAGCTCGAACTGACGTAGGGCGAGATGAGAAGTCATGAGCCGCAGGGAGACCACCTGTTCAAGCAGATCCTCCACCAAGACCTCGGAGCCCGTTTCTACGAGATGAAGGACCTGGGCGCCAGTGGTGTTGATGCCCAGTCTGGGCAGGGAGTTGGTGACCCCAGTTTTCGCAGCAAGCGGTGGTTCATGACGCAAACGTTGATGCACGGAAGGCCATCCATCTTGCAGTGCCAAAAGCAAAGGTCGAATCCGCCACCCGTAGGCGACGAGCGTCAAGTTAGGTTTGAACTGGGCTTCGGGATACAGGGCCCGTGGTCGATCCAAAACGCTGCCTGGAAACCGTGGATCGTGAACCATTGACCCATTCTGTGGGACCACAGTTCGTACTCTGCGTGAAGCATAAACTGTAGACCGGAGCGTGATGGTTCCAGAGTCTGAAGGCGGTTGACAAGGAGGGGGAACGTCTCCGGAGACAGGTGGACCGTGGAGTTTCGCAAAAGGGCATCCAGTTGGAGCAACGCTCTGCGGCGCAAATCCATTACGAGCATCTGTTGCGGGAGTTGCCCTTCGGCCGCGTCCAGACGCTGGAAATACAGAAGTAGATCCAGAAACTGACGGACAGCCTTTTCTGGCTCTCCGCTGGCGGCGAGATGCATCCCTCGCATCTGCACAATCTCCGCCATCGTGATGACTTCATTCTGGGCAGGAAGGAGAGAGTGAGTCTTGTCCTCCAAGTAGTTGGAGCCGACGTCGGGTCCTATGCCCCGCCAGCGCCACGAGGAATGACTGCTGGCGAGCAGTTTGTCAAAAGCCGACAGGGCGTGTTGGTTGATTTCAAGGTTGTATGTTGCCGCTGCGTGTGCGGCGGCGCTGCCGGAATGACTGCTTTTGGTGAGGTAGGGCGCAGGTCGTCGGACTCTGACGGCTCGGTACTCTAGGACAAACTTGACCAGCGGATTTTTGTCCTCAGAGATTTCAGACCACTGGGGACTAAGATCCTGATCGTGAGGTGCCGGCACATCCACCAAATAGAGTGTGACGGTGAGCCATAGCAGCAGTAGCAAGAGAATGGCACAACCGAAGCGGACCTTCTGAGCGCTTGAAGGGCGGTCATCGAAACCATCAGCTTCTGCCGACTTGAGGATGGCTGGTTCTTCGGACATAGGCGCAGGGGTGGGGTGCCATCGACGACACAAAGGATGAGCTGGATGTTGAATAGCTGTGGGCGAACCTCCTAGCCCGGCTTGCCAGGTTCAGACCATAACCAGTTTTCTTCAGAAAGGTGCATGTAGGCAACACCGTCCATGATGACCTTGGCGCGCCCGGCGCTACTCCAGTGGATCTCCACGTTTTTCGGATAGAAGCTTTCACCATAGAAGCCGAAACTGCTGAAGATGGGGCCTCCCGCATTCCGCCGATAGTCGGCGCAAATGAAGGACTCACCTTGCCCCAGCAGGGCTCCAATCGACCAAGGATGCCAGAAGACTTTACGTACGGTGACCACGCCGACTCCCTGAGGGGCGTTTGCTTCTGCAAGAACAATGCCCTGGGCTCGCCAGATCACGAACCCGAAGAGCAGTACTGCGAGGAGAAGGATAACGAGGAAGGGCCTTTTCACGAGTGGGGGAGTGTGGCGGGCGTGTTCGGTTGGCGGACTTGCGCGGTGGGACGTGACTCTCCGCATTCTTGCTGTACCGTGTGAAGGATCTAGGAAGGGCATGTGAATTAGGCGTGAATTCGCAGGGCAATCACCGAGTGGGCGGGTCGCTTTGCGTGGGTCGGTTCCGCCGTCTGCCAGGGATCCGTGGTGTCAGTCGATGCTTGGTGGGATCGGAGAGAAGGGGCATCTTGTGCACGCTTCAGCTCCTTGTTCCCGGATGCACCCTCACCGTTCTATGGGATGCTTGCGTGCTTCTTCGCCCCACCAGTAGTATTGACCAACATCTTTTCGATTGAAACGAAAGCCTTCGCTGGACTTAGGGATCGGAGAGACGTGGTTGATGTTTCCGTCACTGTCTGTGCCATCGGCTCCTATGGAGTAGAGGGTCTGAGTGGTTTGATTCCAGCGGTAGGGGAGTTTACTGTAGAGGTCAGTGGGAAGCGAGGGAAGGATACTGGATGTCAGTTCCTCCAGGTGAGTAGGCAGGCGACCCTGGCGAAGCTCGTAGAGACGTAGGGCAAGGATTTGGACGATGATGTCATGCACGGCAGCGTGATCCATGACATTGTTTGGCTGAGTACAAAGACGTTCGGAAAACTGTTCCGTCTCTTCGGCTCCGAAGCGATTCCGGGACAGAGTGAGGCGAATCCGAGTCAGCCTAGCGAATGTTGCGGATGGCTGGGGAGGTTGCCGATTTGCTATGGATAGTCCGGTGTTCCAGTCAACCGCAAGTCCTTCAAACAGGGGCTTGGCCCGGGAAAGCCACATAGTGAGGCATTGATTGACCTTGATTTCATCGGCGAGTACCGGTCTGTCACCCGGCCAGTTGCTTTTAAAGAATGTATCCTGGTTTGCATGATCGCTGATGAATTGCGTGACCCACTCATGGTGGACTTGGATGGCAAATCTCAAGTGCTCGCGATCCGGTCCCTCAAGTGCGAGCAAGGTTTCCAAGCAAGACTGAATCTGTGATTCGGAAGTGCCTGGGTGAGTCAGTAATTTTTCAAGGGACTTTTCAGCATAGGCTTGAAGTTCAAGAGCCTGTTCCATCCGTTGGAGGCTTTGTTTGACGCGGCTGAGGTGACAACCCAGCCGAATCAGTTTGAGGCAGTCGGCAATGCCGAGATCAAGCCGATCTGACTTGCGATGATCAAGCAGACGCTGCTCTAGAAAACTCTCGAGAAGGTGGAGTTGTACCGGTGAACCAAAAAAGAGTTTGAAATCATGCGGGAGTCCGGCGTCCGGCCAGATCCATGTGGACGGGTCAGTGTCAAGAAGTGCATCTACTGCTGCGAAAGCGGACGAATGGTCAGCCTGAAACTGCTCTTGCTCTGGGGTGAGGGGCACCAGCATCCAGAAAGGCTCAGACGATGGGTCTGTCGGGATACGGAGGGCTTCAATAAACTTCGCGAGAGGAGATGGATCGGTTCCCTTGCCGACCGAAGTCCAGTCTGGTTTCATGAGGGTGTCATCAGGGGCGGGGCCATCGTATATCGCGAGGAACACGACTGGGCCGATCATGGTAAGGGCCAGGAGGCTGAGTGCGACGCTCCAGACAGCTCGGGACTGACGCCGGGCATCCGGCACGACATGTTCAGGCTTCTTGGCCATTGGCAGGTTTGTTGATTGACGGGCGTTAGGTATTTTTGAAGAACTGAAGGTGAACCTCAGTGGGCGAGGGCGCGGAACGGGGCCTGCTACAATGATCTGGTCTTCCGTTTGCCTGGGCTGGAAGTGTTCTTCTCCTGCAATTGTTCCTCGCGCTCTCTGATGGCTTCAGGGCTCCACCAATACAAGTTCCCTGCGTCTTCGCCCCGACGGCGCTTGCCGGGGTCAATGGCCCCGCCGTCGTCCGTGAGGTTGGGGCCTACGGAATAGAGGATCTTGCGCGAGGCGTCCCACCGCAGGGGCGCATCGCTGAATGGATCGATGGGCGGGGCGGCGAGATAGGTCGGTACAAGTTCGTCAAGGGTGGCAGGCAGACGGCCGTGTTGCAACTCGAACCGACGGAGCGCGAGCATAGTGAGCACTTCCTGATACTGGGAATTGGTAGCAAGGATTCTAGGGAGGAAGTTCGTCATGGTGTGAGTTTGAATCACGAGGACCTTGCCGCCGTAATTTCCGTCAAGATAGAACCGGGGCTTATGGATTTGACTTTGCAGATGTTGAATATCGCGGGATAGCTGTTCGTTTGCGATCAGGGCTTCGTGCCAGGACCGTGTGAGGGCAGCGACGACGGGGCGCATCAGGGCGAGATCAAGGCTCATGGTGTGATTTGTCTTCACCATGCGCCCCAGGATACCGGGCAAGGGCGTGGAGCCATCGTACATCACTCCCCAGCCCTTCTGGCGGGCTTCAGGAAGGCAGCGCTTGAGGCTGAGATACTCACCGCGTAGGGCGAATGCATAGTCAGTCGGGCTGCATCCGATCAACGGCTCGAGATCCATTTGGATCTGTTGCAGCTGGCCTTCGGTGAAGGCTCCATTTGCCATGACCTCTTCGATCAAACTGAGAGCGGTGGTAAATGTGGTGCTGGCCGCCATTTGGTGAATGATGGTCCCCTTTGATCCGTGAAGCCGATGGCCGAATGCCACCAACGACAGGCAATGTTGCAAGGCTTCTTCGTGATGGCCTTGTCGGGAAAGTTGTTGAACCTTCATTCGCATCGTGAACGACATTTCTCTAATCTTTGCGAAGTAGTCCGGTGGGGCCATGATGTCGGTCACCTGAATCCCGCCTGGCCATTGCCAGGTGGCGGGATCGGTAGCCATCAGGTGATCAAAGAGGGTGAAGGCCATCGACTGGCTGTCGAGAAAAGCTTGGACCTCGGCCTCACTTCCCTTGTGCAGGTAGCGAGTGGATTCGGGTATCGTGAACACTTCCTCTACGGAAGTCTTCTTGATATCAGCACAGAAGACCGCCAGAGGGTTGCTGTCCGTGGTCTGAGTGGACCACTGGGGAATTATGTCAGCGTCGTCAGGTGGCGGGCCGTCGAGAAAGATGATGAGCCAGCCGACGATGGCGAGCAGGAGTGTCAGAAGGCCCAGCCCTATCCTCCATACCCGACGGGAGGAGACGGATGCCGCCGCTTGTTCAGCCGTAGTCATGGTGAGGGGTGTCGTCAGGGGGCTATGCGGTGCTTGCGAGCCTCTTGTCCCCACCAATAAAATTGACCGAGGTCCGTGGAATAGATCTTTCCGGGCGGGTTTAGTTTGCCTCCGTCATCGAGGTTGTTTTGTCCCACCGAATAGATGGCCTGATTTTTAGCACTCCATCTGAGGGGGTGGCCGTCCAAGGGGTCAAGTGGCACCTCAGGAAGATACTTCGGCACGAGTTGGCTGAGTTTCGCTGGCAGGGTCCCCGTCTCAAGTTGATGACGGCGCAAGGCGAGTTGCAGGATGGTAACTTGGTGCAAGGCGGCAGCGTAGGCCCCGCTGCCAATGCATCCGATTGTTGACCCGATGGAGCCTTTGACCAGGACGTAGCCACCTGCATTGGGGTTGAAGCTTTTGCGAAAAGGATTCCTGTTGATTCGGGTCATTTCTGCCTCGGCATCTTGCGCAGCACGACGGGCAGGAAGCCATCCCAACTCAAGGTTCCGCACGATGGGGAGGACAAATGCCTGTCTCGTTGCCAAGGTCATGTTGGGCTTGTACAGATAAGGTGCCAAGGCTCTCTCCAGAGGCCGGGTGCTCAGGCACCATGCCCAGTCTGCGTTTCGGACTCGAGGGATCTCCACGACTTGCTTGAAACGCTGATGCTCCAGCTTGATGCCCTGGATTAGATCTGTGGGACGGATGGTGCATTCGGTCAGTTTGTTCTGAACGTTCTTGAGATGCTCCGGTCCGTACTCGTGAGCGACAATGACGCGCTCCAACACGCCATTCGCGGAGGAGAGCATTCGGTTGGAAATGATCTGAAATTCCACTTCTCCATCCGTCCGGGCCAGGCCTGCGGCCAGTTGATAGATGCGAAGGCAGTCATCCAGCGCGCCTACGGCACTTCCATCCTGCTGCCGCAAGCTCGAGCGAAGGTCGAGGAATTTGGCAAGAAAGGGGAAAACGCGAGTATTTTTCCATGCAGAGTCCAGCGTGGCTGGATCGCGTACGCCGGGCCAGCGCCACACGACAGAATCTGTGGAGAGAAGCTTGTCCAATGAGTCCAGTGTTGAGGCTTGCTCGTCGAGAAAGGTCCGGATGGTTGCCTCGTGGCCTGGAACGAGCTTGCGTGACTCTTCAGGAAGTTTCAGGAAATCGTCCTGGAGTGCAGCAGGCACGGTCGCCAGAAACTCTGCCAGAGGATTGGGAATGGAAGAGGGAAGTTCTGCCGAAGGGGAAAGGGCCGAGTCATCAACTGGAGGCACATCGAAGAACAGGAGCACTCCCACGGCAACGCCGAGGACGGCCACCAATGCGCCGGAGGCAAGCCACCAGGCGCGACGGGTCTGGCGTTTGGGTTCCGCGCTGTGAACGAGAATGGTATTGTCAGACGACGACATCCTGCTTGAACGAGGTTTGCTTGTTACTCAGCTTTGACATTTGCCCACCAGTACGTGGATGTGATTTCATAGGCGTCGGGGTGGGAGTACGGCAGTTTTCGAATCTCTGCCTTGGTTGGATGTAAATCCGCTCCGGGCAGATGAATGATGCCCTTGTTTCGGTTCCACCGGAGTACATCCCCGGTCGAAAGAATGATGGGAGTGGAAGAAAGGGTGTCAGGTGTCAGCGCTGCAATATCATTTGGGAGAGTCCCCGATTGCAACTCAAAGAGTCGCAGGGCGAGATTGATGCGGGTGACTTCGTAGGCATCCTGCAGACAGAGCAGGTCAAACAGCGTGTCGAGGTCTTCTTGAATACAGCGATGGTGGGCCCATTTCCCTCCGTGATTGCCATCGATGTAGGCGCGCCAGTTACCGAGCGAACCCAGAACCTCCCGTGACCGTTGGATTTCAATCAAGGCGCTCTGGACGGCGCTCGGCCAGCCTGTCTTCAGGGCATCGGACATCCTGTCCTCTATTTCCAGTCGCAGATGCAGAGTGGCATTGGGCTTGAGGGTCAGTGTCAAAGGGGTGAATCGAGCACGTAGCGGTGCGTACCAGGAAATACGAAGATGGTACTCCAAAGTATCGCGGGCGACGGCATCTTTGATCAAGCGTTTGAAGTGCTCATACGCTGATTTGCGAGCATGAGTGTATGCGTCAAGATTGGCGGGAACATGAGTGGTGAGGGTGGCCAGCGTCGTGCGCAGCAATTCTGGCGTGGCCTCGGAGCCGCTCAGGATTTCTGACAGAACTTCCAGGCACTGATGTTGTGTTCCCAGACTCGAAACATACTGGTCTGAGGTAAGTTTTGCGATTGCGGCGCGGTGGTTCACTCGAAAGACAAGTAGCGCCAACTCTGTTGCCTCGGCTGTTTTGCCTGATGCTACCAGCAGCGGGCACTTTGCGAGGAGATAACCTGAAGTCACGTCCAGTGCGCTAATTCGGGCCATTCGTCGGGCTGGTGGTGGGTCAAATTGGGGATAAGGCCACTCCCATGTGGAAACGTCTGAGTCAGACAGCGCCCGAAATGCCGCGATGGCACCGGCCTCCTCCAAGTCAGTGCGGAGAAAGTGTTCTTTCAGCTTCTCCGGGTCATGAAGGTTGGGTTCGGCAAAAGGATCGGCAGGAGAGCTGACCACGGCTTCCATGCCCTTTATCGGCATGTGATTTGTTGCGGCGACATACTGCGCCAGGGCATTGGATTCGACGTGAATCAGAGTGGGTGCAGGCAACATGTGCGCATCATCGGGATCGGGCGCATCGTGGAAGATGAACAGCCATGCTGTTGATCCTGACAGGAGAAGGAAAAAGCCTGCGCCTAGGAGAAGTGGGTTCCGGTAGAGCTGATGGGGGCTCCAGAGCATGAGGGGAGGGCCAGTAGTCCGTTGCGATTACGAATTAAGCTGATCACCGCCCTCTTGCCTCTGGCGGTGCCAGCCGCTGGGCATCCCGCGCCTTGAAGGCTGGCTTGCTCCACCAGTAGTATTGACCGATGTCAGGCTCATCAATGGTGGCGGGAATGCGGAAGAATCCACTGTCATCGGAGCCATTCACGCCAACGGAATAGATGACTTGCGTGCTGGGGTTCCAACGCATGGGGAGGTCGGTGAAGGGATCCTGGGGGATTGAGGATAGATAGGCAGGCGAGAGTTCACTCAGGTCATCAGGCAACCGATGGTGATCCAGTTCGTAGCGGCGCAGGGCGACTTGCAGGATGACTTGTCTGTGGATGGTTGCGTGACCGATCTGGCGGATCAGGGAGTCCTGGAGGTCTTGGGCATCCAGCACGCTGAAGGCGATGCCGGTGGTGTTGGGATTGAGCCAGAATCGCACGGGTGACTGGAAGATCTTGCCGAGATTCTGCTTGGTTGTCTGATGGGCGTCGAATGCTGCCTTCCAACTGGTTTCAAGCCCCTTGATCAGCTGCCGATGCATTTCCAGGCGTGTGGCGAGGGTGAGATTGGGCTTGAGCAGCATGCCCTTCAAGGGCTCTGGGTAACCTTTGAGGTCCAGTTTTCGAGGATCGACCGCTAGGGCCACGCCGCTCTTCGTGGCTCGATAGGCCTCGGCGGTAAACAAGTATTCGGCCTTAAGAGTGGCGATGAAACCGATGAGGGAAGGGTCAAGATCCTCCAGCTGTTTCTGGATTTTCATCAAGCTGGCCGAAGAGATGGCATTTAGAGCGAGCGGGCGTTCCAACTGGAGAACGGCGGTGCGCTGGATGGCAGAAGCCATCATGTTGTGAATCAAGAGACCTCCGGCGTTGTTTAGCCCATGAGCGAACTTTGCAAGAGAAAGAGTGGTTAGGGCGGATTCTTCCGGAGAGGTGGATTCGTCGAGGCCAGCTTGCACCCGGATTAGATTGGCAACTGGCATCAGGTGTTTCAACTGATGATCCAGCGATGTCTCAAGGGACTCGCCAGGTTCCGTCGGCCATCGCCAGGAGTCGGGGTTGGTTTGTAAAAGCTCCTCGTACGCCTTGAGGACCACCGGGCGGTTGTTCAGCGCAGTTTCCTGGGGTGAAGGCCCTGCTGCTCTCGGAGTTTTCTTCTGCAGAGGTGAGGCTTCTACAGGGTGTTGCTGGAGGACTGTGAGAAATTTCCTCAGAGGATTGGTCTGATTGAATTCTGACGATTCCGCGGACACGGCCGGGGCCATGTCGCTGGCATCAGGTGGTTCGATGTCATAAGTCGCCAAGAAGGCGATGAGGGCGGTGACGAGCGAAAGTGCCAAAGCAACCACGACGATCAGTGCACGGCGACTGGAGTGTGCCTGAGTGGTGTTGGGATTTGAGATTGCTGACATGGGGAAGGGCACGGTTATGAGTTGAACTCAACAGTCATCCTGAGCAGGTTTTGTGAATGGTGAGTCAGTGGGGGGAGTGATCAGTGTTCTGAGCGGAGGGTATTGATCCCCCTGGCTAAACGGCAAGCAAGGCGTCACTGAGTCTGACTGGAAGGGGGCCACCAGTACTTCACTCCGATGTCTGGAGGGTGTCGCGAGTCATCCTCCTCGTCTGAGACATCCCCGTTGTTGGAGATCAGATCTGGGCCGATGGAGTAAACAACGTTCTTTTCGCGGTTCCAAACCAATGGAGCATTGGCAAAGACATCGTTGGGTGTGTCTTGTAGGATCCCTGGGGCCAAATCAGAGAGTTGATCGGGAAGTCGCCCTTGTTCGAGTTCGTAAATCCGCAGCGCGAGCGTCACACGAGTTGCCTCGTAGAGGGCCTGTAGCGACATGGCATCGCGCAGGCTGTCCCGATTGGTGCGTGTATGATTTCGCAGGATCTGCCAGCCAAGGATGTTGCAAGTGTAGAGCGCCTGTCTTCGTGTTGAGTTCGCATCCAAACGTTCCCAGCGCATGGCCTCTTGTTGATAAGCAGCGAGCCAGCCTTGCTTCAGGTGTTCAAGAGTGGCGTTCTCCCACAGACACCGCAACTGAAGGGTTTGATTGCGTTTGAAAGTGCTTTGGAATCCGCCGTTCGAAGCGAAACCACTCGGAATAAAGGGGTCGCTTCGGACGAAAGGACCTATGCCGGGCTCGAACACTTCATCGAGTGTCAGCCGGAACTTGAGGTAGTCCATTTTCCGGACTGAGATGAATTCTGGGATTCCTGGGGGAGGAAGGTCTGACAGTCGGCCAAGCCATTGGCGGAGGTCTGTTGCCGTCCAGGATTGAAGCTTGGCAAGGTTGCCCAAATGGTGGAGACCCTGAGTGTAGATGGACGAGCCAGCATCAAACAGGAATGTGTCGCCGCCCGCCCTGGTCATCCCATGGCCAAGCTGGAAAGTATGCGAAGCGAGCCGGATGGCCTCTTCGTTTGCGCCAGAGCGCGCGTGTTTGAGGCTTCGATGAAGGGTGTCGGTGAGCGGCAGATTGATCTCGCGATGGAAGGCATAGGCAGCTCCATCCGTGAGGTGTTTCTTCGGCCAGCGCCAGGAGGCACTGTTGCTGTTCAGGAGGTCTCGATAAGCTGCCAGGTCCTCTTCCGTGCTCTTTGGAGGGATGGGGGAGTGAGGGGGATCGAACTCTATGGGGTATCCGGTGATTCCAACTGTCCGCAAGTAGATGGACAGCGGATTGGGGAGCTCTGTTGTCTCATCCGCTTGTGGTAGCAAGTGCGCATCGTCGGGTGGCGGACCATCGCGGAACACCAACCATGCGAGCACTCCGAGCGACAACAGAAACAATCCCGCGAAAGTCAGGAAGACGCTCCGGGCATGTTTTCGGGACTCCATGGTGCGCGTGATGTCGGGTTGGAGGCAGGTGTGGGGAAGGTGATGGCAGGAGGGATGCAGCTATTTTCTCGGCAAGGGCACGCAGAGGACGGTGGTATCGGAGGCGGTGTGTCTCCGCCTCCCACCGGGCTCTCCCCACCAGTAGAGCATGCCCATGTCTGATTCACCGGGCGCTGCGGGACGCCAGAATTTGCCGCCGTCGTCGATGAAATCGAGTCCAACGGAATAGAGTGCCTGTTTGTTTGGGTTCCACCGCATGGGAGCGTTGGCAAAGGGGTCGGTGGGGACTGCTGGAAGATACTTGGGCACCAGTTCGTCCAATTGGGCTGGAAGTTTGTCTTGGTCGAGCTCATAGCGCCTGATCGCGATCTGAAGCAGTGTCAGCCGATGAGCGGTGATGCACTGGGCAAACTCATCCAGCAGGACGGGCATCTTGCTCAAATGCTGCTGATGATGGTATTCCCCCAACGGATTTGGATTCAACCTGCGTTGGGCCAGGTGTCGCGTGGCAAAGATAAACTCCCTGTTCGTATTTGCTGCTATCTGGAGGCCTTCTTTCCAGCTTCGGCCAAGAGCTGCCAGGAGAACCTGGTCATACTCCAGTCGCATCGTGCAAGTAATGCCCGGCTTGAGCAGGAGCGAGGCAAAGGGGTCGAGCCGTGTTGTGCCTTGATACTCGGTAAGGTCATCAGCATCGGCCAGTTGAGGAAGGGATGCGCTGAACTGCGTGTAGTCGATTCGCAGGGCTCGTTGAATGTCGCTGACGCCCAACTCGCGAATGGTGAGCTGTTGCTGGAGTTCCGAGAGTCGGTGGGGTCCCAGGTGACGCAAGACGAGGGTCCTTTCCAGTTGGGCCTGGCTCATGCGCAGTGCGGTGGTGCTGATCACCAGATGCGCCAGACCGCATGGCTGGCGCTGAATGATCTCAGAGAACTTGGCGAGGCTGGTGAATGTCGCCAAAGCCAGATCCTGATCTCCAGATAGCATCGCCGAAATGGCGCAAAGATTGACCGCCTGCAGCGCCTTTCTGACGGCGGCTGGTGATCCTGTCGTCCAATCGTTGGCCGGACCGATGCCCAGTTCCGCCCAATACCAGTCCTCCGGTCGAGTCTGATTCACGAGGTGGTCAAATGCCTGCAGGAGAATCTGACTGTTCTGTGAAGTGACGACGAACCTTGCATCGTCGCCATAGTCACGTGACGGTGTCTCAGGCACACTGATCACCTGGGTGATCTCAGGAATGGCCAGGAATGCTGCCAAGGGGTTGGGGGCCTTCTTTGTCGCTCTTGGTGAAACAAGCTCTTTGGCCGTGATGGAGTAGGTGGAGTCATCCGGCATGGGCAGGTCCCACGCCTGTCCGTACACATGAGGCAACCCGGAGAGCAACAGGGACGCGAAGCAAAGGCATGCTAAGTTGTGGAACATGTGTGAGTGTGTATGGACTCTTGGAGGGGCGACGGGATGGATGGCCTGAATGTGATTGTTCCAGTGCATCAGGGGGCTCGGGAAGGCTAATCGAAATGAGTGGGTGGGCAGACGAAAAGGAGACGACTTAAGGACCCGTCGCGGCTTGCGGTGGAGCGGGCTTGGAAGATGCGCTCTTCTTTTTGGTGCTTTTGCGACCAGCGCTATTGCGTTGCGACTCGAGCCGCTGCTCCTCGCGCCATTTCGCCGCGGCATCGCTCCACCAGTAGTGCATGGCGAGATCGGGGCCCCTGCGGCTGGCGGGCTTGGTGAAGGTGCCACCGTTGTCCGTGAAATCCTCGCCGATGGAGTAGAGTACCTGAGTGGCGGGGAGCCACGTCATAGGAAGGTCGGTGAAGGGATCGAGAGGAACCTCGGGTAGGTACTGCGGGACGAGGATGGTTAGTTGATCGGGTACTTGACCGTGGTCGAGTTCATAGCGACGCAGGGCGAGCTGGAGAACGGTCTGGCGGTGGAGCGCGATGTCGGTGAGTTGGCGGCCCAGAATGCTTTTGGCTGACCCTGTATACTGGAGGTGATGGTAGTCGCCTACAGGGTTGGCGCTGAGCAGGCGGCGGATCTGCGATTGGGTTTTTGCCTCGAACTCATTTGCCAGGGTTGTCTGCAGGAGCAAGCCTTCCTTCCACCCTTGATGGAGTGTGGCGATGGTTGCCTGGTCGTGTTGGGCGCGAACCGTGCAGGACATGCCTGGCTTCAGCAGCAACGGGGCGAAGGGTTCGAGGAGCTTTGTGCCGTGGTATGCTTGTAGGTCGGCCGCATCGACCATCAGTGGGATCATCTCTTTGAAGATGGCATATTCAATGCGGAGGCTGAGTTCGTAGTTGGTACGATCTTGCTCAAGGCCAGTGAGCAGCTGCTGTAAGACGGCGAGACGGTCGGCAGGAACGGTCTGGAGTGTGAGAGCTGCTTCCAGGCCGGATTCACCCATCCGTTGGGCGTTGCCGGCCACCAGGAGATGGATGAGTGTGCCCGGGCGACGTTGCAGGGCTGATCCGAACTGAATGAGGGAGGTGAGGCTGTAGAGGCACTTTTCCCATTCACCGTCCGCAAGCTCCAAGCGGTAGCGGAGACGGATGAGGTTGGCTATATTCTGAATTGAGGAGATGGACTCACCCGTCCACCTGGTGGCGGGCTCCGTGCCCAGCTCTGGCCAGCGCCACTGTCCAGCCTGGGGCGAGTGGAGCAGAGTGTCGAAGGCGGCAAAGGCCTGGCCCTGAGTGGCGAGGAACGTGCGAACTTCGGCTTCGGTTCCAGGCTCAAGCGTGCGCGCCCGGGAAGGGAGCTCCTCCACTCTCTCCATTTTGGCGGCTTTCAGCGCATTGACCAGGTCGGCCAAGGGGTTTTTCGCCGCCTGCGATGTTACGGCAGGCAGTTGTAGCTCCTGGGTTGTCACCGAGAGGGAGGAGTCGTCCGGCATTGGGACGTCGTAAAAAAGCAGCAGACCGATGAAGGTGATCATCAGTGCCAAAATGAAGCCCAAGATCAGCAACAAGGCGCGGCGAGTTTGCTTTTGAATCTGCCGCTTGTCCAAGTCGGGGTCGAATGGAGAGGAATCGGGTGGCACGGACGTCATAGGGGGGGCACCCTTCGGGAGAGGTTTTTGGGCGATATTGGGTTATGCCAAAAAGCTCTGAAGACGTCTATCCAAAGACATCGGGATTCTCCTTATATGCGGGCGAATGGTCCCGGGTTGCTGTAATTTCTTTCTTCCCTTGCCATTTGTGCTAGACTTTGCGCCCCATGACCAAAGTCGGCCTCGTTTCCCTCGGATGTGCGAAGAATCTCATCGATTCTGAGATCATGATTGGGCACCTGCAGCAGGCAGGGATGGCCATGACCCCGCAGGCGGAGGAGGCAGATGTGCTGATCATCAATACCTGCTCCTTCATCGACATGGCCAAGAAGGAGAGCATCGCCAGCGTGCACGAGGCCGTGGACGGCCGTGCGGAGGGCGGGAAAACCCGGGCCAAGCAGAAGATCATCGTGGCGGGGTGCATGGCCCAGCGCTTTGCCCAGGAACTGCCGAACCTCATGCCTGAGGTGGATGCCTTCATCGGTCTGGACCAACTCACCAAGGTGGCCCCCATCATCGAGGGGCTCATGGGCAAGAAGCGGGAGGAAGACGAGGCCCCGGAAAACCACGTCACGGAGAAGCCGCAGTACATCCCGGACTACGACACCCCGCGCTTCCGCCTCACGCCGAAGCACACCGCCTACATCAAGATCGCTGAGGGGTGCAACCATCCCTGCTCCTTCTGCATCATCCCGAAAATCCGCGGCAAGCACCGCAGCCGCACGCAGGAGAGCGTGGTCTTCGAGGCCAAGGCGCTCATCAAGAGCGGGGTGAAGGAGATCAACCTGATCTCCCAAGACACGACCTACTTTGGCATGGACAAGTGGGAAGGGCAGCGCCCGAACCCGCGCAGCGGCGTGGACAGCAGCCGTGGCGAGAGCTTGGCCACCCTGATCCGCGAACTGAATGCCCTGGAGGGCGACTTCTGGATCCGCCTGCTCTACACCCACCCGGCTCACTGGAGCGATGAGCTCATCCAGGCCGTGGCAGAGAGCGAGAAGGTGGTGAAGTACGTGGATATCCCGCTCCAGCACATCAGCGACAACATGCTGACGCTGATGAAGCGTGAGACGAATGGTGCGTACATCCGTGAGCTCATCCAGCGCATGCGCGCCGGCATCCCTGATATCGCCATCCGCACCACGTTCATCGTCGGCTTCCCCGGTGAGACAGAGGAGGACTTCGAGGAGCTCGTGCAGTTCATCGAGGAGACCAAATTCGAGCGCGCGGGCGTGTTCAACTACTCCCGTGAGGAGGGCACGCGTGCCGACAAGATGGAGGGCCATCTGCACCACTCCACCCGCAAGCGCCGGTGGAACGAGGCCATGCGCGTCTTGCAGCATCGGGCAGAGGAGTTCAACGCCAGCCAGCTGGGCAAGACCTACCGCGTGCTGGTGGAGAACCCCGGAGAAGGCCGCTCCTACATGGACTCCATCGACATCGACGGCGTCGTATTTGTCGATCCGGCACTCCCAGTGGGCGAGTTCGCGGAGGTGACAATTTCCGACTGGCGCGGCTATGACCTCGTGGCACAAGGCGGCCTCAACGGTCGTGACGGGGGCCGTGAGGCGTTCCGCGAGCGGGTGCCGAAGATGGCTCAGTAGATCCCGCTTAGGGCGGGATCGTTGAGACGCTGCGCTGGTTGGGGCCAGATTGGCGGAGTTGACGCCGAGGCTGCACCTTGCTGCCATCCTTTCAGGATGGGGCCGTTTTCGCCGATCCCCGGGGGTATGATGCCTTCGGCATCGGGGCCACAGGTCGGTCCGGGAGTGATGCATTCCGATGCAGCCCGCCTATCTCGGGAGGCGGAGAACTCAGAAAGTGCGACGGAGCGGGATAAGAATCTTTTGGCTCCTCCAACCTTTAGGGGCTGGGGGCATGACGCGCTGACGCACCGCCCGCTGATGCACTGGGAAGCTACTTCGCCTGGATGGCGGCTGCGATGGTGTCCACGGAGCGCAGGACCTCGCGGGCGGCGGCGGCATCGGCGAGCTTCAGGCCGAAGCGCTTCTCCAGGGCGACGGCGAGCTGCAGGGCGTCCACGCTGTCGAGGCCGAGGCCTTCCGGGCTGAAGATGGCGGCATCGTTGGCGATTTCGTCGGCACCTTGGGGGAGCATGAGCTCTTCCACCATGGCTTCTTTGATTTGCTGCCGAAGGGCGTCGAGGTCGAGGTCTGCCATTTTGCTGGGGTCGGATCGGAGTTGGACGGGAAAACTGAAGCAGGTGGGGGGCTTTGCTGAGAGATCGGAGGTGGCGGGCTCAGAGGATGCCACCGTCGATCTTGAGGGCGGCTCCTGTGATATAGGCAGCGGGCTGGGATGCAAGGAAAAGGACGGCGGCAGCCACTTCTTCCGGCTTGCCCAGGCGGCGCATGGGCACCCGCATGGCGGCGGCCCGGCGTTCCTCGGGAGACATCTGAATCAAGGCATCGGTCTCAATAAAGCCGGGGCAAACTGCATTTACCGTGATGCCAGCGCGGGCCACTTCCTTGGCAAAGCTCTGGGTCAGGCCAATGATGCCGGCCTTGGCGGCGGCATAGTTGGTCTGGCCGGCAGGGGCCATGAGAGCGCTGAGGGAGGAGATGTTGATGATGCGGCCGAAGCGCTGCCCCATCATATGCTTCACCACCGCGCGGCAGCCCAGGAAGGTGCCGGTCAAGTTGCTCTGTAGGACATCTTGCCAGATGGAATCAGACATGGTGGCCAGCAGGGCATCTTCATGGTGCCCGGCATTGTTCACCAGGACGTCCAGCTTGCCCGACGCGCCGACGATCTCGGCAATGGCCGCGGTCCACTCGACATCCACTGTCACGTTCAGCGGAATGAGGTGGCAACGCTTGGGGTGTGTTTCGGCGAGAGCCTCAGCTTTGTTCCGGCGCTGGCGAACGCCCAGCCAGACGACGTTGTCTGGGGCGGCCTCAAGGAACGCAGTGGCGAGGGCGATGCCCAGGCCGCCATTGCCGCCGGTGATGAGAGTGACTGTGGGCATTAAAAAGATGCGGGAGAAAAAAGGTGGGAACGAGGTAAAACGAAGATGGATGCGGGGAGGGCGGGCGTCAGGGCTGGCTGGGAATCGGTGCGGGCCCCTGCAACACGGCGCCCACAGCTTGTTGGGTGAGGCCCACCGCGCTGATGAAGGCCTGGCTGGCGAGGCCGCGCTGAAGCAGTTCGCACGCGAGGACCGTCTGCCAGCCTGAGGTGATGGCAAATCCCTCCCCTAGAACGGGCCGGACGCCATAGGAAGGGGCATCCCAGTCCTGCCAGAGCTGTTGCTCAGTGGTGTCGCCCCGCGTGCGGGTACCATCGGAGGCCAGGGCTTGGGGGTTCGAGCCATCACACAACACGGTTCCTGGAGCGCGGTGGCGTTCCAGGGCCCGCCGAACGGCCGTGGCGGCCTGGGGGCGGTCGCGCTCCTGACCGTAGGTGAAGGCCTCAGTCACCGCGCGCAGGGTGATTGCAGAATCCGTTGATGGGGACGTGCCGCCTTTCTCCAGCAGCACGGCTGCGGCACCCTCCGCGGAAACTGCCTGCGGAGCAAAGAGCAGGAGCGCCTCGTCTGAGATCCAGTCCAGCTCCTCCGCCGCGATGACGAGGCAGGCGTCCACCAAGCCGTCATCCAGCCACTGGGCGGCCAGATCCAGGCCAGCGAGGAATTGGGCGGAGTCACCCACGAGCGTGTAGTTCATCTCCGGGGAACCGAGGAGCGAGGAAACATGGCTGGCCGGGGCATTGTAAACCGTCTCAGGGAAGAGAATAGGGCTGGCCAGGAGGGGATTGGCCAGAACCTCCGCGTAGAACCGGCGGCTGAACTGCACGCACCCGCTCATGGTGCAGAAGATGGTGCCGATACGGCGACCGCTGCTGCGGACCGCCTCAAGGTGGCTCTCGCCCAGGGCCTGTACCGCCGCGTGCACGGCGTGGCGGGCGGCCGCGGTGGTGCGGCGCAGGCGGGGTTGTTTCATCCAGTCCGGCGTAGCGGGCATGGGCGGCACGCGCCGGAACATCCGTTCCGGGGCCTCCGGGACACGGCGCTCAGAGGTATGAGGTAGGGGCGAGTCAGCCAGCACAGCGTCTGCCAGCGCGGTGGCGCTCCAGCCGGCGGGAGACACGGCCCCCCAGCCAGTGAGGTGGATCGTGGCGGATGAGCCTGAAGAAGGGGGCATGGGAGAGGTCGGCGGTGTCACGCTCTGGAGGTGGGGTGCTGGAGGACCAGGGTGGCATTGGCTCCGCCGAAGCCGAAGGAATTGGTCAGCACGCAGTCGAGCTGTGCCTGGCGGGGCTCGCACACCAGGTCGAAGGTGCAGACCGGGTCTGGGGTGGATACAGGGGCGTTCGGTGGCACGAAGCCTTCACTCAGTGCGATCACGCAAATGGCGGCCTCGACGGCCCCAGCGCCGCCCAGAAGGTGACCGATGGCTCCCTTGGTGCTGCTGACCATGATGCCAGGAGTGTGGGGGCCCGCCCAGCGCTGGATGGCCATGCCTTCTGCCACGTCATTGAGCGGTGTGCCCGTGCCGTGAGAGTTGATGTACTGCACCTGCTTGGGCTCGACAGTGGCCTCCGCGCAGGCACGCGTCATGCTGATGAGCGCGGCGTCCCCCTGCGGGTGCGGCTGGGTCAGGTGATGGAGATCGGTCGCCGCGCCGTATCCGGTGACTTCCGCCAGGATGTTAGCTCCGCGGCTGACGGCATCCTCATACCGCTCCAGAGTGAAGACGGCCGCTCCTTCTCCCAAGGCGAGCCCGTCGCGCTGGGCGTCGAACGGGCGTGGGGAGGTGGTGCTGAGGGCTTGGAGAGAGTCGAAGCCAGCGAACACCATCTGGGCCAGGGCATCGTAACCACCCGCGATGGCGCGGGAGGCACGGCCGGTCTTGATGAGCCGGAAGGCATGGCCGATGGCATTCGCTCCGGAGGCGCAGGCGTTGGAGATCATCGTGACCGGACCCTGGACACCCAGGGCATCGGCCAGGAACTGCGCTTGAGTATGCGGTTGGTACAGCACCACCTTGTGCGGCAGGGTGTGGGCCTCGCCCGGGGTCTCCACCTTCTGGCGATAGTAGCTCTCACCCACGGCCATGGCCCCGGCACTGGTGCCGAGCACGATGGGGATGTCTTCCGCGATCGTGCTGCCTGCGTCTGCCGTTGCCTGCCAGCCGCTCTGGGTGAATGCCTCTGCTCCGGCATGAATCAGCAGGCGCGAGGCGCGATCCAGTCGGGCGAGCTGCCGGCGCCCCAGCCGCGTTTGAGGCAAGGGTTGGTCAAAGATCACCTCGCCCGCCTGCTGCACGCGCTGGCTGGAGGCATCAAAAAGGGTGATGGGGCGCAGGGCCTGCCGGCCCTCGCGGAAGCCGTCGGCATTCTGTCTCCAGCCGATGCCCATGGAGGTAATGATGCCCACGCCGGTGACCACCACGCGAAAGGGCGCACCGGGGGCGGGGGAGGAGGGATACGGCATGGAGGAATGACGGGTGAAATGAACCTCCACCTCTAGCGAGGGTGCACGGGGCGCTCAAGGGGATCTTGGTTGGAGTTCGAGGTTCGCATGGCGCCGTGGAGCGGGCAGGTTCCAGAGGATGTTTCGTCCATGAGGTGTTTGTTGAGTGTGAAGGCTTGGTGACGGGAGAAGTGGGGAATTCAGATGGGGCGCCCTTCTTGATCAATGCCTGGCCTGGCAGACGCACTTGTGAGGGCCGCTTCCCGGTGGCGACTGCTTGCGGAACGGAGCGGATGGGCCTAGTTAAAGCTTTGGTTCTGAGCGCACCTATTCTGGTTGCCCGGTACTGGTGCTGTTCTTTCTTCCCGCCCCACTGATGCCCATTCTCCACGAACTCTGGCTGCAAACGCTGAACCGGCATGCCGATGCCGTGGCGGTGCGAGACGCGGCCACAGGTGAGCAGTGGACCTTCTCGGCCTTGCAGGAGGAGGTGGCCCTGCTCGCCCCGCTGGCACCCAGGCAGGTCCATGTGGCCTCCATGCGCGGGGCAGGTGGAGCTCAACAGTTTGTATTGGAATGTCTGCGGGCCTGGCGGGATGACGCTGTCCTTTGCCCAGTGGAGGTGGAGACGCCGCCGCTCCTGGCGGATGCGGTGGCCCGGGGTACCCAGTTTGCTCCGGAGATCTGCCACATGAAGTTCACCTCTGGTTCCACGGGGCAGCCGAGAGGCGTGTTTTTCCGTGGCGACCAGCTCGCGGCGGATGCGGAGAACATTCGGCAGACCATGGGGCTCGATGCTTCGTGCCCCAATCTGGCTGTGATCTCCCTGGCGCACAGCTACGGGTTCTCCAACCTCATTCTCCCATTGCTGCTTCAGGGGCACCCCATGGTGTTGGTGCCGGATCCCATGCCGTCTTCCAAGCGGCAGGCACACACCCTGGGCATTCGCTACACGGTACCTGCCGTCCCTGCCATGTGGCGGGCCTGGCACCAGGCGGGGTTGTTGAAGGATGCACCCATTGCCCTGGCCATCTCAGCAGGCGCTCCGCTGCCCCTCCAGCTGGAGGAGGAGGTCTTTGCGCAGGCCGGGATCAAAATTCACAACTTCTATGGCTCCAGCGAGTGCGGTGGCATTGCCTATGACGGCAGCAATGCTCCTCGCGCCGATGCCAATTTTGCCGGACAGGCCATGCAAGGCGTGAGCCTCACGCTGGGTGGGGATGGGTGTCTGTGCGTGCACAGTAAGGCGGTGGGAGAGGGCTACTGGCCCGCCGAAACCGAAGACCGGACGATCCTGGGCGGCGGAAGTTTCCGCACCAGCGACGTGGTGGACCTCGACCGCGAGACCGGCAGGGTGACCATGCGCGGGCGCCTGAGTGACACCATCAACGTAGCAGGCAGGAAGCTCAACCCTGCGGAAGTAGAGGCCGCTCTGCTCTCATGCGAGGGGGTTCGCCACTGCGTAGTCTTCGGCGTGCCCAGCGCGGATGAAGTGCGGTGCGAGGAAACGGTGGCCTGTGTGAATGTGGACACCTCCGTCGGCGTGCGGCAGGAGGATCTGGTACGCTGGATGGGGGAACGTCTCCCGGGTTGGCAGAGGCCACGTCGCTACTGGTTGCGCCAGGACCTGGTGCCCAACGCCCGGGGCAAATTCTCCCGGGCCGAGTGGAGGGGGAAGTTCTTGGAGACGGGATTGGCCGGGTTCCTGAGAGATTGACTGCTTGGTCTTTGATGGGCTTTTGGTGGATTCAATTGCGTGATTCCTGGAGGTCAGGTAGTCTCAAGGCGAATTTCACCAAATTCTCGCAGCGTCCTGGATCAACCCCTCACGAGGTTCGGGCCAGTTGTGATGTGCATCTGTAGAACCACAGTCGCCCTGTGTTGGGGCTCTTGCGATTGCGACCCTCTGGGCAGCGCAACCGATGGCGGCAGCTTGCGCTTGTGTTGCGTGGGCACGGGTGGAGCCTGAATTTGACAGGATTGACAAGATTTTTGAAGGATTAACAAGATACTGTGATGGAGCTTTTGGGTGAAGCTTGTGCGGTGGCAAGTAAGAGAGAGGGGGAATCTTCTGAATTCGGAAGTGAATGCAGGCGGGAAGTTTCCTTGAACTCATGGTGCAAGACGTCGGAGCCGTTTCGGAAGCATTTGAAAATTGCGCGGGGGTGGAGATGAGAGATGACGGGAAGCTGGTAGTGAGAGTTGGCGAAAACTGAGTGGTTGCCCTGGATGTTCTTATGAGGGATGCAATGAAATCAAACGGGTGGATGGCCCGTCAGGTGGTGGTTCTGCTGCTCTTGAGTATGTGCGCATGCCGGACGCCGGTGAGGAAGGCGAGAACGGTGACGTCCGGGCCCGGCACACTGGCATCATGGAATAAGGGGTTCGCTTTTGAAGATTCCCAAGCGAGGTTGACCGCAAAGGGGGGGATGTACTTTTTTGAGTTGATCCCCGAGAGAGGGGCGGGGACGGTGGCCTTTCTGACTAGAGGATGGTCAGAGTCTCGAACCGTGAATTTTCTGCAGTTTGAGGCGGTGGTAATGGTGTTGCCGGCACCCCTCAGTGTTGGCAGCACCTATGAGCTGAGGTGGGCAGATCGTGCCTCGCCAGGTGCGCTGCTACCTGGAAATGTGGTCGCTCTCGGGCGATATGAACTGGCAGTGGAATCGGCGGTTAAGCCCGGGGGACGGGCTGGCACGGTGAGAGTTCTGGAGACCCGTGGGCGCACCTTGCGACTGGAAGTGAACTTGGCCATTCCCTACGAGGGTTGGTATGTCAACTCGCTGATGTGGGGCCGTATCCAAAACAAATGGTCGGCCGAGGTCCGTGCGATCAAAGCGCCTTGCAAGGTCAGACCGTTTCCTGAAGGAGCGAGTCAAACCGTGGGGAAAATTCGGTTGGGACGAATGGTTGAAGAATAGTGAAGTCGGTGTCATGGCGAGTCGCGGTTGACCAGTTTGTCATGGGCTCGCGAGAGTTGAGTATGAACCAGCGCATCACAGTTTCTGTCGGCTTGACCGTTTCAGTGACTGCCCTTTCTGCCTGGATCGCGTGGTTTGATCCTTTCCCTTCGAATTTGATGAGGGAGACGAACAACCTGGGCTTCGCCCTGGCAGGCGGCGGATTGGCTGGTGCGTTGACCGCCTGCTTCTGTCGGCCACGGAGCATCCGAGCCCTTCAGCTACATGCACTGCTCGGAGTATTTGTCGCCGTTGGAATGTTTGCGGTGTCACCTCTGAACGCCATGGTGAGAGGGGGGCAAACGCAAAGTCCGGCACTCTATTCCACGAGGGGCATGATGAGTGGATCTGAACAACTTGATGTGATCGAAGGGGGGAAACCTTATTATTGGAAGCCCGTAGACTCCATGATGAACTTTCCGCCCGGCAGTTGGAGGATCGCAACGCCATCCCCTGAACAGGTGTTGCTGGAGCATGTCGAGATCCGGGGTTTTCAGATTCTGCTCATGGATGATGTGATGGAACCGGAGGTGGCTCAATCATGGGCGGTCACCAGCGAGGCGTGGCGACAGATGTGGTATGGGATGTGTTTGAGGACTGCGCCCTTCGAACCTGAAAGGACTGAGATTTTGCTCGTCAGCGGTCTTCCAGCTGCGCAAATGCAGATCCCGTCGAGGGAAGACCGGGCCGGGGCCGGTGGTGGGACCGTTCTAGAGACGTTGTGTCAATTGAAGCCCAAGCACTACACAAGAATTCAGGCGCGATGGCCTGCGGGAGTGGATGGTGTCACAATGGTCGCGCAGACCATGGAGATGCTGAGATCGGTGCGGTTACGTTGAAGCCGATGCAGGATGAAGGTCTTCTGAATCATCTGCACAAATGATAGACAATCTTCTTACAAACAGACGGGGTAACTGGTGTTTCGTTTAAGAATGAAATCATTGTTTGCTGCAGCTCTGATGGGGCTGATTTGTAGTGGTTCGTTCAGAGCCGCAGAGCCGGCGATTGAGTTTGATCCACGTCCGGAGTGGGGCATTCCGCCAGAGGCACATGATCAGCCGATGGTGAAGGTGGAGCCAGGGACCACTTTGGCGGAGCTTTTTGGGAATGCCATTGAGAAGGTGCAAGTACGCTATGTTGATGCCAAAGTTTGGCCGGAGGCAGATCACCAGAAGGTGAAGGCGTATTTGGCCAGTATCCTGGCGAGTGAACACAGCGAGTGCTATTCGTTCCAGATCTGGTCACAGGGTGTAGGCGTGCCGGAGATGGAGTGTCTCATCGAGTTCAACCAGGACTATCAGAAGCAACTTGCTGCGGAAAAGAAACGCTACAGGACTGGGAGACTCCTTGTCTGGAAAACGGAAGCCTGTTTTCGGGACGGAACGGGGCGCTGGTGGTTCGTAAACAATTTTCACAACTATCACCGATCTCATCCTCAAGGGCAGCGAAACTTGAGCAAGGGACCTTGAGCTTGAACGGAGCGATTCCGAATCGCTGCGTATGGGATGAATCAGGATTGTGGTCTTTTTCTCTGTTTGATAGGCTTGTTGATTCTCGTCAATCCATCCTCCTTGGAGCCCTGTGTGAGCTATGATGCGGCGAACCTTCCTTAAAACTAGCACCCTGTCTGTCGCCACATGGGGTGCTGTCGTTCTGGCCCGTGCGAATCCCCTTGCAGTGGCACTTGTCGAGAAGACTTGGGAGCGTTGCCTGATCGGTGTGGGCGCGGAGACGGCGACCGTTTCTTGTGCCGTGGGGTACGTGGCAAAGGGTCCGTTGCAGGATCCGCTATTTTTCTCGGTCCCTGTGATCTGGCCGAAGGCACTTGCACAAGACCCGGATCAGGTGATCCGGGAGGTAGATCCCCGCCTGGAGCTCGAGGGAATCGTCCATCGCCCCAAGGGAGTTCAATTTACTGAAGATGCCTCATTGCCTGAGGGGATGAGGCTTGCGCAGTGCCGCTTCATTCTGGGGGCCGCACCCGCCCCGCAGTTTGCCCTTGTCGTGACCTATGAGCAGCCTCTGATCCGCGGACTGGTGGCGTATCTGCCCCAGTTTGAGGAAGGAAAGAATCCGGCCTCAGGAAAGGAGTTCAGCATCAGTTTGTTTCCGCAAGGAGGCGGAGAGTTGGCGCTGGTAAGCAAGCATGAGGCGAAGGCGACGACGATGGCCACGCGCATCACCATTCAACCCCGGCACAAAGAGCTGGTGTTAGTGAGAAGTGGCGTTTCAGGAGCAGCGCTGAAAGCAGCCCAGTAATCGATTTCGAGCCATGAGAACGAAGATTGTTGCCTGGTGTTTGATGTTGATCGTGGGGTGCACTGCGACGCTGCGGGCAGAGGACAAACTCATTCCCTCTGGGCGCGCAGAAGAACAGTATCTGAAGGCAGACGTGGTGTTGTACTTCGATGGCCCAGATGCGATTCAAATCGAGCGCCCTGAAGGGCAGCGCGAAGCCTTCACACTGGAGGTCTTCACCGCCAAGGTGGCCAAGGCTACCAAGGAGCGGAAACTCGCCGTGGTTATCATGAGCAAGGTCACCAGGATGTGGCCCGACGACAAGTTCAAGGCGGCGATAGATGATCTGGAAGCGCGGCTGAAGGCGCAAGGTTTCGCCAAAGTGGCCATTCATCTCGCCAGCGGCACTTTCCCCACTCCGATCTACAGAGAGTAAGAGAACGCCTCTCGATTCTCCGCATTTGCCATGACCATCGACCGTCTTGATCACATCGTCCTCACAGTGCGTGATGTTGACGCATCCTGTGAATTCTACACTCGTGTGTTGGGTATGGAGGTGGTAACCTTTGCAGGCGGGCGCCGGGCGTTGAAGTTTGGTCAGCAGAAGATCAATCTGCATCCAGCAGAAGCTCCCGTGGCTCCGCATGCGATGCATCCCACGCCGGGCTCGGCGGATCTGTGTTTGATCACGACCTCAACCATGGAGGAGGTGTTGGCGCACCTGGAAGAGCAAGGGGTGTTTGTCACGGAGGGGCCAGTGCCGAGGACGGGGGCCGTAGGGGCGATCACGTCAGTTTATTTCAGGGATCCGGATTTGAACCTGGTGGAGGTGGCGGTGTATGGGGAGGGCGTCTTCTTGAGACAGGATTAACAAGATTTTTTAAGGATTTACAAGATAGGAATTAGGTGGGGATGGAGCTAAAAAAGATGAGAGGTTGTATGGAGTGACGATTTTGTGGATGGGTCGAATAATTGAGATCAAGAATGGTATGAGGAAGAGATTTTATGCACTGTGGTTCGCGTTCGTGTTGAGCGGTCTGATGTCTGCGGCGGAATTGCCGGAGGGTGGTCTGGGTTTGTTGACGAGGATTCCGGACCTCTTACCATCACTGACCAAGGAGGAGGTGGCGAAGGATTTTGGCCCATGGAGTGATAAGGTCGCCAAAGTATTGCTAGGGTGGGGGATGGAGCAGACGATTTCTTTTAGCCGGGCTCACCGGGAGCTTTCACCCCGCATCCCTGTAGCGACAAAGATCGTGCTTTATTCTTTGGTGCCAGCGCAAGGGGAAGCATTACGGAAGCGTTACCCTGAGCGAGTCCAGGAGTATGAAAAGTTGCCCAAGTTTCACGGCTATCCCGTGTTGGGTTCTGTAAATATGGAGGCCGACGGCGAAGCCGGACGTTGGAGTGACTTCTTGAAGAGCCAGATCATTCCGGGACCCAGTTTCCTTTGTGATTTCGAACCGCGTCACGGATTGAGTTTCGTGTTGCCAACCGGCCAGGTGGATATTTTGATTTGCTTCAAGTGCAGTGAACTATCGCTGCCCGGTTCGGTTAAATTGGATGTCCAGGCCAGCCCGATGTTCAGCCCGGTGGTTGAGCAGGTGATGAACCGCCTGCTCGACAAGAACAAGGTGATCCGAGATGATCCTCAGAAGAAGCCTGCTGCGGCCGGGCAGTGAGAATGAGTTCTGTACGTCGGAGACATTACTTTAAGCGATGATGAGAAGACTTGTCACTTTGATGACGGTTGGTGCGCTGGGGGCGGTGGTCTTGATCTATTTGAACCCAGTCAGCAGCGGAGGATTGCGTCTGGGCTGGCTGGCCGCATTGGGGTTGAGCTGGGCGGGCCTGCTGTTTCTCGCTTGGAGACGTGTCTGGGTTCGGTGCCTGTTGGTGATTCTACCAATCTTGATCGTTACGCCGCTCCTGCTGCCTGCAAGAGAACTCAATCAGGATGACCTCGTGAGCCGTTACCTCAAGGAGCTGTCCGGATTCGATGGTTCTCCTTACCATTGGGGCGGGGAGGACCGTCGAGGCATTGATTGTTCTGGACTGCCGCGTCGCGCACTGAGGAACGCCTTGATTTCATATGGCCTTCTCCATGCGGATGGGCGGGCGCTACGGCTGGCTCTGGAGCAGTGGTGGCATGATTCCAGTGCAAAAGCCCTGGGTGAAGGCTATCGTGACTGGACTCATTCACTGGGGCGTACGGGTACAGTGAAAGCCATGGACTATGCGGGACTTGAGGCAGGTGATCTTGCCGTGACCAAGGGCGGCGCACACGTGTTATGCTACCTGGGAGATGGACGTTGGATTCAGGCTGATCCTGGATTGGGAAAGGTGGCTACTTTGGATGGCAGAAACGACTCAAACTACTGGTTCGAGTCCAAGGTCTCGCTGCATCGGTGGCAGGTGCTGATGAAACCTTGATGAGGTGGGGCATCGAATCACCGGAACGCATGGAGCGGTAGACATGGGAAACAGACGAGGGAGAAGAAGACGGTGGAGGCTGGTGGTCGGGGCGACCTTGATCTCTGGTGCCGCCTTGTTGTGCTGGGCTCATTGGCCGACATCGGCATTGCCAGCCGGGACCCGCTTGGATCGTCTGGTGGTCAGCAAGTCCCAAAGGAGGCTTGACCTTATGCAGGGTGGGAAAGTCGTGGCGAGCTACCCGGCATCCTTGGGGCGGCAGCCGGTCGGGGCAAAGGCGAGTGAGGGCGACATGCGCACACCGGAAGGGGTGTACCGCATCTCCCAGCATAAGGTGGACAGCACCTGCTATCGGGCACTGCGGATTTCCTATCCTTCACCAGAGCAGCAGGCCGCCGCCAAAGCCGCTGGACGCGCTCCTGGTGGCAACATCATGATTCATGGTCTGAAGAATGGCTGGGGATGGCTGGGACGGTGCCATCGCTGGTGGGACTGGACGGCGGGGTGTGTGGCGGTGACCAACGCGGAGATGGACTTGCTTTGGGATGCGGTGGCTGACGGCACGCCCGTGGAATTGAGACCCTGAACAAATTGGGCTGGAGCAGTCAGCGAATTTCGATTTCTAGATACCATGCTGGTCACTCACGCAAAGGCAGACTCTGCCAGTCTCCCGATCGCCCATCCGGCAGTGGCCGCGGTGTCTGCGGCGCGATTGCGCGCCACGGTTGAGGCATTGAATTATCCCCGGCACTATGTCGCGCAACGCAGGGACAATGAACGGGCCCGGGACTGGCTCGTGGAAGAGTTGCGAAGTCTGGGATTCGTTGTGCGGTTGCAAGGGGCGTACGACAATGTGATTGCGGAAGCGCCCGGAGAGGCTGGCGCCGCAGCAGGATCGCGTGTGCTGCTGGGGGCGCACTATGACACGGTCAGCACCACGCCAGGAGCAGATGACAACAACAGTGCCATCGCGGTTTGTCTGGAGGTGGCCCGCGTCCTGGCTGCCGAGGCCTGGAAGGCGGGCTCATGGGCTGGGGTGCCGGACATAGCCATTTTCAATCGTGAAGAGGATGGGTTGATGGGGAGTACTGAGTTCGTGGCTTCTCTGGATGCCGCAGCGCGGAAGCGTCTGAGGGAGACTCACATTTTTGAGATGGTGGGTTATTTCACAAATCGTCCGGGGTCGCAGTCCAAGCCAAAGGGATTGCCGGTCGCTCTACCCGATCAAGGGAACTTCATCGGATTGGTGAGCAACTCAAAGTCAAACTCCATCGCCAGCAGGGTGCTTCGTGCGGTGCGCCGAGGCGGTACCCAGACGCCCATGGTATCCTTGAAGGTGTTGTTCGGTCTGGAAAAACTCTTTGGCGACCTGCTGCGGAGCGATCATACTCCCTTCTGGAAAGCGGGCCTGCCGGCTCTCATGTGGACGGATACCTCCAATTTCCGCAATTCACACTATCATCTCCCTACTGACTTGCCGGAGACTTTGAACTACGACGCGATGGCGGACGTGACGCGGATGATGGTTGAACATCTTTTCGCCAGCCCATGCCTTGCCTGAATGAGGGAGTTAGGTCATGAACCGACGGCAGCCATCGATGTAGTTTTTTTCAGAAAGGGCCCCGCCATGGGGCCGGCAACACGACGGCAAAGGAAAAAACGCCACCTTTGGGAGGATCCGAAGGGCAAAAGTGTCGCGAGGGGGTGGACAACAGGGAGTTCGGGTGATATGGCGGGGCGGTCGGGGCAGGAGCAGCGGGCTCAGCCCGGTATTATTGCGATCGCCCCAAATAGTTTCATCAAAAAATCCCTCCATGACCTCGCTCAGAGACGCCGTCGGCCATTTGTATCAAGCCCTTGAAGATCTGGCCCAAGATCATGAGGAGCTCACCGATACCGATGTCCGGGAAGCCCTGGCAGAGACGCTGAATCACTACTTCACGTGGGAGCAGCCGCAGGAGACGATGCCGGAGACCTACTTCATGTTCAGCGCCAAGGGTGACCGTGGCGTGGCCAATGCGGTGGCGGAATTCCTTTCAGAAGCTCTTCCTGCAGCGCATGCCGAGGGCATTGGCAAGGGCCAGCCAAGGCATGATGTGCTGCAGGATGACTCCATTTCCACGGACAACGGTGAAACCTACGACCTGTTCATCGGCCAGAGCGATGAGCCCCGTCCAGTGACCGCGCTTCACGCCATCCGGTTCGAACCGGGTGAGTATGATGAATAGGAGGGTAGAGGGGAAAGGGATAAGGTAAGAGGGGCTGAGGCGCATTGAGACCCGTTTGAGGGAGGGTAACGTGTGTCACCCGCGCCATAGGTGTGAGGGATCACGATGATGCAGTCGCCGGTGATGGCTGATGGCGGGCTGACTCCGGATCGAGTTCGAAAAGGCGTGCTCCAGAGGGGGCTGGCTGGTAGGCTGAGCGTCATGAAATGGGTTGTCGTAGCGCTGTTCATGGCTCTGACAGAGGTGTCCGTGGCCCGAGCGGCCGATGGTGACAAGGTCTACCTGTTGGAGGAGGGCGAAGACGCGACGAGTACGCACTACTACTTCTTGTACTGTGTGGGGGATATGGTGCAGCGGGTGAGATGGGTTTGGAACGGAGGCGCGCAGAATGATCCCACCGTGACGGAGTATGTGATGAAAGGCGGCACCGTGAGGGTGTCGCACCTCAAGGGCGTCAGGGAGCAACTGCCGGATCTCCTGGCGGGGAAGGAGCCGTCTCTCAAGACGGTATCGAGTTATGTGCTGGGTCCGGAGAAGGGTTATGACAAGGAAGATCAAATCCTCGCTCCCTCTGGCAAAGCGGATCAGGCCTTGACGGCTGAACAGCGGGTGGACCTGTCCAATCTTCTGGAGATCCTGGCTCGAGAGCGGCCGGCGGAAGCGGTGCTTCGGTGAACTTGGCGAGCCCGGCAGTACCTTTGAGGGTCGGTTCGTGGGAAGTTGGTGCAACGAAGGCGTGAGCGATGGCTTTGCAGCCGCCGGTTGTAAGGCGGGCACTCCTATGCAATGGGAGCGCATGTTGAAAGTTGTGATTAAGGCGCTGGCGGGTCGCTTTGGCTACTCCATTGCGAAGGCCCGCAAGACAGAAGCAGGAGGGAAATCAGCGATGGCGGAGCTCAAACGCCTGATGAAGGACGTGGCGGAGCCCGTGGTCTTTGATGTGGGCGGGCATCACGGTCTCATGGCCAACGCATTTCGCGAACTGCTGCCAGGCAGCCGAGTTTATTCGTTTGAACCCTTCCATGATTCGTTTGAAGTGCTGAAGGCCGCGGTGGCTGACGATGCCAGGGTGCGGGCGCTTCCCTACGGTCTTGGGGAGGAGAATGGACCACAGACGTTTCATGTGAATGCGCATGCGGCGACAAACTCCCTTCTGCCCACGGATGGCGAGGGGGCAAGGACTTGGGGGGAGGGCCTCCTGAATACGGCCCGGACAATGACGGTGGAGATTCGAACGCTGGATTCGGCGATGCACGAGCTGGGAGTGCCGCGCATCCATCTGCTCAAGTTGGATGTGCAGGGGGCTGAGCATCTGGTCATGGCAGGTGGCAGGGCAGCCTGTGAACTGGGCAATATCGAGGTGCTCTATGCTGAGATCATCACCCGGCCGACCTATCAGGGGCAGAAGCGGCTGGATGAAGCGCTGAAGTTCTACTACGAGCTGGGTTTTG
This sequence comes from Verrucomicrobium sp. BvORR106, assembly GCF_000739655.1. Lineage (GTDB taxonomy): Bacteria > Verrucomicrobiota > Verrucomicrobiia > Verrucomicrobiales > Verrucomicrobiaceae > Verrucomicrobium. The sequence goes on along the minus strand of NZ_BATR01000181.1, from coordinate 69,448 downwards.
AACTGCACAACTTCTACAACGCCTCGCTCACCCGGGATAATCAGCTGCGGCAGGTGGATGCGATTTTTGTGAAACGGGCGCGGTGAACGGCGGGACACGTGCAATAAAAAAGGCAGCCGGTAAGGGCTGCCTTTTTTGTTCATAGCCGATGATCGATCAGGGGAGGGGCTTGATCTCGAGGTCCTTGTAGAAGGCGACGCTCTTGGGGTCGTGACCCTGGATGGCGATGGTGCCTTCGCTCAGGCTGCGGCCGGGCATGCCTTTGAGGGTTTTGGCGGGATCCCAGTCATCGGGCTGGGTCCAGTCCACGGTGGTTTTGCCGTCGATCTTGATCGTGATGTGCTTGCCTTCGACCTTGATGTAGTAGTCCGACCAGACGTTGTCCTTGTTGGGGGCGTTGTCGAGCACGTCCTGCACGGCGTAGAGGCCGCCCGTCTTCTTGCGGTCGGTGTGGGTGGCGTTCACCTGGCACTCGTAGCCTTTTTCAGGCCAGCCTTTGTCCTGGTAGGTGGTGTGGATGTAGATGCCACCGTTGGCACCGGGGGTGGTCATGAACTTGGCCTTGAACTCGAAGTTCTTGAACTTGGCGTTGCCATCGGCACCGACGAAGAAGATGTGGGCGCGGCCACCGGAGACCTTGAGCTTGCCGTCTTCCACGGTGAAGGAGCCGGGGACTTCTTCGTTGGACTTCCAGCCGGAGAGGTCCTTGCCGTTGAACATGCTGGTCCAGCCGTCTTCGGCGAGGGCGACGGCGCTCATGGCGACGACGCTGAGGAGGGTGAGAAACGTGGTTTTCATCGGACGCGGATTTTGCACGAGCGCTGGTGGTTGTCACCCAAATTCGGTGAGACAGGCGTGGCTGGGTGCAACTGGAGACAGGATTAACAAGATTTTTGAAGGATTTACAAGATGGGGAAAGAAGTGGTGGCCGAGTGCGGATCGGCCGCTCATTCATCGGGGCCAGTCTTTCAGCGCGATATTCGGTCTGGAGACTTGGGGGAGGCCGTTCTACTGTCAGCCTCCGATGGGAGATGACTCAGTGAATGTGGCATGCAAGGTGACGCCAAATGCGCGGCGCAGTGAGATCATTGGCTGGGGAGCGGACGAGCAGGGGAGGCGCGTGTTGCTGGTCAAACTGGCGGCTCCAGCGCTGGAAGGGAAGGCCAACAAGGAGCTGGTCCGTTTCCTGGCAGAGTGGCTGGGTTGCGCGAAGGGCGAGGTTAGCTTGTTGCGAGGGGATACCAGTCGTACCAAACTCCTGCAGGTGCCTGCAACGGCTCAGGAGAGGCTTCAGGAGGTGTAGGCGCTATATCTGGCCGGGCTGAAGCCGAGCGATGTGTTGGGGGGCTCCCAAAAATGAAAAACCCCATTCCAGACGTCGCTCGATGGCGGCGGAGGAGGATGGGGTTTGCTTCAGGACAGGTGCCTGGAGAGATTTCTGTTTGAATGCGGGATTCCCCCCAATGGGGGTGCCCTTGCACAGGGCGTTTGGAGGGAATCCCAGCGATCAGATCGCGGCTGGATCACTCACGGCAGGCCAGCACGCAGGCGCTGGCCCGCAGCAGGTTAGCCTTTGATCTTGGAGACTGCCTTTTTACGGCATTCGACGGCAAGTTCCCAGGCCTTGTCGAGGCCGAGCTTGGCGACGGAGAAGGACTTTTTCACCACTTTGCCGGGTTCCGGGCTCCAGGAAGCCTCCACGTGCTCATAGACATACTTCTTGTCGTCTTTGGTCACGATGGTCTTGCGGAGGCGGACGCCACGGTAGCCGGAGGTGTTGCGGGCGGAGATTTTTTCCGCGAGCTCACGACGGGTATAGGGCTTGAGTTTCTTCTCCATCTTGTCGCGAACGGTGCGAGCCTGCTCCAGGGCGCCCTTCTTGCCGCCATGGGCGGAGTCAGAGAAGAACTGGTTGAAGCGTTGTCCGCGACGATAGATGCGGACTTCGAAGCCGCGCACGGGGCGCTTGCCTTCACCACCGGTGTTTTCAATCCGGGTGATGTTACGGTTGTTTGGATCTTTGGCCATAGTTAGTTGGTGGGTTAGGGGTTCTTGGTTGTTTTACTGGGGTTCTCCACAATGCCTTGGTTTGGCAGATGGGCCTGTTTTTGGAACGAGCGTTTCACGGGTCAGTGTGAGCGCTGATGAGCTTCCTGAACAAGCCCCTCAATTGGAGGCTTTTTGGGCCAGGGCATAGGGAAAGGGGAATGTCGTCCACATGCGAAATGGTATGGATTTCGCGGATGGATGACGTCAAAAATGCTTCGTCTGCCTCGCGCAGGGCGGAGACGGGAAGGTTGTCTTCAAACACGGGGATGTGGTGCTCCCGGCAGAGCTCCAGCACCAGTTCACGGGTGATGCCGGGGAGGCACCCAGAGCTCAGTGGTGGCGTGTGCAAGCTGCCCTGGCGAACGAGAAAAACATTCGTCGTGGCCCCTTCGCAAAGATGACCAGCCGTGTTCGCAAAAATGGGTTCGCCCGCTCCGTGGGCGCGGGCGTGGTTCAGGGCGATAACATTCTCGCCGTATGAGGTGGATTTCACCCCGGCCAGTGCTCCGCGTTCGTTGCGGGTCCAGGGGACGATGGCGACACGCTCGGCTACCGCACGTTCCACCGCAGGTGTGGCAGTGCAGATCACCGTGGGCTCCACTGAGCCTCGCGGCGCTCCCATCGACCCTTCACCTGCGGTCACGGTCACACGCACACGTGCATCCGTATCCTCCAGATGGTTGGCAGCGATGGTTTGCTCGATCATGTCTTTAAATGCGATGAAAACAGGAGATTGGACGTATATTTTTTGGCAGGAATTCACCAGCCTATTCCAATGACGCATCAGGGAAAAAGGTTTTCCCTTATAGGCCTTTAGGGTTTCAAACACGCCGTCACCCACTGAGAACCCTTGATCCTGTGGCGACACGCGAGCTTCGCTTTGCGGCACCACCTTGCCTCGAATCCAAACAAGAGGTTCAGCAGATGACTTCATGAAATTATGACTGGAGCACGAAACCATCGTTCACGGAAAAACTGGGTGGATCAAACCTATCATGCATTAGGGTGGTGGAGTAGTGGACGGAAAAACTGGATTAGGCCGAGCGAGGTCCGGTCGGAGAAAATGGCAGGGCCTTTCTGCCCATGAGAGGGGAGGGGTGATGCAGCTTGCTTGTGCCCGCGTCACTGCTAACGCATGGGCACATGCTCCCCGCCATCCTTACCGCCTTCTTGTTTGCCGGTTCAGGCATATGCGGGCAGCGGGCCGCAGTGGGTCTGGGGCCGCTGAAAGCCAACGCCCTGAGGCTGTTGCTGGCGACCTTGGCATTGGGATGTTTGGCGGGTTGGACAGGTCCGGTGGATCTCACTACGGGTACGGCGCAACGATTGTTCTACAGTGGCGTTGTAGGATTTGGGGTGGGTGATGTCGCGCTTTTTCTTGCCTATCCGAGACTGGGGGCTCGCCTTACCCTGCTCCTGTATTTGTGCAGTGCCCCGTTGTTCGGAACCATAGGGGATATTTGGCTGGTTGGTACTTTTCTGACGCGGCAACAGGCCTTGATGGGAGTGGTTATTTTATGTGGAGTGGCCGTGGCCTTGAGCGCGGGGCTCAGATTGCCTCCAGCATTGCGCGGTGCGGGGCATGCTTCAGCCGTGCGTTGGGGCGTATTGTCGGCTTTGTTGGCGGGATGCGGGCAGGGTTTTGGGGCTGCGTTAAGTCGCTTGGCACAAGCAGAAGCCGTGCATGAAGGTTTGGTCATCACCGGCATTGGGCAGGCTTTTCTACGGGTGCTGCCCGGGATGGGCTTTGCCATGCTGACCTGGTACTTCTCGATGAAACTACCCACTTGGCTAGGTGCGCGAAAAGGGGAAGATGAACAAAAATTTATTCGAGGTGCAAACAAGGTTAGAAAATGGACCGTGTGGCTCTGGCTTTTTGCCGCCGCCAGCTGCGGCCCCATTGGTGGAGTCAGTTGTTTTCAGTGGGCGCTGGGTGAGTTGCGCAGCGGAGTGGTGCTGTCCATCACTGCCACGACCCCGTTGTTGGTGATGCCCCTTTCTTATTGGTTAGAGCAGGATCGTCCTGGATGGCGCGGCGTCCTCGGCGCGGTCATCGCCGTGGCGGGAGTGATTGGCATGGTTGTGGCAGCGTGAGCCGTCCCCGGCACCCGTATGTTAAGGAGCGGGGGGAAGGCACCGCCGCATCCCAACGCGACAAAAACATCACTCGCCTTGCCCCCTTTCTTGCTATCGTGTTCTGCGCATGAGTTCTCCTACCCCACGGCACTATGACGTTCTGATTCTTGGCGGCGGCTTCGCGGGGGTGTACTGCGCCCAGCGGCTCGTCAAAAAGCTAAAGGGGACGGGTAAAACCGTGGGAGTCATCGCACGGGAGAACCACATGGTCTTCCAGCCGATGCTGCCTGAGGTGGTGGGTGGCTCGCTGGCCCCCCGGCACGTGGTGAACCCCATCCGCCTCATCTGCAAGGGAGCCGATGTCTTCCGTGGCCTGGTGAAATCCGTGAATCTGGCGGGAAAACGGCTCACCTTGGACGGTGGCGTCACCGCCGGCACGGTGGAGTTCACGTTTGACCACATTGTCTTTTCCCTGGGGGCGGAGGTGGATCTGTCTCGCATCCCCGGGATGAGCGAGCACGCTTATCTGGTGCGGAACTGTGGTGATGCCATGAAGCTGCGGGCGACCATCATCAGCCGGATGGAGGAGGCCAACTTGATCTCGGATGCCGCAGTACGCCGCCGACTGCTGAGCTTTATTGTGGTGGGTGGCGGATATTCTGGGGTGGAGACGGCCGGACAGATGATCGACCTGCTGCGCTCCATGTGCCGGTTTTATGAGCAGGTAACGCCAGAGGACTACAGTGTCACGCTGGTGCACAGCGGGGAGAAAGTGTTGCCCATGCTCTCGGCGAAGCTGGCGGACTACACCGGCACCCAGCTCCAGAACATGGGGGTGAAGATCCTCTTCAAAGCCCGGGTGAAGGCGGCCACGGCGCGCACGGTCATCTTGGACGATGGGAGGAAGATAGATGCCTACACGGTGGTCTGCACCGTGGGGAATGCCCCTCACCCGCAGATTCTGGCCCTCGGGGCAACGGGGGACCTGCCTCTGGAAAAAGGCCATGTCGTGGTGGAGGCCACCGGCCAGGTGAAGGGGAAAACGCATGTGTGGGCAGCGGGAGATTGCGCCTCCTTCCCCAAAGCCGGCGGCGGCAAGTGCCCGGAGACGGCACAGTTTGCCTATCGTCAGGGCCTTTTGGTAGGGGACAACATCGTGGCCAGCCTGCAAGGGCGGGCGCTCACCCCGTTCGCTTTTACTGGGCTGGGGGAACTGGCTTCCATTGGTCACCAGAAGGCGGTGGCGGAGATTTTCGGCTGGCACTTCTCCGGAATCATTGCCTGGTTCATGTGGCGGACCATCTATCTGATGAAACTCCCAGGGCTGGATCGCAAGCTCAGGGTGATGTCGGAGTGGACCTTTGACCTCTTCTTCCCGCGCGATATCAACCTTCTCACTCCGCAGTACTCCTCGCCCATGGAGGAAATGCACCTGGAGACCGGGGACCCCTTGTTCCATCGGGGAGAACCGGCCTTCTCCTTTTACGCGGTGAAGAATGGGAGGGTGGACATCACCGATGAGAATGGCGAGGTCGTGAAGTCTGCGGTGGCGGGTGATCACTTTGGCGAGCGGGCCTTGTTGGAAGATCACATCTGGCGCTACACGGCGACGGCCAAGGAACCGAGCACGCTGGTGGCCATTGATGAACGCACCTTCCAGAAGCTGGTCAGTTCGATCGGCTCCCTCAGCACGCTCTTCCGCCGCACGGCAGAGACCTATGACAGTGCGCAGGAGATTGAGCACGTCATGGCCAAGCTGCCCCAGCGGGCACGCAGCGGCACGGCCGGGGATCTGATGGTGCGTCAGCTGGCCTCCCTGAATGAGGATGATCGCCTGGACAAAGCGTTGGACCTCTTTCACCGGGAGCGGCACAGCACCTATCCGGTGCTGGATGCGGAGGGACGGGTGCGTGGGCTGTTGCGCCGGGCCGACTGCTACGAATGGCTGAAGCACAATGCCATGGATCCGGGCACGCTCGTGAAGGATCTGCCGATCAAGCGGGCCATGGTGATCGCCACTCACATGCCGCTGCCGGAAGTGTTTGAGCTCATGATTCGCACGGGGGCGAGCAAGGCCGTGGTGTGTGATGCGGATCAGAAGCTGGTGGGTATGCTCACCCTCTATGACCTGCTCACCGCTCCCACCGAGGCCGCCCCATCCCCGGAGGAGCTGGCGGCCGTGCCTGCGATGTAGCTTGCCTTCCCCGGCTGGGTGACTAATGGGTGTCTGACCGCCTAAGCCGGGCTGCACCCGGCCCGGCGTTTGTTTCAACCGCTTTCCGAATGCCCGCGACGCTCGCCTACTACCTTCACGATCTTAATCCAGAAGTCATCCGCTTCAGCAAGAGCCTGGCCATCCATTGGTACGGGCTGGCGTACGTGCTGGGGTTCTACTGCTGCTACCTGGTGATGGTGCGGCTGGTCCGCCGGGGGTATGGGAAGCTGAAGGCGGAGCAGGTGGGGGACTTCATCACCTATGCGGCGCTGTTCGGCGTCGTGCTGGGGGGGCGTCTGGGGTACATGCTGCTCTACAATTTCGGCGAGTTCATCCGCAACCCCCTGATCATTTTCAAGCTGTGGGACGGCGGCATGGCCAGCCATGGTGGCATTGCGGGACTGGCTTTGTTCACCCTCTACTGGTCGTGGCGACACAAGATCTCCTGGACCGGCCTGGGGGACAACCTCGTGGTCGGTGCTCCGCTGGGTATCCTGTTCGGCCGCATCGCGAACTTCATCAACGGCGAGCTCTACGGTCGGCCCACGGACGTGGCCTGGGCCATGAAATTCCCCACCGAGCTTCATCAGATGGACATCCGCCCCTCCGACTGGGGCATCCAGGCTCCGGGAGACGTGTTTCCCCAGCACAGCCCGGACATCATCGCCCTGGTGAAGCAGGTGCCCGATGGGATGCAAAAGCTGGAAGCCGCCCTGCATCCGGTCCACCCATCCCAGTTGTATGAAGGTTTCGCAGAAGGTGCTTTCCTCTTCACGGTGCTGTTCCTGATCCGCACCCGGGTGAAGAATCTTCCCTTCGGCGTGCTGACCGGCATCTTCTTCATCCTCTACGCGGTGGCCCGCATCGTTTGTGAGAACTTCCGGGAGCCAGACTCCAGCCTCATCATGGGCATCACCAAGGGGCAGTTCTATTCCACGTTCATGATTCTGATTGGGGCGGCATTCATCGCTTGGGCCTACTTCGTGAACCGCAAGAAGATGCCGACTCAGTGACCTCCGCCCGTGGGGGCGAAGTTTGAGGTTTGAATTTTGAAGTTTTGCGAAGGCGTCGGGTCTCATGCTAGCATGTCTGCCATGATCCCCCGACGCCTCTTTGCGGTTGCTGCTGCCGCCATCCCCTTGCTTCCGGCGCTGCTGACGGCAGAACCTGCGGCGAAGTCGGCTCCTGCGGCCGGGGCGCCACCCGCAGCCCAGGTGAAACCGGCGGTCCCGGAGCCAGTTGGGACGGACTTCGTCCGTTTCGTGGAAGACGATGCCGGAGCTCGCTTGCAGACGGGCATCGCTTCCTATCGGAACAAAGAAGGCGTGGTGGTGGACCTGATTGGGGCCATCCATGTGGCGGACGAAGCCTACTTCAAGAAGCTCAATGAGGCGTTCAAGGGGTACGAGGTCGTTCTCTATGAGATGGTGGGAGGTCCCATCAGCCAGAGAGAGCGTCGTGAGCTGGCTGCGGAAAAGGCCCGGCAGAAGCCGCAGAATCTGACAAAGAAGCCTGAGGCCGAGGTGGCCGCACCTCCAAAAGCCGCGCCAACACCTGAGGAAAAGAAAGATCCCACCCCCAAGTCGGCCTCCACTGCCCGCAGTGTTGAGGAGCGTGTCGCTGACCTGGAGGCCTACATGAAGGGCAAAACTGGGCTCACGCCTGAGGAGGACGCTTATGAGGCCGAAGAAGAGGCCGCAGCAGGCAAGCTCTCCTGGCTTCATAATCTGCATGCCACCATTCAGAACACCCTGGCCCTCGCGGGACAGCTCGATGTCATCGACTACCACGCGGCCAATTTCGTCCATGCAGACATGAGTCTGGCGGAGTTCGCCGCCATGCAGAACCAGCGTAATGAGGGATTCATTGCCCTCTGGCTCAAGGCCGTGCAGGTGCAGATGAACCAGCCGCAGTTGAATGCCAATCAGCCGGGCTTGCTCAAGATTCTGGAGATCCTCTGCCGCAAGGACAGCGCCACGGAGCTCAAGCGTCTTTTTGGTCGCACGTTCGACAGTGTGGAGACGGTCATGACCGGCATGGAGTCTGGCGACGGCACCGTGATCGTCTCAGAGCGGAACAAGGTGGCGCTTCGCGTCTTGCAGCAACAGATCAAGGCAGGGAAGCAGCATCTCGCCATCTTCTATGGGGCGGCCCACCTCCCTGATATGGAAAAGCGGCTGCTGGCGATGGGGTTCACCCTGCAGAAGGATGAGTGGGTGACCGCCTGGGACCTGCCACCACCGCCGCCCCCGGTGGAGGCGACGGGCACAAAGCCCAAAGACGAGCGACAGAATCCCTGATGTGCCTCGTTCCCAAGGGCGGCAAGATATTGCTGCTGCCCAGACCCCCCACACTGACATTACTTGTTCATGGCTGTCGTTCCCCTGTCTCTGTCCCGCTGCATCCTTGGTCTCCTTTCATTGAGCGTTCTGCCCCTGGGAACCCATTGTTCACCCTCCTCCAAGCCGCCGACAGGGCCGCGCAACACCTCCAAGACTCCGCCTGGGGAAACTCCGGCAGGCATGGTCTGGATCCCTGGGGGCGAAGCGCTCATGGGAGACAACGTGCGGCGGGAGGAAAGCCCCGTGCATGAGATCGCCGTGGACGGCTTCTGGATGGATGCGCATGAGGTGACCAACGCCCAGTTCGAGGAATTTGTGAAAGCCACGGGGTACGTCACCACGGCTGAGCGAGTCCCAAAGGTGGAGGACTTCCCGGAACGGTTGCGGCCCATGATCAAGGCGGATCAACTTAAGCCAGGAGCGGTGGTTTTCACCCCGCCTGCTGTGGCTCCGCCCAATCTCGATAATTTCCTGGAATGGTGGCGCTATATTCACGGGGCCGACTGGAGGCATCCAGAGGGGCCCAACTCCAGCATCAAGGAACGTATGAACCACCCAGTGGTCTGTGTGTCATGGAAGGATGCCGAGGCCTACGCCAAGTGGGCGGGCAAACGTCTGCCCACCGAGGCTGAGTGGGAGTATGCGGCGCGTGGTGGAGTGGGGCCGACCAAGCGGAACACCTTCACCTGGGGTGAAAATGGCGAGCAGCGGGTGAAGATGGCCAACACCTGGACGGGCTCCTTCCCCGTGGAGGATCGTGCCGTGGATGGCTTCAAAGGAACCGCTCCGGTGAAGAGTTTCCCGCCCAATGAATTTGGCCTCTACGACATGGCCGGGAACGTCTGGGAATTCGTCGCTGACTGGTTCCACCCGGACTACTTCCGCAACAGCCCGAAGCTCAACCCTCCTGGTCCTACCGCAGGGTATGATCCCAATGAGCCAGATCTCCCCAAGAAGGTGATCAAAGGCGGATCCTTCCTGTGCAGCCCTCTTTACTGCACCGGCTACCGGCCTGGATCGAGGATGTTCAATGACCCCGACAGCAGCGCGGATCACACGGGTTTCAGGTGTGTGAAGAATTAGCGAAGGGTTAGGGGGTAGATGTTTGTCAAGCTTCCAGCGAGTCTACTTTGGGTTACGGGATGAGGAAATGCTGCTCCGAAGGAGTTGCGGCGGTCTGTCTCTTGCTGGTCACTTCCGCCTCCGCCTCCGCCTCATGACCACTCCCGCGAGCCCGCATACCACCAATAACATGCGACCCGGCTCCGGCGTCTGCGCCAGACTCACCCAATCCGTCGCAATCCGCACTTCATCAAAACTTGCAACCGTCGTGGTCTGGCTGCCATTGGCAAATCCAGAGCCCATGCGGATGCCGTTGAAGCCGTTGGCAAAGTAGTCTCCGGTTGATGTGAAATATCCTGACGTGGGCTCTGCGCCAAACAGGTCCGGATTCACGAACAACGTGGCGCGGTCATTGATGCCGCTCTGGTCAAACTCCACCTTCAGGACGAGTTGCGTCATTCCAGAAACTGTCGGCCGGGACGCAGTCGTGGAGTTGAGATTCAGCGCGCCAAACGCCCCCCACAAGGAGCCGGCTCCAGACTGCCCAAGGTAAGCTTTCTCTGAGCTCCCATCCATGAGGGAGATGGCGATGAACCGGGATCCATCATTGACGTTGTCCACGAGAAAACTGAAGTAGACCGTGCCGCTGCTGATCCGGTCAAATGATCTCACCCCATAGATGCCATTGCCCGCCGTGCTGGTGGTCGGGTGGCTCGGCGTTGAGGTGATACCGCTGGTAGACACCAGCACCGTGCCATCGCCTCCCGTTGTCGTCTGCTGAATGCTCCAGGCCGAGGAGAAGCCCGCCCCGCCATTCAGAGTGGCCAGACTGGAGCCGACTGTGTAGTCAAACGAGTCATAGGCCACCAGAATGGCCGAGGCAGACGTCGCCGTGGCGTGCAACGCCAATCCGGCAAGGAATGCCCACCCTGCCCGTGGAAAAAGGGCTCGGAGGGAAAAGTTGAAGGGGAAGCGCATGGCCTATTCCTGAAGGACAGGGTGGGCAATGCCAAGACCGGATGCTGACGGGAAGAGGGAATGGCCGCATCAGGGTAGCGCGATGATCGGAATAGAACATTTTTCCGGGGCAGAGCTCCCGTCACGGAGTCGAAGTGCCGCGTTTACGCGGCGCATTTGATTTTGAATGCGGGCGTTGCATAGGCGCAATTGCAGCTGCCTGCACCATGCCGAAAATCGAAGCTCGGGTAGAAGTGGCGTTGCGAGTTGAGCTATGTCAAAATGGAAGAACATCTCATAACATGATTAAGTCGCTAAGTGCGAGTCCTCCGATGCGCTGATCATGATAGATGGAGGCTACATGGGAACTTGTCTTTTTTAGATCTCCTAATGTCTCAAAATACCGATCAATCCATGAGTCTGTGATCGGATTTCCATGAAAATCCAATCGTGACTGAATTTGAAAACAGAGCCATGCGAAGCAGATTTTCGCATCAATGCGACTCGCGTTGTAGAGAGTGGTGATCTGATCTTAATCTTGGGAATGGTGTGGAAGGTCAAGCGCAGAGACTGGTCAATGGGCTAGTCTGCTTGTGGATCTAAGTAGATGTTCCATGGCGAAAATGATCTTGCAGTGGAGGTTGGAAAATTTGTAATGATAGCTAAAGACAAATAATAAAAAGAATGAACCCCTCGCGAAGCCACGCGCATGTGGCATCTACGACGCTGTACAAAATGCGCCGAAGCCGTATAGGTCGGATCCTGTTGCTAGGAGCCGGATTGTTGACTATATTGGGGCCAACTTTCGTGGTGTTGGGAAATTGGAGTGACACAGATTCCGACAGTCAGAACGACACTTGGACGGATCCTACTACGAGTGTCGTAACGACGTTGGCGGACATGAATATCGCCGGCGCTGACGCTGATGGGGACGGAGCCACGAATAATGAAGAGTCGGTAGCGGGGAGTAATCCCTTCAAATACGACACGGACATGGACGGGATCAGTGATGGAGATGAGATCCATCTGACGTCTACGAGCCCCCTGAACTGGGATTCTGATTCCGATGACATAAGCGACTACGACGATTTTCGCGGATTCAGTGGTGTCACCTATCCAGGCGGAGTGCTGCCATCGATCCCGGGAAGCTCTTATTCTGACTATGATGGAGATGGGGTGAAAAATCCCGACGATCCATTTGTATCTGATCCAACAAACTACAGTAGTGTTAATGAAATCACTTGGGGGGGCGACGTAGTGGGGGACGCGGATGGTGACGGCAGGCTGAACTATGAAGACCCACGCCCCTACGATGCGGACGAAGACGGTATAGACGATTCAGAGGATCCGTTTCCCAATGATTGGAGCAACTACAGTCCCGTAAACGGTGTTGCGTGGGAGTACTATGTATTTGAGGACTGGGATTTCGATGGCATCCTCAACTATCAGGATTCGCATCCTTATGACCATGAAAGCACTGGCGATCTGGACAGCGATGGACTTGCCAATGCCGTGGATCCTGCTCCGGAAGACGCCACCAACTACAGTGCGATCAACGGTGTGGCCTGGTACGGTGACGCCTTGAATCACTTTGATTCTGACGGCATTGCCAATTGGTACGACGCCTGGCCCTACGACACTACCAATGGCGATGGAAGTATCGATGTCGATGGAGATGGCATTTCCCTCTACGAGGAGAACCTCTTCGGCACCAGTGATTCTGACGTGGACTCGGATGACGACGGTCTGACTGACTACGAAGAACTGCGCATCTACTACACCTCGCCTACCGATCCCTATGCGCTGAGCAGGAACTTGGGGTGGGGGGAGCTCTATCTGGACTACGTGCTGGTTGATCTGACGGACACAGACAGCGATGGCCTGCCGGACAGGGTGGAGTCGCACTACGGATTGAACCCTGCAAATGCCCTGGATGCCCTGGGTGACCTGGATGGCAACGGTTTGACCAACCTGGACCAGTACGATTTGGGAATGCTCCTAAATGGAGATCTCCTGGCTTATGACGCGGATGGGGACGGCATGTCAGATGTGTTTGAAATTTTCCACGAGCTCAATCCTCAGGATCCGTCGGACGCGCTTGCCGACCCGGATGGAGACGGCGTGTTGAACTTTGAGGAGAAGAGGCTGAGCACCTCCCCGCATAATGCCAATTCACGCGGGGCTGGGATTTACGGGGATCTTCAGCTTCTGATGGCCGCTTATCTGTATCCCGCCGGCAACGCTCCCAGTGAGGATCTCAACGCCAACAACTGTCCTGACTGGGCGGAGGCCGCCCTGACTGGCTCGAGTGTCCGCTTTGTGGCCGTGGAGCCGGGGGACCTGGACGGAGATGGTATGCCCGATGACTGGGAGTTTGTGCACGGACGCTGGAAGTATCCATCAAACGGTCTGGATCTACGCATCAATGATGGAGCAGTGGATGCGGACCAAGATGGGGTTCCCAACCTATACGAGTACCTCATGGGCACACATCCTCTGATTGCTGACAGTGATCAGGATGGCATAGAGGATGGTGACGAAGACGCCGATGGTGATGGGTTGACCAACCGGGCTGAATTGGAGCTGGGTTTCGACCCGACGCTGGTGGATTCTGACCAGGATGGGATTCAAGACGGCTATTCAGTTCCTCCTAACGACACTGATCGCGACGGCCTCTCAAATGCCCAGGAGACGGTATTGGGAAGGAATCTGCAATGGAAAGACCATCCGGCTGTGGGGCTGAGCTCTTCCGCAGTGACCTTCCCTTAGAGCCGATCGTCGACGTGCCCTATCTGTATCTGTGCAATAATCTTGCCCCTCATTCTACTCCCATGCCTTTCATGATCCGACGAGTGTTTTCTAATTTTGGTTGGACGCTGTCTGTTTTGTTTGCTGGTGCCATGCTTCTCGCCAGCAACTGTTCGGCACAAACGCCAGAGGCGGTGCTCTGCGCGGTGCAGGAGCGGCGTTTGATGGTGGAGGTGAGGGACCGGGTGATATCGGAGATGGAAAATGAAGTTTACTACGAAACTAGCGATGATGTTCCCGCCATCGAGGCAGCAGATCTGATTGTATGGCCTGATGGTATGGAGTCCTTTCCTCAAGCGGGTGCTCTCGATTCAGTGCCAAAGATCGTCAAGGCCCTGAATGTGGCTGCCGGGGAGTTTTACCACAATCTGCAACGCAATTATCAACAGGTGGATGTGGAATCCACCAAGATCCCGGCCAATCCGCCTCAAATGGCGCTTCCTCCCATCGGAAGATTTACCGAGGAAAACTGGCGGACAAAGTTGGTCAAGTTTGCGTCCGATGTGGAGCAGTTGAAGACACTGCAATGGCCGGTTCAGAAAAGCGTTACCACGGGGAATAGGCGATGGTATAATAGTGAGGCACCCGGGTCGCCCGAAGGCGAGTGGGTGAGGGATCTGCCGCTCGATGCAACTCTAACTTCGCCGGTGGTCATCGAGAGTACCAGTGGCGATCAAGAAGAGTATTGCTCAATGGGGATTGCTCGGGAGATATCGTATATGTATCCCATGCCGGTCTTCAAATGGATGCCGGAAGTTTGGGGGCTCCAATTCACCAATTGGGTGGAGGGTGGGATAAGATCTAATTTGGAGTTCGCATCGGGCATTAAGACCCATTGTCATCCGGAACTATGGACTCAAGTGGCGCATGCTCCGACAACGTCGGAGATCAAAGGGCGATTGGGATTCTATCGTGGAGGATTCGGTGGAGCAGACTACACCCGACCGGGGCCTGAAATTGGCAGCCTGAATGACCGCATGCGGAAAGCATGGCCACTGTTTGAAATCAATCAACTCCAGCGGAAAAGTCTCATCGAGATCGCAACGGACGGTCAGTACTCAGTCGGCTCGTTCGCAGTGGGCGCGGGTGCTGGCATCGACGCAGAATACAACGCCATGGCGAATTGGATGGGGGTGCCAGCGCTCACGGTGAATGGCCAGATGGTGCCTGAAAGTGAGCCTTGGATTGTTAATATCTATAACATAGACAACACTGATCCGGAGAATGTAGCTGAATCCTATCCCGTACTTAATATTGAAGAATATTCACCCGAGAAGCGCAATAAGGGGATGGTGGTGCCTGATACCAGTCGACTACTTCCACCCTCACAAACCCAGTATCTTACTCTTGAGGCCAGCTTTTTCTACGCCCCCAAGTTCACGGCCCTCACCAGTGAAGCCGCACGGAAGACTGCGCACACCCAAGTGGCCAGTGCAAGTGAGGTGGAATTGTTGCCTGGAATGGATCTCTTCCGGATTCACCTGGGTAAGGGCCATTCCGACAAAAACCAAGTTGCTTCGCTCATCTCCCGGCGAGACGGATTCGGTAGTGTGGAATTCATCGGTTCCCCCTTTGCGTTCGAGTTGCTCTACGAGATGAGTCCGCCCAAATATCAGGATCAAGTGATTGATCCTGCGGGCACTCCCAAAGGTTCTTTTGACTACGATGAGGGAGATGAATTCAGTTCCTCCCAACTGGAGAAGTCTGGCTGGGAGAGTCGGGCAGGGTATTTGGAAAAGTGGCAGGAGCCTCGTCTGCGTCAAGTTCGCGGGGGGGATGTGCTGGTGGAGGTTGCCTATCTCCGGAGCTATCACAAGGAGGTTAAGTTTTATTGGCTGGCGGATGTGCCTGCCAAAGGGGAAGATGGCTTTTTTGACATGAGTGAAAAGACGCCGTTCAAGACGGTGGTCGTCTCTAATCCTCAAGCTCCTTCCGGGGCACCGGGGCTGCCTTCGGAAAAGGGCAAACTCAGAGTGGTGGAAGACAATGCTGTGTTTCATGACTTCGAAGTGGATGGAGTGTTCTTTCTCGGAGACCTGTATCCTCTCTCCTTCCAGAGCATGACGAAAAGTGGTGCCTCTGCCCCGGCTTACTTGACGCGTGCAATTTCGATGGCTGCAGACATGCCTGTAGGGATGACCACCTGGCAAATGGAGAGTGAAGTTGCCGGTGTGACGTCATCTGTCACCATGGTGTGTCCCAATGGCTTCAGCCCGCATACCACGGATAATCCCGTGTCAGTGAGCACGGTGATGACCTCCGGAGGAGTGAGCCGGAGCATCGCTTGTCAGTGGACGGACACGTCGTCAGAGCCATGGAAATGGAAACCCAGCAAGGTGACATGGACAGGGCCTGATGACTGGAGTGCCAGCGGCTCGGAGGTCACCTTTGACTCATTCGGCCTGCCTGCGGTGGAAAAGTCCCTGGTCTTTGGGAAACAACATCAACGCACCCACACCTGGGCTTCTGGCGCGCGCGCGACTGTGTCTACTCTGGGAGGGCAGCAGTATTCTTCACATACGGCGACCTATGCCTCCGGTCTGCTGGGATTGAGCGTGGTGGTGGACGGCGCTACGACAAGCTACACATTTGCTGGACCGGCAAGTGACACGCCCTGGGAGTTGACCGAGGTGGTCAGCCCGGGAGACTACCACCAGAAATTCAGCCGGTCCTGGGACAATGGAGATCAAGTCTTCACGGAGGAGCAAGGCTGGACCTCCGCCTTGCTCGGCGGCACTGCAACAATCACAAAGCTTAACGCTCTGGGTGGTCTCAAAGAGCAGAAAGTCTCCACCACCACTTCTACTCCACAGCTGTTGAGTCGGGTTCTAGGAGATGATCACAGTGCCTGGGGGCAGCCAAGGCAGCTTAAAACGTATCGGGGCGGTACCGGAGACGTGACAGTGGACACCCTGACGTATCGCACTGCTCCAGGGGCTGCCTATGGCGCAGTTGACAAGCTGGTGGATCCCTGGGGGGTGACTCGGGAAGTGACCGCGCGGGATTGGCTGGGAAGACCTACCGCGGTCGGTTCCGGCTTTGACTCGTTGACGATGAACTACAGCAATCCGCTGCAACCTGCGGTTTCCGGGGCGGATGGGGCGGTCTCCACCCAGTACTCCCCTTTCGGGGATGTGCTCAAGCTCAAGGATACACGAGGTGGTGGAATGGAGATGAACCTCACACCGGGATCAGCCTCCCTCACCGTTGATGGGCGTTCCGCAGCCCTTGAGCTCAGCGATGCGGGGGAATTTCAGGGGGTGCGAAGCGGTATCGGATCCCGAGGGCATCGACAGGATGTCAGTGCGGTAAACGGAGGGCTGTGCATCACGACCAGAGGGTTGAGCCAGGACAACACTCCGGGAGCCCTTGTAAAGGAGTTCTACGATCCACGAGGTCGTCTAATACGTCGCGAAACGCCCGCCGCCTCCGGTGGCGTGTTGGTGGGGAAGTGGGAGTATCACGATGCCGGGAGGTGGGTGAAATACACACCTCCCGGAGAAGGCGCGAGCCTCAAGCCGGTGACCCGCACCTTGGTCCCGTTGAATGGCGGCATCAAGATGGATGTGGCAGAAGGGGGGCTGGTCAAGGCCAGCTCCACCAACAAGGTGGAGGGGGGCAAGCTGGTCTCCATCCAGGAGTTGTACGACGACAGCAGCACGGGCGCTGCCGCCTTGGTCCCGGTCATCCGTACAGAGACTGATCCCGCAACTGGGGTCACCAAGACCCTGCCATGGGGAATTGAAGCGGCCTCCGTAACCTCCACAGCGGGCGCTCCCGCAGTGAGCAGTTCCATTGAAAGCACCGCGAATGGTACCGATGACAAGCATGAAGTGGTCTCTACCAAAGGGCGTCCAACTCGTGTGTACGGGAAGCGTCAAGGCGTGGACTACGACCTTAGTCTGAACTATGAACATGACCGCCTGATCAAGATCTCGGGCACGATGGGGGGGCGTGCCGCGGAACTGCACTTCAATGCCAAAGGCGAGGTCTCCCGGGCCAAAGGGCCTGGCTATGACAAGACCTTCCAGCTGAATGGGGCACCAGGATTCAATCTGCAGATTGCAGACTCGGTTCAGGGAACCAACCAAACGTTAAAAGCGAGCTCTGTGGGAGATCTGACGGAGCGCAGTGGGGATGTGAGCGAGCCCCTGGCGGTCCAGACGAATGACCTTTCCAATGGTCTGCGTGAAGCCACCTACAACAGCTCCCTCACCATGAAGTGGGCGGCGGATGGTTCACTGCTGCGCAAAGACTATGCGGGCGGGACCATGGAATCCACCGTCAACACCTATGACGAGGAGAACCTGCTTCAGACCTCAGGCACGGGTTCCGAGCCGGTCACCCTTACGGCAGGAGAGGATGCCCTGACGGAAACCTACTATGGCGACGCGGGTACGGTTGACCGGACCTTTTACAAGGTTGGGCTGTTGAAAACGGTGCGTGGGTCGGATGACCGTCGCGACTTCAAATATGAGCGGTTGCAGCTCTCCGAGGAAAAACACGTGGCTGGCAGCTTTTGGAACGGGGCCATCTTGACCTGGAGCCAGGACGCGCAGGCGAGGAATGGCGGCTACGGCGTGAATCTCCCTGGATCATCGGCGCGGGGCTTTGGGCGTTCGTGGGACGAGTCGGGACGGCCAGCGGGTGCCGGGAGCCAAACCGTCGGTGCCATCTACACCTATGACGAGATCACAGGAGAGTGGGATGGGATGGTCAAGCAGTTGCTGGGGAGCTCCGCCGGTGCCCGGCTTACCACCGTGGTGGAGCGAGACGGCTTGGGCCGTGTGACGGGGTACAACACGACCAACAGCCAGGGGGAGGACTTTCACTACGAATACACCTACAACCAGCGCAACCAACGGACCTCCCGGGTCGCGAGCAATGGTGTGTCCTGGTACAACATTCAGTACGATGATCGCGGGCAGTTCAAAAGTGCTGACATCAGCGACTTGGTTGTGGGTGGTTCGCAATCTCTGGCGTATGCCTATGACGGGCGCAACAACCGGCATGGCACAGGCGGGCCGGTGACCTTTGCCTCCAACGGGGTGGATCAGGTGACGGGACGGGAGCTGTCCTATCGGGGGTACGGCGTGCATGGGGCCGTGGCCCCGGGCAGCACGGTGCGGGTGTTTCATCCGCAGGCCGGGGTGGATGGGGAGGAAATCTATGTGAACCCGGAGACTGGCACTTACGGTGCTTACTGGACTGTGTCGGGGGATTGGGCGGGCACCGGAGTGACCCGGGTGGAGCTGCTGGTACGTGGTTCGAAGGCTGGGGCGGGAATCGCCGGGACGCCTGCCGTGGCGGACAAACAGATGTGGGTGCTGCTGCCGCCCAGCCAGGAAACCTACGAGTATGACGGTGCGGGTCGCATGGTGGGGGATGCCACCTGGGCTTACACATGGAACGGCATGGGTTGTCTGGTGAAGATGGAGCGCAAGGCCGACACTGGTGCGGAATCCAACCTCGCCAGTGAGGTGATCACCTTCAAGTACGATGCCGACCGACGTCGGATCAAGAAGGAGCGGACCTTGACCTACTCTGACAGCACGCCTACGCGGGTGGAGACCAGCAAGATGATCTGGAGTGGCTGGCTTCCCGCCTGTGAGGAGTTGTCAGTGAACGGCGGCACGGCCAGCCGGCGCTGGTTCGTCTGGGGCCGGGATGTCAGCGGGACCTGGGACGGTGCGGGTGGCATCGGTGGTCTGGTGGCCATTGAAGAAGAAGGCGGCCGCCGCCTGCTTGTGGTGGATGACGGACTGGGCAACATCACTGCGCTGATCAACCAGGCCAATGGAGATACGGTGGCGAAGTTCGACTACACCCCCTTTGGGGGAGCTGAAGGCCTCGTCAGGCGACGTCAACGCCTGCCCGTTCCGCTATCAGAGCAAGTACCACGATGCCGAGACAGGGCTGAGTTATTTTGGGTTCAGGTATTACAGCGCGAAGCTGGGACGCTGGATCAGCCGTGATCCGCTTGGGGAAGAGGGTGGGTTTAACTTGTACGGGTATTGCGGGAATGATCCGGTGAATCGGTGGGATTATTTGGGGATGGATTCAAACGGTCCGGTGATCGATGCAATTTGGAATTTCACGCGCGACTTGTGTACGTCCGTTGGTTATCTGACCCTCGATAGCTCGATTATTCCATTTCTATCAGCAAAGGATCTTAGGGTCTCCAATGATCGTCATCGGCAGCGATTGGAGGGGCTTTTTAGAACCGGAATGATGTTGTCACCTACACCGACGCCGCATTACGTCGTCCCCGGGCAAGCTGAGTTTGAGAAGAGATTTCTCAATGACTTTAGTGGCGGGGAGGGAAATACTTTGGCGTATCGCATTACTTATACGACCCTAAATGTTGGTAGTTTCTTTATTGGCGCCGGCGAGACCAAGCCATTCACGGTTGTCAAGGTCGAATCCAAGGTGGCGGGCATAGTCGATGACGCAGTGAGGGCGGTGGCGGCACGTGAGCCCTCGCTTCCTGGCGGGTTCACGGGGCAAATTGCGCCTGGCAACGGATATCCTGGTCGCCCGGGACCATTGTTGGCCCCGATGGATGAGTTCGGGAATATTGGTCCTTATAGCCGTCCGCCAATCGCGAATGCACTCAAGACAGCCCAAGAAGGAAGTGACTGGGTTCGTGTCTATCGGGTGGAGTCTTTGGACAGTCCAGCCAATACCCGTATTGTCTTAAGTGGAGTCGATGGCCTTGGGGCGGGTGGGACAGTCTCAGTTCTGAGTCCAGAAAGGATGTTATTTTTGAATTTTGGTGACAAATCTAGAGCCGTCACATATTGGCTGAGGAAGGTGGCAGATGGAGAATATGCACCTGCAATAAAGTCATTTGAGGTAAACCGGAGATTTTTGGACATCTTGAGAAGGGATGCGGTTAAAGAAAGCCAGGTAAAACAATTTCCTTTGAGTCCCCTAAAAGTTGACCGAGCATTTCCGGACCAATATGGCCTTAGAGCTAGCCACATTGAGGAGATGATGAAGTACGTGAGGCAAAACTCTGGACGATATGACTACCCTTGAAGAGCTTGAACGGTTTGATCACCCCCCTGAAACGGTTGACGGTCTTTCTGCAAAATTTATTGCTTATTGCGATTCCGAATCAGAAGAAAAATTGGCTTATTGTAAAGATGTGTTGACTTGCGTGCTGAAGTTTGGCGGAGATCAGTGGCCTACGGTAGAAGAGTGGACCGCAACGCTGCCTGGTATCTTTATCCAGAGCTTTTCGAGTCCTGTTACAGAGGACGATGATTGGGACTTGGACGGTTGGCTTTACTGGTTTGAGCCAAAAAATCGAACTTGGTATTGGCTCGACGGTCGAGTTCTAAATGATCAATCGTTCGAGATTCTGGTCGAAGTCGAGGGTGCTCCGTTCGCTTGGGGAGCGCTAGAATACCTTATTCGCAGCAGCGGAGCTGTTCACGTGGAGGAAGCAGCTTGTCTCGACTAAACGTGACAACCCATAGCAGGCCGTGGCAACGGATTGGGGTGCAACGAGACAGGCTGAAGTACAATTGTACAGGCTATTAGGAAAGAAAGGATTTGAACACGTCTTCCGGCACCGAGGCTCGGTTTGGTGTGAATCGGGGTCGGGCATATGTAGTCGGTGATCTGGGGATTCTCCAGCCAGGCTAAGAATTTGCCCTTGCCCGTTGTAAGTGAGGTCTCCGCGTCACACTTCTCGATTCGACGACATTTGCTCTTAATGCAGACACGACGGGCGTTTATTCAGCGGGCGGCTACCCTTGCGGGTGGGCTGGGCTCGTTTTCTCTTCCGGACTCGCTTCTGAAGGCGCTGAGCATTGAACCGGCTGAGGGGAGCACGTTCGCGGATGCAGAGCATGTGGTGATTCTCATGCAGGAGAACCGCTCCTTTGACCATGTCTATGGGACGCTGCGCGGGGTGCGGGGCTTTGACGACCCCCGGGCGGTGGAGACGCCGGGAGGGAATCCGGTGTGGCTGCAGACGGACAGGCAGGGCAAGACGTATGCGCCGTTTGGACTGAACATTCATGAGACCAAGTCCACCTGGATGAGGGATCTGCCGCATGATCGCATGTCCCAGGTGGCGGCGACCAACAAGGGCAAGCATGACCAGTGGCTGTACGAGAAGCGGTCACGGGTGAAGGATTACGCGGACATGCCGCTAACGCTGGGATACTATGACCGGCGGGATGTGCCCTTTTATTATGCCTTTGCGGATGCCTTCACGGTCTGCGATCAGCACTTCTCTTCGATCCAGTCGTGCACCACTCCCAACCGGTTGTTCCTCTGGACGGGGACCAATCGCGATCCACGGGATCCCTCCGCAGAGGTCCGGGTGGAGAACTATCAAATCGACCACGACTCATCTGCGGACTGGCCCACCTTTCCGGAGCGGCTGGAGGAACAGGGGATCTCGTGGAAGTTCTACCAAAACGAACTCTACATCCCCACCGGGCTGGATCATGAGGCGGAGCCCTGGTTGTGCAACTTTGGGGACAATCCCCTGGAATACTTCTCCCAGTATCATCTGCGCTTTCATCCGGCGCGCATGACGTTTGTCAGGAAACGTGCGGAAGAACTGCGAGGGCTGCTGGCTGCCGCCATGGAGATGCCTCCGCCCCCTTCACCAGAAGAAGCGGCCAAGGCGGAGAAACTGGCTGCGCGGCGGCGTGCGGAACTGGCCAAACTGGAGGCGGAGATCGCGCAATACACGCCAGAGGGCTACGCCGCGCTGACGCCGAAGCAACGGAGCCTCCATGAGCGCGCGTTCGTCACGAATACGGCGGACCCGCAGCATCGGGAGATGGAAACGCTGCGCTACCGCGAAGGCGAGGAAGAGCGTGAGGTGAAGGTGCCAGCCGGGGATGTGTTGTTCCAGTTCCGCAAAGACGTGACGGAGGGCAAGCTGCCCGCGGTGTCCTGGCTGGCGGCTCCTGAGGTGTTTTCAGATCACCCCTCAGCGCCATGGTATGGGGCTTGGTATGTCTCGGAGGTGCTGGACATCCTGACGCAGAATCCGGAAGTGTGGAAGAAGACGGTGTTCATCCTCACCTATGACGAGAACGACGGGTACTACGATCACGTCCCAACCTTTGTCCCCCCGCACACAGAGCAGCCTGCTACGGGGGCGGCGTCGAAGGGGATGGACACGACCCTGGAGTTCGATGACCTGGGGCATGCCATTGGGCTGGGCTACCGGGTGCCGATGGTGATTGCCTCACCTTGGTCGCGGGGCGGGAACGTCTGCTCCCAAGTGTTTGACCACACATCCGTCCTCCAGTTTCTGGAGGTGTTCGTGCACAACATGTCCGGAAAGACGATCACGGAGACCAACATCAGCCCATGGCGGCGCGCGATCTGTGGCGACCTCACCTCGGCGTTTAGGAAATTACCCGAGGACGGCGCGGCGAACCCCGAGGCACTGAAGCGGGATGGGGTGGTGGAGCAGATTCATCGAAGCCAGTACAAGGGATTGCCGGAATCTTTCCGCAGCCTGAGTGCCGAGGAGATCGAGGAGGTTCGGAGCAAGCCGACGGAGTCACTCCTGCTCGCGAGACAGGAGAAGGGGCAGCGGGCATCCTGTGCGCTCCCTTATGAATTGAAGGCGGACGGGCGTGTGGATCGAAAGGCGGGCACCTTTGAAGTAACATTTGAGGCCGGGAATCAGACCTTTGGCCCGAAGGCCGCCGGGGCGGCGTTTCAAGTGTTCGCACCTGGGAACTATGGCCCGGAAGAGGACCCGGCTCTTGGGGAAACCGAGCCTCCGTTTGAAAAAGGCCGCCGCTGGTCGTTCGCGGTGAGCGCGGGGGACCGGGTGTCTTATGCGTGGAAATTGAGCGCGTTTGAATTCGAGCAATACCACCTCCGAGCCTATGGCCCGAATGGGTTCTATCGCGAGTTTCGTGGTGCGTTGGATGGCCCCGCGGTGGAGGTTGGGTTTGATGCGGAACGGAGTGGCGGCGACGGTGGCAGGCAGGCGGGCAAGCCGACGGGAAGGGGAGTGTTGCAAGCGGTCAACCGCGAGTCCTCCCGCGAAATGAAAGTGAGGTTGACCCATCACGTGGGGGCGGAGGCGGCGAGTGAGTATGCCCTGGCTCCCGGGCAGGGCGTTCGCATGGTGTTGGACTTTGCGGCGAGTGATCGTTGGTATGACTTCAGCGTGACGGTGGAGGGTGTTGAGGGATTCAGCAGACGGTACGCTGGCCGGATTGAGAACGGCGAGCCAGGCTTGAGTGATCCTGCGATCGGTCGGGGGAGAGGTGGCGAGGCATCGAATGTGGTGTGACAGCGTGGTTCGAGGAGTGCGTCGTGGGGGTGGAGGGTATGATGGGGGGAGTGCGCGGCTACGGCCTCCCCACCTGACCGGATCCGCCCGGTGTACCCAAGGTAGCCTCGCTCGAAGCTCGGCAACCTTGGGCTGTGGTACATATCCCTTTCGGCATCGACAATCGATCGAAATCGGAGCAGTGAAGCGGGGAAGTTGGATGCCGGAGGGCATGTCGCTGGCATCCGCTCCGGGATGCAATACTGAATCTGCGCTTCCGGAGGTATCAGTCGCCACGCTCCTTCAACCGTCCGGCTAATGGCTTTGATGCCTCCGGCATCGGGCAATCTGGCCTGGGCCACCATCAGATCGTCAAAGTCGATATGCCAACTTCCCGATGAGGGATCGAGGCATCCAAGTGTGTACGAAGATCCGCCACAGAGAAGGTAGAAGAGCCGTCCCGGCTCTTGGGCGTGCGGAGGGGAGAGGTTGAGTGTGGAAGGGGGATGTTGGCGGCGGTGGAATGCGACGAATGGGACATTGACGGCGTCGCGATGTCGGACTGGAAGCTTAGAGTTTTTCCATGTCGCAATCCTGAGTCTTCTGCAAGATGCAGAAGATGGCACGTTGGAAGCGTTCGCTCCCCAGTTGCCTTTGAGCAGTCTGTGCCGGGAAGTTTGGGGGGGCGCACGCATCTTGCGTGCCTGCCGGGAACGTCAGTCGAACAATGAGAGATCCCGACCGAAGCAAACAAGCCTCCGCTGACTGTCTCACGGTGAGAACACCTCACCAGCCGTCCCGAAAGCGGTGATGCTCACCGCAGTCCCAAAGCGGCTGCGCCGCCAGGTGTTGGCAGTGCTGGGGAGTGGAGGGCGTCTTGGAGCGTGAGGGGACCATGGGACGTTTGACTGAGGGCTTCTGCAAGATGCAGTAGACGGCACGCTGGAAGCGTACGCTCCCCCATGCCCCTGAGTTTCCCGTCCCCGGAACGTCAGTCAGCGCGTCGCACAATAGCGCGCAATCCACGGACCAACCCGCTTCATTCACCACTCGACGACCAATACTTCGATGTTCATGGACAACCCGGCAAGCATGATGCAGCCCCATGCGGCAAATCCCAAGGCTGGGACAATCGCAAACAACCCACCCAGGACAGGGAGCAGAGAGGCCAGATGGAAACCCACGCTGAGCGTGCTGCGTGAGGGACAATTGGGGTCATGGTAAACGCGAACCGTATTGCCACGCTTGAGCTCGTACAATGTGCTGGAGGGGGTGTAGTCCATTCGTCCATAGCAGGGATGAATGCTGTTTCCCTCGTGGCTGATGCCACCCACTTCATAGAGATAGCGCACTTGCACGAAATGTCCTCGATCTTGGGTTTGAGAGACCCGCACGATCTGCGATTCCTCGATAGTGGCGTGAGTGTGAGGCCAGCGTTTTGCCCGGATGCTGAGGAGGATTCTCTGACCGTGACGTGCGAGGATTCGCACGCCAAACCCAGCCAAAGCGAAGCTCAGCAGGGCGAAGACAATGGAAGCAGTGGACAGGGAGGTCATCAAGGCGGGTTGATTTTGCTCGTTGAACTTATCGGTCCCTGGATCTTCGAGAAGCACCATTGCTCGGGATCACCACCATACGGGGTGCAAAGTACCACCGTCGCGTAAAGGGTCCGATCAATACAAGTGATATCAAACCTGCAAACAGGATCAAGATGAGCCCGATGCAAAATTGCTGAATCAAGACCTCATTCACTCCCCTGGAGAGCGCGTTTTGATCTGGGTGCTCGGGATTGTAGAATACCCGGACCTGTCGCGCGGCTTTAAGTCTGGCAAAAATCTGGGAATGCTTTTCCTTGGGCTGGTAGCCATCGTATTCAATATGGATGGTGTTTCCGTGATAGGTCCTACCAAGGGCTTGAAATTGGTAGTGCACCTGAACGGTGTCGTTGATGCGCCAACTTCCTTTTCTTCGTGTTTTCTTTTTGGGAACCATTTTCGCTTCCAGCACGCGGGCAGAACCTTCCTGCCAAGACTGAGCGCGTACGGCCTGGAGCATGCCATGGGCTGAGCGCACGATCTTGTAAGAGCCTAGGCCGAATACTGCGCAGGCAAAAACGCCGAACAGCGCAAAGGGCAGCCAGCTCGGGCTCTTGCTTGAAGAAGTAGGAGACTGTTGTTTCATGCTTCCTCTTTTGGGGGGCGCTATTCCTTACAACGACACCCCGCGCTTCCAGGGAATGAAATCATCCTGGCCCAGTGACACGGCCTTGGGCACGGTGATGCCGCTGGCGGTGTCGAGGGTCAAGGTCAGTAACTCCTCACCCATGGTGAGGACGCTCTTCTCGCCGCGGATGATGGGGCCGGTGTCGAAGTCGATGACGTCACCCATGCGCTGGGCCAGCTCGGTGTTGGTGGCGATCTTGAGGGTGGGGCAGATGGGATTGCCCGTGGGGGTACCGAGGCCGGTGGAGAAGAGGATGACGGTGCAACCGGCTCCGGCGATGGCGGTGGTGGATTCCACATCGTTGCCCGGGGTGCAGACGAGGGAGAGCCCGGGCTTGGTGATGGGCTCGGCATAGTCCAGCACATCGGTGATCGGGGAGGTGCCGCCTTTCTTCGCGGCCCCGGCAGACTTGATGGCGTCGGTGATGAGGCCGTCGCGAATGTTGCCGGGCGAGGGGTTGGCATCGAAGCCGCTGCCGCACGCTTCAGCGGCGCGCTCATAGGTGCGCATGAGGTGGACAAAGCGATCCGCTAGGGCGGCATTGATGCAGCGGTCGCTCAGCTCCTGCTCGATGCCGCAGAGCTCCGGAAACTCGGAGAGGGCCACGGAGGCGCCCAGGGCTACCAGGAGGTCGGCGGTGTGGCCAATGGCAGGGTTCGCGGAAATGCCGGAGAACCCGTCGCTGCCGCCGCACTCCACGCCCACCACCAGATCACTCACCGGGCAGGGTTCGCGCTGGAGTTCATTGGCATCCCGCATGCCCAGGAAGGTGGTCTTGATGGCGCTGGCCATCATGTCCTGCTCGGAGAGGGCCTTCTGTTGCTCAAAGATATGCAGAGGCCGGGAGTGGCCGGGGTGGAACTTCTCCAGCGCCTGCTCCAGCATACTGACCTGGGCGTGCTGGCAGCCGAGGCTGAGCACGGTGGCTCCGGCGACATTGGGATGCGCAACGTAGCCCGCGAGCAGGTTGCAAAGCGCCTCCGCATCCTGGCGTGTGCCGCCGCAGCCCATGTCGTGCTCCAGGAACTTCACGCCATCCACATGAGGAAAGAGAGGCGCAGTCGCATGGGGACGGGATCCCAGGGCAACCGTTGATTCCTCGATTTCCAGCCGGGTGGCCCCTCCCTGGTGCAGTGCCGTCAGTTCCCGGGCGAATTGTTCGTAGGGTCCGGTGTGGGCATAGCCCAGTGCTCTCTGCAACGCCTCCTTCATGAAGGCGAGGTTGCGGTTCTCACAAAAGACAAGAGGGATGACCAGCCAGTAGTTCGCAGTGCCGGCGCGGGTCCCAGGGCGTTTGTATCCGTTGAAAGTGGTACGGCTCCAGTCAGACAAGCTGGGAGGTGTCCAGACCGTGTCGCGTTGTTTCCCGGAGAATCCGGCAGTGGCGTGCTGGAGGTTGTGCGTGTGCACCAGTTCCCCGGCGGCGATGGCGACCTTGGTGCGGCCCACGGTCACGCCGTACATCGTGACCAGCGCATCCTTGGCGAAGTCCCGGGCAGCGAACTTGTGCTTGGCACCGACCTGATGACGCAGCGTCCAGGCCTGGCCGTCCAGGGAGACTTGCTCCCCGGCCTGAAGCGGGCGGAGGGCGACGATGAGATCGTCAGCAGGGTGGATGCGCAGGATGGCAGGGGCGGCGGTGGTCGTCACGATCCCCCAAGATGAAATGAAGGGAGGGAAAATGCCAAGGCATTGTTTCCCTCCCTTCGACGAGGAGCAGTGTTGTCTGAAGCGGACGCTACGGGGCCGCGGCTGTGGCAGGGCGGGCGAGGGTGTTGGCCAGGGCGGCCTGCGTGCGTGCGCTGCGCCACTTCACCCAGAGCCAGGCACCGCCCACATAGACCAGGCCCAGCGGCGGGATCAGCATGCCTTCCAACGAGGGGTAGAGCCCCAGCCAGGTGCCCATCCAGGTGGGGATGTCCAGCCACGTGATGGGGTGGATGGGCAGCCAGCCGACGGTCTGGAACAGGCGGACGGTGGACCCGAGGAAGGTGACCAGCACGGTGATGACCAGCACGCCGGTGATGACCAGCAGGCGGCGGTAGGGGAGCTTGGCCCCGATGTAAAACACGCCAAGTCCCATGCCGCTGACGATGGCCAGACCGATGCTCAGGCCGATGAGCACAGGGCGGAGGCCTGCCTCCAGCAGGAGGGACTGGAGAAACAACACGGTCTCAAACCCCTCGCGGTAGATGGTGAGGAAGCCGACGCCGATCATGGCCATGTTGGCGCTGGCGGTCTCGCCCCCCGTGTTCACGGCGCGGGTCAGGCTGCGCAGCTTTGCGTTCCATTCCACCCAGTACATCTTGTGGAAGACCCAGTTCGTGACGATGAGCAGCACGAACACCGCCAGCACGGAGACCACGGCCTCCAGGGACTCGCCGTAGCGGCTCAGGGAGGTGATGATCATCCGGGACACGATGAAGGTGGCGACGGAAGCCAGCAGCGCGGCGAAGACGCCGATACCGATGTTCCGACGGATGCGGCGGTTCTCCCCACCACGCAGGCCAGCGACGAGTGCCGCCAGAATGACGACCGCCTCCAGGCCCTCGCGAGTGACGACGGAGATGGTGGTGTAAATGGCGGTGAGGGGTGAGATGGACATCTGCAACAGGGCCCCGCAGTCATTCATGCCGGCGAGGGCGGCTTCATAGGCTGCTGCCAGGGCGGGGCCGCTGGCGCGGGCATCGAGCGCGGCCTTGATGCCGGGCTGGCCTTTGGAGCCGTCCAGGAAGAGCTTCTCCGTACGCAGCGCCAGATCCGGATCGCGGGGCATGGTGCGGGCCTCGATCTCCAGGTCGAAGGTCGTGTAGGCCTCGAGGCGGAGGGACTCCGCGTCAGACCACTTGCCAGCGCGGGCGGCGGCGTGGGACTCGGAGAGCAGCGTGCGAATGTCGAGCATTGTTTCCGCGATCACCTCTGAGGCCTTGCCTTGACGGCGGAGGCTGATGCCGAAATGATCGGCCAGGATCTCCACGGCCTTGGCCGACTCGCGGTCCACGACAGAGGAGTCTGACTTGGCCTGAATGGCGGCTTCCATCTTCTCAATGGAGGCGCGCAGCGCCGGTTCGTATTGGGTGAAGATGTCACCGCGTTGGCGTTCCCACGGGGCGCGCAGTTCATCCAGAATCTGGCGGCTCTGGATCGTGAAGGTCTCCGCTTCCCGGTACTCAATGGGGATGACGATCTCCCCATCACGCACACCAGCGGAGTACTCCACGGGAACCAGCTTGAGCAGCTTGATGAGGAGACGCTCGCGACGGGTGACGTCTTCAGGGGTGAGTAGATTGGGCAGATCCCGGCGAATCTGGGAGGACCAGGCTTCAAAGGCGGGGGGCAGCCCGGCCTCGTCTGCCTTGGTGAGGGCCTGCCATGTGGCCATGTTCGGCACGGGCGGGGCGGTATCAGGTAAAACAATTTTCAGCAGGGGCGCAGGGAAGGCGGCGAGGGTCTGGATCTCACCGGTGCGGGTGGCGATCATCTCCGGCGTGCTGCGCTTCTGCTGAATGAGCCGCTGCAGGGCGTCGGTTTTCTCGCGGATCAGCGTGGTCTGCCACACCAGATACTCACGGGCGAGCAGTGCAGAAACGGCGTCACGCTGGGCGCCTTTTCCATGTTGGAGGGCCAGCACACCCTGAACGGCGTCCGCGTATTTGGGCAGTTGGATGAGGGCCCGCCATTCACGGGCGGCCTCCAGTTGTTCCTTCTGCTGGCGGTCCAGCATCTCCAGGGCATACACATGCTGGAGCAGGGCCTGCCTCTGGCCCAGCAACTGACCGGCTTCAGCGGTGGCCGGGGCTACCTCAGGAAGGCTGGCCTCCGTCCAGAGCTGCTGGGAGGAGGGAGATTGCAGGTTGGAGGTAAAACCTGCCACCGCCTGGCGGGTGCTGGACCAGGTTTCAGGAGTGACTTCACCGCCGTAGAGCTCGACGATGGCGGACTCAATGCCGCGCTGGACCTCCGCCGCAGCGTCCAGGACATCTGCCTGCACGCGGGGGAGAAGGGCCATGGCCAGCACGGCCATGGCGGGAAGAAGCCGGCGCATCAAGCCGGCATGGAAGCGATATTTCATGAAACTCAAACCAATGAGGAATTAGCCGGCCACCTGCACGCCCACGAGCGCCGCTGCCTGCTTGATCTGGGGCACCAACTTGTCGGTCTTGGCCTTGGCCTGGGCGGCCAGCTCGTCGATCTGTGCGGTCTTGAAGACCACCTTCTTCTCCTCAAGCTTCTCCAGCGCGTCCAGGAAGGCGAAGATATCTTTGAACCCGGAGTCCACGGCCTTGCCCAGGGCCTTGTCCTTGGCGGTCACCCCGCTCTGCACTGCCTGGTACATGACCGCGCAGCTCTTCATGATGCCCTGCATGTCTGAGATGCGGCTCACGGCGAAGAACCGGCCGGAGGCCTCCTCGCTGTAGCGGGACTCCTTCCAGTCCTCAAAGTAGTCGGAGAGCGTGGGCGTCATCGCCACCATGGCCTGGTAGCAGTCTTCCACGGTCGGCACCCAGGAGCGGGCATCGGCCAGCAGCTCGCCGATCTTCGCATTGGTATCCACGGCCACGGTGGTGAGCACCTCAGGGCGGGGGAGGGATTCGCGTGCGCCCACCTTGCCGTCGCCGTCCAGGTCAAAGGCCACCACCCACTTCTTGTTGCCGCCCCAGAGGGCGGGTTCGATGATATAAGTGAACCCGGCGCCTTCACGGTCGATCACGTCACCGGTGCTCAGCGTCAGCTTCAGCGGGGAGATCTCCTCCGGCTGCCCTTCGTCCTTGGGCAGGCCCGCATCAAGGTACACATCATAGTGGGCGAACTTGTCCACGCCAGCGACGATGCCTTCCACCGTCTCATAGCCAAAGCTGTCCATCGCTTTGTAGTTCTCCTGCATTTTTGCCACCAGTGCGGCCACTTCCGGCTTCTTGGTCGCCCAGGCCTTCTCCGGACCACCGGCAGCGCTGAGGATGGCGGCGTACTCGCTGGAGTTCTTCACGAACTCCTCAGAGGCGGCCTTCACCTTCACCAGAGTGTCCACGAGGTAGGATTTCACCTCACCCACCTCAGCCCCATGGGAGAGGGTGGGGGCAAGCACAGAAGAGGCGGCCAGAATGACAGAAGCGGCGTAGCGGTTCATAGGGGAATAGATGAGATTGAGTATCAAATGCATAGGCTCTGGTACGTCTCTGTGCAAGCTCAAGAACTGACCCGCCCTTGATCAGATGGAAATCTGTAGATTCGATTTGCCGATGCGTTTCAATCTCAAGTAAGAGTAGCAATCCCGAACAAAAGTTGTCCATTCCCCTCCTCACGCCCTGCCCATGCAAGCGATCCCGCTCACCCAGCTCAAGGATGGCTCCTCCGCCATCATCAAGGACATCCCGGTAGGGCATGATGAGCACATCACCCGCCTGCGGGAACTGGGGCTGGTGCCCGGGACAAAGATCCGCGTGGTGAGGCGCGCGCCTTTGGGAGACCCAATTGAAGTGGCCGTGCGGGGCTCCC
The DNA here is from genome assembly GCF_000739655.1 of Verrucomicrobium sp. BvORR106. GTDB lineage: Bacteria > Verrucomicrobiota > Verrucomicrobiia > Verrucomicrobiales > Verrucomicrobiaceae > Verrucomicrobium. The sequence goes on along the minus strand of NZ_BATR01000181.1, from coordinate 37,953 downwards.
GCATTGCCATGCGTCGTAGCGAGGCCCGCCACATCGAAATCCTTCCCGTTCAGGAATAGTCCGCCGTCATCTTTCCATGCCCGTTTCATCTGCCGCTCTGCCTGAGGCAGGGCCTTCCTCCGCCATCCGTGAGCCTGTGATTGCCATCGTTGGCAATCCCAACTGCGGGAAGTCCACCATCTTCAACGCCCTGACGGGTCTGAAGCAGAAGGTGGCGAACTACCCGGGTGTGACCGTGGAAAAGCGGGAGGGCTCGTGTTTCTCCCAGCATGGGAAACGTCTGCGCCTGCTGGATCTGCCCGGGGCCTACAGTCTGAACGCCCGCTCTCCTGATGAGGCCGTGGTGCGGGACGTACTGATGGGACGGCGCAAGGACACGCCGCGGCCGGATGCCGTGGTGCTGGTGGCGGATGCCTCCAACTTGGAGCGCAATCTGTATCTCACCACGCAGGTTCTGGAACTGGGCCTGCCCGCCATGCTCGTGTTGAACATGATGGATGTGGCCGAGGCCAAGAAGTGGCGCATCGACCTCAAAGAACTGGAGCAGCGGCTCGGCGTGCCCGTGGTGCCCATGCAGGCCACCAGCGGTAAAGGGCTGGTGGAGCTGAAGGCGGCTATGAGCCGACAGCTGCCCGTGCCCAAGCACACGCCCCCCATGCCAGCGGAGATCTCCGCGGCACTGGATGGCATCCGGCAGGATCTGACCAACGCGGGAGCCCTGCACGATACCGCTTCCTTGCTGGAGTCGCTCTATCTCATCTCGGATCACGATCCGCAGCACTACGGCATCGCCGATGCGCATATCAGCCGCATCTCCGCCTGTCACGATGGGCTGGAGAAGAAATTCCCCGGCTGGGAGGACCGGCTGGCCGGTGCCCGCTATGATGCGGTGGAATCCATCCTGAAGGACGTGCTGCGCCGTCCGGAGAAGGATGAGGCGACCTTCACAGACCGCATCGATGCGGTGCTGCTGAATCCCATCTTCGGTTTTGCGATCATGCTGTCGGCGATGGTGCTGCTGCTCTACACCATCTTTGCCCTGTCCGAGGCACCGATGGGTTGGATCGAGGGTGCCTTTGGTTGGGCGGGAGACTGGGTGAAGGGCCACATGGCTGAAGGGGATCTGCGGGATCTGCTGGTGGATGGCGTCATTGCCGGAGTCGGCGGCGTGGTCATCTTCCTGCCGCAGATCATGATCTTGTTCTTCTTCATCGGTCTGATGGAAGACACGGGCTACATGGCGCGCGTGGCCTTCATGATGGACCGGATCATGGGATGGGCAGGGCTCAATGGAAAGGCCTTCGTGCCTTTCTTGAGCGCCTATGCTTGTGCGGTGCCGGGCATCATGGCCACCCGTACCATTGCGAGCCTGAAGGATCGCATTGTGACCATCTTGGTGACCCCGCTGGCCAGCTGCTCTGCGCGTCTCCCAGTATACATGTTGATGATTGCGGCCATGTTCCCGGCCGGGCAGGTGGCCGCCTGGCAGAAGGCGCTGGTCCTGGTCTCCATGTACGCGCTCGGTACGCTGGGTGCATTCTGCTTCGGCTGGCTGTTCAACCGTACCATCATGCGTGGTGAGACCAGCCTCATGGTGCTGGAAATGCCGAGCTACAAGCGTCCTTCACTGAAGCATCTGGTGATCTACGTGCTTGAGCGTGCGCGCATTTTCATCCGTCGTGCGGGTACCGTGATCCTGGGCCTCACCATCATCCTCTGGGCGGCCATGAACTACCCGAAGACGGAAGGAGATCCCTCCTCCCAGGTGGCGCACAGCGTCGCCGGTATGGCCGGACATGCCATCGAGCCCGTGATCAAGCCGCTGGGCTTTGACTGGAAGATTGGCATTGGTTTGATCGCTAGCTTCGCCGCTCGTGAAGTGTTCAACAGCACCATGGGAGTGATCTATGCGGTGGAGAACTCCGATGAGGAGGACATCACCCCACTGCGTGAACACATGCAGGCCGAGACCTGGCCGGATGGTGCACCTGTGTACACCCCGCTGGTGTGCGTGAGCGTCATGGTCTTCTTCGTCTTTGCCATGCAGTGCCTGAGCACCGTGGCCGTGGTGAAGCGTGAGACCAACGGCTGGAAGTGGCCGCTTTTCCAGATCGCCTATATGACGGCAGCCGCCTACATCGCCAGTTTGATTGTCTACCAGGGCGGGCGATTACTGGGGTTCTAAAGCATTGAAACTGACGCCACGTTGACCCCGGCTGCGTATTCCAAGCACAGACCATGAATGCAGAACTCCAATCCTGGGCGGCCGGGGCGATTGTCCTGGCCACGGTGGCGATCTTTCTGACTCGTGTCCTGAAGGGGCGCAAGCGGAAGGCGGCGGGGAGTTGCGGCAGCAGTTGTGGCTGTAGCGGCGCGCCTGCCAAGAGCAAGGCCGTCAAGGGGTAGCCAGCCCTGCGATCATATCAGAGCGGTTTTTCGGGCGGGGGCAGCGGCAGTTGCCGCTTCAACTCATCTCTGGCCACGCGCAGCGCCCACGCGCGGGGTGAGAGAAACCACCAGCCTGACTCACGGCGTTTCCGCAGTGCCTTCTCAAGCGCTGCGATGGCCAGGACAGCCGACCTCGCGGGAAGCGCAGGTACAGGGACAGGTGCAACTGGGGATGGATAGTTTGCAGGGGCGGTGGCTGCCCCTCCAAAAGTGCCGCGGTTCCAGAGGCGTCTGATTTGGGAAAGGAGGTCGGTTCGAGGAACTTGAATCACGGGTCCTGACACCTGGTCCGGGGCTGGGCGGATGTTGCCCAGCGGGAAGATCTGGCATTTCTCCAGTGTCTTCAAATAAGGCCGATAGAGGGACACCTCGATCACTGGAGTGCAGTCGATCTCGTAGCGTCTCAGCCCGATATCATAAGTGTGGTCGCCCACCTGGGTGAGGTTGTGAAAGTGATAGAAGAGCAAGGGCCGGCCATCCACCAAGACACCATCGGACCCGGCCCGCAACGTATGTGACGCGATGTTCCAGGGGGCGAGGTCGGCACCCGGGTGCAGGATCACGTGTACGCCGGCGAAGAGGGAGGGGAACTGGTCCAGGTACTTCTGGTCGGCATAGCGGCCCTGCTCATCCAGCCGGTCATGGCACCACTCCAGACAGCGCTCCCGCCACCAGCGCAGGCATTGCAGCCCGTTTGCGGACCGGCGGAATCCCACCCAGCCCACGTTGTAGATGCCGTATTTTTCGCAGTCCTTCTTGGCGGGAGGGAAGCGGTGGGGGATGATCACCACATCGGCATTCCCCGCCTCAGCCCAGAGGGGCTCGGGTGAGCGGAAGAAGAACAGGTCCGCATCAAGGTAGGTGATGTTCCCGATCTCCGGCCGGGTATCCAGGAGATAACTGGGGAAACACGGAGAAGTGGTGAAGTAGTACTCCACGGTGCTGCGTTGCGGCTTCACGGCCAGCAGGGCGGGATCGTGCTGCTCCAGCTCGGAGAGGGGCACGAGCGTGACGTGCCTGAGGCGCAGCTTCTTGAGCAGCGCATAGGTCGCCTCATCCAGGCACAGGATCCAGAAATGAAAGTCTCCGGCGTGACGCAGGAGGGAGCGATGAAGCGCCAGTCCGCGGGGCGCGTAGCCCTTGTCGAAGCAGGTACAGTAGTGGTGCTTCATCTCCGGGGGAATCAGGCACCTTCGTTCAGGTCAAAGAGGAAGCCCTGGCACGGGACCGTGCTGCCCAGGTACTGGAAGGTGTCCATGGCGTCGAACTGGGTGACCAGCCGGTAGCGTGGCTTGAAATGCGCCAGGAACTTCGGCCGGGACAGGAAGCGCATGGGGTACTTCACCGGGTAGATCACGCCTGACACCGTCTGGACGGCGATCGTGTCCGGCTTGGCGTCATTCAGCCATACTGGCGTGCGATCCACCAGCACATGGGATGCTCCCCAGGAGATCATGTGGTCCAGCCAGGCATCGGGATCATCCAGGAACTGAAGCACACCCGACAAAAGCAGGATATCCGCGCACTGACCTTCAAAGCAATCATGCCCCTCAGCGGCGAAGCGCAAGGTGCCGTCTTCGAAGTCTTCCCGCCCTGCTCTGACGAACGCTGGCTGCTCGACCACACACCATTGCGCCACCCAATCCGCACCCAGCATGGACCGGGTTTGAAAGTAAGTGCTGCCCAAGGCTCCGCCAAAGTCCAGGATTCGCACCGGCCTGCCTTTGAGTCGTGCCGCCCGATAGATGGCGGAGAGCACCGGCCAGGGGGGCTCCAGCACGTCGAACGTGATGCTGTCCCGCTCATACGCGGCTTTCCCCTCCTTCACCCGGAGAGCGGCACTGCGTACCTGCTCTACGATTTGAGGGGAGGCGTAACCCTCGCCGCAGAGGGCTGCGGCCTCGGACCAGGAGGCATGAGGGCCGGTGAAGATCACCTCATGGCGGGGCATCGGAGTCTGTACCACGGGGGGAGGCTCGGGCTTGCTGAATGCCGCAGTCACCGTCGATTTCAGCCGGGAGAACACGCCGGAGGTTTTACCTGCGGACGGCTGCTGCTTGCACGCCTTCCGCCAGAGTTTAACGCAGGCGGGATGCTCTTCGGGCTTGGGCCAGACAGTCGGGAGAGGCGGGCTGGCCTGGAGCGGGGGATTGCGCCAGCTGCCGTGGTCACTGCTGGTGATCTGGGCGGCCGTACCCGCCACCTCATAGTCCACCATGCTGTGGGGAGGGCGCAGGCAGAGGCCCTGATGAACCATGTGCCAGTAGAGCCAGCAGCCAACCCAGAAGGTACCGTCCTCTCGGGAATGCAGCAGATTGGGGAGGTCATCGCCGTACTTACGGGACCAGATGCCATTCTGGTGGCACTGGCGAAGCAGGGACGAGGGCTCGGCCAGCTCCATGCCCTGCCAGGCCCGACGCCAGGTGCCCCAGCTTCGATACTCGGCCCGGCCGTCGAAGTAGGGTTGTTCTTTGTCATCGGGCGGCGTGATCCGCGGGTGGGTCCATCCCGTGACGCTCATGACTTCCGCGTGGTCGCGATACTCGTGCAGTGCCTGGGCCAGGTAGGCGTAGGTACCAGGCACCGTAGCGAGGTGGTCCTCATACACGATGGCGGACTCATGCGTCTCGAACAACTCCGCCATCCCCAGAATGATGGATTTGCTGATGCCCAAATGCGCCTTCCGCTCTGTGAGCTTCGTCTGGCACCAGTCCATCTGGGCGAGGACCTGGCGAATTGACTCCCCGGCCGAGACATCCTCAGCCTTGGCGGGGCCATCCAGGAAGACGTGCACCAGAGGTGCCTGATCGCGGCGCAGGCATTCGATGACTCTGTGGAAGAGATCGGGGCGATTGTGAGCGAATACGGCGACCGGAACCGGTGGAGTCATGGGGTGGAGAGCTGGCTATCATTCTCCACAGGCAGAGCCTACTGCAATCAGAAACCCATTCGACGGCCAATATCGAAGCTCGAAAGGCTTGTATCCGGGTGCGAATGGCAAGTCTGGGCTGCATGAGCACAAAAACCTCATACGATGTGATTGACGTTGGTCGGCAATCTGGAAAAGGTGGAGAGGTTTTTCCATTGAAATCAAAACAGAACCGCTATGAATCGCCTTAAGATTGGCTCCATCCTCGCCCTCCTCATTGGACCGTTTATCATCGTTATGAACCTGCTTGAGATCAACGAGAAGAAGGTCATTGACCGGGAGGGGATCGAGGCCACGGCCATCCCCGTCTCGAAGCTGGAACGCCGGGGGCGCAAAGGCGGACGTACGTACAAGCTGGAGGTTGAGTTCCCCACGAAGAGCGACGGGGTGCAGACGGCACAGGTAGAGGTCTCCAAGGAGCTCTACGAGAACATCGAGTCCCGCCCAGTCCTGAAGGTCAAGTACCTGGAGAAGAAGCCCACGCAGGTGATCGTGCTGGGCGAACCGCTGGGCAAGCCAGAGCTCACGTATGTCGGCATTGGGGTGCTGGCCCTTGGCCTCTTCGGCACCTGGTGGCACTTCATTCGCAAGTAGGCAGAGGGGGCTGGCCGCTGCCTGATGGCGGTGACGGTGGGCAACTCTGTGCTTTATTCAGTTGGACCGCGTGAAGAATTTCAGTTGTTTGTGTGCTCCACTTGCTGTCGAGTTCAGGAGCCTTTGAGCGTCGCTTCGTTGGTGGCACCCGGACTGATACCTGCAACGATGAAATTCAAACACGACAATCGTCCTCCCGTAACAGTGACTCAGTTGGCTACCTTCGAAGCCGAGCTCGGCTTCGCGTTGCCACCCTCATATCGCGAGTTCCTCCTCCATCACAATGGCGGACGTCCGTCCCTCCCCCGGTTTTACATTCCCGATTGCGAGAGCTATGCGCTGGTCGATGACCTTATGGGCGTCTATAGGGAAGAGGCAGCCATCGATATTTGGATGGATGAGTTGGAGGAACACCGAGGGAGGTTTCTGCCCATCGGTCTCGACTCAGAAGGGAATCTGTTGCTCCTGGAGATCGAATCCGGAAAGATCTATTATTGGGACAGCGGCCGCTACTTTGACGATTCAACCGACGAAGTGAACACCTGTTGGGTCGCTGATGATTTTGGAAGTTTCATCAGCGGGTTGACGGGGCGGTAGATGGTGGGGACGGGGGAATCCCTGAAGACGAGCTGTTGAAGAGCCTTCCCAAGATGCTGTCGCGATCTGCATATGTTGGAATAGGCACTGCGGTCGTGATTGCGATGACCGTAATCTGTTATCGCGTTGTGCGGGTCACTCGTGGTGTGGTGCTAGACAGAGAGGAATTTGCGTGGGGGGAAGTCGAAGTGAGGAAGGTGCCAAAATTGGACGGGCTTTTTAACTTTTTGACCAGCTTGGTAAGCGTTGATGCTGTAAATTAGCGCTATCAGATCGAAGCAGGGAGCGGATCGAGGAAGCCTGCCACCTGGAGATATTATTTTCCTGATGAGAGCCTGTACTCGGCAAGAATCGAGAAGCAGAACGAACTCGGTAGCAAGTTTTCAGTCTTCTTTGGACGTGGTTTGCGGGTGGACTGCACTGTGAGTGTTGAGGGTAAGAGCCCTTCAAGTGTGCATGCATTGTGGAGTGAGGAATGGGTGAGGCGTGATCGCACGCCTCGATGAGCAATAACTGCCGGCCGTCCAGGGTTGGATATTGAGGCGGGCTCGGGGAGCGTACGCATCTTGCCGGGAACGCCAGGCTGAGATGCCTCTGACGTTGCGGATGGCGACAAGGTGTTTCCTCCTTTGCTCGGCAAAAGCGGAAGACTGGCTGTTCCAAGACATCAGACATGCTCCGCGAGAAAGCGACGAAACTCCTCCGCATGCTTTGCTGCAAATTGGAAGTATAAGACCTGCAATTCCGGCGATTTGACGTCTTCTGGAAAACCCAAATCGATGATGGCATCCCAAATGTGGCCGTCATCAGCGTGGATGCGCTCGACACGCTCCTCGAAAGTTCCGGGTACCCCAGCGGGGCCAAATAGTTCTACACATTTGCGCAGACGCCAAACCTGGACTTCGTCACCGATGGCGGTCAGAACTTCAATGTCGTTCGCCACTTCATCTCCTTCGTGCTCCAGGTATTGCTCGAATCCGAGATTGCTCCACGTCATCATCTCGATGGCTCTGACAAAGTGCTGCACGACCTTCGGCAGGCGCACGCGGCCGTCCTTGGGGTAGGACAGATCGAGGATTTTCCAATGAAAGTTGGGAGGAAGGTCGAGGTGGTAACAGCGTGCTTTGGCGGCTCCAATTTGAGCCTCACCATAGTAGGGGAAGTTCTTCTCGACCTCTTCGATCCACAGTGGAACTGAGGGATGATGCTGCAATGCCATGTTGCAGAGAATCTCGCTGCAAAGGCTGTTGTCTATGTAGCTGTCGGCCAACGCAAGAGGCTGAATCTCTTCAATCCATGGTACCAGATCCATCTTGAGTGGATGCCCAAGATCGTTCAAGGCGCGCAGCACCAAGGGTAAGTCTGGGTTGTTCAGCCGCAGCACATTCGGGTGGGTGAGGTGGAGAATAGTCCGTTCGCGATTCAACAGGGGAAGAATTTCAATGGCAGTCTGGGATGCAAACTCAGACTGCTGGGGCTGATCCTTCTTTTTTTGGCGGCGAAAACTGTGCTTTAGAACCTCTGCAATGGCGTCCCCCAGAGAGTCGCTGAATTCGACCGTCGCTCTTTTTCCGCGAAAGGCACTGCGAATCCCTGACAAGACATCGGACCGCACCTGCCACGAAGGCTGTGCCAGGGCTTCGATCAAGGCGGTCACGGCGGCGCTGCTTCCCAGAGTTGCCAGCTCGCAGGCAGCCAATTGGTCGCCTTTCTTTGCTTCACGGGCGAGTTTTGCCAGTCTTCCCGGCAGGGGATCGAGGGTGTATTTTTTTGGCATGGACGGACAGCAATGGGGACGTCAATGTACCTCGGGATGCTTGCGGCGAATAACTCGAGTCTTGAAATGGATCGGGGGAATTCGCGGCAGCAAGAATCCCATTTTCCGTCGGTGGTTGTCCAGTAGAGACGTTGAGGGAGTGTGTAGCAGGTCCCGCGGTTTTTGACATGTACCGGTGCAACCTTGCCGGAAGTCGTGGGATCCTTAGGGCATTCAAGGTGTGAAGGCCGCTATGCCCCGTATCGCACCTGATCGAATCGTGATGGGGTGCCCCAAGGTAGACTCGATCGAGGCCCGTCAACCTTGGGCTGGGCTACAAATCCCCTTCAGCGTCAATAACCGATTAAAATCGGAACAGTGTTCCAGGGAAGTTGGGATGCCGGAGGCGACGTCGCTGGCATCCGCTCCGGGATGCAATACTGAATCTGATCTTCCGGAGGTTTCAGTCGCTACGCTCCTTCAACCGTCCGGCTAATGGCTTTGATGCCTCCGGCATCGGGCAATTCGGGCGGGGCCACCATCAGATCGTCAAAGTCGACAAGCCAACTTCTCGATGAGGGATTAACTTCGACTGAGGCTGATAAATGCAGATGGTCCGTCGAAGTTCTTCCTCGAAGAGGAAATGGCTACAAGCCCCACGTTGACGAGCTTCCAGCGAGTCTACGTTGGGTGGGGGATGTTGAGAGCTTCTACTCCGAAGGAGTTGCGGCGGTCCAATGGCTGTGTCGCAGGCTGAGTCGCCAATAACTCTGTTCCCGTCTAGCGATTGCAGGAAATCACAAGGGTCGCCAAAGCGGCGTCGAGCCGCACGCACTCCAAGACGCTTCGCGACGTTCGTCAGCGCTGGAGCAAACAAGTCCAGTCTGCCGATTGGCGCTTGCCAATCGGCGGTACAGCAGACTGCCAGCCTGCGCTACGGTCGCTTCCTCATCCCGCTGTGCCCAAGAAGGCTGCCAGCGGACTCGTAGCTGAGGCGTTCTCAGTGGCATTGGCGATGCCAATCTCATAGGCGGCGCGGCCGGCTTCGACCGCGGCGTGGAAGGCCTGACCCATGCGGACGGGATCAGAGGCGACGGCGATGGCGGTGTTCACCAGGACGGCGTCGGCACCCATTTCCATGGCTTCGGCAGCGTGGCTGGGCACGCCGATGCCGGCGTCCACCACCACGGGAACGGTGGCCTGCTCGATGATGATCTCGATCTGGCGGCGGGTGGTGATGCCCTGGTGGGAGCCGATGGGGGAGCCCAGGGGCATCACGGTGGCGGTGCCGATGTCCTGCAGGCGCTTGGCCAGGACGGGGTCGGCATTGATATAGGGCAGGACGGTGAAGCCTTCTTTGACGAGGATCTCCGCCGCCTTGAATGTCTCCACGGGATCAGGGAGGAGGTAGCGGGGATCCGGGTGGATCTCCAGCTTCACCCAGTTGGGCAGGCCGGCGGCGACAGCGAGACGGGCAAGGCGGACGGCCTCCTCCGCGTTCAGGGCACCGCTGGTGTTGGGTAGCAGGAGATAACGATCCTGGGGGATGTAGTCCAGGATGTTGGCAAAGGGGTCTTTCTTCCCGGTCAGGTCCGCACGACGCAGGGCCACGGTGACGATCTCACACCCGCTGGAGGCCAGGGCATCCCGCATGAGTTCGCCAGAGGAGAACTTGCCGGTGCCAAGCATGAGCCGGGAGCGGAAGGTGCGGCCGGCAATGGTGAGAGAGGTCGTGGTGAGGCTCATTGAATCGTGCGGATACTGAGGGAAGGAGACAGAAGACTGGGGAAGGGGAGCGGAAGGGATCAGGCGAGCTGCACGCGGCGGAGCAGTTCGTCCAGGGGCAGCTGCATGCCGATGTAGAAGTCGCCGAACTCGGCGTACTTGGAGCTTACCTCATCGAACCGCATCTGATACACGATGCCCTTGATGTGGTAGGTGTCGTGGGCCAGCAGGGTGACGCCCCACTCCATGAGGTCCAGCCCGGTGGAGCCCGTGATGAGCTGGCGCACCTTGCCATGCCACTGGCGGCCGATCCGGGCGTGGCCCAGCATGAGTTCCTTGCGGGCGTCGCTGGAGAGGTCGTACCAGTTGTTCACGTCATTGCGACGCTTGCTCATGGGGTAGAAGCAGACCACCGGCCAGTCGGCCATGTTCGGGTAGAGGCGGTCCTCGTTGTACTTGGCCATGCGGGCGCGCCACTCACCCAGGCGGAGGTCCAGGGTGTTGGTGCTGTCCAAATCGTTGGGGTTCAGCACCATCTCCGTGCCGTGTTCCTGCTGAGCCTGGAGTTCCTTCACGAGCTGCTGTTTGTACTCCTCCTCTGAGGTGGCGTACTCGCTGAGCTCCGTCATGGAAAGGTAGCTGTAGGTGGGCTGGAGGACATCCGCGCCGAGGGAGAGCGTGAGTTCTTTCTCAAAGCGGTTCGCATCCTGGAGGTCGGGCGTGAGCAGCATGAACCCGAGGTCCGCCTTGGGGGTGGCGACACTGAAGGTGAGGAGCTGGGTACGGGGATGGGAGCGGATCGTCTGGATCAGCTCCGTGAAGCGCGTCTTGGCTTCGCGTTGCTCGTCGTCGCTCATCATGCGCCAGAGGCCGTGGTCGATCGTGTAGAACAGGTGCAGCACGTGCAGACCCTCCACGGGGACGAGAGGTTTCACTACAGAGGCGGGTGCGGCGGCGGGAAAGGGTGTCGTGGACATGATGTGGAGTAAGGGAAGTCTGGAAGACAGAACGTTCCGGGGGTGCAACAAAGCGCGGTTTCCCCCGATTTTCAAAAAAAGGTTTGAAAGGGGGGCGGGGGACGGTATTTTGCGGCCGACCTAAACTTCTCATCAAACATGGCAGACGTTGGCAACAAGTATCAGCAGAACACCACGGGCAAATACTACGTGGATGACCAGTGCATTGACTGCGATCTCTGCCGTGAAACGGCACCTGCTAATTTCACCCGTGATGACGACGGCGGTCACAGCTTCGTGCACAAGCAGCCCGAGAACGACGAAGAGTTCCGCCTTTGCGAGGAAGCAATGGCCGGATGCCCGGTCGAAGCCATCGGCGACGACGGCGAATAATCGCCCATCGCTTGCTGGCAGACTCCTCGCCAGAGCTTGAATTTCCCCATCACGCCTTCGCAAAGGGGGCGTGATTTTTATTGCGCAAAAGGTTTGGTCTGCGGGTATGTTCTGCCATGCGCTATGCGACGCGACAGCAGCGGCTCCGACACGACCTCATCACGAAGTGGCGAGGACTCGAAGGGGAGCCGTTGAATGAACTCCCCACTCTGGACGTGGGGCATCTCATTCCCTCCATCTTAAAGGAGTGGAAGCTGGACGAACAGCTTCGCGAAGATGATGTGGCGGCTGCCTGGCAGGTGATTGTGGGTGAGTTCATCTCCCGCCACACCGCGCCCGATGGCATCAAGCGCGGCGTTTTGACGCTGCGAGTGCTCCAGCCAGCCATTCATCACACTCTCATGATGGAAAAAGGGGCGATTTTGCGGAAACTGCAGGAAAGGTTTGGCAGCGGGACCATCCGGGACATCCGATTCCGGCATGGCTGAGTGTTGGAATGCTGCATTGGGGGTGAATGACTAAAACATGACCTGGAAAGAGTTCGTTCAAGTTGCCCGGGTGCGTGCCGTCGAAGAGACGGATCGCGACGGTCAGATCTGGAGTGATGACGCGCTGCGGGCGGTCACTCAGGAAGTGGTGCGAAAAGGGGACGTGAGCGTGGACCAACTCCTGGTCCGTCGCGCCAGGCTCCTGGCCGGGCGGGCGCTCCAGCCAGGGTGGGGATCGCGTCTGACCCCGCCCTCCCTGCCGCGCTGGCTCGTGACCACAGGCTGGATCATCGCCTTCCTCGTGGGCTGGTGGCTGGCGGCTCTCGGGCAGGAGAGTGAGATCAATCTGCTCTCCCTCCCGCTGATCGGCATCATCGTGTGGAACCTTGTCGTGGTGCTGCTTAGCCTGCTCCCGGTTTCGAAGGGAGCGGCTCCGGCCTGGACGCAAAAGCTGGTGTCCAAGATCGACCGTCTGCCCGTGGAGGCGGATCCCGCCAGCACTCCGGCGGGCATTGGATTGCAGCGCTTTATGGCGCTGACCTCAGCGGCGGCGTTGCGCCGTTTTTATTTGCGGTTCCGGGCCTGGTTTCACATCGGGGCGGCGATTTTGGCGCTGGGCAGCGTTTCCGGGATGTATGCCCGCGGCTGGTCCAAGGAGTACCGGGCGGTGTGGGAGAGCACCTTGCTGAACGAGCGGGGGGCACAAGAGTTTTTCTCACTGCTCTTTACCCCGGCCTCGGCCGTGACGGGGAAACCGATCCCTCTGGACCAACTGCCGCAGATGCATCGTCGGGCAGATACCGCCGCTCCCGCTCCGGGGGAGGCCCTGCCATGGATTCATCTCTACGCTGCGACCTTGGGGCTACTCGTGGTTGTTCCCCGTGCCCTGCTGGTGCTGCTGGAGAGATTTCGCACCACGCGCATTTCGGATGCGGAAATCAACTCCTCAGACTGGCAGGCCTATGCCCACCGACTGCGATCTGTGGTGCCGGGGGCGGGAGCGGGGGCGATGGTGCTGACCCATGGGTTGGCCCACGATGCGAGTTCCCGCAATCGCTGGCGGCAGCTCGCCCACCAGCAGTGGCGGGACGTCGGGGAGATCGATTACCACAGCGTGCCCGTCGGGGCGGAGGCGGATTTTGTCGCCACCCTTCCATCCACCGGGGCACGATGCCTGCTCGTGTTTAACATGGCCTCCGTCCCAGAGGAGGAGATTCAGCGCTGGCTCGTGGAGGCACTTCTCAATCGCATGAAGAACGACAAATCATCTGCGGTGTTTCTTTCTGTGGCCCTGGACGACGCCGATCTGAGGAAGCGCTGGTCCGGGTTCGCCGATGGAGAGAAGCGTCTCGCGGACAAGGCCCAGTCCTGGCGGGCCGTGATGCAGGGCCTTAATGTGAACTGGGTCTGATGAATCCCCTTGCCGCAGACCGAATCCCGACTTTGGACAAAGCCACACGCGCCGTGCCGAAAACGATCACCCTCAGCCTTATCTCCCATACCAACGCCGGCAAGACCACGCTGGCTCGCACCCTCCTGCGTCGGGATGTGGGGGAGGTGCGGGATGCTGCCCACGTCACGCTGTACAACACCTCCTACACCCTGATGGAGGCAGAGGATGCCACGCTGGTCCTCTGGGACACGCCTGGCTTCGGGGACTCGTCCCGCCTGCTCAAGCGGCTCCAGCGCATGGAGCGGCCCCTGGCGTGGTTCTTCACGCAGATGTGGGACCGCTTCACCGACATGCCGCTCTGGTGCAGCCAGCAGGCCCTGCGGAACGTGCGGGAGGATGCCGATGTGGTGCTCTACCTCGTGAATGCCAGCGAGAGCCTGGCCGGCGGCACCTTTGTGGAGCCGGAGATGGAAATCCTGGGGTGGCTGGGCAAGCCCGTCCTGGTGCTGCTGAACCAGACGGGAGCCCCACGCCCTTCAGAAGAGGAGGCGGCGGAGGAGAAGGTGTGGAAATCCCACCTGGAAAAGTTTCCGATCGTGAAGGCGGTGCTGAACATGGACGCCTTCTCCCGTTGCTGGGTGCAGGAGGGCGAGCTTCTGGACACACTGGACGAGGTGTTGCCAGCAGAACGTAAGGAGATCTTTGCCAAAATCGAGAAAGCCTGGACCCGGCGCAACGAGGAAGTGTTCCACCGGTCGATGCGTGCCCTGGCTCATCAACTGACGGCCAATGCCCTGGATGGCGTGAGCGTCAAGCCAGAGAGTTTCTTGCAAAAGCTGGGCTTCCAGAGGGGGCAGATCGAGTCCGAGTGGAGCGAGGCCCGCCAGAAGCTCAGCCAGTCCCTGGCGGCCCGGGCAGAGCAGACGATGAACGAACTCATCGCCCTCCACGATCTGGAAGGGGCCGACGAGGAAGGGGAGATGCTCAAGGCGGCCCGGCAGGACTTTTCGACCCCTCAGCACGTGGAGGCTGCAGTTTGGGGTGCTCTGAGCGGTATCGCCTCTGGGGCCCTCGCGGGGCTTGTGGTGGATCTTAAGGCTGGCGGGCTTACCTTTGGTGGTGGAGCCTTGATCGGAGGCATCAGCGGCGGCCTGGGGGCTTATGCGCTCATCAAGAGCTACCACCTCGTCCGGGGAGACGACAACAAGCTGCATTGGTCCAAGGAACATTTCCGGGAGCAAGTGAAGCTGGCCCTGCTGAGCTACCTGGCGGTGGCGCACTTCGGCAGGGGGCGCGGGGCCTGGAAGCGTGACCCCCGGCCCGCGCACTGGCAGCAGGAGGTGTCCGTCATCGTCGAGGCTCTCAAGGACAAGGTGGACTCCGTGTGGATGCGCTCCTCCAAGAAGGAAGTGGGCGTGGGTAGCCTGAATGAGGAGATGGAGACCATGGTAGTGGAACTGGGGACCGTGGTCCTGGCGCACCTGTATCCCAAGGCGGGGTTGCAATCACTGTAAGAGCTTATCCGAGGAGCGGCAGTCCATGTGGGCGCCCGTGGACCTGCGGTCCAGCGACGGGCTTCTGCTGCCCTCCCAGGGCCCAGAAAAAGAGAGGCTCTCCGGCCTTTCGACCGGAGAGCCAGCGATCCAGCAACCAATACGAGGATCGGAACGAAAGGAAACAGCAAACCAGGCTGCGCCCAATCGGCCTGCCAAACTTAGAGTCCGCAGAACAAGGGAATCTTAAAATCTTTTGAGGGGGCGTCAATCCTAACAGGTCACTTTTTCAAAAACAGGTTCTGTTTATCATTTATGCGAACCGAGTGTCGAGAGTGAAGCATGTATATTTTATTATTTTTCGGATTGACATAGATATATGCCATCTGTGGCAAGTAATGAAAACCTAATGATTCCGTCCAAAAAGTGTCCAAACTGGCCTGTGGAGACGGTGTGAACGCACTGATTTCCAAGGCTCAATTTGGTGCTCACGGCCACGTCTCTGCCTGATAGATTTCAGCTCTGGGAGGCGTTCAATCGCCCCGCCCGTGCTGGCATCATCGAGCAGGAGACAGGCACTTCGTACCGACTTGCAGTCTGCAGAAGTCTTAGTCGATTCGCCCTCTGCCCATCCCACAACTTCCCATGCTTACTCTCACACGCCTTTACGGCCTGCTGGCCGTTGCAGCTCTGGTACAAGGAGGCACCTCCCAGGCTGCCGAAACGAAGGACGCTCATCAATGGTCCGTCTGGCGCGGTCCTTTGCAGACCGGTGTTTCCCTTGAGCACTACAAAGGAGGCAAGCTGAGTCCCACCCCGCTCTGGGTGCATGATTCCGCTGGCCGTGGATCTCCAGTGGTGGCGGATGGCAAAGTTTTCTCCTGGGGCTACAAGGGCAAGGACAAGGAGTTGGTGGAGACCCTCACCTGCATGGATGCCAAGACGGGCAAGGCTCTCTGGGAGCATGAGTTCAAGGATTTCCTGAGCGACACCGTGTATGACCGTTATTCCATCGGGGCACCAGCGGTGGATCCTGTGACGAAGCGCGTTTATCTCATCACGCACTACGGTATTTTCGTCTGTTTCGATTTCGAGGGGAAAGAACAGTGGCGCATCTCCACCATGGAGGACTTCGGTCGCATGAGCTTCCCGAACTCCCGCGTGGGCACGCCGGTGATCGAAGGCGATCTGGTGATCATTCACGGCATCACCTCCAACTGGGGTGCAGATGGTCCTGCTGCAGACCGCTTCTACGCCTATGACAAGATCACCGGGGAACTGGTCTGGTGGTCCATGCCCGGCGTGAGCCCCCCGGTGGACAGCTCCTTCTCGACGCCGGTTTTTGAAACTCGCGACGGCAAGCGCGTCTTCTACAGCGGCACGGGCTGCGGCAACATCGTGTGTGTGAATGCCCGCAACGGCAAACCCCTCTGGCGCTGGCAGGCATGCAAGAACGGGGTGAACGCCTCAGTGCTTCTCTACAAGGGCAACCTCATCTCCGTACACGGGGATGAAAACGTGGACTCCACGGACAAGGGGCGCCTCGCCTCCATCAAGCTTCCTGAAACCCTGGCTCCTGCCGCCCCTGGCGCTGAAACCACGGTGCTGGAAACGGCCAAGGTTGAAAACTGGCGCAACCACATCGGGTCCAGCAACGGCTCACCCATCATCGTGGGGAACCAGGTTTATCAGGTGGATGACACCGGGGTGCTGAACGCAGTAAACGCCGATACCGGTGAGATCGAGTGGACCAAGAAGATGGCCACCGCCAACATTCACGCGTCCCTTTCCTATGCCAATGGCTGGATCTTCGCCGCCCTGCTTGATGGCCGTCTGGTGGTGCTCAAGCCCGGTGCCAAAGATGCTGAGATCATCTCAGAAGTGAAGCTGGAAGGCCAGTGCCTCGGTACGCCGATCGTGTTCGACGGTCACGTGTACGTCCATACCACCGCCAAGTTCTACTGCTTCCAGATTGAGAACAAAGGCATCACTTGGGACAAGGCTCCGGTGGTGGAGGTGCCCAAGGCCGGTCCGGCCAAGGCGTTGCAGATCATCCCGACAGAAGTGGTGCTCACCCCCGGCCACAAGCAGAGCTTCCGCGTGCGCAGCACGGACGCCAACGGCTTCGTGGTGGGTGACGTGAAGAACGTGAAGTGGGAGAGCTTCATCCCCCCGACCGCCAAGGTGAAAAGCACCATGGATGCGAGCTTCAATGAAGCGGGTGAATTGGTGGCAACTCCTGAAGCCAAGCTCTCCGCTGGTGCCTTCAAGGCCACGGGTGAAGGCGGCATCTTCGGCACCATCCGCGGCCGTGTGCTCCAGGGTCTGCCCATCAACATGACCTTCAACGATGTGGAACTGCATGAAGAGCAGCCCGCTGAACATATTAAGTTCTCGTACCCTCCGCTCCCCTGGATCGGTGCTCGCTTCAAGTTCGACGTGCGCGAACTGAATGGCGAGAAGGTGTTCGCGAAGACCTTTGACCGCATCCTCTTCCAGCGGGCGACGACTTTCATCGCGCCCAGCAACCTGTCCAACTACACCCTGCAGGCGGATGTGCTCACGGACGGCAGCGCCCGTGTGAAATCGGATATCGGTCTCATCAACCAGCGCTACTCCATCGTGTTGCGCGGCAACGCCGGCCAGCTGGAGGTGAGCTCCAACCTGGAGCGTCTGAAGGAAGTGGTGCCTTACAAGATCATCGCCAACAAGTGGTACACGCTGAAGACGCGTGTGGATTCGAACCCCGATGGCAGTGGTGTGGTCAAAGCCAAAGCTTGGGAAAAAGGCCAACCAGAGCCAGAAGCTTGGACGATCGAAGTGCCGGTCTCCATGGCACACAAGGAAGGTGCCCCTGGGATCTTCAGCTTCACCCCGCTCAACCAGAAGCGCGCCTATCTGGACAACATCTCCGTCACCTCCAACAAATAACCCCGGGCTGTACGCCGGACGTTGATCCAACTTGATTTAGCCTACTATGAAGAAGCAAACTCTGACCCTCCTTACCGCTGCCTTTGCAGTGGCGGGGCTGCACGCTGCTGACTGGCCCCAGTGGGGCGGTGTGAACTCGCGCAACATGGTGTCCCCTGAGACCGGTCTTCCGGTGGAGATGGCACCAGGCAAGAAGCTCGGTCCCAAGGCGGCCCCCAAGATCGCTGGCCGTCTCCGTCCCGATGCTCAAGAGGCCAACACGGCCCCGGGCGCGGAGGACATTGATATCAGCACCACCAAGAACTGTCTCTGGGTGGCCAAGCTGGGCTCCCAGACCTACGGCACGCCAGTGGTGGCAGATGGCAAGGTGTTCGTCGGCACGAACAACGAGAGCCCTCGCAATCCTGCCCACATCGGCGACAGGGGCATCGTCATGGTCTTCGAAGAGAAGACCGGCAAGTTCCTCTATCAGATGGTCAGCCCGAAGATGGGCACCGGCAAGGTGAACGATTGGGAGTACCTGGGCGTGTGTGCCTCGCCTACCATCGTCGGCAAAAAGGGCTACGTTCCCGGCAACCGCTGCCAGATCATCTGCTTCGATGTGGATGGCATGGCCAACGGCAACCAGGGCATGCAGGACGAGGCCGCGTTCATGGCTTCCCCCGGACCTGATGGCAAGCCCGTGGAAGTGCCCCCGGGTGCCCAGGACATGGACATCCTCTGGGTGTACGACATGTACAAAGAGCTGGGCGTGTTCCAGCACAACGCGACCTCCGGTTATCCGCTCGTGGTGGGTGACAAGGTGTTCGTCGCCACCTGCAACGGGGTGGACTGGACGCATACCAACATCCCCGCACCGAATGCACCGAGCTTCATCATGCTGGACGCCAACACCGGTGAACTGCTCGGCGAGCAGAGCGCTGAGACGAGCGCCCGCGTGCTGCACGCCTCCTGGTCCTCCGCCATTGAAGCTGACGTCAAAGGCCAGCAGCAGATCGTCTTCGCCGCCGGTGATGGCTGGATCTACGGCCTGGCTCCTGAGACCAAGCCCAATGAAGAAGGGCTGAACCTGCTCAAGGAATACTGGCGCTATGACGCCAACCCGCCGGAGTACCGGAAGGATGAAAGCGGCAAGCCCCGCAAATACGCGGAGTTTGACGGCCCCAGCGAGATCATCTCCACCCCGGTGTACTACGACGGTCTGGTCTATGTGCCGATCGGCCAGGACCCCGAGCACGGCGAAGGCTTGGGCATGTTCAGCTGTATTGACCCTACCAAGACCGGTGACATCTCCGGCAAGCCGGTGTGGACCTTCAAGGGCATCGAGCGTTCCATCAGCACCCCGGCCATCAAGGACGGCCTCATCTATGTGGGCGACTATACTGGACGCCTCTTCTGCCTCGATGCCAAGACGGGCAAGGAGCAGTGGAAGTTCGATACCAAGGGCCACATCTGGGGCAGCCCGCTCGTGGCAGACGGCAAGGTGTACATCGGCAACGAAGAGGGGGAACTCTTCATCCTCGCCGAAGGCAAGGAGATGAAGGAACTCGGCTCCGTTGAGTTCCCGTCCCCAGTGATGGGCACGCCAGTGGCCGCCAACGGCGTCCTCTACGTCACCACCCACACGCACCTCTACGCCTTCAAGCAGGGCGCTCAGGGCGTGGCCAAGAACTAATTCAGCACCTGTCAGGCTTACACGCGGACAGGCTGGCATCCCCCGGCCTGTCCGTTTTTTGATTTACGTGCGCTGACCGATCCTTCATTTTCAGACAGACGACCATGACCGCTCAAGAACGACTCGACTCCCACCTCCGCGAAATCATCCAGTGGCACTTTTCGCCGGAAACTGGCAGCCCTTTCTGGCTGGAGTGGGCCTCCAAGAACTTTGACCCCCGCCAGGAGATCCAGACCATCGGGGACATGAAGAAGTTCCCCCACTTCCAGGATGAATGGCTCCGTGACCTGCAGCCAGAAGTCTGGGTGCCCGCAGCCTTCAAGGGGCGCCCTTTCAACATTTTCGAGACCGGTGGCACCACGGGCATGCCCAAGCAGCGCATCGGCTGGGAGGACTACAAGACGGACTACAGCGAGTTCTCTGAGAAGATCAGCGACGAGCACTTCCCCCGCGGCGGTGCCTGGCTCATGATGGGCCCCACCGGCCCCCGCCGTCTGCGCCTCGCGATTGAGCACCTCGCCAACGTGCGCGGCTCCTCCTGCTATTTCATCGATCTCGACCCGCGCTTCGTGAAGAAGCTCATCTCGAACAAGCAGTTCGACGTGGCGCGCCAGTACATGGACCACGTGGTGGACCAGGCGGCGACGATTCTCAAGCACCGCAAGGTGAGCGGCCTTTTCACCACGCCGAAGCTGCTCGAAGCCCTGGCGGAGAAGGTGGACATCTTTGCCGCCGGCATCCGCGGCGTCTTCTGCGGCGGCACCACCATGCTGCCCCAGTACGTGCGCTTCATTGTGGAAGAGGTGCTGGAAAACCGCGTCGGCTTCTACCCCACCTACGGAAACACCCTCATGGGCCTGGCTGCCAGCGTGCCGTTGCTGCAGGAAGACAAGTATTCCATCACCTACTACGCCCCCCAGCCCCGTGCTGTGCTGCGCGTGGTGAACCCCACCAACACGGATGAAACCGTGGAGTATGACACCTGGGGCCGCGTGGAGCTGACCACCCTGACCAAGGAATTCTTCATGCCGCGCTTCCTGGAGCGTGATGAGGCCCTGCGCCGCAAGCCGCGTGGCCCGTATGAATGGGATGGGGTGGCCGAAGTGCGTCCGTTCGGCGCCATGGAAAACAAGATCGTGGAAGGCGTGTATTAATTATTGAGATGAGCATTCCCCATCTTCCCGCGCTGCGCAAAGGCGCAGCTTATGAGAGCCTGGACAAAGTGGAGGTCAAAGACCACCGCACGGGCGAAGTGCTGGCCACCGTCAGCCAGGTGAACGCCGGCATCCTCCGCCGGGACCTCAACCGCATTGGTGAGGCCCGCGAGGCCCTGCGCAAATTCACCGTGGATGAGCTCATCGCCATCTGCGCCAAGGCGGCCGATTATTTCCTCAATGGCGAACTGCCGTTGGGCGACCAGGGACACACCCAGACGCCCGAGCAGTACATGGAGACGCTCAGCCGCACCAGCGGCCTGCCTCACGTGATGGTGAAGCGGAACATGGCCAAGGTGGCCGACTCCCTCACCAACATGCGGACCGTGCTGAACGGCCTGACCCGTGGTCTCGACACCAAGGTGATCGACGTGGGCTATGGTGAGCAGGCGGGCTGCCCCGTCAGCTACTACCCCACCACAAACGCCCTGGGACTGGTCATGCCCAGCAACTCCCCGGCGGTGAACTCCCTGTGGCTGCCCGCCATCGCGCTGAAGACCCCGGTCATCATCAAGCCGGGCCGTGAGGAGCCCTGGACCCCGTACCGTCTCATCCAGTCCTTCATTGCCGCCGGTGCTCCTGCGCTGGCCTTTGGCTTCTATCCCACCGACCATGAAGGTTCCGGTGAGGTGATGAAGATTTGCGGACGCGCCCTCATCTTCGGCGATGCCAACACGGTGGCGCAGTACAAGGACAATCCCAAGTTCGAGTGCCATGGCCCTGGCTTCAGCAAGATCCTCATCGGTGAAGATGAGATCGAGCGCTGGCCGGAGTTCCTGGACATCATTGCTGGTTCCATTTCCGAGAACGGCGGACGTTCCTGCATCAACGCCTCTGCGGTGGTGGTGCCCAAGTACGCGGCCGAGATCGCAGATGCGCTGGCCCAGAGGCTGGGACCGTTGGCACCGCTGGCGTCGGACGATCCCAACGCGAAGCTCTCTGGATTCGCCAATCCCAAGATGGCGGAATTCATTGATGGCGCGATCGAGCAGGGGCTCAAGGAGCCCGGTGCGGAGGACGTCACGGCGAAGTATCGCAATGGCCCGCGCAAGGCCGAGCTCAACGGTGGTGTGTACATGCGCCCCACCATCGTGCACTGCAACTCGTTCCAGCACCCCCTGAGCAACCGGGAGTACATGTGCCCCTTCGCCAGCGTCGTGCAGGTGCCCCAGGCGGACATGCTCGCCCAGATCGGGCCCTCCCTGGTGGTCACCGCCATCACGAAGGATCCGAAGTTCAAGGAAGAACTTCTGGAGTCGCCGCTCATCGAACGTCTCAACATCGGCCCCATTTCCACGATGAGAATTTCATGGAACCAGCCGCATGAGGGGAACATGTTCGAGTTCCTGTACAAGCGCCGTTCCATCGAGGTGGCCTGATCCAGGCCCCCTGAGTCTATTGATTGAATTGAGCCGCCCGCCCTGCTCCACCGGGGCGGGCGCAGCCTCCGGCCTGCCCGCGTGACATTGCAACCCCAAGCATAAAAATTACCCACCGTGACCGATTTGAACGCGTTTGATCATCATCCCCGCACCCGCCTGGTGTTTGGTGCGGGCACCCTGCAGAAGCTTGGTGCCCTGGCCGCAGATCTGGGGGGGAGCCGGGTGTTGGTGGTTTCAGATGCTGGCATTGTGAAGGCGGGCCACGCGGCACGGGCGATCCAGTCGCTTCAGGCCGCCGGGCTGGAGACGGAGCTCTTTGACCGGGTGCATGAGAACCCCTCGACACGGGATGTGGACGAGTGTGTGGACGCTGCCCGGGAGTTCCGGGCCGACATTCTGGTAGGTCTGGGTGGAGGCAGCAGCATGGACACTGCGAAGGGCTGCAATTTCATCTTCACCAACGGCGGACGCATGCAGGACTACTGGGGCGTGGGCAAGGCCACCAAGCCCATGCTGCCCTTGATTGCGATTCCCACCACCTCCGGCACGGGCAGCGAGTGCCAGAGTTTCGCCTTGATCTCGGACGAGGAAACGCACGTCAAGATGGCCTGCGGCGATCCCAAAGCTGCTGCCCGGGTGGCCATCCTGGATCCGGAACTTACCATTTCCCAACCGCACAAGGTCACCGCCGTCACGGGGATCGATGCGATCGCGCATGCCCTGGAAACCGCGGTGACCACCAAGCGCAACCCGGTTTCTGCGTTGTATTCCCTGGAGTCCTTCCGCTACCTACGCGCGGGGTTTGACCGCGTGCTGGAGTCGCCCATGGATCAGGAGGCTCGCTCGTTTATGTTGTTGGGCTCTGCCTTTGCCGGGACGGCCATTGAAAACTCGATGCTGGGAGCGGCGCATTCCTGCGCCAATCCGCTCACAGCCAAGTTTGGCACGGTGCATGGTCAGGCGGTGGGGTTGATGCTGCCGCACGTCATTCGTTTCAACTCGGAGCGTCCTGAGATTGCGGGCATCTATGCCGCCTATGGGGAGCATCTGCCGGAGCAGGTGCAGCACTGGCTGCGTGCCGCTGGCTTGAGTACTCGGCTGTCCGAGCTCGGCGTGACTGAGGCGGATGTGCCTGGCCTGGCAGCAGGGGCGGCCAAACAGTGGACGGCCAATTTCAATCCCCGTCCAGTTTCCGAAGCGGACTTTGCTGCGATCTATCGAGCGGCGTTGTAAGCAGACTTTCCATCTTGTTGTTTTCTAGTTATGAAGCTCGCCCTCGTTGCCTTTCTTGCTCTGGCCGCAGCCTCGGCTGCTTACTCGCAAACCGACACGAAACCCAAGTGGAAGAAGGTGTCGCCTGCGCTGCCGGAAACGCTGTCGCTGCATGAGAAGGTGGAGTGCTCCCAGCCCGGTGGATACCCGGTCTTGCTGGACATCTATGTGCCCAAGGCTGAGGGCAAATATCCGGCGGTGTTGCTGATTCACGGCGGCGGCTGGCAGAAGCGCCAGGTGGAGGCAGACAAACCTCTGGCAGAGCGTCTAGCGGCGCGCGGTTACGTGGTGGCTCAGGTGGCTTATCGCTTGTCTACGGACGCGCCTTATCCGGCCGCGTTGCACGACTGCAAGGCGGCTCTGCGATTTTTGCGGGCTCATGCGGCGGAGTACAAGATTGATGCTGCGCGCATCGGCTGCGCAGGCGGCTCGGCTGGCGGACATTTGAGCGGTCTCACGGGCATGACTGGCGGGGTGAACGCGCTGGAAGGCCCGGGTGGGAATCCGGAGCAGTCCACCGCCATCAAGGCCTGTGTGGTCATGGCGGCCACGATGGACCTGGTCGAAGCGAACAAAGAGAAAAATGCGGAGAGCGCCGTGCTCTTCTTTGGGCCGTTTGCCGAGAAGAAAGCCACCTATGTGGAGGCTTCGCCGATCTCCCATGCAGGCAATGGCAGCCCGCCCACCTTGTACATTGAAGGGGAGAAAGACACCTTGAAAGTCGGACGTGCCGAGATGCAGGACAAGCTGCGTGCCGCCGGCGTGCCCACCGAGTTGGTGACGCTGAAAGACGCGCCCCATCCCTTCTGGATGAGCCAGCCGTGGCTCGATGAGACCGCCAAGGCAATGGGGGACTGGTTTGACAAGTATTTGAAGTAGGCTCGTGGTTCTTTTGCGCGTTATCTCATGAACCCGAAGGGTTCGCCATGAATAGCCATGGTGTGTGGGTGTGCACATTGTACCGCGGAGCGGTACGCCAATGGGGTCCAAATGACTGGTGGCGCGAATCACGCGATGGTCTTCCGGGGTCGGCAACTCGATGGGCCTACCGCTCCGCGGTAGAGCGCCGGGGGCGATGCAACCACAGGTAGCCCTCGCTACGCTCGGTCGACCTGTGGCTATTCATGGTGAACCCTCCGGGTTCGGGGTAGGCGTTGTGGTGAGCGCAATGCGGTGATCAGTTGTGTGAGGCGAGTGATTGCAAATCGCAGAATGTTGCTGGTCTATGGTCAGGTTATCTCATAAACCCTCCGGGTTCGGGGGGGCTGGAAGCGCGTGGCATTCATGCGATTGGCCAACAGAGCATGCGGACAATCGGCGGGAGTGCCTGGTAATGTAGAAGAGCCGTCCCGGCTCTTGGCGGCACAGCGTCTAGCAAGAACAAGAACCGAGACGGTTCTTCTACAGTGGGCATCCGGCGGGCGAATGGCGTGACGCGCTGGCAGCTTGTGGACATCATCTCGTTAATCCTTTCGAGGTGTCACGCCTTGCGCCAATCCCTCTATCCCTTCCGGACCTTCCACTCTAGATACGTGATTGCCCGCAACACCATCTCCATCGGGCCCTGACGGAACCGATTGCGCCAGGCGATGCTCAGAGCGAGCTGGGCGAGATAGATGGACACGGCCAAGGCGGCAGCCTGGAGGGGGGACACTTTACCCATCAGCCCCAGGCCATAGCCCGTGAAAAGCCATGCGCACACGGCTGACTGAAGGAGGTGGTTAGACAATGCCATGCTGCCTGCCGGTGCCAGGCAGTCCATGATACGCTGGTCCCAACGAGAGCCCATTGCGGTCATGGAGGCGAAGATAAAGGTGCCGGTAAGAAATGGCGCAGTGAGCAACCCGAAGGCCAGCCCCAAGATCTCCCACCCGGTGCCGCCTGCCATGACTGTCGAGGTGGCGTACAAGGCGGCGCAAGGGAGGGCGATGACGACGCCCTGCCGGACGATCTTCCACCAGAACAGCTCGCTGGCCGCCCGGCGGCGCAGCAGGTGGTGACGTCCTGCCACCATGCCGAGGAGGAACATGGCCAGGGAGGTTGGCCCCTGGATCAAGAAGAGCCCGGCCCAAGTGGTGGACCACTCTTGCAGACGTCGGGCCAGGACACTGGTGGCCGATCCCTGCCAGGCATTCAGGGCTGCTTGGGCTTCCGCGTGCACGGTAGCGGCATCGGTGACTTCTTCAGCAGCGAGAAGAAGCATGCCCACTGCCGCCCAGAGGAAGGCGGTGATGGCCACGAGCCATCCGGCAGTCCGGAGGGCGGTTCGGTCTGCAACGTTTCTCAAGCAGATCAAGATCACGCCGCAGAGGGCGTACAGCGTCAGGATATCTCCCGGAAATAGCAGAGTCCCATGCAAAACCCCGATGATCAGCAAGGCTGCCATCCGGCGCAAAAGAGCCGGGGCAACCGCCTTGTCGCTGCGTTCCAGCGAGTCAGACTGCAGCGTGAAGCTGTAGCCGAACAGGAAAGCGAACCAGAGGTAGAACTTGGTCTCGAACAACAGGGCGACGAGCCACCTCGCCCCTTGGCTCCACACATCGGCAAACTGGGGATCGATCACACCGCTCCCATAGTAAGGCGATGCAAAGGCCATGATGTTCACCAGCAGGATGCCCGCCAGAGCCAGGCCGCGCAGGGCGTCGAGCTCCTCGATGCGGGTCGAGACCTGCCGATGGGGTGGCAGCGGGACTGGTGGGAGAGCCTGCCGGAGCTGACTAGGGAGCATGGGGCAATCTCCGGGGACCGGGGCGCGACTGCATTGAAATTATGTCCATCGGTCACGGCGGGCGATGCGTTGCGGATTTGCGGTGGGCTGCGGCTTGTCCGCCGGAGCCGGTGATGCGACGGAGGCATGAAAAAAGGGAGTCGCGAGACTCCCTTTTCCAATTCGATCTTGGTCCGTATTCGATCAACCCATGCGACCGCTCAGGTAGCGTTCGGTTTGCTCGTTCTCCGGGGTGGAGAAGAGGGTCATGGTGTTGTTAAACTCGATCAGTTTGCCCAAGTAGAAGAAGGCAGTCTTGTCAGAGACGCGGACAGCCTGCTCCATGTTGTGGGTCACGATGACGATGGTGTAGTCCTTCTTGAGCTGATGGATGAGTTCCTCGATTTTGGCCGTGGCGATCGGGTCCAGCGCGGCGCAGGGCTCGTCCATGAGCACCACTTCCGGTCTCACGGAAAGGGTGCGGGCGATGCAGAGGCGTTGCTGTTGCCCGCCGGAAAGACCCAGGGCGCTTTCATGAAGACGGTCCTTCACTTCCTCCCAGAGGGTCGCGGAACGCAGGCTGCGCTCCACGGTCTCAGCGATGACTTTCTTGTTCTTCATGCCCGCCACCTCGAGACCGTAGGCCACGTTCTCAAAGATGCTGCGGGGGAAGGGGTTGTACTTTTGGAACACCATGCCGACCTTGCGGCGCAACGCGATGACGTCGAGGTCCGGATGGTTAATGTCCACGTTGCCGAGGGTGATGTTGCCCTTGGTGATGCGGGCACCTTCGATCATGTCGTTGATGCGGTTGATGCAGCGCAGCAGGGTGGACTTGCCGCAGCCGGAGGGGCCGATGAAAGCGGTGACCTCACGCTGGGCGATGCCCATGTTGACTCCGAAGAGCGTCTGGCGGGCACCGTAGGCAAAGTCCACTTCGTTGATCTTCAGCAGCGGCTGCGTGGTCGCGGACGACGCTGCAACACTGCTGGAGGAGGAGCTGGACACGGAAGGAGGGGCGACTGTTTGAGTCATGGGGCAGGGAGGGTTCGCACTCTTTTGCCGGAAATAGGAGAGAGGGCTGCGGAATGATCAGCTGAACTGGCCACGCACGTAGTCTTCCGTTTTCTTCTGCTGGGGGTTGCCGAAGATCTGGTCTGTTTCAGCGAACTCAATGAGTTCTCCCAGATACATGAAGGCGGTGAGTTCTGCCACGCGGCGGGCCTGCTGCATGTTGTGGGTGACGATGACCACGGTGTAGTCCTTCTTCAGATCCACGATGAGTTCTTCCACCTTGAGGGTGGCGATGGGGTCCAGGGCGGAGCAGGGCTCATCCATGAGCAGGACGTCCGGCTTTACCGCCACGGCGCGGGCGATGCAGAGGCGCTGCATCTGGCCACCGGAGAGGCCGAAGGCGTTGGCCTTCAGACGGTCTTTGCATTCATCCCAGAGGGCAGCGGCCTTGAGAGCGTACTCGCAGGCTTCATCCAGCTCGGACTTCTTCTTCACACCGTTGATGCGCAGACCGTACACGACGTTCTCGTAGATGCTCTTGGGGAACGGGTTGTACTTCTGGAAGACCATGCCCACCTGACGGCGGAGCTGGGTCGTGTCCACATCGGCATCATAGATGTTCTTGCCCTTGATGACCACCTGGCCACCGGAGATGTGAGCTCCAGCGATGCGGTCATTGATGCGGTTGAAGCAGCGCAGCAGGGTGGACTTGCCACAACCGGAGGGACCGATGAACGCGGTGACCTGGCGGCTGGGGATCTCCATATTGATGCCATGGAGGGCTCGCTTGGTTCCGTAGTTGAAGTCCATGTTCCGGACGGAAATCATGGTCTCCCCGGTGGGGGCAGCCTCGGGCGCCTCGACCGATTTCGTTTCGGTGGTTTTAAGAACTTCCACGGCTTTTTGGGGTGGTTCGGCGGTTACCATTTGTATTTGGCGCGGAGTTTACGACGGAGCAAGACCGAAGCAGTGGCAAGGGTCATGACGAGAACGAGGAAGACGAACACGGAACCATACTGGGCGCGCTCCGAGTATTCATTCTGCGGGATACGGGCAGCCAGGGTGTAGATGTGATAGGGAAGGGCCTGCACGGACTCTGTGAAGACGCCGCCGAGACCTGCTTCACCCTGCCAGGGCAGCTTGTCCTTGAAGGCCAGGGCTGCGGTGAACATGATCGGTGCGGTCTCACCAGCGGCGCGGGCGATACCCAGGATGCTGGAGGTCAGGATGCCGGGCATAGCAAAGGGCAGCACGCTGCGCCAGATCGTCTGCCAGCGGGTGGCACCCAGGGCGAGGGAGGTTTCGCGGAAACCCATGGGCACCGCGCGAAGGCACTCCTCACTTGCGGTGATGATGACTGGAAGGATGACGAAGGCGAGGGTGAAGGCACCGCTCAGCACGCTCGTGTCCCAGCCCTGGAAGCTCATCTGAGTGAAGCCCAGCGGGATCACCAGCAGTGCGCGGTCCATTGGCGTATTGGTGAAGACGGGAGCTGCCAGCACGAAGACCCCAAGACCAAAAAGGCCGAACACCACGGAGGGCACACCGGCGAGGTTCAGGATGGCCAGTCGCACCCACTCGATGAACTTGCCAGGCTTGGCGTACTCACTGAGGTAAATCGCAGACGAGATGCCCAGGAACAGGGCCACCACGATGCAGACCAGAACCAGCAGGAAGGTGCCCACGATGGGACCGAGGATACCGCCGCCAGAGTAGGAGATGGTCTTTTCCTGGCGGAGGTTGTCGCCCAGCTGGTGCTTGATGGCGTCCGCCCCTTTCGGGTCGGTCTTGTAGATGTGGCCCTGCTTGTCCTCCAGCACGTGGAGGGTTTCAGGCAGCTTCGTGAGGAACTCCGTATTGATGAAAGGGGCCTTGGCCTGGAACAGGATGGGCGAGCCTTTGACAATGATGTGGAGGAAGATCGCCGCAGTGGCGAACAGGATGACGTAGGTGGCGCCGCGCAACACGGACTTGACGAGGAACTCGTAAGTCTCGCGATGCGACCTGCGCTTCGCAAAGGGGTTTTCCAGCAGGGCTGAATTGGCGGGTGCGTGCATGGGAGCGGAAGAGGGTGGTCTCGATCTCTGGTTTTAGGAAAGAACCAATCGCGGCAGGGGTCAGATCTTGGGAAGCTGGAAGCGCTTCACGACTTTGCGGGAGACGAAGTTGATGAACAGCGAGATGGAGAACAGAAGGATGCCCACCATGAAGAGCGCCTGCCAGTGGGAGCTGCCTTTGGACACCTCACCCAGCTCCTGGGCAATGATGCCCGTGAGGGTGTGGGCTGGCTGGAAGACCGTGCCGATGCCGTCTGAGAAGTCCGGGATGGCGATGCGGTTGCCTGCGACCAGGAGCACCACCATCGTTTCACCCACGATACGGCCCAGGCCGAGCAGCATGGCGGCGAACACGCCGGAGAGGGAGGCGGGGAAGATCACGCGGAAGACCGTCTGGAGCTTGGTGGCACCCAGGGCCTCACTCGCTTCACTGAAGGCGCGGGGCACGTTCTGGATGGCATCCTCAGCGAGGCTGAACATGGTGGGGATGGCCATGAGGGCGAGCAGCAGGCCGGCGTTGAACATGTTCAGACGCTCCTGAACGGGGAAGCCGGGGATCCACTGGAGCCAGGGGATGTTGCTCGTTTCCTTGATGAGATCTCCCACCACCGAGATGCCGATGAAACCGAGCACCACGGAAGGGATGGCCTGGATGAACTCAATGAAGGGCTTGATGAGCTCCTGTTCGCGCGGGGTGGCAAACTGGTTCGTGTAGATCGCAGCAGCCACGCTCAGGGGCAGGGCGATCACCAGGGCGATCACCGCAATCAGGAGGGAGCCGGTGAGAAGGGGGACCACTCCGTAGAAATCCTGCCAGGAGCTGTTGGTGATCCAGTCGCCGCCAAACAGGAATGCCGTGAGGGCTTGAATCAGCGGGATCGGCTTGTCCCACTGCCAGGCCTTCATCAGGGCCGGAGACTGCTCAGCATGAGTGAGGTGCTTGGGGAGCTGCTTGCGCACTTCATTGATCAGTGCGGTGGCTTCCTTCGTGTCACCCTTCTGGGGGACCTTCTCCATCGCGGCCTTGATGGCGGCCACATAGGGCGGAATCATGGCTTCGTACTCGGGCAGCTTGGCCACGATGGGCTCGATCTTGCCCTTATAGTCGATGGCTTCAAGAGAAGTGGCCTCAGCCTCTTTCAGGAAGTTGGCCTTGGCTTCAGGAGTCTTGGCGGACTCGGCGGCGGCCAGCAACTGGGCCTTGGCGTCTTCTGCCATGTGCTGCTGCACAGCGGCTTCCTTCGTAGCCTTGGCCAGCTCAGCGATCCCGTCATGGAGCTCCACGATCGGTTCGGTGGCCTCTTCAAAGGCTTCAACGGCTTCGAGGAAACCTGCATACTTCTCCTTCGCGATGCGGTCCTGCTCGGTGAACTCGGCGCTCAGGGTCTTGAGGATCGCTGGAGGTTCAGCGGCATCCGGCTGCATCGCGGTGAGATCGGTGGCGATCTGGCGGCGCTCTTCGGCGTTATAGACATCCGGGAAGGCCTCTTCCGCCACCGCTGTTGCGTTGGCCTCAGTGAGGGCCTGGCGGGCTTGGGCGAGTTTCTCCGGCGGGGTGCCTGCCGTTTCGAGGGCCTCGGTCACAGCCTCACGCAGACGGGCCGTTTTTTCCTCAATCCGTCCCTTGGCCAAGAACAGGGCATCACGGCGGGCTTGGGCCTTCTGGGTGAGGGTCGCGGTGTCCGCGTTGACGGCGCGGTTCAGCTTGCTCAGGAGCGCGGTGTTTTCCGTGAGGGGCTTCTGGATGAAGTCGCAGAACTCCAAACCGGCCTGGCGATACACCTTCAGTTCAAACTGGTAGGTGGGAAGGAACCCGGTGCCCTCTTTGAGGAGGGAGTACATGATCAGGAAGAGCGTCAGGATCGTGACGGCGGCGCTTCCTGTGAAAAAGTGTTTGATCAAGCTTTGGCGGTCCACCCGCAGCCCGAAGAAACTGGGCGGCTTGATGAGACCTTGAAAGTCACT
The DNA here is from genome assembly GCF_000739655.1 of Verrucomicrobium sp. BvORR106. Classification (GTDB taxonomy): domain Bacteria; phylum Verrucomicrobiota; class Verrucomicrobiia; order Verrucomicrobiales; family Verrucomicrobiaceae; genus Verrucomicrobium. The sequence goes on along the minus strand of NZ_BATR01000181.1, from coordinate 6,964 downwards.
GCTGGGGCTGGGCTTGTCCTCGTTCATGCGATGTTACGGGCAAAACTTGATCGAAGCTGGGACTGAAAGGGGGATCGGAGTCTGGTGAGACAAAAAGCCCGATGGGAGGCGGCAGATGCTGTCTCCCATCGGGCGAGATTCACGGGATGAGTGTGTTTCGGAGTCTTACTTGGCGGGGATGAAGCCCACCAGCTGGGAGACCTTTTTGCCAGCGTCGCTGTGCACGAAGTCGATGAACTCCTTAACTTTGCCCTGAGGGGCGCCGTTCGTGTAGAAGTAGGTGGGGCGACTGTAGGCGTATGCCTTCACGTTCTCAGGGGTGGGGGCGGTGCCGTCCACGGAGACAGCCTTGATGCCTTTGCCATGAGCGTAGGCGAGGCCCACGTAACCAATGCCACCGGCGTTGCCGGCCGTTTCAGCCACGATCTGCTCGTTGCCAGCCATCTTCTGGCTGCTGGAGGCGTAGTCTTTGCCCTTCATGGCCAGCGTCTGCCAGTCTTTGTAGGTGCCGGAGGAGGTGTTGCGGGTGTACACGGAGATCGGGCCGGCGGTGCCGCCCACTTCGCTCCAGTCTTTGATCGCGCCGGTGAAGATGCCAGCGATCTGCTTCTTGGTCAGGTTGGCCACCGGGTTGTTCTTGTTCACGACCACGGCGATCATGTCCCAAGCCACTTCATGCTCGGTAAGGAACACACCCTTCGTCTTGGCGAAGGTGCGCTCGTCGTCCTTCACCTTGCGGGAGGACATGCCGATCTCGGCGGTGCCGGCGGCGAGGTTGGTGAAAGCGGTGGAGGAACCTTCAGCCGCGATATCAAAGCTGACGGCGCCGCCCTGCTTCTTAAACTGTTCTGCCCACTGGGGGACAAGCTTCGCACCCAGCGTATCGGAGCCGCGCACGCGCAGCACGCTCTGGGCGTTCAATCCGGCCGTGAACGCGAGGGCCAGCAGCGAGGTGATGATGGTGGATTTCATGTGTTGGTGTGTTCGATTGTGTTTCACTCACCGGCTTGGAACCGGCTTCTCCACCTTCGGGAACAGCCCCACCTCCAGCAAGGTGGTGTGGGTGAACAAAACGTCACAGGAGCAAGGCAGGTAGGCTTGGGGCCCTCCGCTGGCGGCTGATCGCTGCGAAAGTTTCCCATTTTCAGCTTCAAGTAGTCGCAATTATGATAATTGACCGCTACAGAGGAATGAAAATGAGAATTTGTCGTAAGTTATGCGTGCAATTTTGAGAACATTTGCGTATAACAATCCTCACAGTTGATTTGCTCCACAATTTTGAGGCGCATATTTATGAAATCTCAATCATCGCTCACAACGGCAGCCAAAGCCGTCCTGGTTCTTGCCATTGCTCTCCTGGGATTCTCCCGGTCGACGCTGGCGCAATCCACCGGCTCATTCAGCCTGATCACGCCGAACTTCGACGTGAGTCTCCTCCAGAGCGTGTCATTCCAGTACACGCTTAGCCAAGGACCTAATGCCAACACGTTCTACTTCACGATCGCGAACACCTCCAACAATTCGCAGTCGTCGTGGGTCAGTGGCACCCAGCCCACCATCACAAACATCTACTTCGAGGACTCGCTGGATCTGCTCAGCTCTCCTTCCATCATCACCTGGACGGCGGTTGCGCCTGACAATGCGGTGTCCTACTCGGCGACTAGCGGGGGAAATCTGCCCGCCGGGCAGAACGTGGGTTTCGATTCGGACTACCTCTTCCAGACCAATCCTCCGCCCTCCAAGAACGGCCTGGATCCCGGTGAATCGCTGACGGTTGCTTTTCAGAGCCTGGGAACCTACTCCAGCCTGCTGGGAGCAATCAATAGTGGGGATCTCCGGATCGGCCTCCATGTGCAGGAGATTGGGCCGCAGGGGACTTCTGCCAGTTTTGTGAACGTACAGGCGGTGCCGGAGCCCGGTGGAGCGCTCCTGTTGGGCGCAGTGGGGGTGATCCTTCTCGTGCGTCGCAGGCGTCAGCTTCCATGAGGGATGGGGTCGGGCGAGTTGCGTGGGAGTTCTTGACGAGCCGCGTCTTCGACTCGAACGTGCTGGGTTTGACTCTCCCACGGCCTTCCTGCCCGCTCATGTCCCGACTTCGGAACCCCATTTCTCTGCTCGCTTTGACGGTCACCCCAGTTTTGGGAGCCGGCATGCTTGGAGCCCAGTCACCCGTGGCCATGAAGGCCGTGCCGGTCAATGAGAATCCGGGGGACGCGCCAGCGAAGAAGGAGCTCACCGCTGGCTGGAAGACGGAACGCGAGGCCCGCGCCCTCAACCTCAACATTCCGGCACCCCGAGGCCAGATTGTGGACCGCAACGGCGTTCCGCTGGCCCAGTCGCGAGTGGTGATGTACCTGGCGCTGAACTATCCTTTTCTAGGCAAGGATGCGACGGACGCGGAGATCGTCGGCTACGGTCGGTCTCGCATCATGCAGGCCAATTCCCTGCTGGGCAAGCGCTGGGATCTGGCACCTGACAAGTTGCTCTCCCACTATAAGAATCGTCGTTGGCTGCCGCTGGTCTTTTCCGCCTTTGATGGCTTGAACGAGGAAGTGACGGCTGATCAGCAGCGGAAACTGACTCCGCTACTGAAACCGGGCAGCGGGGTCCTGCTACAGGCGGCCTATTTGCGGGTGTATCCCAAGGGGGCGAGCGCGCCGCACGTCATCGGCTTTGTGGGGCGCAAGCGGGCACTGCCGACCACACCTGCTCAGGATGGCGATCCCATTTTCGAAGAGACGGAAGGCCGGGATGGCCTGGAAAAGTCTTTCGACAAGGACCTGGAAGGCAAACCCGGGGTGGTGAACGTCCTCTTCAATGCTGACGGTTCAAAGGCCACTGAGGAAACGGTGCGCCGTCCAGTGCCTGGCAACAATGTCGTCACCACGCTGGACTACAACTTCCAGAAGTACGCGGAGGAAGCCCTGGCGCAGAACACCAAAGGTGGTGCCATGGTCATTATGGACGTGAAGTCGGGCGACGTGATGGCGCTGGCCTCCTATCCACTGTTTGACCCCAATCTTTTCATCCCCGGGATCACTTCGGAGAACTTCCAGCGCTTGAACGAAGACAAGCGTCTGCCGATGTTGGCGCGTGCCTTCCGCGGTGAGTACCCTCCCGCATCCACCTTCAAGGTGGTGGTGTCCCTGGCGGCCCTGGACAGCGGCGTAGTGACGGCCCGCACAGGCTATGACTGCAGCCCCAGCCTCTGGATTGGCGATCGTTATTTCAAAAACTGGAACCGCGATGGTGAAGGCTACATGAACGTGGTGAGCGCCATCAAGCGATCCTGCAACACGTGGTTCTACCAGGCGGGCATGGCGATCGGTGCCCCGGCCATTTCGGATACAGCCATGCGCCTCGGCTTTGGCGAGCGCACGGGCATCCCTCTCGCGGCGGAGTCGGCTGGATTCGTCCCCACCGACGCGTGGTGGATGGGGCGCTACGGTTCCAAGATGATGAGTGGCGACATCGCCAACTTCTCCATTGGCCAGGGGGCCACCCTGGTGACGCCTCTTCAGACAGTGCAGGCCATGGCCGCCCTTGCCGATGGGGTGAATATGCCGCAGGCCCGTCTGGTGAAACAGATCCAAGACCCCAACGACCGGGTCGTACAGGCTTTTTCTCCCGCCACCCGCCGCCACGTGAACCTCCGTCAGGATGTGCGTGAGACGGTGGTTAAAGGCATGGTGGCCGTGGTCAATGGTTCCGGTGGCACGGGGCGTGCCGCAGCTCTTGAGCAGTGCCAGATCGCTGGCAAGACCGGTACCGCGCAGTGGAAGCCGGCGGAAGACCGCAACCTCGCCTGGTTCACGGGCTTCCTTCCTGCTGACAATCCTGTGTATGCCTACGCAGTGATCTATGAAGGTCAGCCGGGTGAAGACGTCAGCGGTGGGCGCAAAGCGGCCCCCATCGTGCATGACGTGTTCGAGCGCATTCTGAAGGATGGCAATCCCGAGGAGCCGCTCCTGCTGGCGGTCCAGGCGGAAGGCACGGCCAAGGGTATCCCTGTTTCCAGCGACGATGAGGAAGTCGAAGGGGGGCGCAGCTACGATTCCGGTTCAGGTCCTGCAGCTGGTGGCGCGCCTCCGCCTCCGCCGCCGCCTCAGGAGGAGCGCAAAGGCTTCGGTGGATTCTTGCGGAAGCTGTTCGGTCGTTAGTCGAGAAAAGGGCAGGCCCAAGCTGGGTTCCGTCACGATTCACCCAGACCGCATGCAACTCCTGCTCGCAACCCTCTGTGACTTTGCCGCAGACTATCAGGGCAAACTCTGCATCACGGGGGCGTTTGACACCCTGTGCGCCCCGGAGTTTCCAGTGGTGCATCCTCAATGCTCCCTCGCTGTCAGGCTTCTGTTTGAGCCGCGTGACGTGGGGCGTCACCAGATGGTCATCGTTTTGCAGGATGAAAGCGGGGCGGAAGTGATGCCACCCTATCCACCCACGGTGGACGTGGCCTTCCCGCCCGGTGCGGTGCCCTTTGTCACGCGCAACATCGTCCTCAATCTTCAGCGGCTGCGTTTTGAAACGACGGGCGTGTACCGTTTCGTGATCCGCCTGGATGAACAATTGCTCATCAATCTTCCGTTCCGTGTGACCCGTTTTGAAGAAATGCGGGCCTCCAGCGGACCGGCGGGTTGAGGTCGTGGGGATTCTCACGGCCTGAGCCGGGCTCTGTCGCGTAAAATTGTTGCAGGATGCGCCAAAGCCTTGCCTGATTCCTGCGTCACGATTCCCATCATGTCCTCTTCCATCGAGATTCCGCCCCTCACTCTGGACGTCACCCAGGCCCAGTCGCCGGTTCGCCAGATATCCGTGTTCCTGCACAACCAGGTGGGGGCGCTGCTCTCACTGGTGAAACTGCTCAACGATCACCAGATCGAGGTGCTCGGCTTCTCGGTGCAGGACTCCGTCGAACTGACGTTGGTCCGCCTGGTGGTCACCGATCCTGACGGTGCGCACAACACGCTTACACAGCACGGGCACTCCTGCACCTCCCGGACCATCGTGGTGGTGGAGCTCAAGGAGGGGGTGCACGACCTCGGGCACGCCCTGGCCGCGCTGCTGGGTGCGGAGATTAACATTCACCACACCTATCCGTTGTTGGCTAGAACCCATGGCAAGCCTTTGCTCGCCTTGTATCTGGATGACCCGGAGGTGGGGGCGGAATCGCTCAACAAGAGCGGTTTTGTGGTGCTCTCCCAGGGGGATCTCAGCCGTTAGTCACGGCTTCGTGGAGGTGCATTTGGTGCACGTTATTCTATGAGTCTCCAGTAAGTGGGAATTGCTCAACACGTGACGCAATCGTAACACAGCCTGTCTCGACGATTTTATGTGTCAACGCCAGTATTGGCGCGCCGAGCCCCCTCGGCGATCAACACACACAACTCCGACAAGACACGCATGAAATTGAAAACATCTCTGTTCCTGCTCACGGCAGGTCTCCTTTCCAGCGCCCACGCTGGTGAGGTGATGGTCGCCTCCGGAAAGGGCGTTGAGCCCGCGGTGCAACCCGCCGGATCCGAAAAGTCCATCTACGACAAGATCTGGGGACTGGCCACGCTCTACAAGAACGACGAGAACGACTTCATCCAGGAGTTCGCGCTTCAGGGCCGTATCCAGCTTCAGTGGGCTGATGGTGACTCCGACCAGGGCGACTTCAGCTCCGGTGACCGCCCCGAAGAAACCCGCTGGGGTGACATCGAAGTGCGCCGCTGGCGCCTTGGCTTCAAGTCGAAGATCCTTCGTCAATTCAAGCTCGAAGGTCAGATCGACGTCAACCCGAACTTCGAACTCGAACAGGGTGCCAATCCTGAGTTGGGCGACGGTTTCTACCGTGACATCTATGACCTCTACCTGACCTGGGCTCCGAACGACAAGTTCAACCTCAGCGTTGGTAAGACCAAGGCCAAGTTCTTCTCCCACGAGTATTTCACTTCCTCCAAGGAAATCATCGTGTTCGAGCGCAGCCTGCTCGTGAACCAGATCCGCCCTGCTGAGCTCACCGGCGTGTGGGTCAACGGCAAGATCGACAACTTCATCTACGCTCTCGCGGCGTTTGGTGGCCAGTACAATCCTGAGTTCGGTGGCCTTGAAGAAGGTGCTGTGGTTCAGGCCAGCGTTGGTTATGACCTGGGCCCTGCCCTTGGTCTTGAGAAAGCCATCACCAAGCTCGACTACCAGTGGAGCTCGGACAACTCGAACACCGAAGGTCCTGCCAGCTATGAGCACGCCTTCTCCCTCAACACCAACATCGAGCAGGGCCGCTTCGGTCTCTACACCGATGTGCTTGGCGCCACCGGATTCGGTGAAATCGGCGATGTCTGGGGCGTGATCGTGACTCCCTCCGTGTATGTGGCTGACAGCCTCCAGTTGGTGGTTCGCTACCAGTACGCCCACGGTGACAATGATGGCCTTCGCCTTCAGAGCCGTTATGAGCGCCTTGCTCCTGACCTCACCGACGGTGGTCGTGGCGACGAATACCAGGCCGTTTACATGGGCCTCAACTACTACCTGTACGGCCACAAGCTGAAGCTCATGGGCGGTGTTGAATACAACACCATGACCGGCGGTGGCGACGGTGGCGACTATGACGGCTGGACCACCCTGGTGGGCCTCCGCATGTTCTTCTAAGCTGTATAATTCTAGGGTCACGTTGGGTTTGGTTGTTTCCAACTGGGCTTAAAAAACAAAGGCGTGGTGGCAACACCACGCCTTTCGTATTTTCCGGTTATGACGTTGACGAAAGCGTTGCTTGGACGGGGCTGCGGGAGGTGATAGCGCAGGGCTGTGACCTCATCCGCCACCCTGGAAGGGCCCCGCGAGGGGCAGGCCCGCACCATCCCCGCCTGGACCCTGGAACTGGCCCTGCCCGCCCTGGTGCTGGTGGCCGGCAGTTATGTCATGAACCTAACTGGGGCGGACCTGAAGTTCCAGCGCCTGGTTTACTCCCCGGAGACAGGCTGGC
>NZ_BATR01000182.1 GCF_000739655.1 Verrucomicrobium sp. BvORR106 | reverse complement strand
GGCTCGGCGCGCTTTAACTCTGCCGCCGAGAGGGCGGCGGTGGCCTGGGCCTGGCGAAGGCTGGCATCCTTGGCGTCCAGTTCCTCAGGGCGATCGCCCTTCAGCAAGTCGGCCAGCCGGGCCTCGGCGGTGGCCACCCGGGAGGCGGCCTCGTTGCGGGCGGCCAGTTCGTCATCCGTGTTCAGGGAGAACAGCGGCGCGCCCGTCGTGATGGCATCTCCCCGCATGACGTCGCGCTTCACCAGCCGGCCCGCCACCGGGGCTGCCACCCGGACGTAGTCAGCCTCCACGTAGCCGTTGAGCAGATTGGGATCGCTCTTGGTGCATGCAGGGAGGGCCAGCAGGGTGGCCAGGAGCATGGGAAGCGGAGTTTTCATGTGGGTTTCGGGTTGGGAATGGCAGCCTGGGGCAGGGCCGATTGCAGCCCTGCGAGCGCCATGTCGATGCGTTGGGAAATGGCCTCGTCACTGAAAACCGCGCTCTCCAGCCCCTCGAGAAGCGGGGCGGGTACGAGGTCAAACTTGGACATCACCGTCCCCACCACAAAGGGCATGGTGATGCTGCCGGCAATGAAGCCAATGAGCTGGGGCACGGCAATCGCCGGAAGCTGCCCGGCCGCCTGCGCAGCCATCATGCGGGGCACCATGGTGCCAATGATGCGGGGCTGGTTCTTGACGAAACCATTGATCACCACCTGCTCACCAGCCATGGCGTCCGCGGCGAGTCGCATGAGCAGCTCCCGATGGTCCCGCGCCCAGCGGCCGAGGGCGTTGAGCGCCGTCCGCAGGTTTTCCAGAGGTGTGACGTCCGGTTGGGAGGTGTGCTCAAGCCGGGCCAGGATCTCGTCATACGTCCGGCTGATCAGCGTCTCCAGAAACGCTTCCTTGTTCCCAAAGTGGTAGTGAAACATCCCCAGATTGACCCCGGCATGGCTGGCCACCTGGCGGAGGCTGAGTTTATGGCAGCCCATCGTGGGAAGCAGCTCCCGCGCAGCGGCCAGGAGTTTCTCGTCAACATGGGAGGAAGGGCGGGGCATGGGTGAACTATACAACTGTATAGTTATACAGCCGACTAAAAAGTGAGTTTTTTCACTGGGGCACCATTTGAACAGCGGATTTTGAACAGGAGGGCTGTGAATTGGCACCCACTCCTTTATGCGACTGCTTCCCATGGGTTGCGCATGTCTCCTGGCCATGAACGCAGGTTGTGATCCCGTGCTGCCTACCGCCGGTCAGGCGGAGGACGGGGCCGGAGACTATGAGATCGAGAGGAAGCGCATGGTGGAGACCCAGATTAGAGTGCCAGAACGGGGCATCCGGCATGATGGGGTGCTGAAGGCCATGCTGGAGGTGCCCCGGCACGAGTTTGTGCCGCTCAAGTATCGCTCAGAGGCCTACGACGATCGGCCCTTGCCCATCGGTCACCGGCAGACCATCTCCCAGCCCTTCATCGTGGCCTTCATGTCGGAAGCCCTCGATCCCCAACCCATGCACCGGGTGCTGGAGATCGGTACGGGCTCCGGCTATCAGGCTGCGGTCCTGGCGCGGCTTGTGAAAGAGGTGTTTACGATCGAGATCGTGGAACCCCTTGGCCGGCAGGCGGAGAAGGACCTCAAGCGTCTAGGGTATAACAATGTGCAGGTGCGCGTGGGCGACGGCTATGCCGGCTGGCCGGAACAGGCCCCCTTCGATACCATCATCGTCACCTGCGCCCCGGATCACGTGCCCCAGCCGCTGACCGATCAGCTCAAGGAAGGCGGCCGCCTCATCATCCCAGTGGGAGAGTTGGGGAACCAATCCCTGGTCCTTATCCGCAAGAAAGACGGCAGGCTGAAGCAGGAGCAGGTGATGGAGGTGAGGTTCGTACCCATGACGGGGAAGGCGGAGGAGTAGGCGAATCGAGTGTCCAAGGGTTGCCAATTTGGCCGGACGTCCCGAGGAACCGTTTTCCCTTGACGAAGTGGCTGCAAATTCACACTCTCAATGCAGGCCTTCTGCCGTTCCCTTCCCCATGCCGAGGAACCCTCAGCCGCTCCGTCGTGCTTTTTACGTACCTAGCGAAGATAGTGCTGGGCATCATTTGCTGAGCAGGGGCTGAGTGTTGCAACGGCTCCCAACCTGTCTCCGATTCACCATGAAAACGGGCGTCGCTATGGTCATCCTCTCAGCCGCCCTGTGCATCACTGGCTCGGCGCTATTCGCGGGCAAGCCTTCCAAAGACGATCAGCAGTCTCGCAATGTGATGGGCATGAGCCTGCTCAAAGCCTTTGATCGTGGGGCGCAAATTTATCTTGTCACCGAAGGGGAACGTGAGCCCTTTCCTGAGTCATCGAGCCGCAACCTCCTGCGTGGCATAGTAACGATGCGGGTTGACTCGACGCTACGAGGTCCGGCGGTGGAAAGTGTGCGCCTGCCCTATTGCTACGTCTATACTGGGTCGCTTCACCCTGTATGGCAGAATCTCGTCTGGACCAAACCTGGCACACTACATACATGTGTGGTGATACCACAGGGCTGGGACCCCGGAGTGGTCTATGCAGAGGAAACGCAGGCCGTGGCTGCTTTTGTTTGGTCTCACCGAACTCCCGAAGCTGCTGCCGTCAGGGCTGCCCAGATGCGAAAGTTGATCGCGATTTATGATGGGGAGAAGGATGTTGACTCCATAAGACGGATTGAAGAGGCAGTTGCAGATGCGGATCCAGTTGTGTGCGGCTTTGCACTTCAGTACGCGGTGCTCAATGCCCGCCATCTTTCGCCGGATGTAGTGATGGGCATGTTGACCAGAGAAGTGCAGAATCCTCGTCATGGTCAGAACTCCGCCATCTTGGTGGAGCTGGCTGGTGCGGCGGAGCTGCGTTTGCTCTATGTTAGCGAGAAGGAGGGCAGCAAAAACACGTCTTTGCGTTGCTTGGCCGTACTGACTCAATGTCCCAATGAAAAGGTGAGGGAGGCCTCCCTGAATGCCATCGGCTCAGTAATTCATCGCTATTCCGCGTCCTCTAAGGTTGCAGATCTTGGCAGCCTGAGTTCCGCGGAGGAAGAAGCCCTCCGCAAAACACTGGAGACGAATGCTGTGCATCCTCTATCGGATGAGATGGGGAAGTGGCTGGATCGGCCGAAGACGCCGTAATGAGGGTGCAAGAGCGAAGACAACGGTCAAGCCTGCGCCCGCAGCACTCGTAGCATGTTCCCCCCTAGAACCGCGCGAATGTCCTCATCCTTGTGCCCACGCATCACCAGGCCGAGGGTGAAGAGGGGCCAGTTGGTCCAGGCCAGGCTTTGCTCCGCCTCCAGGGTGGTTTGAAAGTCATCCTTGGGCCAGAGGTGTTCCCAAGAAGGGCCGGGGGCGCTGAGTGGGGAGCTGCCGTCGGCGCGACGTTTCACCTTCAGGCGCTCGGCCTTGTCATTTCTCGAGAGGTAGCCCACATCTGTTCCAATGGCCACGTGAGTGGGGCCAAACCTCTTCAGCAGGTGATCGAGGTGATCCATCATCGCGACGATGTCCCCTTTGCCGCCCAGGAAGCGCGAGATGCAGCAGATGCCGACGAGACCGTCGGTGTCGCAGATGGCCTGGATGACGTCATCCGGCTTGCCGCGGAAGTGCCTGTAAAGGCTGGCGCACGAGGTGTGACTGGCCACCATCGGCTTGGAGGAGGCTTTGGCGGCCTCCAGACTGGTTCGCCAGCCTGAATGAGCTACATCCACGATCACGCCAGCGCGGTTAAGCTCCGCCACGGCCTGTTGCCCGAAGTCGCTGAGGCCGCCATTGCCGGGTTCGCCCGCGCCATCGCCCAGCGGATTGCGGCGGTTGTAGGTCACATGCATCATGCGCACCCCGAGTTGCTGGAAGATCCGCACGAGACGGAGCTCATCGCGGGTGCTCTCCCACTCGCCGCGCAGGGGCACGCCATTGGTGGTGAACAGCAGGCAGATGCCCTTGGACTTGTGGGTGAACACGACATCCTCTGCCGTCACCGCCTTGGTGACCTCCGGCTTCATGAGGTCTGTCTTCTGGGTGAAGCGGGCCAGGCGTTTGAGGAGACGAAGCGGATCATTGCCTTCCTCTCCCGCATTCTGAAAGATGCAGGTGACTCCGGCGGCTCGGAAGGCTTCCAGAAACTCCTTTCTTTCAGCAGGATCGGTGGCGCTCCGCGTCATGGACATCTCCTCACGCAGGTCCACCAGCTCTGCCGGGCTGGCCCCGGATTCGACGGCAGCCTGGAATTTCTCCCCATCAAGGGCGGCGCGTGGCGCGAACCCGTAGCTGTCCAGGACCAGTGCGCTGTGATGCAGCTCCCATGCCCGTTCCAACTGGGCCGGGGTGGGCTTGAGCAGGCTCAGCGCAACTTCCCGGGCGCGATCAATCACTTCGTTTCCGGTTCGCCAGAGGTTCCCAGTTTCCTGGGCCCGGACATGGATGTTGAACAGCGGGGCGACGGCGAGGGCTGAGGCAGTCTGAACGGTACGATGAAGCAACTGACGGCGGGAGAGTGACATGGGGCGGGGGTGGGCAAGATAAGCGCTAGTGGAAGTTGAGAACTAAGGGGCCTGGTAGACCAGCTGGCCAGCCAGCCAGGTCTTGAGCACCTTGGTTTGCGACAGGTCGCTGATCGGGCAGGTGAGGGGATCGCGATCCAGGAGAATCATGTCCGCTTGTTTGCCGGTCTCCAGAGAGCCCGTCTGGGTCTCAAGGAACAACAACTTCGCGTTGTTGATCGTGTACATCTGGATGGCCTGTTCGCGGGTCAGGCATTCCTCGGGATGCATGGGTTCATTGAGAAAGCGGGCCGTCCGGGTGATGGCGATCCACATGCCCAGCCAGGGGTTGTAGGGATTCACGGAGCGGAAGGAGCCGATCTTCTGCATGTGGTCACTGCCGCCTCCCACAACACCGCCTGCGGCAAAGATGCTCTTGAGCGGTTGAAACCAGCGGGTGCGCTCCTGGCCGAACTGCCCTAGCAGCGTGCGGGAATCCAGGTGCAGCCAGATGGGCTGGATATCCATCATCACCCCCAAACTTGCAGCACGGCGGACGGCCTCCTCACTCATGAAGTTGCTGTGGGTGATGCAGGCCCGCGTGTCGCGCACCGGGTGCGCCGTGTTGACCTTTTCATACGCATCCAGCAGCGTGTGCACCGCGCCATCGCCCACGCTGTGTGCGGTGAATTGCAGCCCTGCGGCAGTCACTTTGTCCACCATCTTTTGCAGAGTCTCCGGCGGGATGTTCAGTGTGCCCTGGTACTTGGGATCGGAAATGCCGTACACCTGGCTGATGCCCCAGGGCTGGCGCATGTAGGCGCTGCCCGTGAGCATGCCGCCGTCCAGCCAGACCTTGGTGCCGATGATGCGGAGACGGTCATCACCCTTGCACAAGGGGTGGCCGATGACCTCGTCGATGCCCTGCTCGATGGTCCGCCACATGCCCACGGTGTTGAAGGTGTGCGAGCACATCACCCGCAGGCTCAGCTCACCCCGCTTCTTCATTTCCTCGTACCGATCCAGGGAGGAGCGTCCCGCTCCGCGATCGCCAATGGCAGTGAGCCCCACCGAGTTGTAGTCCTGGAAAAGGGCTCGCGTGCGTTCATAGACCTCAGCGGGAGTGGGGGACTTCACCTGCTGCTTCACTTTCACGAAGCGACCCATCTCGCGCAGCAGGCCGGTGGGCTCACCCGTAGCGGGATCGATCTCCACCTTCCCGGGACCTCCGTCGGTGATCTTGAAATCGCGGCTGATGCCACTCAGTTGAAGCGCCAGGCTGTTCAGCAGGCAGTCCGGTCCGGTGGAGAAGTTGACGGCATGTTTGGGCGCCGCCGTGTCCAGTTCCTGCCGCGTGGGATAACGCTGTTCCTTCAGCCGGGTGATGAAGACCTGCCGGATGTGGATCCACGAACCTTCCGGGGTGCCTTTGGCCCGGGCGGCGATGTAGTCGAGCACGTCCTGGATCGTCTCCATGATGGGGATCTCATGGTCGTACTCCGTGAGGGCGGCGCCGGGGTGCACGTGGGAGTCCATGAGCCCGGGCATGAGGGTTTTCCCCGCCAGATCAATCAACTGCGTGCTGTTGTCTTTGAGGGCGAGCACCTCACTATCACTGCCGCAGGCAATGATGCGGCCCTTGGCATCCACCGCCAGGGCTTCCCGGATGCTGAAGCCTGGATCCACCGTGAGGACCCTGCCGTGATGAAGGATCAACGCGGGAGCCGTACTTTGGCCCCAGCACGGGCTGAGGGTGACTGACAACAGCGTGACGGCGAGTGCCGAGCGCAGAATGGGAAGCGGACGCATGAACGAACAAACGCACCGACAGGTGCCGTTCGTGCATCGCGTGGAGGATCCTTCCCTACGTGGGAAGTCTCACGGGGCAGCCCTGTCTCTCAGGACTGCACGGGCTCGTCACTCTTCCCGGTGATCGTGCGGATGAGGTAACGGCCGAAGAGGATCGTGCTGAAGCTCATTCCCATGAGGAGCAGGGCATCTCTTCCCAGCACGATCTCCCCATTCTTGAAATCTTTCACCACCGGCAGGGCGGTGGCAGCCATGACGGCGAGACAGGCCAGCATGGCCAGCGCGGACTTGCCCCGCACCGAGCCTGATTGCTTCTTCTTGGCCTTCTCAATGTAAGCCGCTGCATCGTCTCCCACGATGCCGTGCTTGGCCCCCAGCCACACCCGGATTTCGAACTCAGGTGTCTGCAGGTCCACCTTGTTGTCCACCTGCTCCTGAATAGTCCATTGATGAGGGGCCGCCTTGGGGGCATTGGGATCAATCTTAGTATCGTCCTCTGGGATCGGCGCGAAGAGGGGATCGATCTGTCGGTCCACGAACCAACGCGTCACCCCTTTGGCCATCGCGAGGGCGATGAATGCCAAAGCTCCGAGGCCGAGAATGAGCATCATATGGCTGAATTCTTAGCACAGAGCGTGCGAAATCCCAGGAGAAAGACGTCCTCCTCCCGGGGATTCCGCAGCCCGGTTATGGCCCACTCTGATGTCTCACAACCGGCTCGAAGTCTGGGCTACTACAACTCCGCCGTCACGGCCACTGTGGTCGCGGCCGGACCGCCGCCAGGGCTGGAGAGTTCCACCTTCGTGAGCGGGGATTCGGGCTGAAGTGGAACTGTAAACCAGCGCAGGCCCTTGTTCTTGACCAGGCCATCCGCGAACTTGGAACCTGGCACTTCCACATCACCCGCGTAGTCCGTAAAGACGATGCCATCACGAAGGTCTACTTCGTCCACCTTGCCGTTCGCGTAGGTCAGTTTCACGGTCATTGCGGTGCGTCGTTCTCCGGCTTTGCTCGCTCCCCAGCCGGCCACGCCGCCCAGGAAGTGCAGCTTCTTCGCGGCATAGCCCACCGGGATCTCCACACGCTGGGGCAGTGTGTTGGCGAAGGACTCGGGCGGCCCGCCTTTCAGCACGATGACATTGCCACCCAGCGAGCTCTTTTCCGGGTCCATGATATCGAAGGGGATGCCCTCTACATTCACGATGCCGAACTTCAAGAAGGGCAAGGTGTCACCGGTTTGCTCCTGGCTCTGATAGAGCCCACGACGCGTGTCGGCAGTGAACGCGTGGGTGAGGTTGAGCACCCGGTGCTTGCCGGTGTCGGCACAGATGTAGGCCAGCAGGTCGCGCAGGATTTCGCCACCCAGGGCTTCATAGCCTTCAGGCATCAGGGAGCGATGGGTGTTGGTGCGTGTTTTGATGTCGGCTTTGGCCACCTTCACATCCGCCCCCGGCATCTTAACGAGAACCTCCGTGGCATTCTCATTGGCAATGATGCCTGAATGGAACTTGCCGTCATTGAGCTCGAAGCTCCACACCTCGTAGTTCGCATCCACCTGGCGGTTGGGATCCAGGATGTGGACCATGAGGTCAGCCGGGCCATGCAGACCGATGCCGGTGAGCACCGGGCCGATTTCGTGGCCGAGGTCATTGAACTTGTGGCACATGGCGCAGGTGGCGGCAAAGATGGCCTGCCCTTTGGTGGCATCTCCGCGTTGGAGCACCTCGGGCACCAGCCGGGCGATGGCGGCGTCCTTGTCCTTGGAGACCGCCCGGAGCTGCTCAAGCATCTGGTTGGCACGGGCGGCGACCTCCTTCGCTGGGTGTGTGCGCAGCTTGAAGAGCGTGGCAGGCCCCAGAAGGTTGATGCTGATCTCCTTCTTTTCCACCGCATCCAGAAACGCCATGGTCCAGTCGCTGCGGGTCAGAAGCAAGTCCACGGTGGAGGGTTGGAGAGAGGCTGCGAGGTGGTTAAAGGAAAGAACCATGAGCTGCCCTGCGGCGGCGTCGTTGAGGCTGCCCAGCTGTGTCAGCACGTGACGCTTGAGCGCCTCCGGGTGGTTGGTGGCAAGCACGCTCCCCATCGCGGGGAGGATGGCGGGATCGGCGGCACGGGCTCCGCAGAGCGCCGTGGCCATGTCCATGCGCAGCGGGAGAGGGACCTCGGCGGAGGCCAATTGTTTGAGCAAGTCCTGAACCAGGGGCTGGATGACCTCATGCAGAGGCCCGTCAGCACGCCAGGCCACCGTGAGGGGCAGCGCCGCTGCGCGAATGGAGGGATGCTTGGAGGTGAGCAGCGCCCGCAGCGTGGCGGTCACTTCCGTGGATGGACTCGCTGGCGCAGTCAGCAGCCGTGCGGCAGAGACTATCTCCTGCACCAGCGGAGCGGCCCGATCTGGCGCGTTTGCGCAGGCTTGAAGCAGTGGGATTAAGTCGCCCGCCTGATGCCCCTCCGGCAGCTTGCTGGCTACAGCGGTGACGAACGAGGCGAGGGCCTGGGGTTCGGAAGATTCCAGCGCCACTTTCAGCACTGGCAGGGGATTCTGGGAGGCGGCCGCCACCGCAGCAGAGCGGGCCCAGTCGTCCGGCAGGGTGGGCACCACGTTGGTGAGTTGTCTTGCGGCCTCGTCATCCAGGCCAGTGACAGCGAGCGCACGCAACATGGCGATGGCGACGCGGATGTCTTTGTCACCGAGTGCGTGCGCCACGCTTCCCTGGGGCGGTGTGGCCCCGGCCTCGATGATCAGCGCGGCATTCTTTCGCAGAGCCGGATCGGGATCGGCGAGCGCAGCGGCCAGCGCTGTCTGGTCCAGAGTGCCCAGTCGATGTAATCCCCAGAGGGCGGCCACGCGTGAGGCGGTAGGGTTCGATGAAGCAATCATGCCGGTCAGGGCGGCGGAGCTGTGGGCACCGCCTTGTTCGCAAAGCAGACGCAGGGCGTTTTCCCGCACCACCTTGTTGGGATGCTTCAGGGCCTGCGCCAGTTCATCTGATCGTGCCTTGGCAAGATCCGGCACCACGAGTCGGATGGCATCCTTGTGATCGATGCGATAGACCCGTCCAAAGTAGTGATCCCGGTCCGGACGCACCGAGGCACCGGACTTGCTGTGCTGAGGGCCGCGACTGTCACTGTGCGCCACCACCGGGCAGTAGAAATCCAGCACATAGGCGGCACCATCAGGGCCGCAGGCGATGTCGAACGGGCGGAACCAGTAGTCTGGAGAGAGGGCGTACTCTGCATCCTTGCGCACCATCTCTCCTGCAAACGTGGACCCGGTGGGGCTGAGCACTTCATGGTGCAGGATGTTCAGGATGGGCTCCGTGGTGAAGGCGCTCCGATTCCACTCCGCGGGCCACGACCCGCCCTCGTAGATGAGGGAGCTACAGGCCGCGCTGTAGCCTCCCACAACGTCGATCTGCATGAGCGCGGCCCGGTCTGGCATTTCTCGCCTCACCACCTTGCGTTGCTTGATCACGGATTCCGCGCCCAGAAGATTGCCGATCCGCCCCTTCGCCAGCACCGTCTCTGGCACCACCACATGTTGGATGGGGTTCCCACTTGTGGCCTGGTTGAAGAAGAT
This sequence comes from Verrucomicrobium sp. BvORR106, assembly GCF_000739655.1. Classification (GTDB taxonomy): domain Bacteria; phylum Verrucomicrobiota; class Verrucomicrobiia; order Verrucomicrobiales; family Verrucomicrobiaceae; genus Verrucomicrobium. Next base: position 33,209 of record NZ_BATR01000182.1, on the reverse strand, counting down.
CTCGCCATCGCTTGTGATATCGAGCCCGAAGCCGTTGCCTCCTTTGCTGGACACCTGCTCAATGGCGGACCCATCTGGTTTGAAGCGGAAGACTCCGGAAATAACTTTGCCAAACGAGTGGTTGCCGTCCGGTGACTTCACATTGGCGTCGCCGCCCATGTTGGCGTAGATCCAGCCATCCATGCCCTGAATGAAATGGTTGGCAACGAAGTGGGAGTCCCCTGGGGTGAATCCCGTGAAGATCCGTTCCACCTTGTCCGCCCTGCCATCCTGGTCCGTGTCCCGGATGAAGACAATGTCCGGCTGATGCACGGCGATCACGCCATCCCGGTGCATGCAGAATCCGGTCACCAGCTCCAGGTCCTCATGCCATACTGTCTTCTTTGTAAAGCGTCCGCTGACATCGGGTGCGCTGAGGATGCTGATGCGGTCGCGCGCGGGCCGGTCATAGGTGCCGGGTTGGAGGACGCCCGTTTCCTTCCATGATGCGGCCACATTCTCCCGGCGCCCGTTGGGATACTCAACCGATTCAGCGATCCACATCCGTCCAGAGGCATCCCATTGGATGGCGATCGGTTTGTTGATCAGCGGCTCGGAGGCCACTTCACGCATGACAAAGTCCGGATGCAACTCCATCTGCCGGGTCACTTGGTCTGCGGGCTGAGCCCCATCCTTGGGGTAGCGCAAGGCGGTTACTTCTGGGGGTGTGAGATAAGCGTCGATCTTTGCCTGTCCCGTGGTCCAGGCCAGGCTGCGCAGGAGAAAGGCGCGCATGCTTGGATGTTGCAGGGTCTCCGGAGATCCCTGCAACAGCACCACTGCCTTGTGCCCGGCTGCCTCATAGGCCCACATCTGCGGCTGGATGTCGAAGATGTTGGCGCGGTTGGAGTCTGTCGGCGCGGATCCTTTCTTCGACGATACCTTGGGCGTGAAAGCGGACCCCAGCACGGTGAGGCCCTTGTTCTCAAGCTCTATATCCAGGTCAAAAGCGGCGTCGTCGGTGATGTCGAACGGGGACGCTCCCGCCATGATGGAGTGCTGGTCCGTCATGGTGTAGAACATCATGCGACTGCTGAACTTGCGGCTGTGGGAAGTCCATGCCCCACCTGCCAGCGGCTTCATGAATTCAGGGGCTGCACCTGCAAGGGCCTGATGGATGAGAATGATTCCTCCACCGCGTTTGGCCGTTGCCGTCAGTATTTCTCGTTCACTCTCCGTCAGCTCTTTGGGTTGGGACGCTTGCAAAAGCACAGCATCCCATGCTCCTGCCTCATCGGATGTGGAAAGGCCCCGCGCGGCGAGATCGCTTTTGAAGCTTTGGACGAAGGCTGGATCATCGCCCAGCACGGCCACCTTGGGAGGTGATGCCGCGGGCAGACGCAGGGCGCAGAGCCCGGCGAGAAGGAAGGTTCCGAGGGAACGGAGAGGGTGTATCATGGCTGTTCATAAAACGGCGCTTGAGCAAAAAGCGTATCCACATGCACCTTCGCAAAATCCACAAGATGCTGGATCAGTTGGGCTCACGCTGCTGAGCACTGCCGTTCCATGAGTTATGAATCAATCGGGGCACTGGTGTTGCCGGTGATGAGACGCAGCAGACACTTGAGAAACCAGAAGGCACAGATGCAAAAGACGGCAAGCAGTGCCAGCGTCCTCCCTCCCAGGAGCACCCCTCCCACTGCGGCGAAAGCGGTCGGCACGCCAGTGGCAACCATTCCCACCCCGGAAATCAACATGCCGTAGACGGCCCTCTCCCGCACCGCCAGTTTTCTCTTTCGCTGGGCAATGGCGAGCATGCGGTTAGCGTCTTTTCCGGAGATGTAGTGTTTTTCCTCCAACCACGCCCGCACTTCATCCGCCGGAGTGTCCCAGTGGATCTTGGACGTCACCTGCTCCTGAATGGTCCAGCTCTTGGACCCTGGAGGAGGGGATGGGGGTTCATCCTTCGGGGACTCACGAAACTCCGGAGTCTCGGAGCGATGGGCAATCCATGCTGTCAGCAAGTGAGCTGCCACGCCAGCGGCGGCGAGGGCCAGGAGGACAAACGGAAACGAGTTCATGGCATTCGTCGGGCACCGTCCATCATGACAGCCATTGCTCCTTCGTCGAGCCTGATTTGGGCAAGATGACACCCACTGAGGCGTCCGGACTTTTCATAGGTGCGGGGTCGATATTGATTGAGGATGGAAAAAGCGGCTCCATGGTGTCCACGGATTTGCGGCTTGGATCATTCATCGTTGCCTCCTCCTGAATCTTCTTGGTATCGCCTCCCCGGCGCTGATGCTAAGTGCGACGGTGGTTGCTGAGGCACCAAGAGTGATCTCTCCTGCCTCACATAACTTATGCTGACGCCCGCCCTTCGAGATCGATTGTGTAAAGCTTATCTTCTATTGTCGATGAGCGTCTGCGTCATTGTGTCCAGCGTGATCGTCTATCAGTCTATTGACAGATACCCCATCTGCCATGTCGGAATCGAGCCGCGAGAGTTCGCATGGGCATTGCTACCTTCTTGCGGCGTATTTCTTGCCTCGTCATCAAGCGCCGCGCTGAATCGGTGGGCAAGAATATCCTGGGTGACGCTCCTGGTCGTACTGGTGGTGATGGATCAGTTTAACTTCCTGATCGAGTATGATGTTTGGGTTGGTCGTGGCGGTCCAGATTCCGGCACTCCACCTTGGAAGGTCTATTTTGGCCGCTGAGGCTTCCCGGCTTCAACCTGGAGTGAGGGTCTCATTGCGTCGCAGTTCCCGCCATGCTCCCGGAGGCAGGTCTGACAGCCCGAGCGATCCAATGCTTTCACGGTGCAAGGAAATGACGCGATTCTCCACCCGGTGAAACATGCGCTTGATCTGGTGATAGCGTCCTTCATGCAGAGTGACTCTCGCAAGCCGCTCTCCCAGGATCTCCAGCTCCGCAGGCAGGGTGGTCAGGTCTTCGGTGTGAAAATAGAACCCTCTGGCAAACAGCTCCACGGCCTCCGGCACGATGGGTTCGGCGGTTTCGACCAGATAGACCTTGTCCACTTTTTCCCCTGGCTCAGTAAGGCGTTTCGACCAGCGTCCGTCGTTGGTCAGCAGCAGCAGGCCCGAAGAACTGCGGTCCAGTCGGCCGGCAATGTGCAGGGTTTCCCGTGCGGGGTGGTCGATCAGGTCGATGACCGTGGGATGCTGAGGGTCACTCGTGGCGCTGAGGTAGCCGACGGGTTTGTGCAGCATGATGTACAGGGCCTGCTCGCCCTGTTGGACCAGGGTGTCATCGAGCGAGACGGTGGAAAAGCGATCCACCTCATGTTGCCCATCCGTCACCACCTGATCCTCCACTCGCACCCTTTTTCCCGCAATGGCCTGCATCGCGGCCGCCCTCCCCATGCCCTTGTGCTTGGCAATCAGTCGGGAGAGGAACATTGAGGGTGGGTTAGAAGGTGGGGGTTATGAGTTATGAGGAAAGGACCGGCATCGTGGAGGTGCTAGCTCATAACACCAAACATCTAACCCTTTCCTCCTAACCCTTCTCCTTTCTCCCCACGTACCCGACGGCCAGCACGGTCAAGTCATCGGAGGCCTCGTGGTTCAGACTGTGCAGTTGCACATCCGCGATCACGGTCTGGGTGAGCTGGTCCACGCTTTGGTTGGCATTGGCGACCAGCAGGTTTTCCAGGCGTTGATGAGTGTAGAGTTCCTTGGCGGTGTTGAAGGCCTCGGTGACGCCATCGGTGTAGAAGAAGAGCCGGTCGCCAGGGGTGAGCTGGAAGCTGCCCGTGCTGAAGTCGAAATTGCGCACCAGCCCCAGGGCGGGGTTGCGGTCGCTCTTGATGGTGTCGAGTTCTCCGGCAGCGCTGAGACGGTAGGGTGGGGGGTGACCAGCGTTGCAGATCTCCAGCGTGCCTGTGCGCACATTGAGCACGGCGTAGAGGAGGGTCACGAACATGCCGGTGTGAGCCTCGTCACACAGAGCGTCATTGACCCGGGACATGATGCCGGACACCGTGCGTTCCGGGCTGGCATGAGCCTGGAAGAGCGTCTGCGTCATGGCCATGAAGAGGGCGGCGGGCACGCCTTTGCCTGAGACATCGCCGATGAGGATGGAGAGCCTTTCGGGATCCAGGAAACGATAGTCGTAGAAGTCGCCTCCCACCTCACGGGCGGGCTGGATGATGGCGTGCAGGGCGATCGAGGCATGTTCCGGCCAGTCGGCCCGATCGGACCACTGCTTGGGCAGCATGCTCATCTGGATGCGGCGGGCGGCATTGAGCTCGCCCTCCATGCGTTCGCGGAGGGCGGAGGTGTGACGCAGCTCCTCCATGCGCATCTTCAGGTCCCGCGTCATCTTGGTGAAGGCCGACGCGAGGTCATGCACTTCATCGATGTTCACGGCTTCGTTGAACCGGTGATCCAGATCGCCCCCGGCGATTCTCCGGGCGGCTGCCGCCAGCTTGATCACGGGGCGGCTCACGGAGCGGGCCACCAGCCACAAGCTGATGAAAAGGCCTGACACCGCCACGAAGACGATGATGAGCATTTCACCCAAAGACCGGTAGGCGTTGCGAAACACCTCATCTGCCGGGTAAACGAGGGCGAGCATGAAGTTCGCGGTCTGCACGGGGGCAAAGGCGACCCAGGCCTCCTTTTGGTCGAGCGGGTTGAAGGTGTTGATGAAGCCCTCGCTGCCCGGCATCATGGAGTGGGCCAGTACCGGGTTGAGGTCTTCCAGACGCACCTTCATCACCTTGGAGGCATCGGGACACGCGATGATGCGCCCCTCAGTGCTCAGGAGCATGGCGTAGCCAGTTTCGCCGACCTTCACTGAGCTGAGCCCGGCGGTGATTTGGTCCAGGGAGATGTCGATGGTGGCGACGCCTTTGAAGTCGCCCTTCGTGCCGTCCGGCTTGGTGTGGTAAAACGGCACCGCGCGGGTGATCATGAGCACATTGCCACCGCCTTCGTCAAAAAAGGGCTCGATCCACATGGGGTGCCCCAGTCGCTTGGGTTGCTGATACCAGTCCCAGAGAAAGTGATCGTAGGTGGGGGGCGTGAGCAGGGAGAACTCCGTCTTCCCTCCCGCACGGTAGGCGTAGGGGCAGTAGTTGCGCTCCTCGGGGGCGAAGGTGTTGGGCTGGAAGGCCAGGCAACTGCCATAGATGCCCCCTGTCCGGGACACGACGTCCGTGAGGTAACGGTGGAGGGTCTCCTGATTTTGAATGAGACCGCTTTCCAGCAGTCGGGCGTGCATGTCCGGCACGCGGGCCGCTTCAGCCAAGGCTCGATCGAGCTTCGTGGCATGGATGCGGGCGAGATTCAGGGCTGCGGCCTGGGCCTGCTCCACCGCGCTCCGGAAGATACGGGCGGTCACCAGACCCAGTACGAGCAGCAAAAAGGCGGCGGAAGGAATGACGATCAGCCGCGTGAACCGCGATTGAAGAGATCCCTGAAGCAGCCGCCTGAACAACACCTGGAGAAAAGAAGGGTGTTAGGCGGCCTGCGCCTGGGGTGGGGCCATCTGCTCAAGCGCCACGGCCCGGTTTTCGTAGAGCTTGAGGATGCGGTCGAATCCGATGGTCTCGAACACGAGCCGCACGTTCGGGGTCAGGCCGCAAAAGGCACAGAGACCGCCAGCCGTTTCCAACTTTTTGGCCACGATGAGGAAAACCCGCAGGCCGGCACTGTTGATGTAGGTGAGATCGGAGCAGTCCACCAGCAGGGCGCGGCGCGTCACTTCTGCCAGATCCCCCAGCTTCATTTCCAGCTCCGTGGCGGTCAGGGTGTCCACCTGGCCACTCAGCTTGGCCAGGGTCAGGTCGGGCAGAATTTCAGAATCGAGGGTCATGGCAATTAGGCGGCGGAAGGCTGAGTCACTTTCTTGGACAGGACGAGCAGGTTGCGCTGGCCCACGCGCTTGTAATTGACCCGGTCCATCAGGCTGCGGACGAGGTGGATGCCGAGGCCGCCGGGCGAACGGTCTTGCAGCGGGGCGGCGACGTCCGGGATGGGCAGGTCCAGCGGATTGAAGGCGCAGCCGTCGTCTTCCACCTCGGCCCAGAGTTCGTGCTGATTCGTCGTCAGCCGCAGAACGATCTCCCGCACGCAGGGAACTTGGCCGGCGGAGTGGACCACAATATTGGTCACCAGTTCATCCAGGGAGAGCTTGACCAGAAAGACGGTTTGCTCCGGCACATCGTGCCATTGGCCGAACTCCCGCACAATTTTGCCCACCAGTTCCGTCTCGCGGAGGTGGACATTGAGCTTGGTGCTGAGGCTGCCTGGCCGCATGGCGGAATTATTGCTTGCTTAAGGGTTTGTGCAAGCAGGCATTCCAGGGAGGCCGGGTCACCTAGAAGTTCCTTGGGTTCCTTGCTTGACGCTTGAGCGCCAGTTTCCATAGTCGCGGTCTCCCGTAAAAGGTGCAGTTCACCGCAGAATCAACGGCATTTTTCCATGAATATTCACGAATACCAGGCCAAGGAACTCTTTGAGAAGTTTGGAGTCGCCACCCCGCAAGGGAAAGTGGCCGCCACCGCGGAGGAGGCCGGTGCGGCCGCCCGCGAAATCGGAGGAACCGGACTGGTGGTAAAGGCCCAGGTGCACGCGGGTGGCCGCGGCAAGGGGACCTTCACCAACGGCTTCAAAGGCGGGGTGCACGTCATCAACACCGCGGAAGAAGCTCAGGACATCGCCGGGAAAATGCTCGGCCAGACCCTGGTGACCCACCAGACTGGACCGGAAGGCAAACTTGTGAGCAAGGTCCTCATCGCCAAGTCGGTGGACATCGCCAAGGAGCATTATTTTGCCATCCTTTTCGACCGCAGCACCAGCCGTCACGCCATCATCGCCAGCACCGAAGGCGGGATGAACATCGAAGAGGTGGCCGAAAAGACCCCGGAGAAGATCATCAAGGAGTTCGTCCACCCAACGCTCGGCCTGCAGGGCTACCAGTGCCGGAAAATCGCTGCCGCCCTGGGGCTGCGCGGCGCCCTCATGAACCAGGCCGTGAAGCTCTTCACTGCCCTCTACAAGCTCTACATCCAGAGCGACTGTTCCCTGGTGGAGGTGAACCCCCTCGCCATCACCACTGACAACCAAGTGGTGGCCCTCGATGCCAAATTCAACTTTGACGACAACGCTCTGTATCGTCAGAAGGACGTCGTGGCCCTGCGCGACACCTCTGAGGAAGACCCTCGTGAAGTGGCGGCCAGCGAGTTCGGCCTCAGCTACATCGGCCTGGACGGCAACATCGCCTGTCTCGTGAACGGCGCGGGCCTGGCCATGGCCACCATGGACATCATCAAGTTCCACGGCGGCGACCCTGCCAACTTCCTCGATGTGGGTGGTGGTGCCTCCAAGGATCAGGTCGCAGCGGCCTTCAAGATCATCCTGGGCGACCCGAACGTGAAGGGCATTCTGGTGAACATCTTCGGCGGCATCATGGACTGCAACGTCATCGCCACCGGCATCATCGCCGCAGCCCAGGAAACCGGCCTCAGCCTCCCGCTCGTGGTCCGGCTTGAAGGAAACAACGTGGCGGCTGGCAAGGAAACGCTCGCCAACAGTGGTCTCGCCATCACTGGCGCAGATGACCTGACGGATGCGGCGCAGAAGATCGTCGCGGCTGTCGCTGCGGCATAAAACCCTCCAAGGAATCGCCACCATGCTGAAGGTTACCGAGTTTGCATTCACGGGGTACGCCGTGACGGACTTGGCCCGCGCCCGGGCCTTCTATGAGACTGTGCTCAACCTGCCCACCGGCTCCGTATTCGAGCACGACGGTCATGGTTGGGTTGAGTACGAAGTCGGCCCGCACGTCCTGGCCATTACGGACATGGCGGCTGACTGGAAGCCCAGTAAAGACGGCGGCGGTGTGGCTCTCGAAGTCGAAGACTTCGAAAAAGCCGTCGAATGGCTCAAGAGCAAGGACGTGAAGTTCTACTCTGAGCCCTTCGAATCCCCCGTCTGCCACATGGCGCTCATCAGCGATCCCGACGGCAATTCCATCTGCATCCATAAGCGTAAAGCTGGGCACTCATAATGCTGCGCGGCCTTATCCCTTGACCCTTTTCCCTTATCCCTCTCATGTCTATCTTAGTCGATCCCTCCACCCGCATTCTCGTCCAGGGCATCACTGGCGACTTTGGTTCACGTCACGCGAAAGCCTCGCTCGACTATGGCACTCAACTCGTGGCCGGGGTGACCCCAGGCAAGGGTGGTCAGACGTTTGACCACGGCACGCACAAGGTGCCCGTTTATGACACCGTTGATGAAGCGGTGAAGCAGAGCGGGGCGACCGTGAGCGTGATCTTTGTGCCGCCGCCCTTCGCTGCGGAAGCTATTCTGGAAGGTGTGGACGCAGGCCTCGATCTCGTGGTGTGCATCACCGAAGGCATCCCGGTCAATGACATGATCAAGGTGAAGTCCGTCATGCAGGGCAGCAAGACCCGCCTGATTGGCCCGAACTGCCCTGGTCTGGTGACTCCCGGTACCGGCGATAAATCCTACGGTGGTTGCCGCATCGGCATCGCTCCGGGCTACATCCACAAGCGCGGCAACATCGGCGTGGTTTCCCGCTCCGGCACCCTTACCTATGAGGCGGTCTGGCAGTTGACCACCCGTGGCTACGGCCAGAGCACCTGCGTCGGCATCGGTGGTGACCCGGTCAATGGGACCTCCCACCTCGACGTGCTGAAGCTCTTCAACGAAGATCCAGAGACCGAAGGCATCATCATGATCGGTGAAATCGGCGGTACGGCCGAGGCTGAGGCCGCCCGCTGGGCCAAGGAGAATTGCAAAAAGCCGATTGCCGGCTTCATCGCCGGAGCCACCGCTCCTCCCGGACGCCGCATGGGCCACGCTGGTGCCATCGTGGGTGGCGCGGATGACACCGCTGCCGCCAAGAAGAAGATCCTGGCTGAGTGTGGCATCGCCGTCTCCGACTCTCCTGCGGACATGGCCGTGACTCTGCTCCGGGCCATGGGGAAGCTGTAATTAAGGTTGGGTGTTAAGGGTTAGAAGTTATGAGGGAATCGCCGGTGAATTGGCTTCTCTCATAACTCTTAACTTCTAACGCCCTTTCCCTTCACCCGCAGACTCTCCGCCCACTCGCGGGCGAAGTCGCGGTGATACCGCCAGTTGATGAAGGCGGTGACGGTCATGGCGATCAGGGCTCCCAAAGCTGCCAGTGCCATGTCCTTGTGGGCATCCCAAGGATCCCCTTGGGTGCCCAAATAAGCCGCTCCGAGGTCTCCGCCGAAGACTTCTGCCGCGGCCCACTCGATGAGTTCAAACAAGGCGGAGGTGGACAGGGTGAGGTCCAGGGGAAGAAAATACCCCCAGAAGCCGCGGGCGTTGGCGAGGGAGAGGAAGATCTCGCGGATCGGGTAAGCCAGGAGAAATCCGTACATGAAATGGATCACGCGGTCGAAGTTGTTCCGCTGCCAACCCAGGACTTCGTTGAGTGAGAAGCCGAACGTGTTCTGGAAAAAGGCATCATACGGCACCTTCGCGTAAGTGTAGTGAGCCCCCAGTTCGTGCAGGCAAAGGAAGATGCAGACCAGCGTCCAGGAGAGACGGGAGAATGGGAGCTTCCGGTAAACCGCGTAGAGCACCGGAATGGCGACCAGGACCAGAGCATTCTCCAGCAGCCAGTCGTGACGGTAATGCGGGCCCCATCCGGAAAGCAGGATCGCCAGTAAAAAGATCCCGGCCAGCCGGAGGACGTGCCGGCGATGCTTCCGGTTGGCGGCGAGGGCCGCGCTCCCGTTTTTGGAGGGCAGTGGTGTGGCCACGTTTCCTGCCATGGAGCTAGGATGGCAGGAGGCGGGACCCGGCGTCAAGCTGTCAATTGACCGGCGGTTATCTGGAGGAAACGGATGGGGTGGCTCCAGCGGGAGTGTCTTGGAGTTTCAGGGCTTCAGCCTGCAGATCGAAGAAGACCGACTGCAGCGCCTGTCGTTTCATGGCGGCGGCCCGTTCCAGTCCGGCGGAACCAAACCGCCCCAACTGAAGTTTATGGAAAGCCGCCGTGAGGGCCGGGGTGGCCCGTTCGGTGACGGCTTGGTCCAGCAAGGCGGCGAGTGCTTTCTCCTGCGAGGGCGTGAACACTTCCATCCTCGCGACAAAGACTCGCTTCACCTTCGTTGGCGTCGGCGACAGCTTCAGGGGAAGCACGGTGTTGACCCAGCTCTCCGGCAGCAGCGCCAGGACACGGGTGCCAGGCTCCTTGAACCACGCCTCTTTCCAGGTGGCAACCATGGCGGCCGCTTCGGCGGGTGAGAGGCCAGCGGTAGTGAGTTCCTGTTTCACGGCCTCCGCCAGTGACTGGGCGGCTTCATCCACGGAGGTGGTGGGGCGTTCAATCGCCAGGGCGGGGGAGTCCTTCGGAGCCACTGGCAGAGGGTCCAATTTGCGCCACGAGGCCTGGTTGTTCTCTACCCGTAGTATGAACGCTCCCTTGATGGGCTCAGAGTACGTGTTGAACAGCCTCAGATTGGTATCCGAGGGTGCGGTGACGAGCAGGGGGATTCTCAAGTCCGCAGCACCACGATAGAAGATGAACTTGTCTGCCTGCGTCGAGCCGGTGGGGTAGGTGGAGCGGACAATCCAGGCGTCAGGCACCTCCCGGGCGTGAGCATAGTGATCGCCCCGGCCGCGAGGCGCGGGGGGAATCTGGGCAAGCGCCGTCTTGTCATCCGGAGGCAGCAGCTCAAACCGCCACTCCACTGGGGTCGCAAGGTTGACTGGCTCGCCCGTCTTCGCGGTGAGGGCGAAAGGGAACGCTGCGGGATAGGGGAACCACTCGGTGATCCGGCCGCTCTCCATGGTCACGCTGGCCGTGGCCTTCATGGGAGCCTGAGGATAAAAGTACAACACCGGCGTCTCCATGCGCAGCAGAGTGCCTGCTACGCTTTTGCCCTGGAAGGGGTTGTTCCCGACGAAGATTGGTAACCCAGCGAGATCTGCCGAGGGTTGGTACCATTGGAGAGGCGCGCCGTCTGATCCCGCGACTTGGGTCATCGTTCCCCACTCATGGACGTAGTAGTTTTCGGCCGACAAGGCGATGGCATTTGCCGCGATGACTGCCACCAGGGTCAAGATCGAGGTTTTCATGATCCTATCGTAGTCTTTGCCGGGGAATCAGGGGAAATCGGAAATTGTAAGAAGAATGTCTGTAGAGGCCGCCGTATGCTTCAGGTTTGCCAAGGTGAAAGTTGGGGGAATAAGAGCAAATCGGGGCTCGGATGGCGCGGTTTTCGCTTGAGTGAAATCCGCCCCGCAGTTAACACAATCCTGACGTGACCGCGCTTGGATCAGGATCTCCAAGCGGAGGCATCATGGGCATACTTTTTCAACGTTCACCAACTCTCTGTCATGGCTGTCGTATCAAAAGGTCTCGAAGGTGTGGTTGCTGCGGAAACGCGGCTCGGCGAAGTGAAGGGTGCGGAAGGCATCCTGTTTTATTGCGGGTACGACATCAATGAGCTGGCTGGCAAAGTCTCATACGAGGAAGTGGTGTACCTCCTCTGGCACCAACGCCTGCCCAACCGGACAGAGCTGGACGCGCTGACCACCGCCCTCCGTGCGGAGCGTGAGTTGCCCCAGGGCGTGATCGATTTCCTCGTTCATGCTCCAAAGTCGGCCAAGCCCATCGACATCATGCGCACCGCCGTGTCCATGCTGGGCTGTTATGACACTCAGCGCCATGACCTGAACATGGGGGCGGAACTCGCCACCGCCATCAAGCTCGTTTCCCAAATCGGGATTGTCGCCGCCTACTTCCATCGCTCCCGCCAGGGCCTGTCCCTGCCGCCCGTGCGCAAGGATCTCGGGGAAGCTGCACATTTCCTTTATCTCATCACCGGTGAAGTGCCCAGCAAGGAAGCTGAGCAGACGCTCGATGTAGCTTACGTGCTGCATGCGGAGCACGGCTTCAATGCCAGCACCTTCACTGCCCGTGTGGTCGCCTCCACGCTCTCAGACATGTTCTCGGCGATCAGCGCTGCGATCGGTGCCCTCAAGGGTGCCCTTCATGGCGGCGCCAACGAAGGCGTCATTCACATGCTCGAAGAAATCGGCGAAGTGGACAAGGTGGACGCCTGGGTGGATGATGCACTCGCTCAGAAGAAGAAGATCATGGGAATCGGCCACCGTGTGTACAAGGTGCTGGATCCCCGTGCGCCTCACCTCAAGGAGATGGCGATCAAGCTCAGCGACCAGTTGGGTGAGCCCAAGTGGATCCAGATGTCCGAGCGCATCGCTACCATCATGCGTGACCAGAAGGGGCTCAATGCCAACGTGGACTTCTACAGCGCTACCGTGTACTACAGCCTCGGCATCCCGACGGACCTGTTCACGCCCATCTTCGCCATCTCCCGTATGAGCGGCTGGACCGCACACGTGCTGGAGCAGTGGTCTGAAAACCGCCTGTTCCGTCCGTTGAGCGAGTACGTGGGCAAAGCCTACGGTCAGAAAGTGCTTCCCATTGACGAGCGCTAGGACGCGATGGATGTAGAGCCCTTGGACTTGGATTGTCCGGGGCATTTTGAATCAAAGGGCCCGGAATTGATCTGGGCCCTTTCTTTTTTGTTTCGTATCCCCGTTCATGACTCCAATTACTCCCGCATCCATCATCGAGGCCCTTCAGTGGCGCTATGCCACCAAGATGTTTGATGCCTCCAAAAAGATCCCGGCTGAGACTTGGGCCGTTCTGGAGGAGTCGCTGGTGCTCACCCCTTCTTCCTACGGGCTGCAGCCGTGGAAGTTTCTGGTGATCACGGATCCGGTGGTACGGGAGGCTCTGGTCCCGCACGCGTGGCGTCAGCGCCAGGTGGCGGACGCGTCCCACCTCGTGGTGATGGCGGTGCGCAACGGGTATGCGGAAGCGGATGTGGACGCGAACATCTTCCGCATGGCGGAGGTGCGGGGCGGCACCCCGGACGCGCTCATGGGCTTTAGAAACATGGTCATGAAAACCTTGGTGAACGGGATGTCACAGGAGGATCTCATGCATTGGGCCAAATGTCAGGCCTACATCGCGCTGGGCCAGTTCATGGCGGCGGCTGCACTTCTGGGCATCGACACCTGCCCCATGGAAGGTTTTGTCCCGGCCAAGATGGACGAGGCGCTGGGGCTTTCCGCCCGTGGCTACACCACGGCCGTGCTCTGCCCGGCAGGCTATCGCTCTGAGGATGATCGTTACGCCTACCTTCCCAAGGTGAGGTTTGCGGCCAGAGATGTGATCGAGCACATTTGAACCCCATGGCGTTTTAGGGTAAAAAAGTCCTTGGATTCCCGGCGGAATCCACAAAATTCAAGGGACCGGGTGGCATTCCGCTTGATAGACAAGCGGAGGGCGGCAGTTTATGATCCCGACTTCTATCCTCATCATGCGCACTTATCTTTCCCTTATATTGTGCTTGCTGGCCATGAGCCCGCTTGCCGCCATGGCGCAAAGCGGTGGTGGTGAGGCCGGGGAGCTCTACTTCAAGGGCTACATGCTGAAAAACGAGGCGGAGAAGCTGGAGCAGTCGAATGATCTGGCTGGTGCTCAAGCAAAATACGAAGAAGCCAGGCAACTGGTCGCCAAGGTTTCACAGAATTTTCCACAATGGCAGCCGGAAGTGGTGACCTATCGCCTCAAGGCGATTGAGCAGTCTCTGGAGCAACTTTCCGCCAAGCTCGGCGGAGCTAGGCCTGCTGCTGCCGTAGCGGCCGCGCCGAAGGCTCCGGCCCCGGCCAGCCCCAAGACGGTTTCGCCTGGAGCAGCGGGAACCAGCGGTGTGTCCCGTCCTCCAGTTGGTGAAATCTCGCCTACCGTGCCTCCGGGCAATATGGCAGTGGAAGACCTCACCAAGCAGTACCTCGCCCTACAGCGCAAGAACGCGGAGATGGCGGCCCAGATCAAGGCTTACGACGAGAGCTACAACGCCACCCTTCAGGAAAAGAACCGCGCCCAGCAGGAGAAAATGCTGCTGGAGCGCCAGATGAAGGACCTCAATGAGAAGGTCGAGTCTCTGAGCCAGGCGACCAAGACCCGCGACACGACCTCCAAGGCGGAACTCGAGAAGGCTCGCAATGAAGTGAAGATGGTTTCAGACCTTCTGGAGAAGACCACAAATCAACTCACAGAGTCCACCAAGGTGATGGACTCCCTTCTGAAAGAGAAAGAGTCTCTTCAGGACACCCAGCGTCGTCTGGAAAACGAGATCGACGTCATCAAGAAGGACAAGCCTGAGGAGTTCAAGAAGCTGCTGGCTGACAAGGACACTGCCCAGAAGAAGTTGGAGGCAGATCTTGCCGAGGCCCGCAAAGGCGCGCAGGAAGCGCTCGATCTCCGCAAGACCATTGCGGAAAAGGAAGCCGCTCAGAAGAATCTGGAAGGCGAGATCGAGACGCTCAAAGTGGAGTTGACCAGCGCCAAGAGCGGAACGCCCATGTCCGCCCAGCTCAAGAAAAACGTCACAGAGAAGGAGACGCTCCAGAAGCAACTGGAGTCTGAGCTCGCTGATGCCAAGCTGAAGGCCAGAGAATACGACGATCTGAAGAAGACGGTGGCGGAGAAGGACGTCGCCCAGCGCCGTCTGGAAAGCGAGCTCGCCGCGGCCCGCCGCGACGCCATGTTGTCGGATGAACTCAAGAAGACTCTCGCGGAAAAGGATCTTGAACGTCAGAAACTGGAAAACGATCTGGCACGGGTGGAAGTGGATCTGGCCGAGGCGAAGAAGGGGGTAGTGATGTCTGCCGAGCTGCGCCGGACGATCGCGGAGAAGGAAGCGCTTCAGAAGAAGTTGGAAACCGAACTCGCTGACGCAAAGAAGTTTGCCCAGGAAGTGGACGAGCTGAAGGCTTCGATCACCACCAAAGATGCGGCGAGCAAGAAGCTGGAAACGGAGCTGGCCACCGTGAAGTCGGATCTGGAATCTGCCCGCAAGGATCTGACCACGGCCAAGGCGGATGCCGCTGGTGCCTCCGCGCTGCGCAAGACCATCAAGGAGAAGGAAGCTCTCCAGACCAAGTTGGAAGGGGAGCTCGCTTCAGCCAAGAAGACCGCCCAGGAAGTGCCCGGTCTGAAGTCCTCCATTGAAGAGAAGGATGAGGCCAGTGAGAAACTCACGGCGGAACTGACCAAGCTGAAGGCTGACCTTGCCTCCGCTCGCAAAGAGCTCACCACCGCAAAGACCGATGCGGGGACAGCCTCGACGCTCCGGAAGTCCATCACCGAGAAAGAATCTGCCCAGAAGAAGCTGGAAGCAGACTTGGCGGTGGCCCAGAAGGGTGCCAAAGAGGCCGCGGAGCTGAAGAAGACGATCCTGGAGAAAGACGCCCTGCAATCCAAGCTGGAAGGGGATCTGGCCAAGCTGCGGGTGGAACTCGCTTCCGCGAACAGCACCGCGGTGAAGTCCACGGACCTTAAGAAGAGCATCGCCTCCATGGAGGCCACCCAGCAGAAACTGGAGGCTGAACTCACTGCGGCCAAGCAAGGCGCAGCTCAGGCTGAAGCGCTGCGCGTGGCCATGGTGGACAAGGACGCTCTTCAGAAGAAGCTAGAGGATGAGCTCACCCGCCTGGAGGCGGAACTCGTGGAAGCCCGTCGTGGGGCGGCGCTGGCGGAAGAGATGAAGCGAATGATCGTGGAGAAAGATGCCGCCCAGAAGAAGATGGAGGCCGACCTCGCCAAAGTTCGCTCGGATCTGGAGAACACCAAGAAGGAGAAATTCCAGTCCCAAGAGATGGCCAAACTATCCGCCGACAAGGAGGCTATGCGGTCCAAGCTGGAGTCGGACTTGGTCAAGATGGAGATCGATCTGGCCGCTGCCCGTCGCATGGCGCAGCAAGCTGACGAGCTCAAGAAGCAGCTCGCTGACAAAGAGGCTCTCTACAAGCAGCTTCAGCAAGAGCTGGCCGAGACCAAGCTGGAAGATTCCATCCGCAGTGACGACTTCCGCATGCAGCTGGCTGAGAAGGATGCCGCACACAAGAAGCTTGAGGCCGCCCTCGCCGCCGCCACCAAGGACGCCCCGAAGGCGGAAGACCTTCGTCGCCTCATGGTGGAGAACCAGCGACTGAAAGACCAGCTGGAAGAGGCTGCACTCCATGTCGCCAACCTCAAGGACGAAGGGCTGCGTAAGGACGCGGAAATCACCGCACTGAAGACCCAGGTCGCTAGCATCCAGGGGGAACTGGTGCGCCTTCGCCAGGAAAACACCGTTTACCAGACGCAGGTGGCTGACCTCACCGTCAAACTCAAAGAGCTGAGCCGGGAGCTGGATCAGCAGCCGAAGCGGCAGGTGGCTGGCACGGTGAGCCCTGGAGAGTCCGCCCGGTTGACCCAGGAGAACGAGATGCTTCGCAACATCATCATGCGTCAGTTGCGCCAGCAGGAGCGCCAGCGCCAGGCGAAGGAGATCGTCATTGGGGAGATGAAGAAGCTGGAAAACTCCTCCATCGCCCTCATGCAGAACCTGGAGGAGATGACGGCGGGCAAGATCATGGTCACTGTGGAAGAAGAGCCTCTCTTCAGCGAACCTCAGTTGAAAGAGATCTTTGCAGCCAGCGGGGTGAATGTGACGCTCGAGACCACCAGCGGCCGCTCCCCGGCTTCCTCCGCCACTGCCGCTGCCGCCCCGCGCCGGGTGCTTGCGTATGATGCCTCAGAGGAGGAGCGCCTCATGGCCCATGCAGAAGAAGTGCTCATCCGCAGTGACTATGCGGGTGCCGCCGTGGCCTACCAGGATGTGCTTCGCGCCAATCCCAAGAACATCACCGCGCTCACCAGTCTGGCCGGGATCCGCCTGCAGGAGGGCAAGTATGAAGAGGCAGAGGTCATGCTGCAGAAGTGCCTGGTGTATGACCCTGAGAACCCGGTGGCCTTCTACCGCCTGGGGGTGAGCTATTTCCAGCAGAGCCGGATGGACGAAGCCTATGCCATGTTCGCCAAGAGCGTGGAGAAGAGCAACGACAACGCCCGCTCCCGCCACTACATGGGCATCATTGCCACCAAGATGGGCAACCGCGCGAAGGCAGAAGCCGAGTTCAAGGGGGCACTGGCCATCGATCCTGGCTATGGCGATGCCCACTTCAACCTCGCGGTGCTTTACGCCACCTCCAATCCTCCCAACTGGTCGCTGGCCCGGCAGCATTACAAAAATGCCCTGGCCCGTGGGGTGAAGGCTGATCCCACCATGGACAAGCTGATGCGCGACACCCAAGCCCCCAATCCGGCGGTGCAGACCCGGGAAACCGCTGCCACCGCCCCCTATTAACGGCCTCTGGAGGGCATTTGACCTCTCCAAGCCTGCGCTTCGCTGTAAAAACTGATTGACCGTGACTGCGGGCGGCATTTCTTCGCCGCTCGCTCTACACCCCGCTTCCCATGCTCGAGTTTCTTCGCCGCCAGACCAAGCCTATCATGATCACGCTCGCCGCGATCATCATCATTGCATTCACCTTCTGGGGTGGGCAAACCAATCGGAAAGAGCCGGGAATGCATTCCGCTGAGGACACGGCCTTCACGCTCTATGGCAAGGAGCACACCTTCGCTGAGCAGTCCCGGCTGGAGCGTCTGTACCGTCTGGCTTACGGCATGGGGCTCTCGGCTCCCACCGGCCGTGGCGATTTCGCCAGCACTCTCGGCTTCGTGGTGCAAAAGTATCAGAGCGAGGGCTCGATTCCTGTGGACTTCGCGTTCAACCTCCTGGTGCTCCGTGAAGAGCTGGAGAAGAACGGCGTGCAGGCCACCAACGAGGAGGCTCGTGAAGCCTTCCGCAAGCTCCCCATCTTCCAGTCCAAGGAAGGTAACTTCGATGGCAACGTTGCAGAACAGTTCCAAAACAACATCGGTGCGCTGGGCCTGCGTGACACCGACGTGTTCGACGTGCTGCGTGACTGGATCGGTTTCCAGCGCCTGCATGAAATCGTGGCTGGCAACGCGGTGCTGAACAACAACGTCTCCAAGCAGCTCTACGCTTCCACGTTCCAGACCGTCAAAGCTGCTTCCATCCCCTTTGCCACCGACGACTTCAAGAAGGACGCGAAGCCGACGGATGAAGAAGTCGCCAAGTACTTCGAAGAGAAGAAGGATTCCTTCAAGACCGCACCCAAGCGCGCCATCTCCTATGTCCTGTTCGCAAAGCCGGATGTGGAGAAGCTCAATGCGGAAGACACAGTCAAGGCCCGCAACGAATACGCGGCCAAGGTGAATGACTTCGGTGCCGCAGCGATCGCTCCGGGAGCAAAGCTTGATGTGGCGGCCAAGAATGCCAAGGCAGAATTGAAGTCTGAGCCCCTCTTCACCATGGAGGCTCCTCCTGAGGCTCTCAAAGAAGAGTTCGGCCTGCTGACCGAGATCTTCCGCATCGACCCCAAGAACCGTCCGGTGAGCGATCCGGTGGAAGGTGCCAAGGGCTACTACTTCTTCAGCGTGACGCAGGAAGAGGAGCCGAAGCAGCAGGAGCTGGCAGAGGTGAAAGAGAAGATCACCGAGCTGCTCACTGCCCAGAAAGCCCAGGAACTGATGACGAAGGCCGCCAGTGAGGCCCGCAAGAAGCTCGAAGAAGCCACCAAGGGCGGCAAGAAGTTCGACGAGGCTGCCAAGGAGGCAAATCTGACTCCACAAGAGCTTCCCGAGTTCTCCCCGTCCAATCCGCTGATGGACCGGACAAACGGCCGTGAAATCGCTGCTGAGACCCGCACGACTCCCGCTGGCAGCTTCACAAAGCCCCTGCCAACCGAAAACGGCGTGTTGCTCGTGTACGTGATCTCGAAGGAACTTCGCAAGCGTGACGATGGTGCCACCACCAAGGCCAACATTGAAAAGTCTCTTGATGGCATGATGCAGGGCGACATCTTCCGCGCCTGGTTCCAGCGCCGCCGCGATGAAGCCAAGGAAAATGCCGAACCGCTTCAGCGTCGCCTTCTGGGTATCCAGTAATTGATGCGCGCGGCGTCAGCCGCCGCTTGTGAATATGAGTGATCACACTGAGCGCGACGCTCTCTACGATGAGGCCAGCGGCCTCGTCGCCATTGGGGAGATTGAGGGGGCCGTGGCCCTCTATCGCCGCTCGGTGGAGCTCGATCCGGCTTACTTTGACGGCTGGCATGCGCTGGGCATGGCCCTGTTGAAGTCCGGACAGGTCAAGGAGGCCATCGGTGCAGGACTGATGGCCACCACCCTCCACCCCAACGATCTCCTCGCCTGGACCGCCCTGTCGCAGATGTACGTGAAGGACGGCCAGATCGCCGAGGCGGAGGACGCCAAGGGCAAGGCGCGGATCTTGTCCCTGGGGGGAAAAGTCGTGCAGACTCCCAAAGACGGAGCGTAGCCGCCAGCGACCGTGGGGGGCGTTTTTCCCCATGACAGAGGCAGCTTTTTGCAGCATGGAAGGAGGTCCATGCCCAAGCCCTATTACATCACGACCGCCATTGACTACACCAATGCACCGCCGCACATCGGCCATGCTTATGAGAAGGTGTTGGCGGACGTCATGGCCCGCTTCCAGCGGTTGAACGGGCGTGAGGTGTTCTTCCTCACCGGGGTGGACCAGCATGGACAGAAGGTGAAGAAAAAGGCTGACGAAGCTGGCATCAGCCCCCAGGAGTTTGTGGATCAGATTTCCGGCAAGTTCATTGCGCTCTGGGAAAAGCTTGGAGTGCAGTATGATGGATGGGCGGCCACTACGGCAGAGCCCCACAAGAAGGTGGTGCGTGCCATGCTCCAGAAGCTGCTGGAGGCAGGCCAGCTCTACAAGCAGCCGTACAGCGGCTTCTACAGCGAGCGCCAGGAGCAGTTCCTCACCGACAAAGAGCGTGGGCCGGACGGCAATTTTGGGGAAGAGTGGGGTGTGGTGGTGGAGTATCAGGAGGAGAACTGGTACTTCAAACTCAGCGACCACGTGGACTGGCTCCGCGAGTTCATCAAGACGCACCCTGATTTCATCTTCCCGTCCTTCCGTGTGAACGACGTGCTCAACGCCTTGGAGAACTCCGTGGGGCAGGACCTTTGCATCTCCCGCCCGAGCAAGCGCATGAGCTGGGGCATCCCGCTGCCGTTCGATGAGAATTACGTGAACTACGTCTGGTTCGATGCCTTGACGAACTACATCAGCTTTGCCGGGTATCTGGCAGAGGAAGTGGGGAACACAGGATTGCCGAAGTTTGAGAACGTGTGGCCTGCGGATGCGCACGTCATCGGCAAGGACATTCTCAGGCCGGCGCATGCCATCTATTGGCCCATCATGCTGCATGCCCTTGGGTTCACCGATGAACAAATGCCGAAGCTCATTGTTCACGGCTGGTGGAACATCAAGGGTCAGAAGATGAGCAAGACGCTCGGGAACGTGGTTGACCCCAACGAGGTGGCGGATGTTTATACTCCGGAAGCTCTGCGTTATTATCTCATGAGGGACATGGCCACCGGCTATGATGCAGACCTCAGCGAGGAGCGCATCCAGATTGCCTACAACGAGCTCGCCAAGGGCCTTGGCAACCTCCTGAACCGGGCGCTCAACATGTCTCAGAAGTACCGCTCCGGCGCGCTCTCCACGGGGGGCGGTTATGACGATGAGATCAATCAGGCACTGCGCCAGACGGTGGCAGCGGCTCCGGCGGCGTATGTCGAGGAAATGAACAAGTGGGCCATCCACAACGGTATCGCCGAAGCGTGGAAGATCGTGACCCATGCCAACCAGTTTGTGGACCTGACCCAGCCTTTCAAGCTGGCCAAGGATCCAGAGCAGGCTGCCCGCCTGGACAGCGTGCTCTACCATCTGGCGGAGGCTCTGGCGCACGTGAGCATTCTGTTGAGCCCCATCATGCCCGAGGCTTGCAAGAAGCTTCAGGCCCAGCTGGGTTGGACGCCTGCCGAAGGGTTCCTGGTGACAGATCTCGCCTGGGGGCTCCTGAAGGAAGGGCATCAGCACGGGCAACCAGTGCCCCTGTTCCCGCGCATTGAGTTCGGGGAAGCGGAGGCCAAGTAGGGTATTGGGACCTAGATGCTGCTCTCCGACGGGGAGCAGCGCTGGGAAAGGGTGAAGGTCTCGGAGTCGAATCGGGCTGCGGGGCATTCGTTCTGTGGCCGCCTTTCTGGCACCGCTTTCAGGGTGCAGGGAACTTACGCTTTCACCAGGGGTATCGCTACGCTCAACCCTTGGCTACCGTCTGGAATGCCTTCGGCATGTTGGCGAGGTTGACCCGACACATAAGAACGCCCATGCGCAGTCAATATTCCGTACTCCCAGAGGCTTTTCCGAACATGCCGAAGGCATAGTAGATGGTAGCCAGGGGCTGGGCGAGTTATACGAGCCCTGCCCCTGGTTTCGCGGATATTTCATAGCACCCTGAAAGGGTGCCAGAGAAACGTCGCAACGGGCTGTTACTCCCTCGCCCCCTGGCGTCTGGGAAGGGAGGGAACCCCCGCCTCAGTTCAACGATGGATCCGCAGGCATGCGGGCCAGGAGCTTGTAGTAAGGTCCCAAGTCATCCAGCACCGTCGTCCATAGATCGGCAGACGGCTGGGCCGTCACGATCTTGGAGAGCGGGGCGCAGGTGATCCAGGAGTTCTGCTCCAGTTCCACTTCCAGCTGACCCTCGGACCAGCCGGAATAGCCGACGAAGCCCCGCACGGAGCGGCCTTTCTCAAGCTCCTTCATGGCTTGCTCCGTGGACAGGTGGGTCTGCATGCGCAACTCCCGTTTCTTGGAGTTCCAGTTGAAGGCGGCGAAGGAAAGTTTGTTGGTGCCCACAGGGCCGCCAAGGAAGACGGGAACTTCACCCAAACGGCCCAGATCCTTGTCCTCCAGGAGGTCGGCCACCCGCTTGTCCAGCGGGCGGTTCAGAATGTAGCCAAACGCTCCATCCTCGGTGTTGTGCGAGGCGAGTAGTAGGACCGTGTGAAAGAAATTGGGATCCCGTAATGCTGGCGAAGCCACCAGCAGCGAACCACTCAGAGACTCAGGCTTGCTGTCGTCGAGATTCATGATGGTATGACAGAAAAAGGTTGCCCTTGGGAAGCATAGTGTGCATTCACCGCCAAGGCAAGAGGCCTCCGGTAAATCTACATCAAGGATACGACTGTCAGAGATGACGTGAAGTTTGATGTTTGAGGCTTGAGCGCTCCTCCGCCCTGTCCCAGTATTCTTGCATGCAAGAACTGGAGAGACATCTGAAAGCCGGAAACGATTTGACGCCCGCCCAGGTGAGAGAAGCTGCAGCCTTCCTCCTTGATCCGGAGCCTGAAGCCACCTGCAAGGCGTCATTTCTGCGTACTCTGGCCCAGAAAGGGGAGAAGCCTGCTGAGATTGCCGGGTTTGTGAATGAGTTTTTGGAGCATGCCGTGTCTCCCGGAATCGATCCGGCCACGCTCTCCGGGCCGATGCTGGATGTCGTGGGCACGGGCGGGGATAAACTGAATCTTTTCAACGTGTCCAGCACGGCCATGTTCATCCTCGCCGCTGGCGGGGTCTCGATCGTCAAACACGGGAACCGTGGCATCACTGGGAAGAGTGGCGGAGCGGATGTGCTGGAGGCGCTGGGGGTCAAGATTGATCTTCCTCCCGCGGAGCTTGCCCGCTGTGTGAGGGAGGTGGGAATCGGCTTCGTCTTCGCCCAGCTCTATCATCCCGCGTTCAAGGCGGTGTTGGAGGCCCGGAAGCTCCTGGCGGCCGAGGGGCAGCGCAGCATCTTTAATATTCTGGGCCCCTTGTTGAATCCTGCGAGGCCTCCTTACCAACTGGTGGGGGTGTTTGATGAAAAACTGGTGCCAGTATTTGCAGAGATCCTGCAGCGGCTGGGTCGCAAGGCGGCTTGGGTGGTCTATGGGCGGACGGAGGATGGCCGCGGCATGGACGAGATCTCCACGCTGGGCTCCAACACGATCGCCAAGGTTGAGAATGGGACCATCAGTCACTTCGAGATGACTGCCGCGGACTATGGCTTCCCCAAGGGCAATCTGAATGATCTGGAAGGGGGCGTCGCGTCAGAGAACGCGAACGTGCTGGAGGGCGTGCTTGCCGGGACCATCAAGGGGGCCCGCAGGGATCTCGCGGTGCTCAACGCCGCTGCAGGTTTTGTCATTGTCGGGAAGGCTGCCGACCTTAAACAAGGTCGTGCCATGGCTGAGGAGATCCTCGATCGTGGGGCCGCTCACGCCAAGCTGCGGGCGCTTCACGATTGGATGTAGGGAGAGAGGGGAAAGGGAGGGGGACAAGGGATCAGCGGATCGGGAGGGCAGGTGTCCCGAATACCAACACCGTATTATCCCAGGCCCTCCACTTTCCAGCCGTCCCGGTAGGCGCGCTTGATGTGGCCGTTCAGTTCCGGGTGATGGGGCACTGACATGCTGGGGCGATCCCACTCCAGCCACTGCCCGGGGATATGTTCGGCGAGGGTGCCCACCAGCACGGTCTCGGTGAGCCGGGCGGCATGCGCGAAGTTGGAGCAGGACTTCCGGTTCTGGAAAATGGCATCCACCCAGTCGTAGTAGTGGTCCTTGCGGCCGAAGTCTTTCGGATAGTTCTCTGCAGGGTAGCTGCTCTCCGGCATCAGGAAGGGGCGGACGGTGTAGGGCTTGAAAATGGACCCCTTAGTTCCGATCCAGAGCCCGCCGGAAACGGGAAACTTGGTCATGCCCTGAGGCAACGGAATGCGGGAGGTGTCAGGGGGCAAATCTCCATCGGTCCAGGATAGTTTCAGTGTGTCGCCGTCAATCAGGTCGTTGGCGGCCTGCCCGCCGAACTCGAACTCCACCCGGCGATGCTTTGCCCACAATCCCTCGCCAGACTCGCCGGTGGCGGTCTGTCGGACACGGGTGGGGGGCAGCAGGTTGAGTCCGTCCACCGTGCTGTCGAAGTGGTGGCAACCCATGTCGCCCAGTTCTCCGACGCCGAAGTCGCGCCACGCGCGCCACACCTGGGGGTGGTAGGTGCCTTCGTGATACGGGCGTGGCTCGCGAACCCCCACCCAGGCATCCCAGTCCAGCTCTTGCGGGATGGCATCGGGGCGCTTCCGGAGGTTGGTATTGGCTGGCCACCAGTTGAGCGGCTTGTTCTCCCACAAGATCACTTCTTTGATCGGGCCGACTGCCTTTGTGTGCAGCAGCTCAACCATCATGCGGCTTTCAATCGAGGAGCGCCCTTGATTGCCCAGTTGGGTGACAACGCCCGCTTTTGCAGCCTCCCTCGCGATCTCCCGGCACTCATGGACGGTCGGGGCCAGGGGTTTCTGGAGATAGACGTGCTTCTTGGCCCGCAAAGCCAGGACGGCCATCGGGGCGTGCATATGGTCGGGCGTACCGATGGTGACCGCGTCAAACTTGTCCGCGTGGTTGGTGAGCAGATCCCGCCAATCGCGAAACTTCCTGGCCTTTGGAAACTCGCGAGCCCCCTGGGCAAGGTGGCGCGCATCCACATCGCACAGTGCAACAATCTGGACCTTGCCATGGGTGGAGACGCTCCGCATGGTATTGCCGCCCATCCGCGCTACGCCAATGGAAGCGACCTGCAGTTGGGAATTGGGGGCTGCGCACTGGACAACAGCAGGGAATCCCAGAGGACTGAGGGCGGTGGCTGTAGCTTTGCTGAGAAAGCGGCGGCGGTTCATCGGTTCTCCCAAACGCGTGAACCTCATCCGTACTCACATAATCGCCGGAAATACAACGGTATAGTGGAGGAACCCTCCACCTTTGGCTAATCCAGTCGATTGAGCCGGTGAAAAATGGGTCAGGGTTCCGTCAGCTTCAGCGCCAGGGTGGGGGGCGGCAGGTGGGGATGTCTGGAGGAAGCCATGCCGTGCACCAGGCCATTGTCATTGATCTCAATCGTCTTGCGGAAGATCATCAGCGTCGCCTGACCATTGGGATCATCCCGGAGAAAGTCGCGCAATGCCTCGCTCTGGAGGGTGAACTCACCCTTCTGAACGCCGCGCGGCACCGTGAAGCTTCCCAGCAATCGGGCAGCAGAGAGATCAACGGCATTGCCCTTGGTCACATTGGCCGGGGCGCTGGCCCAGGGCAGGTCGTTGGGATCCCAGTTTTCCAGCTCTTCTTTCGTGATGCCATACACCTCGAATTCGCAGTCGGGTACGGCAGAAGCCAGCCCCCAGCCAGTGGGTTCAAAGGTCAGAATGAGCTCGGCCGTGGTGATCTTTTCGCGCGGCACAGTGGAGAGGTCAAAACCCAGGTACGCCTTCCGGCGGGGGCCGCTCTTTTGCTCAGAGGATTTCACCAGCAACTGGGTGTTGGACGTGTGCTCATTGATGACGGAGGCGGTGTACCCGTCTTTGCCGCGTCCATCGCGCGTGGAGATCAGCCTCCACCCGCTGCCTCGCTCGAGGACCGTGGCGGGCTGGGCCGACCAGCGCTCTTCCACTGGGCCCGGGCTCACGGGATCCAAGTGGTCTCCCTCCACCCTGTTCTTCTGCCCGGTGCGCAGTTGTACGACTTTGTCCGTGGTGGGGTGCTCCACCTCCACCAGTCCCTCGAACACATGGGTGCGTGTGGCTCCCGTATCAGACTCAACGTTGACGGCAAACCGGGTGCCATGATCGATGACCCGGGCGGAGGGCGTCACGATCCTGAAACCGTGTGCCGACTCCGGCACATCCGCGACCGCAGTGCCCGCCACAAGATTGGCATTCATGGCGTCCTCGATCTCAAACACGGCCGGGGACTCTAATGTCACGGTGGCTCCGGAGTCGAACTTCACGGTCGCCAATCCCTCTTCCAATCGGAATTTTCCTTTTGCCAGGCGGGAGCCGACGGCCGTAGGCAGGCTGCCTCCGCCCCAGGTGGCGGCATCGGCGTGCACCAGGGTGGCAAAGGTAGCGGGTTGGGCCGTTTGCTTGCCGATGAGCAGGCCTGCGGCCAGGGCGGTCAGGGTCACGCTCGCGGCCAGGGCCATGGGCAGCCACAGTGAACGCTTCGGCTTTGGGAGCGTGCCCGCAGGGGGATGCACTCCTTCGCGGAACTGTTCAACGCCATCGGTTGCCGGGGCTTCCTGTGCCACATGATTCCAATGGAGCACGGCGTGGTCGCGCAGCATGTCCGCGACGATCCGACGGGATTCACCGCCGGCCTCAATGGCAGCCTCCAGAGCCTCACGCTGAGGCGCGGTGAGCTGACCCTCGATGTGGGCATGCACGAGGTCCGCCAGTTTTTGAAGGTCGGCGTCAGTCATGGGGTCTGAGTTTGAGTCTGGCTGGTGCGTTCCACGCATTGATAGAGGTTCTGCCGCAACCGGCTGAGCAGGCGGTAGACGGCGGTCTCCGTGCGTTCCACGGCGCGGGCGATCCGGTCGATCGAGGCCTCGTCGCGGTAGCGCATCTGGATGATGTTACGATGGTCGGCATTGAGTTTGGCCAGGCACTGGGCCAGAGCCTGCTCGCGGGCCACCCAGCGCCCTTCGGTCGTGGCGGATTCCGCTTCATCGCTGAGCAATTCCAGCGCGCGTTCGCCAATGGCCTCCGTGTTTTCCTTTTTCACCCGGCGTCGATGGGCGATCACCTGGTGGAAAAGGATCTTTCTGGCCCAGGCCGGGAAGTTCGTTCCGAGTTCGAAGCGGTCAAAGCACCGCCACATCACCACCTTCCCTTCCTGGAGAATGTCCTGCGCGTCCTGCGCTGCCGGTACCAGGCCAGTCACGTACAGCGCGAGCTGCCGGTCATGCTGGGTCAGCAGCCGCAGGAAGGCCTCGGTCCGGTCTTCGGGCGGCGTGGGGTTGGGTGTGGAGGGAGTGCTCATGACAGCGGGCGCGACTACTGGAACAAGGCATAATTCGACCTCATTGGACATGGGAGATTTTTATCCTGTTGGGAGATCCAGAAGAAAAAGAGGTGTCCAATGCGTAGTGGTTTTGCCTTTTTCAGCAAATCATGCGCTCGAATTGCTACATTCGCGTTCTTGGACCAGGCATCCTGGTGGCGTTGCTGTCCGCATCTCCTGCCGCCTCGGCGGATTCGGGAGGCACCACTTTCTTCGAGAATGAGGTGCGCCCCCTGTTGGTGAAGCACTGCTACGAATGTCACTCGCAGGAATCTGGCAAAGCCAAAGGCGGGCTCCTGCTGGACCGCCGTGAAGGCTGGGCCACGGGCGGGGATGCGGGGCCGGCGGTGGTGCCTGGCAAGGTGGCGGAGAGCCTCCTGATCACCTCGGTGCGGTACGAGAAGGCTGATCTGCAGATGCCTCCCAAGTCACGCCTCAGTGCCGCAGAGGTGGCCGTGCTGGAGCGGTGGGTGGCCATGGGCGCTCCCGATCCGCGAGGGGACTCGCTCGCGGCCGCTACGCAAAAGAAGCAGATCGACTTCGCTGCAGCCCGCCAGACGTGGGCCTATCGCGAGCATCAGTCGGCACCCGTGCCTCTGCCTGACGTGAAAAACACCGACTGGCCCCGGGAAGAGATGGACCGCTTTGTCCTGGCCCGTCTGGAGGCAGCGGAGCATCAACCAGCCCCTGATGCGCCTGCCCGGGCTCTGGTGCGCCGGTTGTACTATGATCTGACGGGGCTCCCTCCCTCCCCGGCGGAGGCGGATGCCTTTGTTGATTCCATGAACCGAGAAGGGGAGTCGGCCTTGACGACACTGGTGGACCGGTTGCTCGCCAGCGCGTCGTTTGGTGAGACCTGGGGGCGGCACTGGCTGGATCTCGCGCGGTATGCGGACTCCAACGGGGGAGATCGCAACTACACCTACTATCAGGCCTGGCGGTATCGCAACTATGTCATCGATGCCTTCAATGCCGACAAGCCCTTCTACACCTTCGTCAAAGAGCAGCTCGCAGGAGACCTGCTGCCCTGGAGCACAGATGCCCAGCGGCGGGAGCAGCTGGTCGCCAGCACCTTCCTGACTCTGGGGCCCAAGATGCTCACCGAGCGTGACAAGGAGAAGATCCGGCTTGATGTCGCCGACGAGCAGATCGACACGGTCGGCCGCGCCTTCCTCGGTCTGACCCTCGGCTGTGCCCGGTGTCATGACCACAAGTTTGATCCCGTGAGCCAGCAGGACTACTACGCGCTGGCGGGCATCTTCCGCTCCACCCAGGTGGTGATGGGGACCCGCAACGGATGTGTCAATGTGGCCAGTTGGGTGGAGCTTCCGCTGCCTGTGCCTGAACCCCAACGCGGTGAGTTGGAACAGCAGGTGACCCGGCTGGAGCTGATCATGCGGCTGAAGGTGGAGAAGGACTTCAAACAGAAATCCGGCGGCAAGAAGACGCTGGATGACCTGCCGCTGGCGGGTGTGGTGTATGATGAGGCCGACGCGGAGCTCACGGGGGCATGGAAGAGCTCGACCCTTTCGCCCAAGCGGTTCGGGGAAACTTACATCCATGACGACCGTCAGGAGAAGGGCGGCAGACAGGCGCTGTTCCGCGGCAGCCTGCCAGAGAGCGGCGTGTATGAAGTACGGGTGGCCTACAGTCCGGGCGGGAACCGCAGCCGGTCGGTGCCGGTCACGGTGGAGGCGGGGGATGGGGTTCATGAAATCACACTCGACCAGACCAAGGAACCCGCCGTGGCCGGGCTGTTCCAGCCGGTGGGCCGGTTTGAGTTCAAGAAAGGCGCCCGGGCCAATGTGATGCTCAGCAACCGGGGCACCAGTGGCTATGTCATGGTGGACGCGGTGCAGTTCGTCGCCGTCAAGGACATTGAGCGGGAGGCGGAAGTGCTGGCGATGAGCGGGGGCGGCACCGATCCGCTCTTCAAGATGTCGGCCGGGGAGCTGTCCAAGGCGCTGACGAAGCAGATCGACGAACTCAAAGATGCCGAGCTCGCCATGGCCCCTCGCGATGCGGAGGATGCGGGCGATTGCCACCTGCGTATCCGTGGGGAGGTGGCGCAACGCGGGCCACTGGTGAAGCGAAACTTCCCGCAAGTGCTGCATTCCGGGCCGCCGCCGGTCATTCCTGCTGGTGCCAGTGGCCGGCTGGAGCTGGCCAACTGGATCACCGGGCCACAAAACGGCCTGCTGGACCGGGTGATGGTGAACCGCCTCTGGGCGCAACTTTTCCGACGGGGTATCGTGGGCACCGTGGACAACTTTGGCATCCAAGGGGAGACACCGACGCATCCAGAGCTTCTGGAGCATCTGGCCCAGCAGTTCCGCGCCAGTGGGGGTTCCATGAAAGCACTCATCCGTGAGATGGTACTCAGCCGCACCTACCGGCTTGCGGCAGCCCCAGAATCGAAGCTGGCCGCAGTGGATCCCGAGAACCGCTTCTTTGGCCGGCATCAGCCACGACGCTTGTCGGCGGAGGAACTCCGGGACAGCCTGCTTTTGTTGGGAGGGCGGCTCAGTCTGGAAAGGGGCAATGCCACGGCCAGCTCTTACGGTGAGGATCTCGACGGGAAGGTGGATGCCACCAAGCTCCCGGTTCGCAGTGTGTATCTGCCGATGGCCAGGAACAATCTGGCAGCTGATCTGGAGGTGTTTGATGCCGCCAATCCCGAGGTGACCGTGGGGGAACGAGCCACCACCACCGTGCCCACCCAGGCGCTTTACCTGTTGAACAGTGAGGTGCTCCAGGCCCAGGCCAGGGAACTGGGAGCCGGTGCCTACCTTCATGATAACCCAGATGCCGTGAAGCATCTGTACCGGAGCGTGCTTGGTCGCGTTCCCCATCCTGCGGAGCTGCAACGTGCCGTGGCCTTCATCAACGATGGCGGCTCGGACCGCGAACAAGCTCTGGCAGATCTCGCTCACATCCTGCTCGCCTCCACGGAGTTTCTCTTCCTCGATTGAATCCCTGCGCCCTTCCTGTCATGAATTCTGTCTCTGCCTGCCATCGATTTGATGCCCCCACCTTCAGCCGCCGCACGGCGTTGAAGACGGCCGCTTGCGGTTTTGGCTCGCTGGCTTTTTCCAGTCTGGCTTCAGCCGCAGCAGCGGGCGCATCTGGAGCACTGCCCATCGGTCTGCACCATGCGCCGCGGGCCCGGCGGGTGATTTTCCTGTTCATGCATGGGGGACCTTCACAGGTAGACACGTTTGATTACAAGCCCCGGTTGCAGGCCGATGACGGGAAGCGTCTTCCCTTTGCCCCGGCGGACAACCTGGACCCTGCGGCCGCCAGCCAGGCCAAGCTTATGGGCTCCCCCTGGGCCTTCCAGCAACACGGTCAGTCGGGGCTGTGGTGCAGTGAGTTGTTTCCTAATGTCGCGCAACACATGGATGACCTGTGCGTGATCCGCTCCATGCAGAGCAAGGGGCAGTCACATGGTCAGGCGGTGTGCATGATGCACACGGGTGCGGACAACTTTGTCCGGCCCTCGCTTGGTTCCTGGGTGAGCTACGGTCTCGGGACGGAGAACGCCAACCTGCCCGCCTTCGTCAGCATCAGTCCCCCGGCCGGTCATGGTGGTCCGCGGAACTACGGCTCCGCATTCCTCCCGGCAGCGCACCAGGGCACGACGGTGGGGCGAAGTGGAAAGCTGGGCAAGGAGGCGACCTTTCGTTTCCTCGATTCCGGTTCCACTCCGGAGCGACAGCACCGCAAACTGGAACTGCTGCAGGCCATGAACCGGGAGAATCTGGAGCGCACCCGACTGGCTCCGGTGGAAGGGATGATCGCGTCCATGGAGCTGGCGTTTCGCATGCAGCAGGAGGCCCCGGAAGTGATGAACCTTGATGGCGAGCCCGAGCACATCAAAGACCTGTATGGCATCGGCAAGGAACCCACGGACAACTATGGCCGTCAGTGCCTGCTGGCGCGTCGTTTTGCGGAGGCCGGGGTCCGCTTCATCCAGGTGTCCACGGGCTACACCTGGGACCAGCACTCCGGGCTGGTGAAGGGGCATGAGAGCAATTGCGCCCGGGTGGACCGGCCGATCGCGGGGCTGCTGGCGGACCTTAAGCAGCGGGGGTTGCTGGAAGACACGCTGGTGGTTTGGGGCGGAGAGTTTGGTCGCACGCCCATTGTGCAAGGGGTGAATGGCCGGGATCATAATCCGCAAGGATTCACCATGTGGCTCGCCGGGGGTGGCGTGAAGAGCGGCCACGTTCATGGAGAGACGGACGAGTTTGGCTACTACGCGGTCAAGGACAAGGTCCACATGCATGATCTGCACGCCACCCTGCTGCATCTCATGGGGATTGATCACGAGCGCCTGACCTACCGCTACGCTGGCCGCGACTTCCGCCTGACGGACGTGTACGGTCACGTAGTCCGCGAGATTTTTGCCTGACCGCTGGCATTGAAGGGGAAGCCTCCGGGGTGGGGAAAAACTGTGCTCGCGACCGGCGAGAAGGGATTTTTGCGATTTCCCTTCAAAAGGCCAAGGATCGGGAAGGAGAATGCGTCTTGAGGTTATTCTTTACGCGCATGTTCCCTCTCGATGAAATCGAACTTTCAGATTCCCTCCTGGTGGAGCGCGCCCGTCGTGGTGAGAAGGACGGCTTCGAGAGCCTGTTCGACCGGTATTACGAGCGGATCCGCCAGTACGCCTACCGGATCGTCCTGGAGCATCACGCGGCAGATGACGTGGCGCAGGAGACCTTCATCCGCGCGGCACGCAAGCTTCCGGGCCTGGAGGAAGGTGTGGCTTTTCTTTCCTGGCTCTTCACCATTGCCTCCAATGTGGCGCGCGACTACCTCCGCCGCCAGCAGTCCCAGCGGGCCAGAACCTTTGCCGCTTATCAGGAGCACAGCGGGGGAGATCGTTCGCTGGAAGGTGAGGAGGCTTCCACGGACAGGCAGTCCCGGCTGCTCAGGGCCATGCAGGCGCTCTCCCCACGCCAGCGAGAGGCGGTGGCCCTGGTTTATTTTGAAAACTGCAACCATGCCGAAGCCGCCAGACGGGCGGGATGTGCTGAGTCCACCATCTCCTGGCGGGTCTTCCTGGCCAAACGAACCCTCAAAAAGTTACTGACCCCATGAGCAACCAAGATGAATGGATGAAAGAGGTGGTGGCCGGGGTCCATGCGGCTCCGGCCGACCCCAAGGTGAAGCGTGAGGCACGTCGGCGGGCGCTGGCGGCCTTGGGGGATGACCGGCCTGAGCCTGCCCGGAATGTGCCGGTGCAGGCGTGGATGTTGATCTCCACCGTCACCGTGGCGGTCGCCCTGGTGGTGCTGGCAGCGGATGCCCTGTTGTTTCATGAATCGAAGTCTGGTCCGGCAGGCCGCCCCCAGCTTTTGACGGAGATGGAGAAGCTCTTCCCCCGGCAGCTGGACGCAGTGATCCGTGATGGTGACAAGGTGGATGTGGAGTTGCTGGAGAGCCCGAGGGACACGGCCGCGGACCAGCGCATCCTGGTCACCCTACATGACAAGGGACGCAAGATTGAGGTGTTCACCTACAGTGGTCACGAGGTCTGCCTCGACAGGGCGGGGGCGCATGTATGCTTTACCCCGCTGCTCACCGGGGATGGCGCCGTGCTGGTGGTGACGGATGGGATGGTGATGCAGTCCCCAGATGAGGCGACGCTGGCGGGTTTCCATTGGTCTGCTCAATCTCTGCCGGAGGTGGCGTCATGAATCTGATGCCCTTGGTGTTCTGGGCGGGGTGCATTGCCCCTTTGCTGGGCGCGCCTGACTCAGGCCTTGTGAAACTGCTGGCGGTGGACGGTCCGCTGGGGCGTGATGCTAAGGTGTGCCTGGAGAAATTCATCGAACCCAAGATGGTCATCCCCATGACCTTCCTCGCGCCTGCTGGTGCGAGGCCCGATCTCAGGGCAAATGTGTATCTGGACGGTGGCGAATTCGGTGCCTTGCTGCTGGAGAATCTCCCCTTCCAGCTGACCAAGCAGCCTGGGCATCCTGCGTTGCTGGAAGGTGACTTCTCGTTTTCGCTCCCAGAAGACGTCAAGGGGGGGCGGATCAGACTCGTGATTCGTTCAGGTCAGCCCGGCAGCCCGGTTGATCCGGGAGAGGTGCGCGTACAGCTCGTAGATCGGAATAAAGTCAGGAAGAGCCTGCAGGCCCACGACCAGGCCCAGCGATCCCTTGCGGTGTTCGGGCGTGTCTCGGGGCTCCGGGAGATGCTGAAGGAGTGGAGAATCCCTTTTGAGGATCTGGGGCTGGATCTGCCTGAACGTGTGTCCAAGGGCGTGCTGGCAGTAGGCGATGGGGAAGGCGTATTCCGCATGCCAGAGATTCACGAGAAGGCCGCCTTGATCCTGGTGAGGAACTCCCAGGATGAGCCTGAGGGGATCAAGGAAATCAAGTCAGAGAACCATGTGACCATCCTCGCCAACCGGCGGCAGGCGTGGGAGTGGCGGCAGGAGCCGGTACTGCAAAAGCTGATCA
>NZ_BATR01000183.1 GCF_000739655.1 Verrucomicrobium sp. BvORR106 | reverse complement strand
GGCTGTGATGCCTCCGGCATCCAACTTCCTCGCCGCGCTGGTCCGATTTGATCGGTTCTAGCCGCTGTGGGGCAGGCGCACCGCCTGCCGCGAACGTCCCCTCAAGTCTTTTGTCTTGAGTCTTTCAGTCTTCTGTCTCCCGCGAAGCGGGTGGAATTCAGTTGCCAAAATGCGACAGTTCCGGTGAGATGTGCGGCCATGAATCGCCGCCGCTTTCTCCAGACCTCCGCTGCCGCTGCTGCTGCTCTACCAGCCGTTTCCACCTTCGCTCAAGGTGGGCCGCTCAAGGTGCGGATCGGCCTGGATCACTTCGCGGTGCGTTCCACCGGATGGAAGGCCCCCCAGTTCATCGAGTATGCCGGGTCGCAGAAGGTGGATACCCTGTTCCTGTCTGAACTGCTTCCGTTTGAGAGCTTTGAGGACGCCTACCTGAAGGGGCTGAAGGAGCAGGCGGACCGCGCCGGACTAGCCCTGTACGTGGGGACCTCCAGTGTCTGCCCCACCTCCGCACGGTTTAAGGACACGCTTGGCACGGCCGAGGAGCATCTGGCCCTCTGCATTCGCGTGGCCAAGGCGCTTGGGTCACCCGTGGCGCGCTGTTACCTGGGCAGCAACGACGATCGCAAGGGCGATGGCGGCATCCAGCGGCATATCGAATCCCTGCTGAAGGTGTTTCAGGCCTGCAAGAGCCAGGCTCATGATGCCGGAATCCGCATTTCGATCGAAAACCATGCGGGTGACATGCAATCCCACGAACTGAAGGCGCTCATTGAAGCCGCCGGCAAAGACTGGGTGGGGGCCAACATTGACCCCGGCAACGCCACCTGGGTGATGGAAGACCCGCTGCGGCACCTGGAGGTGCTCGGGCCCTATGTGAACTGCTCCAGCGTGCGCGATTCCATGATCTGGGAGAGCGAGAACGGCGCGACCGTGCAGTGGACCGCCATCGGTGAAGGCATCGTGGACTTCAAGGCGTACACCAAGCGATTTGCCGAGCTCTGCCCGGGAGTGCCGCTTAACATCGAGACCATCTCCGGCTTCGCCAAGCCGCTGCCCTTCAAGAAACCGGAGTTCCTGAAGGAACTTGGGTATGAGAAGATGCCGGCGGAGGATCTCGCTGCCTTCGAGGCCCTGTCCAAGAAAGGCAAGGCAATCCCTCCTTTCAAAGCGCCCAACAAGGATGCCGACATCGCGTATCAGAAGGGCGAGTTCGAGCGCAGCGTGGCCGCACTTCGCTCCTATGGAGCAGGTGTGAACGGCGGAGGCAAGTAGCCGTCAAATCTAACTACACCCCATGAAGATCCGTCGCTGCTGTCGCTCCATTGGTGCCGCCCTGGCGGCGGTCGTTTTGAGTTTTGGGTCGCTGAATCTCTCCGCCGCTCCCATCCCGGCCAAAGGGGGCATCGTGGTCATTGGCAGCTCCGCCAGCGGTGGGGACGAGTTTGCCACGGCGCATGAGTATGTCTCCGTGGAGACGTTCGGCATGACCAGCACCTTCACATTTGCAGATGGTTCGTCTAAACAACTCCAGCCGCCGATTCTGCGAAGAATGGTGCCGTACCCAAGCTACGGTCAACTGACCCTGGTGAGTGACGAAGACTGGCAGGGGCTGGAAAAGATCGGAGCAGAAGCCCAGGACACCGCAAAACGGTATCCCAAAGCCACGGCTCTCATGCAGCCGCTCATCGGACAGATTGCCTCCGCCCTGGAGAAACACCGCCAGGGAAACGTCGTCATTGCTGGCCGATGGATGCCGCTGCAGGAGTACCAGCGCCAGCATGCGAGTGCCAAAGCGGACTACGTGCCGCTGCTGGAAATCGCGGGCAAGATCTACAAGAACGTGCGGATGTCTGCTGTGAAGGATCAGGAGATCAAGCTCATGCATGACGGTGGCTTCTCCACGGTGCAACTGGACGAACTGAAGAAACTCCCTGACGCCCAGCGCAAGGCGCTGGCCAAGACAAATCCCCGTATGGCCCCTCTGCTGGGGTTCAAGGCGGATGAACTGGGGGCCTCCGCAGGCTCCATGGCGGCGGCGGCCGTGAACGATGCTAACCGCCCCACGACCTTCTCGTTCTCCATCAGCGGCAACAACGTCATCATCAACCGCATCGGCGGCCAGGAAACGTACGCGCTGGACAAAGTGCCCCAGGAACTGCTGAACGCGAACGTGGATCTCGCCCGGGCGGTGAAGGCGGCGGCGGGGCGGTAGGTCGGTGATTCAGTAAAACAGTTATTCAGTAGATCGGTGTGTCAGTGGAGGTTCGAGGAAAATGAAGAGAGAGCGGAGAGGGTTGGAGTTCCGCCTTTAGGCGGTCAGGGTTCTGTAGGAGTGTTTGTGTCCGATTTCGCATAAAACATGTCCGCAGAGACCCAGGGTGAGGGGCCGTATTTTCCGACGCTTCCTTCCTCTGACTTATGAAACGGAAATGGTCTGCCCACCTGTTCTTGATCCTCGGCCTAGTCATCTGGTCGGCCATGATGGCGTCTGCTGCGGAGCCGGTACCCGTGCGTTCCGAAAAGGCCCGCTCACTTTTCGACGGCAAATCCCTCGAGGGTTGGGAGGCATTGGCCCCCGTCCGGTGGACGGTGAAGGACGGCTCCCTCACGGGAGGAGATGGGGTGGACAAGGTGCCCTACAACGACTTCGTGGCCACCAAGCGGTCCTACGCCAACTTTGTCCTGCACCTCAAGATCAAACTCACGGGCGATCCCAAGACGGGATTCATCAACTCCGGAGTGCAAATCCGCACGCGCCGCAATCCTGAGGGCCACGAGGTCTGCGGCTACCAGTGCGACTACGGCGAGCCGGAGTGGTACGGCGGCATCTATGACGAGGGGCGGCGCAATCGCCTCCTCATCAAGGCAGACATGGGGACGATGCGGTCGGCCGTGAAGTTGTGGGATTGGAACGACTACGTCATCAAGGCCGACGGGCCCCGGATCCAGACCTGGATCAACGGCGTGCAGGGCGTGGACTACACTGAACCGGACGCTGACATTGCCGGGGAAGGGATCATCGCCATTCAGCTCCACAGCGGCGGGAACGCGGTGGTCGAGGCCAGGGAAATCTATATCGAGGAACTGCCCGCCTCTCCTGACGTCATCACCTGGGAAAAGCTGGGGGGCGTGCCGGGACAACGGGCGAAGTTGAAACCTGTGGCGCCGAAGCCCCAGCCGGCCCCAGCTGCAGGCGCTCCGGCAAACGCATTGTTGGCTCCAGGAACCAAGATGATTCCGGTGCTGGCGGCGGACGGGCATGCATTGAAACTGGGGTTTGAAACGGGCACCTTGCAGGACTGGACTCCGGTGGGGACGGCTTGGGAGGGGCAGCCTGTGAAAGGCGATGCCGTGAAGCTCCGGGGGCGTGGAGAGAGCCATCACGCGGGCCAGTACTGGATGGGAGGCTACGAGAAGGTGGGCGACAAGGGCACCGGGACACTCACTTCTGCCTCCTTCAAGGTGACTCAGCCCTGGGCCAGCTTCCTGGTGGGTGCGGGGCGCGCGGTGAACAAGGTGAGGGTGGAAGTCGTGGAGGCGGCGACTGGCAAGATCTTCCACCAAGCCAGCGGACAGGCGTTGGAGAACATGCGCCGCGAGGTCCTTGACCTCCGGCGATTGGCGGCACAGGAGATCTTCATCCGGCTCGTGGATGAGGGCACGGAAGGTTGGTGCCACCTGAACTTTGATGACTTTGTCTTTCATGACAAAGAACCGGCAGTGATCCAACCCCCGACCCAGAAAGGGGGCCAGGGTGGGCTTGCGACACGACAGAAGGAAAGCCCCGTGCTGCGGCATCTGGTTCCCAATCCCAAGACCTCGGAAGAGGCGTATGGCTCCGCCAGTGCAAAAACGGTGGTGGGAGGCATGATGGTCACGCCGGGTTTTAAAGTGGATCTGGTCGCTTCCGAACCCGACGTTCGGCAGCCCATTGCCTTTGCCTGGGATGAGCGTGGCCGACTCTGGGTGGCGGAGGCCTATAGCTATCCCGCCCGGCAACCGGAAGGGCAGGGGAAGGATCGTATTGTCATTCTGGAGGATGCGGCAGGGAGTGGGAGTTTTAGGAAACGCACAGTGTTTCTGGAGGGGCTAAATCTCGTGAGCGGGCTGGAAGTGAGCCCCGACGGGATCTGGGTGGGGGCCGCACCGGAATTGATCTTCATCCCCCGGGATGCTGCGGACCGCCCGGGAAAACCTCAAGTGCTGCTGGATGGTTGGGGCTATCAGGACACACATGAAACGCTCAACAGTTTCACCTGGGGACCGGACGGCTGGCTCTACGGCAATCAGGGGGTGTTTACCCGTTCTCTGGTCGGCAAGCCCGGGACACCGGAAAACGCACGGGTGGAGCTTCGGGCCGGTGTCTGGCGCTTTCATCCCCAGAGACATGAGTTCGAGGTATTCGCTCACGGAGGCAGCAACCAGTGGGGGCTGGACTTCAATGAACACGGTCACCTTTTCATGACGCACTGCCGCAGTTTCTGGGGTGGGGGAGGTACCACCCACGTCATCCGGAACGGACACTTCTGGAATCAGGCAAACTCCGGGTACGCATCGTTCATCTCCAATGCCGGACTCGATTTTGCTCCAGATCTGAAGAACTACCTTCCCGCCTCGGCCAAGTATGACAGCGGCGAAGGAGGCGCGGGCAAGCCCGGCAGCACGGCCATCTACGGTGGACACAGCCATGTGGGCACGATGATCTATCTGGGAGACAACTGGCCTGACGACTATCGTAATCACCTCTTCACCCACAACCTGCACGGCCACCAGATGAATCATCAGGTGAACGAGCGGGAGGGTTCAGGGTATGAAACCAGGCACGGCGGCTTCGACATGGTCTTCGCTCCAGATCCCACCTACATGGGCGTGGATCTCCAGACGGGGCCGGATGGAGCGGTGTACATGATCGACTGGAGCGACACCCAGGAATGCCACAATCCGGCAGAGGAGAAGTGGGACCGGAGCAATGGTCGGGTGTATCGGATGGCTTGGGAAAAGACCTACAAGGCGGTGAAGGTCGATCTGGGGCGCGAGACGGACCTTGAGCTCGCTGAGAGACACCTGCACAAGAACGACTGGTACTCGCGCACGGCGAGAGGCTTGCTCCAGGCCCGGGCGGTGAAGCGCCCGATCCAGCCGGAGGCCGTGAACGCCCTGCGTGCCCAGCTGACGTCGCCTTCCGTGCCTCAGGTGCTGCGCGCCGTCTGGACGTTGCACGTCATCGGAGCACTCGATGATGTGCTTCTGCAATCCCTGACCCAGCAGCCTAGCGATGTGATCAGAGCCTGGGCGGTGCAGTTGGCGACGGAGTCAGCAGGCAGCTCCCGGTTGAGTGAAGAGCAACTGCTCAAGCTGGCGCGAGAAGATGCCTCTGCCACTGTGCGCCTCGCCATCGCGTCCGCCCTGCCAAAGCTGAGCCCTTCTCAGATTTGGGCAGTGGGGCAGGTTCTTTCGGCGCATGGGGAGGATCAGCAGGATCGCTTTCTGCCAAAGATGATCTGGTTCGGGCTGGCACCAGTGGTGGGGCAGGATTGGGAGCGGGCGCTTTCCCTGGCCGCCACCACACCGCTGAGCAGCCTGGCGAATTCGATCCGCTGGTCGGCCGCGCGCACGCCGTCCGGGCGTGAAGCTCTGGTGGCGTGGATGCAGGGACAGTCTGACGAGGTGGTTTCAAAGAACCTCCGCATTCTTGCCTTTGCCCTCAAGGACGAAGCCTCGGTGGTCATGCCCAAGGGTTGGCCCGACTTGCAAAAGAAAGGGGTGCCCGCAAACGGGGCCACGGATCAACTGTCGGCGCTGTTCGGCGACAAGGCCGTGCTCGCCAAGATGCGCGAGATTCTGGCAGATGGTGCGCAATCGCCACCGCAGCGTAAAATGGCGTTCGATGTGTTGAAGCGCAGCAATGACCCCCTGGCCACACCCATCTTTGCCGGGTTGTTGGATGCGGAGGCCTTTCGTTCCCTGTCCATCCCTCTGCTGTCACGTTCCGCGGATCCTGCTACTTCCCGCGCCTTGTTGGAGCGCTTTGAGAAGTTCGATGCAGTGGACCGCAGCGCAGCACTGGGCGTGCTGACGAGCCGGGTACAGCTGGCTCTGCCTCTACTCCAGGCGGTGAAGGCGGGGCAGTTCAAGCGCGAGTATCTCACCGCTTTGCAAGTGCGTCAGATGCGCAGCCTGCGGGATGCCTCGGTGGACCAGTTGCTCGACCAGTCTTGGGGCAAGGTGAATGAGTCCTCAGAAGCGGCAAAGTCGGCCATGGAACGCTTGAAGAAGGCTTATGCCGCCGCACCCCTCTGGGCGTACAACGCCGGCGCAGGGAAAGAGACTTTCACCCAACTGTGCGCCGTCTGCCATGCCATGGATGGGTCGGGTGGCAAGCTGGGCCCGGATCTCGGTGGTTCCTGGCGCAACGGGGTGGATTATTTCCTTGAAAACATCGTGGATCCCAATGCCGTGGTGGGAGACAACTTCCAGTTGCATCTGGTCACCAAGAAAGACGGAGTGGTCATCTCAGGGGTCGTCGAGCAAGAATCAGACACAGCCCTCACCCTGCGCACCGTGACGGAAGCGGTGGTGGTGGCGAAGCAGGACGTCGCCAAGCACGACAAGATGCCCCAGTCTCTGATGCCGCCGGGTTTACTGGAAGTGTTGCCTGAGCGGAAGGCGATTGAGTTGCTGAAGTTCCTGACGAGCAAGCCGTGAGGGTGGAGGAGAGAAGAGTGCGTTGAGGAGTTCCGTCGCTTGCGTGTTCTTTGAATACGAGCTTCACCGCCTTCAGGCGGTCAGGGCGGCAATATCGAGTGCGTCCTCAACACCGTTACCGCTTCTCCACAAGCCCCGCCGTCCCATCGTTCGCTATCTGAACGGGCCGCAACCTTGCCCGGATCATCCGCAACGTCTCGGCATCCCACGTCACTTCCAACATCGCCCCGCGGCTCCATTCGCGCGTGGGGCCGGGGCCATCGAACACCAAATTGCCCAAGGACCAGGCGACGCTTCCGCCCCACAGATGTTCCAGAGGTTGGACAACGTGCGGGCCCGTGCCGACAACCAGGTGCGCCCCTGCATTCAGCCAGGTTGCGGCAAGGGCTCGCTGCTCAACGGTTGGGGTTTGAGAGTGTTCCCGGCCCCAGTGGGGCATGATGACAATCAGATCCGCCTTTGCCCGTGTTGCCGCGATGGCTTTCACGAGGGCATCGGAAGATGCGGTGGTGGCAATCATGAGTCCTTCATTGCGTGAAGGCGTGGCCTCCTCATCATCATACACGGAGAAGAGAGCCATCTTCCGTCCTTGGGCTTCCAGGATGAGCGGTTGCAGGGAGGCTTCGCTCGACGTTCCCGCGCCGCAGTGTTTCAGCCCGGTTTCATCCAGGAGGGAAACTGTTGTCTGGAGCCCAGTTGGGCCGCGGTCCATGGAGTGATTATTGGCCAGGGTCACGGCGTCCACGCCAAGCTCCTTGAGCAACTTGGCCGCATGGGCCGGCGCAGAGAGCAGGGCTTTGGCATCTGGGCTGGCGCCTTGGGGCAGCAAGGCGCACTCAAGATTGATCACGGCGAGGTCGGCGGTGCTCAGTGCGGCGTTCAAGGAGGCCATGGGATTGTTTCCTCGATGCAGAGTCTCTGCTACTCGGCGGCCTAGCATCACATCCCCTCCAAAAACGGTCGTGAGTGTCTTTTTGGATTGGCGCAGCTGCAGGATCTTCGGAACAGGGCGGCCCTGCTTCAACTCGCCCAAGGGGAGTACGGCCGCGGTTCCCTCAAGCTGGTGCACCACCAGGTCGGCGTCGTTGAGCTCGCCAAGAGGAGGGAGATCCTGCCACAGTGCAGCGGCATGGGCACCAAAGTCGATCACGCAGCCCTTGTCGCTCTCCGCGGGCCCTTGCCAGGGTTCAAGGAATTGCCGGAGGTCTCTCGGGCTGCCCCAGGGCAGACGCCAGCCTTGCGCGCGAAATCCGGCGATCAAGAAGTTGGCGCAATCTGCGCCCCAGCCGGTCTCGGGGCCTGAGCGCAGGCCATCTTGAATCCAGGTCGAGCCAAAGATGTAAGGCAGGGCAAACTGCTCACTCCAGGCGGCGCGGAGACCGCTGGAGCCGGCTGCTTTCACGCGCAGAGTCAGGACGTTGCTGAATCGCGATTCACCATCGCGGATAACCTCCGCATAGATCGGGACGGTGCCGCAGTAATGGTGCGGATCCTGGAAGGGCCTCAACGCGGCGACATCCAACTCTCCCAGAACGGTGCCCTCAGCGATCAATCGGGGCTGTTGCTGAATCCAGCGGGGGGCCCTGCTGGCAAAACCAAAGTCCACATCAGTGACGCGGTACACGGACTTTTCCGCCTGCAGGGCCCACCAGCGCACCCGGGCGCCGGTGGGGGCGGGGTTCATGGTGACAACGGCTGGCTGGCCGGCCTCAAGCCGGTAGCTGCCGTCTGGCTCCCGGGGGCGATCGTGCATGGAAATGTCAGGCAGAAACGAGTCTGCTCTCCAGTCGCTCTGCATTCCTTCCAGCCGTGGCCGCTCGTATTCTGTGTGAGCTGGTCGCCACCGTTGCAGAGCCTTGGTGCGCAGCGCCAGCGAGGCTTTGCTGAGGTCGAACGACGGAATCTGTTCTCCCTTCCGCTCCCTGAGCCTCGCCATCATGGAGCGATCCGGACCGGTGATGGCGAAGGGTTCCCAGCGCACCTCGGCATTGGAGATGCGCCAGCTCTCGTCCAGAGCCGCGCACAGCAGCTTGTCCGCCTGATCGGGGGACTTGAGCCAGGGGGTGGACAGAGCCCAGCAGAGGGCCTTGAGGCCGCGTTTGTCGAGCACCGATGCCACGACCTCGTGAACCTCGGGCGCGAGCTTGTCATCTGGCAGCGTTGCGAAGTAATCAAGGTCGATGCTGGCGACGAAGGGGCGCTCGATGGGCCAGGCGGCGGATGCTGCCTTCCATTGCTCGAAGTCCAGGGCCCGGAACTTGGGGGCAAGGGGCCCAGCATCGCGGGGCAGACCTTCTTCATGCGCATCCAGATACTCCCGGGCATCTTGTTCCAGCCTCGCGCGTTCCTCCGTGGGCAGACGGCGTGCCGAAACCCAGATCACTTCCGAAATCGGGGCGGGCATCAGCGGCTCGATCCAGTTGAAGCACTGGATGGCGCCCTGCTCCCGCCAGCGTTGCAGCCGGGCGGCTCTGTCTTCCACAGAGGGCACCTTGCGAATGGCCTCACGGATCCGGTCGGATTTGGCGATGGCCGAGGCATCGCTGTGGGCGTCGAACAGCACCAGGGTGTGCGGTTCGTTCAGCGGAAGCGTCTGGGCGAGGAAATAGAAGCTGCCTGCATGGGATTCCTCGATCCAGACAGGGAGGGGCGGGGCTGCGGCGTGGAGGAGGTTGTCGCACGTCAGGGCCGCACAAGCTAGAAAGAGGCGACAGGGTTGGCGCAGAACCGATGGAATGATCTTGGTCACCTTATTGGCGAGTGCTTGGGGGCCTTGGAGAGAGGGGTGACCAAAACGATGTCGGTCAGGCAGGTGTCGTCGAACTGGGTGCCCTTGTACACTTCGGCAATGGTGAGCTTGATCGTCTTGACGGCGCTGTTTGGCTGCGGCAGGTCAAAGTAATGGTGCTCAGTGGTGAGGCGCTCGTCAGGCACTGCAACGGAGAAGGGCTTGCCGCCATTCACGCTCACATCGAGTCGTTTGATCCGATTGTTAGCCTCATAGAGCTGCTGGTCTTTGGCGTAGCCATTGACCAGCCCGACTCTGGCCACCTTGCCCGGTTTGGGCAGGGTAAGGGTCACTGCTTCTCCGATACCAGGGCCAGGAGCACCTTCGACCCAGCAGGTTTTGCGAGAGAAGTCCCTGAGTGCTTCAGCAGCAAAACTAAGCGAACCATCGGGAGGGAGGGTGGATGTGGCATCGATTTGGTAATCCTTTGAATGAATTTCCCAGCGACCGCCGCCGTAGCGTGGGCTGTCTCCCCTGCACACATAGTAAGCGGTTGACACTTTTTCTTGCTCGCTGGGATCCATGAACAGCACGTCATCGGGGACGGTGCAAGCAGGAGAAGTGATGACCATCAGGTCATCTTCGAGTGTCGGCTCCAAGTCAGAGAATCTCCAGATCCAGCGGTCGCCATCTTTTGTAAATCGGTTG
This sequence comes from Verrucomicrobium sp. BvORR106, assembly GCF_000739655.1. GTDB lineage: Bacteria > Verrucomicrobiota > Verrucomicrobiia > Verrucomicrobiales > Verrucomicrobiaceae > Verrucomicrobium. Next base: position 69,079 of record NZ_BATR01000183.1, on the reverse strand, counting down.
GGATGGCTGAACTCGACTTGTCCGGCATCCAATGAGACGGGATTGATGATCACCGTGCCTTGAGTGATAGGTCCGGCCCAGGAAGCGGCGCTTGAGAACACATAGGACAAGGTGGTGGCGCTCCGGCTCCACCCACTCGAGATCGCTGTGACAAACGCCGCATAGGGGTTGCGGTATCTAACGATCAGCCGTCGTGTCTGACCCTTTTTGAAGTCCAGTTTGAAGACATGCCACGCTTTGATAGTGGTCCGGTTTTCCGAAGGTCCCCCAGGCGTTTTGCCGCCCAGCTTGAGGTTGTCAGCAACGGTAGAGACTTCCAGAGGCGTGCCATCGGCTGCGAGATGGAAGTTCTCCAGCTTCACCAGTGATTCAAAAGGAGTCTTCACAAGAGAATTGACTCCCCACCTCAGATCATTCACGGCAGAGGGGAATCCCGCTTCGACAGTCACCTTTGGTCCCGGATTGTGCAGGACGTATTCGATGCGGATTTCCGCATGCTCGATGTGCAGATCGATCTCGAGATGCTCGGAAAGCATCTCCACCTGCTCGATGCCAAAGGGCTTGAAGGCACCTGTGGATTGCAACCCTTGCGAGTAACCTCCGCCATTGCCATGAGCCGATGTCACTATGAGGCTGAAAGCGCCGAACAATAGTGCACTCCACAAACGGCACGTGCGGGGCAAGATTCCCATTGTTTGAAGGGGGATGCACGTTTGTCACCGCGAAGCCCGGATCTTTGGCTCTTTCTCCAACGGGGACACCAGCACCACTTCCGAGAGGGCGGTGTCGCTGTACTTCGTGCCCTTGTAAACGGCAGCGATGGTGAGTTTCACGGAAACTACAGACTCCTCGGGGGCAGGCAGGTCAAAGTAGAAGAGCTCCGAGGTGAGACGTTCATCAGGGACTTCCACCGGAAAGCTCTTCCCGCCATTGATGCTCACATCCAGCCGGGCCACGCGGTTGTTCTTGAGGTAGATGTCCTCCGACTTGGTGTAGCCGTTGGCAATCCCGATGCGGCTGAGCTTGGCGGGTTGCGCCAGCGTGAGCGTCACGGATTCGCCAATGCCATCGCCCTTGGCACCTTCGACCCACGCCGAGCTTCCGCTGTCAGAGTCATCTTCCGCGAGAAGCTGGGGATCATAGCGGAGCCCGCTGCCGGGAGCGAGGGTGGAAGACGCGGTGGCCTTGTAGTCGTAGCGATGCAGCTCCCACTTGCCGCCCATCTTGCCCTCGTAGTTCTTGACGGCACCCCATCCCACATACTCGGTGCGGCTGTAGTCCTCGACCTCGCCATTGGGGTTCTGGTTGTAAACGGATTGCCCGAAGCACAAGGGACGCGTGGTGATGACGAGATCGTCCTCCAGGGTGGGCTCGAAGTCTGTGAAGAGCCACCGCCAGGTATTGCCGTCCCTCTCGAATCGCTTGGGATGGCTGAACTGGATCAGATTAGGATTGGCCGTCACAGCTTTCACCGTCACGCTGCCTTGTTTGATGGGGCCATTCCATGCGCCGGCGCTGGAGAAGAGATACGTCAAGGTCAGGGGGCTGATGCGGCTGTCGTCAGACACATACATGTAGCTGCCGAAGTACGGATTGCGGTACTTCACAGTGACCTTGCGGGTCTGCCCCTGGGCGAAGTCCAGCTTGAAGATGTGCCAGGCTTTGACCTTGATGCCGCCATCCTCACCATCGGATGGAAGGGACTCCACCGAGTCGAGCTTCAGGTCATCGGACTTGATGGTGGTCTTCACCGACTTACCGTCGGCTTTCAGTTCAAACGCCTCCAAGGGCAGCTTGGTCGCGAGCTGCTTCATCGTCATGGGCTCCGCATCCACCTCGCCATAGGGATCCACCGCGACGGCTGAGGGAAAACCCGCCTCCACCGTGACCTTGGGACCGGGATTGTGCAGGACGTACTCGATGCGGATCTCAGCGTGCTCGATGTGGAGATCGATATCGAGCTTCTCTGACAACATCTGGACCTGCTCAATGTTCAGCGGCTTGAAGGCCCCGCTGGAGGCCAGACCTTTGACGTAGCCGCCCCCATTGCCGAGGACAGGAGTCGCAAATTGCAGGGCCACCAGACCTGCGCTCAAGACGAGACGAAGCCACTTACGCGTGTGCATGGCACTACACGTAAGGGCAGCGGCTGATATGGCAAAGAGAAAAGGCTGACGACCGTGGCGTCAGGCGGCGGGAGCAGCAGCGGGTTCAGGAGCAGGTGTCGCAACCGCACCAGCCTCCTTGGCCTCGGCGGTGGCGTTCTTCACCTCGAACTCGCGGCACCAGCCTTTGATCTCCAGGTCATTGAAGATCTTGCCGATGACACGACGGAGGAGACCCTTGAGGTTGGCGTTGTCCACGCCTTGAAGGCTGCGCACGGCCTGTTCCTTGTAGCTCTCCAGCAGGAGCATCGCCTTTTCATGCGCGGTGCTGGACTCTGCCCAGGCGCGAATGGTGGCCTTGTCAGGAGATTCCTTCAGCTCGCCATTCCAGAGCTTCTCCATGGTGTCCTTGATCTCTCCCTTGCCGCGCTCGCGGATGAGGGCCAGCACGATGCTGGGGCGGATGGCCACGGTGTTGTCCGTGGCGGAGTCGTCGCCCAGGTCGTCGAGGTCGTCATGAATCTGGTAGGCGATGCCGAGAGCCTCGCTGTACTCGTGGAGGGCCTCTTCCACTTCATCGAGACGGCCGCTGAGGGCAGCGCCGATCTTGAGGGCCACTTCAAAGGCGGGGGCGGTCTTGCTGCGGAAGATCTCCAGGACCTGGGCGCTGCTGAGGGCCACAGGATGGTTGTTCCAGAGGAGCTCGGCTCCCTGGCCACGGCAGAGTTCACGCTGTCCCACCGCGGCGATCTTGAGCATCTCCGTGCGGAAGTCGGCGCGCACATCGGAGTCGGCCAGCAGGCGGTAGCCTTCACCAATGAGAAGGTCACCCACGTTCAGGGCCACTGGCATGCCGTGCTCGGCATGCAGGGTGGCTTCCCCGTAGCGTTGAGCATCGTTGTCCTCGATGTCGTCATGCACGAGGGAAGCCTTATGGAAGCATTCCACGGCGATGGCGGCCTTCTTCAGTGAGTCGCTGAGCGGGCCTTCTGGATCTTCACGCAGGGCCTGATAGGAGGCCACCGTGAGGAAGGGACGCCAGCGGTTGCCGGCGCGGGCGAGCCACTCGCGGGCGATTTCCTCGGTCCGATCGTGCGGCTTGCCAAGGAGCGCATCAAGGCTGTCGCGGGTGAACCACTCGCGCACATCCTCATGCAGCTTGTTGAGGTTCAGACGGCGGGTCTTGTCCTCGCTGGTGAGGTGGATGTAGTCCCACACCCAGTCGATGTCCACGGTGGTGTCGATGCAGTCGTCCTGGAGCAGCGGCACGGCTACGGCCGGGATGGCGGCGGCTTCCACGTAGGGGAAGGTGCGCTCCAGCACGGGGAGGCAGGAGATGCCCACGATGGCCTCGATCTTGCCGGTCTGGATGAGGCTCATGACGATGGCGGACCCTTCAGCCACGAGGACGGCGTAGCCGAGCTTCTCCGCCTCATTTTGGAAGTCCTGGATGGTGCAGAGGCCGCACTGCTTGCAGAGCAGGCCAAATTCATCAAACGGGGCCGGGCACTTGCTCTCCACGCGCAGGCACTTGGGCATGAGGAGGAGGCGCTTTTCGTAGGGAATGGTCGCCAGCGTTTCGCGCCAGAGCTCATTGCTCAGGAGCACCCCGATGTAGTCCCGATAGATGGGGTTGAAGTTGTTGTCCGCCACGATCTTCTCCGCGTGGTAGCGCATCTCATCCAGCGGTGCCGGTGGGACGAGCTTGGCGGTCTCGAGGTACTTGCGGATCGTGCCCAGGATGTGATCCCGCTCAACCTTCGTCTGCGGGATGTTCTTCTTTGGCTGGCGGAAGCGCCGTACCGTGATGGGCACTGCGGGCGGGAGCTGGGCGGAGCGGACGGCGACCGTGGACATAGCGGGGGAGTCAGGCAGAAAAGGAGAGATGAAGCGGCAGTTACGTTTACGAACCGAAGCACCGCCTTGTCTTAACCGTTTTGACATGAGCTTGTCTTGCAGAAAGTCATGGCAAATGCGGGCAAATGAGCCATTGGCTGTATCGGTCCTGAATTGTCCAACTTTACCCATTTTTTGCTAAGGGGGGCAATCGGACCTGCGTTCTTGCTTCCGTCCATGAAATTTCTTCTGCCTGCCGTCCTCGTTGCTCTCCCCGCCGCTGCTGCCCATGCGGTGGACTTCAAGCGTGACATCCAGCCCATTTTGAAAGCCGAATGCTACAAGTGCCACTCGGAGGAGTCGGGCAAGGAAAAGGGCGGATTCGTCTTCGACAACCTGGAGCGTTTTGCCAAGGACATTGGACCCGGCCGCACCATTGAGCCCGGTAATTTGAAGGAGAGCCACCTCTACACCACGCTGGTGGTGGAACTGGATGACGACGCTCACATGCCTCCCAAGAAGAATCTTCCGGAGGCGAGCATCGCCAAAATCAAGCAGTGGATTGAAGAGGGGGCTTCGCTCGACGGCAGCAAAAAGCCTGCCGCGGCCTCAACGGCAGCCGCCATGCCGGCTCCAGCGCCAATCCAAAACTGGACCAACACCGAAGGCCGGATCATTCAGGCAGCGATGCTGAAGCTGGAAGGCGAGAGCGTTGTGCTCCGCATGGCCAATGGCCAGGTTTACAACTACCCGCTGAGCAAGCTGTCCCCAGAGAGCCAGGCGCAAGCCAAGGCTGGGGTGAAGTAGAAATAAGCCAGGTCTGTTCTCTGTTTTTTCCCACGGCTCGCCACGAACTGGCGGGCCGTTTTTCTTTTTGGGCAGGCTGGGGGACTACAGACCTGGCGGATGCCGCAGTTGATAGCCCTTGAAGGAGCGGGCAGTGGGACGCCAGCGCGGGCCGTCGCCTCGTCCGGCCCCAAAGTCACTGGTGTCCAGACGCAGACCGCAGACGGACATGAAGACGTGGCCGTCTTTTACAAACAGCGTGATGTAGCGGCCTGGGCCCGGGGCCCCGTAGTTTCTAAATTGGTTGGAGGCCAGGGGGCCCCGAAGCAATCCGGCGTGGTAGAGCACATATGAGACCGTGCCGGAGCAGTCGTAGCCCCGATCATGCAGCACGCGGTGACCACCCCCGTAACGATAGGGTTTGCGCTGGAGGGCGTTGGCAGCCGCTACGGCGTGATGCACCGCCTGCGGGACGGAGGCAGGGGCATAGGCGACCCGCCCGTTGTACTCCAGATACTCCCGCGCCCAAGTGGACTGGAACGCGGAGGGGAGGAAGACCATAAGCAGCGCGATCGGCCACCATGAGGTGACGTGGCGAAGGCCGGAGATGGAGAGAGCAGAAGAGGGGGCCATGACCGTGGGGAGACGGTGCGATAATAACCCTGTTTTCCATAAATACAATAAAATAGTTCAGTGATGTGAACTAATCGAGGGGGACGGTGGGTGCTCGAGGTCGCTCCTCCCACCACTGGCTGACGGGCAATCTGGGGCGAGCTGGAGATGCCTTCCCTGTAAAGCTTCACTTGCACCCGGCGGGGTCTGTGCCAGAATCCGCGCTCTTTTCGCTGGATTTTACGTTCCGCACGCACGCTAAGCACATGGCATTGATCGTTCAGAAATATGGTGGCACCTCGGTGGGCACTCCCGAGCGCATTCGCAATGTGGCACGTCGTGTCCTTGAGACGCAGAAGGCCGGACATCAAGTGATCGCGGTGGTTTCCGCGATGTCCGGTGTGACGGACGGTCTGCTGAAGCTGGCCAAAGACGTTTCCGAGAGCCCGACCGAACGCGAGATGGATGTGCTCCTCTCCACAGGCGAGCAGCAGACGATCGCACTCACCGCGATGGCGATCAATGCCCAGGGCGGCAAGGCGGTGTCCCTGACGGGGGCCCAAGCTGGCATCCAGACCGATGGCGTGCACACGAAGGCCCGCATCGCCAACATCACGCCCACCGAAGTGCACGAGATGCTCGATGAGGGCAACATCGTCATCCTGGCAGGTTTCCAAGGCCAGACCCGCGATGGGCTCATCACCACGCTGGGGCGTGGCGGTTCGGATCTCACGGCGATCGCCATGGCCGCTGCGGTGAAGGCCGACCTCTGCCAGATCTACACGGATGTGGATGGCGTTTACACCTGCGATCCCCGTGTGGTGCCCACCGCACAGAAGATCGATGTGATCAGTTATGACGAAATGCTGGAGATGGCCAGCAGCGGCAGCAAGGTGATGCAGAGCCGCTCCGTCGAGTTTGCAAAGAAATTTGGCGTACGCTTTGAGGTGCGCAACAGCATGAACAACAACCCTGGCACCCTTGTGAAAGAAGAAGAACTTGGCATGGAATCCGTCGTCGTCCGTGGTGTGAGCCTTGAGCGCAACCAGGCGAAGATCACGATTGATGACGTGCCGGACCGTCCAGGGGTGGCCGCCAAGATCTTCGGTGCCATCCACAAGGCTGGCGTCGTGATCGACATGATCGTGCAGAACGTGAGCTGGGACAATGAGACGGACATTAGCTTCACGCTGAGCGCCGCTGATTTGCCCAAGGCTGAGTCCGCCCTGCAGGCCGTCCTGGCTGAGCTGGGTGACAAAGTGGAGCTTCGCTCCCAGACGGGTGTGGCCAAGCTCAGCATTGTCGGCATCGGCATGCGCAGCCACAGCGGCGTCGCCAGCAAGATGTTCGGTGCCCTGGCCAATGCTGGCATCAACATCCAGATGATCTCCACCAGCGAAATCAAGACGGCCGTGACCGTCGAGGAGCGTGAGATCGAAAAAGCCGCCAAGGTGGTGCACGAGGCCTTCGGCCTTGATGGCGCAGCGCCGACGGCCTGATCGGGGGAGATCTGGCCGATAAGGACTGAGATTATTTTTTGGCCGGGCTTGATGAAGCCCGGCCTTTTTGTTGTGGGAGGTGAGGCGGGTGTTTGTGAGTGTGGATGTGTAAGTTATCGTCAGGGTGCCTGCGGACACGTTGGCTCCTTTGACCCAGCCTTCTGCCAGAATGTGCGCAACACCGGCCGTAGTTGACGACGTAAGGAGACACTGATTTCCCCGTATGTGGCGTCTGTGGTGCTGAGCACGTTCGGCTGCCCAAGGCTTGCTTTTCCACCGCGAAGGAGACGCTGCAGACGCTTCAGTTAGTGTCTCCTCACGTCGTCAGCTACACTGGTGCTGGGCTGTTGGGAATCAAAGACCGGTGGGGGGGCGAATGGAGGCGTGAGCTATTGTCAGCTTGCCTGCGGACACGTTGGCCTCTTTGATCTCTCCTTCTGCGTGAGGGCGTGCAACATCGGTCGTAGGTGTCGACGTGAGGAAGCGTTGATTTCCCGGTATGCTGCGTTTGGAGTCCTGAGCACGCTCGCCTGCCCAAGGCTCGCACCCTCACCGCTAGGCGAGGCCACGAGCCGCCTCTCCCTCCTACTTCGCCACCGCCCCCTTCCGCCGCCGGAAGCGCTGCCAGGACATGGAGAAGCCTGTCCATACCAGCACGGCGGCAGAGAGCGCGGCGAGGCCGGCGAGGGTCTGGCCGATGATGCCACCAGCCTCACCGGTGTGCACCCAGCGGGCCCAGAAGCGCAGTTGCTTGCCGAGGTTGTAAGTCGAGAAGGTTTCCCAGGTGACGATCTCGCCGTTGGCGAGGTTGACGTTGAGCTGGGATTTCAAGTCGGGGCGGCCCTGATGACTTTCGCTGATGAAGATCATGGCGGGAGCCTTGGCATTCGCGGGAAGGCGGACGGTGATGCTCTGCCAGGTGGGCACCTTGGCCACGGCAGTGTCCCAGGCCTGGTTAAGACCGCTCAATGCCACGGGCTCGGGCTTGCCACCTTGGGGACGGGCTTGCTGGGCACGGGGCGGAGGGGGTGGGTTGCCGGTGAGGGTGAAGAGGAGGTTGTTCGCCCACGGATAGGCCATGATGAGGCCCGTGAGGATGATGAACAGGAGGGGAAGGCAAGCCCAGAAGCCAAAGACGTTGTGCCAGTTCCAATCCCGGGCGCGGCCCGTAAGGCGACGGTCAAAGGCAACGATGCGCTTGATGAAATGCCAGGTGAATCGGCGGGGGAACCACAGGTAGAGTCCGCTGATCACGAGAAACAGAAAGACGAGGCACGCTGCACCGGTGATAGCCTTGCCGGTGTCGCGAGACTCACCCTCCAGGGCGAGCCAGCGATGCAGTTCGGTGACGAAGTGGAAGAAGTTCCGTGCCTTCGCCGCGCCCTCACCCAGGAGTTCTCCCGTGAAGGGGTTGGCGTACTGGGTGGCTTCGCGACCAAAAGCAAGCATCACGGCGGCGTTCGCATCGGACTCCACCGTCAGGGCGGTCAGCGCTTGTTTGGGATTGGCCGCGGTGGCCTTTGCCGCCAGCTCTTCCAGCGGCAGACGACTGGCGTTGGCGGCTGGTGTGACTTGGTAACCGTCCACCCATTCCAGGATCTGGCGCTCATACATCAGCGTGGCACCCGTGAGGGACATGAGCAGGATGACCACGCCCGCTGCGCAGCCCGCGATGAGGTGCAGCCAGAAAATGGTTTTGCGAAGGAGTCGAACGACGGCGGTCATGGAAGAAGACGTTTTTTCTAACGGGCAAATGAAGCAGGGTCAAAAAGGAAGTGACGGCACCCTGTTCGGTGTGCCGTCACGAAGAGAAGTTCCAACTGGAGGCTCACGCCGTCATCACATTTCTGCCCACTGCCGCAGAAGGTTGTGATACACGCCGGTGAGTTGGACCGCAGTCTTGTCCGCGGCTGCGTTTCCTGCCAGATCCCGCGCCAGCCTTTGGATGGAGAGATCGAGGTCAAACAGGAGGGACCGCTGGCCGTCATCACGGATCATGCTTTGGATCCAGAAGAACGAACTGACACGCGCCCCGCGAGTGACCGGGGTAACGTGGTGAAGGCTTGTGGAAGGGTAGAGCACCATGTGCCCCGCGGGCAGCTTCACCTGTTGCACACCGTAGGTGTCCTCAATGGTGAGTTCGCCGCCGTCATAGTCCTCGGGTTCGCTGAAAAACAGCGTGGCGGAGATGTCTGTGCGGATGCGCTGGCCAGTGCCGGGAATCTGCCGGATGGCATTGTCCACATGGGTGCCAAATGCCTGGCCTCCCGCGTAACTGTTGAACATGGGTGGCAGGACCCGGAGGGGAAGTGCCGCGGCCATGAACAGGGAGTTCCGGCCGAGGGCTTCCAGGATCATGCCGCCCAGCTCCTTGGCGACAGGATGTCCCTCAGGGAGCTGCATGTTGTTTTTTGTTTTGGCGGACTGATAGCCGGTGGTTGCCCGGCCATCAGTCCACTCCGCCTTGTCCAGCAGCGCTCTGGCGTGTTTTACCTGTTCAGGGGTGAGAACGTCAGGGATGCGGATCAGCATGGAGGAAGGCTACTTAAACAGATGTCTGGAGGGATGCGAGCTTAGAACTTGATCGCAGCGGAGACGGCCACGGAGCGGCCGGCGCCTGGGACGAAGTGGCCACCGCCCACGCGGTCGATGTACTCTTCATCAGCCAGGTTGTAGAAGTTCACGCGGAGCGAGACGTTCTCGTTGACCTTGTAACCCACCATCGCGTCGAAGACCCAGTAGCTGGGGGCGAGGCGCTGGTTGATGTTGTTGTTGAAACGGGAGTCCACGAACTGGGCGCCGCCACCGATCTGGAAGCCAGCGGGAAGGTCGTACACCGTCCACAGGTTGAAGGAGTGCTCAGGCGTGTTGGACACGTGCTTGCCCACTTCTTCCGGGTTGAGGGACTCTTCGATCTCGCTGTCGAGGTAGGTGTAACCTGCGAAGATGCGCCAGTTGTCGGTGATGGTACCGGCAAAGCCCACTTCGAAGCCTTGAACCACCTGCTCGCCGCTCAGCTCAAACGCGGTCGGATCGGCCGGGTCTGCGGTGCGGGCGTTGGATTTCTCCGTGCGGAACAGGGCGGCGGTGAAGGACAGCTTCTCGTCGAAGAGGTCCCACTTGGTGCCGAGTTCATAGCTGCGGTTCTCTTCCGGATCGGTGTTGAACTGGTTGATGATCGCGGCGGAGGAGCTGCTCACGAGCAGTTCCGTGGCCGGGTTGAAGGAGGTGCCGTAGGCGAAGTACACGCTGCCGTTTTCCACGGGCTTGTACACGAGGGCCGCTCTCCAGCTCACGAGGTTGTCTTCGCGGTTGAGGTCGGTGCTGGAACCATGGTCGTCCACGGAGGTGTAGTCCGTGTCGATGTAGTCATAGCGCACGCCGCCGTTGATTTCCCAGTGGTCACCCAGCTCGACTTTGTCGAAGAGGTAAACCGCAGCGGAAAACACGTCAGCTTCCTGACGGGCACCGTTGTAGTGGATGCTGCCGGTGTAGGGATCGAGAGCGTTCGGGTGGAACAGGTCCGTCTGGGGAGCTGCGTCCGCCACACGGGCTTTGTTTTCCGACTGCTCCCAGGCGAATTCCACGCCGGTGGTGAGGGTGTGGTGAAGGGAACCGGTGTCGAACTCGGCGATCAAGTTCGTCTGGTTGGAGAGGATGCCGTCTTCCTGGTCGCGGGACTGGAACTGGCGGTTCAGCGTGGAACCGGTGCCAGCGAAGCGGGGGGCCGTGGTCACGGAGTCACGCGTGGTGAGGCCAGCACGGGTCACGTTGCGCAGCTTGAGGTCGGAGGAGAAGTCGTGCTCAAGGATCGCCGTGGCGATGTGGGTCACGATATCTTCGTAGTCACGGTCCAGGATGCCGTAGAAGTTGCTGTAGGAGACCGGGGCCGCCTTGTTGTGGTACTTCGTGAGGCGGGGATCGGTGACGGTGTCAGGGATCCAGGGGATACCGTAGTCGGGCACGTTGTGCTGCTCGAGGTACAGGTAGTTCAGGGACAGGCGGGTGTCCGTGCCCAGACCGAAGACGAGGGAGGCGGCTGCGCCCCAGCGCTCATTTTCCACGTAGTCACGGCCAGGAAGGTCCTGGGTGTGGTACAAGCCGTTGATGCGGAGAGCGGAGCCGGTGGTTGGCGTAGGAGCGACAGGCTGCACAGCCTTGGCGCCCTTGCCACCCACGGTGCCTTGCACGCCGGGGTTGCCTTCGTTCACCCAGAGAGGCTGGTTGATGTCGATCGTGCTGCGGAACAGATTGTCCGAGCCGCCGGTGAACTCACCGCTGTAGAAGGGGTCCAGCTTGGCCTGCTTCGTGGAGAGGTTGATGGAGCCACCCGTGGATCCACGGCCGGCGTTGGTGGAGGAGGGGCCTTTCACCACTTCCACCTGCTCGATGTTGAAGGGGTCGCGGGAGTAACCACCGAAGTCGCGAACGCCATCAATGAAGAGGTCCGTCTTGGCGTTGAAGCCGCGGATGGACAGGTTGTCACCGGCAGGGCCGCCGCCGCCTTCACCAGCCTGGATGCTGATGCCGGGAACGTTGCGGAGCACGTCGCGCAGAGACGTGGCACCCTGTTCCTTCATGAGTTCCTGCGGGATGACCGTGATGGTCTGGGGAACGTCGCGAAGCGGGCCCGTGTACTTGGGAGAAGACACGGCCTGGGGCTTGTAGAGAGGCACCTGAGCGCCGGAAACGACGACTTCTGGGAGCTGCTGGGTGCCAGTCGGGGCGGGAGCAGGAGCCGGTGCTGCGGTCTGGGCCGTCAGGGAGCTGGCGGTCGCGAGGAGAGTCGTCACGGCCACGCTTTCACGGGCGATCCGGTGACGCTTGGTCTTGGATGAGTTGCGTTGCTTCATTATGTGCGGGAACTCCGCCGGCTGACGCCGGACGGAACGGGTTGTTGTGAGAGGGCAAGGGAGACTGCGGCCGGCCTTTGAGGGAGAAAGCGCGATTGGGTCTCAATTGCGGCGCAATCAAGACGCAGTCGCAACAGATAGTCAATCCTGTTTCTGTCCAATTTGTCATCTTTTTGGCCCTCAATTGGTCAATTAGTGTTCTTTTGATTTGGCTTGGTTATTGGGAGGATTTCTGCTTTGGTGTCGACAAAATACCATGATGAAACTCGCGCAAATATTCTCGCCCTGCCGGATTGCGGCAATCTCGGCTGCCGTCATGGTGGCCATGAACGGCCCCCAGTTGCTGGCCGGGGGCGGGGAGATTGACCTCGGTCCGCAGACATCCCTCGATCTGGAGGCGGCCCAGTTTCGGGTCTGGTTCCCAGACGACGCCAAGACGCTGCGAGGGACGCTGTTCCTGATTCCCGGCAAGAATGGGGATGGCCGTGGCCTCGCGGGGGACGCGAACTGGCAGGCCTGGGCGACCAAGAATGGCTTTGCCCTGCTGGCCTGCAACTTGAAGGACGACGACCAGGAGGCTGGCTACCAGATGATGCCGGCCACGGTGGAACTCCTGGAAAAGGCGCTGGCAGAGGCGGCGAAGGTTGCTCAGCATCCAGAGATCGTGACCGGCCCACTCGCCTTCTGGGGCCACTCAGCGGGGGCGAATCTGAGCCGGGTCTTCACGGGATTGCACTCCAAGCGAGTGGTGGTGATGGCGGTGACGAAGGCCACTGCGGGTGGGCCGTCTGACGTGCGGGATGCCTTGGAAGTGCCGGTGCTTCTGACGACCGGAGCCAAGGAGAAGCCAGACTGGCGCAAGAGCAATCAGGACTCCTGGACGCAGGCTCGCAAGAGCGGGGCGGTGTGGGCGATCGGCGACCATCCCAACGAAGGGCATGAGGCCGGGAAAACCCTAGAGGCCATCCGGCCGTTTATGGATGACGCCATCACGCTTCGCCTGGGAGCAGCAACTCCGGCAGCTGAAACGGGACGTCCGGCGCTGGGGCAACGTCCCACCCGGAGCGCAGCAGGGAGCGGACCCAGCCTGAACAAGATCAAAGATCAAGACGGCTGGTTGGGGGATCTGGGAACGAAGGAGGTCGCCCCCTACAAGGACTTCAAGGGAAACAAGCGCATCGCCTGCTGGTTCCCCGGTGAAGCCAGTGCCAAAGCCTGGCAGAGCTATCTGAAGTGATGCGGGGAGTGCGAAATGAGAAGCCCGTGACCGGTCATGCAGACCAGACACGGGCTTTAGGAACCTACTCGTTGGCGTAGAGCCGCGGATCAGTTGGCAGGTTCCAGTTCGCCTTTTTCGCGGGCACCCACGGGTTCACTCGCGGTTTGCTTCCGGCGCTTCGGGAACTTGCGCTTGTACCACATGAGGAAGCCGGTGATGGAAAGGATGCCGGGGGCGAGGCCGCCGAGGCTCCAGAGGATCTTCACTGGCAGGCCGCCAAAGGTGCCGTAGTGCAAGGGGGTGAAGCTGTCCAAGACCTGGTCCCAGGCGCCGGACTGGCTCACGTCTGTGAAGTCCTTGAGCTCTCCGGACTTGGCATCAAAAGTGGCGACGCACCCGTAGTTGCTGCGGAAGGGGCCGTAGGACTCCAGTTTGCCGTAGGAAACGAGGTCGTCCTTCTCCGTCGTGGGCAGGGAGATGTAACCAGGGACATAGCCGGTGGCCTTGGCCTCTGCTTTCGCCATCAGAGCGGTGATGGAGGTGCCGGGAGCTTCGAATGTGCGATGAATGGGAGGGTCTTCTTCCACGTGCTCTTCTTCCATCATGTGATGAAGGATGTGGCTGAAGTTCCACCACGCTCCAGTGAAGCCAAGGATCAGATTGAAGACCACGCTGGTGATGCCCACCATCTTGTGGGTGTCTGAGAAGAAGATGCGGGCGCTGCGACCCCAACGCAGCAGGAAGAGCGTCTTCCAGAAACCGCGGTACAACCAGACACCGGTAATACCCAGAAAGAACAGGAGCGTGGCGAACAAGCCAGCGATGATCAATCCCGCGTGATCTGCGAAGAGCGTGTAGTGCAGCTCCAGGAGCCAACCCGTCAGCGTCTTACTGGACTCCGTGGGGGTACCCCGGACTTCGCCGGTGTATGGGTCCACCCTTACGAAGCGCCACTCACTCGTGCCCTCCTTTACCACGTAGAACTGATCCGCTTTGGTGGGGGAGTCTGCCACGGACCAGCCGGTGACCACATAGCCGGGGACGGCTTTGCGCACACCGCTCAGCAGCGTGTCATAAGAGAGCCTGCCTGCAGGAGTCGGGCTTACGATCACCTCAGCAGGTGAGATGTTCCGGTCGATCTCCTCATTGAAGACGAGGATGCTGCCCGTCAGGCCGATTACGATGAGCCCCAGCGCGGCGATCAGGCCCATCCAGGAGTGAAGGTTGAAGAGGAAGCGCTTCATGAAATGCTAAGGGGCGTCTGGTTGCAGGGCTGCGGGAGGCAGGCGGGAGCGCCGGTGTCGTGGAGTGGGAAGGGTGAGGGTTGGATCGGAAGGGTTAGAGATATTGCGTCTAGGTCTCAAATGCAATACCCAATTGCCTGTCGTTGCCGGGCGTCGGGGTGGGTGGTTGACGTTTCGGCTGAGCGGGTTATGAGCGGGCATGCTCCGGAGTATCCTCGCTTCCCTCGTGCTGGTGACCCCTCTTGTAGGCCAAGAGCCGACCCCCAAGGCTGAAAGGCGGTCTTTTTCGCACCGCGAGCACGGAGAAGCCCGTCAGGACGACTACTCCTGGCTCAAGCAGCGGGATGATCCGGCGGTGCGGAAGTACCTGGTGGCGGAGAACTCATACACCGGTGCCTACTTCAAACCGCTCAAGCCTCTCTACACCACCCTGCTCAAAGAGTTGCGCTCGCGGGTGGTGGATGAGGACGTGAGCGTGCCCGTCCAACGCGGAGCCTACTTGTACTACGAGAAGTATGTGGCCGGCAGCGAGTACGAGACCCTGTGCCGGAAGAAGGTGGCGGACGGTGTCGAGGAAATCATGCTGGACTTCAACCAGCGTGCCAAGGGACACCAGGTGTTTCTTGGGGGCGGAGCTTCGGTCAGCCCAGATGACCGGTTGCTGGCCTGGAAGGAGAATCACGATGGGACCGACGTGTACACCCTGCATTTCCTGGAACTCGCCACTGGGAAACTTCTGCCGGACGAGGTCCAAGGCACGGCCTTTCACATGGGCCCGGTGTGGGGCAATGACAATCGCACGCTCTTCTACACCACGCCGGATGACACCCAGAGGTCCTACCGGGTGATGAGGCACGTGCTGGGCACGGCGGCGAAGGCCGATGTGGTGGTGTATGAGGAAGCTGACCGGCAGTTCGACGTCAGGATCTCACCGACCAAGGACCGGAAGTACCTCATGATTGAGTCCGGCAGCACCAATACGACTGAAACCCGCGTGGTGCCTCTGGATCGTCCCGGGGAGCCGGCCGTCGTGTTGATTCCCCGGAAGGCGGGTATCCGGCACAATGTCGCCCACCGGGAGGGGCGCTGGTACTCTGTGAGCAATCTGGGCGGTACCAACGGCTGCCTGCTGACGGCGGTGGATGCGGACGGAAAGCTTGGTGATTGGGAGGAATTGTGGCCGTATGAAGAGAAGCTGGCACTCCAGTGGGTGGATGCCTTTGCCTCGCACATCGTAGTAGGGGCTCGGAATCAGGGCGTGCCTGGAGTGTTCCTGTTGGATCCTGAAACCAAAGACAAGGTCAAAGACCATCGCTGGGTGCCCGCTCCGGTGGAGGGGGGATCGCTCGATTCAGATGACACTCCTGACTACCACGCCACGGCCCAGCGGGTGATGTACACCTCCTATGTCACGCCCTTCACCGTGGCTGATTTGAATCTGGCTGACGGCACCATGAAGGTCCTGAAGCAGAAGAAAGTGCCCTCGGGCTTTGATCCTGCCAAGTATGTGGTGGAGAAGGTCGAGGCCAAGGCCGCGGATGGAGTGGTCGTGCCGGTCTGGCTCGTGCGCCGCAAGGACCTGCCGCTGGACGGCAGCGCCGGGCTGGTGCTGGACGGCTACGGCTCGTACGGATCATGCAGTGATCCGTGGTTCGACGCGGGGGCCCTGAGCCTGCTGGATCGCGGGGTGACGGTCGCGACGGCGCAAGTGCGTGGCGGTGGCGAGTTCGGCCGCACCTGGTATGAAGCCGGCCGGGTGCTGAAGAAGGAAGTGACCTTCACCGACTACATCGCCTGTGCGAAGCGACTGGTGGAGCTCAAGTACACCTCCCCCTCTAGCCTGTGTGCCTACGGCGCCAGTGCCGGCGGGTTGATCATGGGTTACGTCATGAATCAAGCGCCCGAACTCTTCCGGGCCGTGGTGGCGGATGTGCCGTTTGTGGATGCGCTCAACACCCAGTTCGACCCTTCCATCCCGCTGGTGACGGGCGAGTACGAGGAGTGGGGCAATCCTGAGGATCGCGCCGTATTTGATGTCATGCGGCGCTATGTGCCCTATGAAAATGTCAAACCCCAGGTCTTTCCCTCCCTCTACGTGACCACCGGCTGGAATGATCCGCGGGTGGCCTACTGGGAGCCTGCCAAATGGGTGGCCAAGATCCGTGCCGTGCATCAAGGAAAGAACCCCGTGCTGCTGGAAACCAACTTCGACGCCGGCCACGGCGGTGCCACCGGTCGCTACGCCCAGCTTGAGGATGTGGCGCGGAGGTATGCGTTTATTCTGCGTGAACTGGGAAAAGAAAATTAGGAATGATGAATTAGGAATTATGAATGAGCCATGACTCCCCGGTCACGTGGGCGTGAATCGGCGGCATCGGACAGCTCATTCCTAATTCATAATTTCCTAGTCCACCGCGATGCTCACAATAGCCGACAGTCCCGGCCGGACTTGCTGGCTGATGCCTGAGAGGGTGGCGGGGTCGAAGGTGATCTTCACGGGCACACGTTGGACCACTTTGGTGAAGTTGCCGGAGGCGTTGTCAGGAGGGAGCAGGGCGAACTGGGCGCCGCTGGCGGGAGCAAAGCTGTCGATATGGCCAGCGAGGACGTGCCCAGGCAGGGCGTCGACGGTGACTTCCACAGCCTGGCCGGGGTGCAGATGGGAGAGTTGAGTTTCTTTGAAGTTGGCTTGAATCCACACCTCCTGATCCACCACGGCAAAGAGGGCCTGCCCTGGCTGAACGCGGTTGCCCACTTCCACATTCTTGCGGCTGATGATGCCATCTGACGGGGCGTTGATGGTGGTGTAGGAAAGTTGCAGCTCGGCGTAGCTCAGGGCGTATTCCGCAGCGTGAACCTGGGCCTTGGCGGCGTCCCGTTCAGCCTCGGTTGCTTTCTTCTTGGCTGCGATGCTGGCGATGTAGGCCTGGGCTGCCTCCAGGGAGGCATGGGTGGCTTCAAGGCCTGCCGTGGCTGTGGCCAGGGTGGTCTTGGCTGTATCGTAGTCTGCCTGGGAAATGGCGGAGAGTTGGTCTTTTGTTTTCAGCGTTTCGGCGCGTTCGAAGTCGAGCCTGGCTTTGGCCACCGTCGCTTCATCACGTGAGACATTGGCCTTGGCCAGCTTGATGCCGGCGCGTACCAGATCATCCTGCGAGGTGGCATCGGAGACCCGGGCTTCCGATTGAGCAAGTTGGGCCTGGGCCTGCTGCAGGGCCACGCGTGCCTTGTCGCACTCCAGCGTGAGATCCCGAGTGTCGAGTTTGATGATGGGCTGGCCCGCTTTCACGTGGGTGTTCTCATCCACGAGGATCTGATCCACCACCCCGGCCAGACGGGAGCTGAGGGTGTGGATGGAGCCGGTGACATAGGCGTCATCTGTCTCCTCATGGGTGAGCATGTGATAGACCACCCGGCCGGAGGCCAGCAAGGCGACAGGCAGGACGATCCCCAGCATGAGCGCTCTCATGATGCGGGGGCGGGTTCGTGGTGCTACCGAGGCCGGGGGCGCGGCATCGTCTTTGTTCGGGGCGACGGCAGTCTGGGTGCTCATGCGATTTTTGGGGGATTGAGGAAATAGAAAGGTCCGGCGGCTGGGTTAGTGGGCGTCAACCGGGGCCTGTTTGCCTCCTTTGCCGAGGAGCAGGAGAAGGGGCAGGGTGAGGATGAAGGCGAGGGCGACGTAGCGGAAGATGTCGGCGTAGCTGAGCACGCCGGCCTGAGCCTGAATGGTGCCCTTCATCACGGCCAGAGCCTGATGATGGGCGTTGACCACACTGGAGGCATGAGTTTGGAATCCGGCTGTGAGCATCTCCAGTCGTTCCTGCGTGGCCTGGTTGAACAGGCTGACCTTTTCTGCGAGGATGCTTTCATGCAGCGCCTGGCGCCGGGCCAGCACGGTGGTGATGAGGGCGATACCGATGCTTCCGCCCAACTGGCGGGTGAGATTGTAGAAGCCGGCGCTGGCGGCGATGTCCCGCGTGGGAACGGGGCCCAGCGTGGCGAGGCTCAAGGGGAGGAACATCAGCACACTGCTGCCTCCGCGCAGTACGAGCGGCCAGAAGAGTTCATTGGTACCAGACTGGGTGGTGATGTGGGAAAGTTGATACGCCACGAGCGCAGTGAGCAGGCCCCCCATGGCGACCAGCACACGGGGATCCACAAACTTGGTGACCCGCGCAAGCATGATCATGACCACGGCAGAGGTGATCGCACCCGGGCCCAGGAGGTTGCCCGTTTGCATGGCATTGAAGTGAAGGTAGTTCTGCGCGAACACCGGCACCGCAAAGATCACCCCGTAGAGACCCGCTCCGAGCACCATGGAGTAGAGGCTGCCCGCTGCGACGGACCGGTGACGCAGTACCCGAAGATCCACCACGGGATGGCTCACCGTGAGCTGCCGCCAGACAAAGAGGACTGCGGCCACCACGCTGGTCACTGCCAGGGCACTGATGAACCGGGAGGCAAACCAGTCATCCTGCTGCCCCTCCTCCAGCAGGGTCTGCAGGCTGCCCAGGCCAATGGTGAGCAGAATGATTCCCAGCCAGTCCACGCTTTCCCCGGTCTTTTTCTGAGAGGCGTCGTCCCTCGGCAGGAAGGTGATGGCCAGGATCACGGAAACAATCCCAACGGGCAGGTTGATGAAGAAGATCCACCGCCAGCCGAGGGTGTCGGTCAGGTAGCCGCCCAGGATGGGGCCGATGGCGGGGCCGGTGATGACTCCCAGCCCGAACACCGCCTGGGCCAGGCTGCGACGCTCGGGAGGAAAGGATTCAAAGATCACCGACTGGGCATTGGCCAGCAGCACGCCTCCACCCAGCCCTTGCAGGATGCGGGCCGCGATGAGCATGGGCAGAGAAGTCGCCAGGCCGCAGAGCATGGAGGAGGCGATGAAGAGAACGAGGGAGAAAAGGAAATAAGTCTTCCGGCCAAACCGTCGCCCCAGCCAGGCGGTGAGGGGAATGATGATGACGTTCGCCACCGAATATCCCGTGACCACCCAGCTGATTTCCGAGAGGGTGGCCCCAAGGTTCCCCTGCATATGAGTGAGGGCCACATTGACGATGCTGACATCGATGACCTCCAGGATGGCTCCCAGTGATGCGGTGATCAGCACGGCCCAAGGCAGCCATCCCTGACGGGCGGCGAGAGCGGCAAGCGGCGACAGCCGGGACGGGTCAGTGACGATCATGAACGGTGACTGAAGCGGGGGGCAGTGATAGGCGTAATGCCGGAGACGAAGATCTCCACGCTGGTGTTCAGATAGGTGGAAGCGGTGTACTCGGCAATTCCGTGGGAAGTTCGGCGGAGCATCCCGGCCAGTAGCATGCCGGTAAACATGTCGACGGCTGCCGACAGGTCCAAGTCTCCGCGAATACGCCCCTCATCGCGGGCCTGCGTGAGGTAGTCGATGAAGCCCTCGCGTGCTGGCCGGATCGAGTTCTGGATGATCTCTTTTGCGTGGGTGGGCTGGCGTCGAGCCTCGCCAATCAAAGTGCGGATCATGGCCTCACCCTTCTCCAAGGCCTTGTTCAGCGCTTTGGCATGAGCCCGCAGATCCTTGCGCAGATCACTCGTCCACGAAGTGCGTGCCGCCATCATGTTCTGCTGGGTGAGGCACTCCTTCTTGAGGACCTCTGCGAGCAGTCGCTCCTTGGTCTCGAAGAGGCGGAAGAGGGTGACTTCGTTCACCCCGGCTTCCTGAGCGATGGAGCGGGTGGTGGCAGCTTGCAATCCGTCCCGCGCAAAGACCACCGCGGCCGCGCGCAGGAGCTTCTCCCGGGCAGGAGTGGTGGTGCGCCTTGATGGCTTGATCGCGGTCGGCATGTCAAAAAAGGAATGCAAGTGGTTGCTTGCATTTTTGGCACGATGTCGCGCTTGGTAAAGGGCTCAAATGAAGAAACGTTCAGGCAGGTGGTGATCCCGTTTCATGGGGCAGGATGGCTTCCCGATCTGGCGGTTGGGGGATTCCTTCAGGATGGCGGGAAGAAAGGGGCTGTGTTACGCTGACGCCCTCTCCTTATGCCTCGCCCGGTTCTCGCCTTCGTCTTTTCCGCCTTGCTCGTGGTTGCCACTTGCACGTTTGGTGCTGATCCTGACTTCAGCAAAGCGACGGCCAAGGTGAAGCGGTTCGTCGAAGATGTGGCATTCACCGAGGAAGCTGGCGATATCGAGCGAGTGTCCAAGCGTTGGCTGGCCTTGCCCAGGTTGGAGGTGAAGTCCACTTCCGCGGAGATGACGGCTTATGCAGAAAAGGTGGTGGGGCAAATCAATGCCGCCTCTGGTCTGACCGTTGCAGAGGGGCCTGCCCTCACCATTTACATTGGTCCGAGCCGTGAACTCGCGAAGATAGCGCTGGGCATCGACAAGCGCATCAACATCCAAGGCGGGGCAACTTACTGGATCAGTTGGGGCAAGCAGAAGGAGATCGTGGTCGGGTCGGTGTTCCTTTTCACGGACCGTACAGGAGGTGAAAAAGCAAAGGACCTGCTGCTCACGAACATCCTGGGTGCCTACGGTTTTCCCAGCACCAGCAAGGAATTCGATGAGACGGCATTCACTAGTCTCGACAAAGTGTTCACCGGTCTGACGCCGCTGGACACCAGGGTGATTCGCTTTTTCTACACTCACGTCCCCCCGGGCCAAACGGTGCAGGAAGTGAAGCGGATTGTGGAGGCGTCCTGGGAAAAGTGAGATGGGTGAGGGTAGGCTGGGGCAGGCGAAGGTGTTTGGTGGTTTGATCGAGAAGCCGCGATTCTGGCACCCCTTCAGGGTGCAAATCTCTTATCTCGCTTTCCAGTGGCAGGGCTCGCTGAACTCGCCCAGCCACTGGCTACCTTCTGGGATGCCTTCGGCATGGAAGGACCACTGGAATCAGTTCTCCCACAATCATTTGCCCGATTCTTCGGTCCCTGCTTCTGGTGGTTGGAGCGGGAAGGGAATAGGAGGAACGAAAAGCTTCTCTTTAGATGTGAATCAGGAAGGCGGGTTGCTTCTCACGAGTCTCGCCAATCTGGCATCTTTAGTCCGGCAGCTCCGCGTGGGAGCAATGGCTCAGAATCTGCCTCCTGTAGACGAGTTCACCATGCCGAAGGCATCGCAGAAGGTAGCCAGGGACAGGGGAGCTTGGCGAGCCCTGTCCCTGGAAGGGAAATAGAGAATTTTGCACCCTGAAGGGGTGCCAGAAAAGGGGGTAATCGGCTCCTTCTAGCGCAACCCTTCCATGTCGCACGCTCCAAATCTTCGGTGACCATCGGCGGTTGTGCTCAAAGCACAAACCGCCGCTCCTTGGGTAAGGCAAGCGCGCATTGCGCGATGATCGATAGAATCCAGCCCAATCACCTTGCTTGCCCGTTCTCATGAGCCATGCCGAAGGCATCGCAGAAGGTAGCCAGGGACTGGGTGAGCTTGGCGAGCCCTGTCCCTGGAAAGCTCAAAAACATTTGCATCCTGAAGGGATGCCAGAAAGGGAGGCTTCTCGATCAAATTCACAACTATGCCTGGTACATTTACCTCGTTGCACTACCACCTGGTCTTTAGCACCAAGAATCGCGAGCGTTGCATTTCCCGCGAGTGGATGGCCCGCCTCCACGAATATCTGGGTGGCACAGTACACGGACTTGGCGGCATTCCTGAAGGGATCGGTGGCGTCGCAGATCACGTCCACCTTCTCGTCGGGCTGAAGGCAACGCACTGCCTGTCGGATTTTATGAGAGATCTCAAAAGGGCATCATCGATTTGGGTTCATCAGGAGATGGGGATTCGTGACTTCTCCTGGCAGGAGGGATATGCGGCATTCTCCATCAGTGCGACCTCCCGGGAGCCTGTGTTGAAGTACATTGCTCAACAGGAGGACCACCACCGTACCCGGTCATTCAGAGAGGAGTTGGCCCAAATGTTGGTGAAGGCTGGAGTTCGGTTCGAAGATCGGTTTCTGGATTGAGAAGTTGGAGGAGGCGGCCACCATTTCTGGCACCCCTTCAGGGCGCAAAAATTCTCTCGCGTGTTCCAGGGACAGGGCTCGTCAAACTCGCCCGGTCCCTGGCTACCTTCTGGGATGCCTTCGGCATGGCTCATGAAAACGTGCCAAGGGGTTAGGCAGGACTCTAGCGAATCACGCAATGCATGCTTGCCTCGCGCAAGGAGCGGCGGTTTGTGCTTTGAGCACAACCGCCGATGGTGGCCCGAGGAATTGGAGGTGTTGTCATCGAATGATTGGATTGCCTTGAGATGGAACGACTGCGCTCGAAGGGGGGCAGAGATCTGCCTTTCGCTATCGATTCTTCAGTCCAGAACCCAGACTCAAAACCAGCCTCTCCACACCCCCCTCTCTGAGTCCACCGTGTTTGTGGCCTTATTCCAAACTATGCCTTTTTTGCCGCTGTAGTCGGCATCAGCCAGTGGGGTGTGGCTGACCATCCCAGGAAAACTTGAGGGGCACCCGTCGCCGGTCCATCGTGAGGATAGGAGTTCAGTCTGCCGCCTTCCACTACATGCTTAAATCCGGCGACAACCGGGTGAAAACGCTTCTGAAACTCGTCGCTCTGTTGTTTCACCGTGTCATCCATCCATGCGGAGAAAGACTTCAACTCGTCGGGAGAAACCAATGCGAGATAGAACAGCATTTGACGCCAGGCGTAAGCGGTGTTCTTCAGCATGATGAGTCCGGCATGATGGTGAGAGATCTTCATCTGCTGCCGCTGACAGATCCAGGTGAAGCTCTGCCTCGCAAGCTGCGGGAGTTTTTCAACCAACACATCCATCAAGTCCAGGCGGCTAAAGAGTACGGCAAGATTCTGCGTGGTGAGGATCTGTTGCTGCTCAATGACCACGCCATTTGCCGCCACGGAGTGCGACGCGGAGGAGTTGCCCGCCCTCGCGTAGCACAAGCTGGCAAACGTCCCGTCATTTGTGACCGCGCTTCTTCTCAGCCATCTGCTCATGAGAGAAGGTTTGGCATCGGAAATCGACAAGACTGCGGCGTAGTCAATATCGTAGTAAGCTTCATAGAGCGTGCCTTTCAACAGGAAGGCTGCAATCTTGGCTGCCTGGAGATACTTGTGAGTGAAGTCACCCATGAAGATGTCCGCGGCGACTTCTTCCACCAGCGGCAGGTCCAGGCCTGCGGTCTTGGCGAGGGCCGAGAATTCTTTGAGGAGCTTGTTGGGAAGGATGGTGTGAGGAAAGAACGAGATGGTAAGCGCGGCCAGCTCCCGCATGGGCTGATGGCGCGCTGACGGCTCTGAAGACGAGCAGGTACGGTTTGACCCGAGGCTCGCTGCCCAGGGGAGCTCATCGAGTTGAACTTGATGTTGAAAATTGACAAGGAGCAGCGAACGGCGTTTCCGGAACGCCCGGTAGAGGCTGGAATACAGTCGCCGCAATGACGGCGAGGTCATTTCTGCAGCCTGAAGCTCTGCTGTGAAACGCGGAAGATACTCCGCCAGCATGTCTGCAGAACTGATCAATCCCTGCTGTACGAAGGAATCCAGCGTATTGATTTCGCACCTTGCCAGCCGGCGCTGAACCGGAACCGGGATTTCGGTTCCGGGAGGAACGTCATGTTGTGATGCTTCCGCCGGGGTGGCTGGAAGCTTGAGCGAAGAGATGTCTTCCATCCCGTCGTCGGTCGCGTAAGGACCCAGCCGCTCGGCCGCAATTTTTGCCAGATTGTGGTACAATGGAGCGCTGACATCGAGCATCTGGCGCTCACGCTGTTGTCGGACAGTTTCTGAGTTCGGCAGTCCATGCTTCGTCACATAACGCTTGAGTAGCAGGCGGAGCCGTCCCACATCCTTTCCAGTGAGCTGTTCCGGGACCGTGCTACAGCGTTCGAGGAAATTACGAGCCTGGGCGAACGACCCTCCGGCGTCGTCCGGACGGCCGCAAAGAGTGTGATTCAGTCTCAGGGCGGAGTAGGATTGCAGCAGGTGGCGGACACGATCGGTCCATCCGGCCGGGTAGTGACGGCAGGGCCAGTCTTCCACCACAGTCTCTTGCAACAGCCCCATCATTTGATCATAGAACGGTGCCCAGACCTGAACCGCCTCCCGTTGGGCGAGGATGGCACGGTGAGGGCGGGCCGCCAGCAGCTTGGTGATGGTACTCTTGACATCCTGAAAGCTGAACTCCACCGCGGAACGGGAAGGGGTGGGAGCGGGCTCTGGGTAGAAACGCAACTGTTCGAACCAGGGGGCGATTTCCTCCAGGATGGCATGGGCTGCATGACCCTGGTTGTTCCCAGTCAACCAGGCCACAGTGAGGAGGGCGGCCTCCTCCGGATGGCGAACGTGGTAGGCGCCGGAGTCCAGCCATTCTTGAAGCTGGCCCCATCCGGCCTCCGTGAGGAACCAATGGTTCAGCGCCAGTCTTCCGCTGCCGTGGAGAGCTTCCGGGATGTTCGCCAGCAACGCATTTTCGTGCTCCAGCAGCGGCCCTCCCGCACAGAGTCCGCCGGTGGCGAACCCTCCAGTGACAACTTCAAGCGTCGCCCAGACTGGAGTGCCTTGCAGGGGGGCTCTGGAGCCATGGAGAAGGCTTGCGTCCAACTTGCCGCGTAGCACCTGCTCCCACTTCGCCACACGCCGTGCGGCCTGGGCATGTGCGGTTTCATCGGAGCTGGCGTCAAGGGTTTTCAGCGCTTTGGCGAGCTGCCAAGCAGCGTAATCATCGCCAACGGACTCGTTATCTGACTCTGAAAGGGGGGGCGGAGGCATCACTAGGAATGAAGGGTCCGGGGGCCGGATTTGAACCAGCGCCCACCCGGTAACAAGCCGGGCGTTCTACCACTGAACTACCCCGGAGCAAGGTCGTGACTGCCAATGTGGCAGTCAGAAGACGGTGCCATTTTCCCGACAGGGTGTCGAGTCGAATTTTTCCCCATCACCGCGCCGTACCCTGGGCCACGGGCGCCCCTTTCGCACTTCCGGAATACGGCTCGACATGCACCACCACATCCAGGATGTGGCATTCGGAGTCCACGAGGGTGCGTTGCACTTCGTGGCCGATGCGATGGCCTTCCGCGACGGACAGGGTTCCTTCCACCTGCACATGGATGTCCATGTGATAGCCCAGGCCGGATTTCTTCATGCGGAGCTTTTCGATCATTTCCACACCGGGTACGGAAGAGGCGATGGCACGGGCTACGTCCTGTAGTTCCTGGGGAGGGACGCCGTCCATGGTTTCATGGAGGGCGGTCTTGAGCAGCATGAAGCCATTCACCCAGATGATGCTGCAGCCGACGAGCGCGGCGATGTCGTCCGCCATCTCATAACCATCGCCTCCGATGAGGGAGATGGTGATGCCGATCACGGCCGCTGCGGAAGTGATGGCATCGGCCCGGTGATGCCAGGCGTCACCATGGAGGGCGGTGCTGCCTGCCTGCTTGCTCTTTTTCAGAGCATAGCGGGACATGGACTCCTTGACGATGATGACCAGGATCAAAACCGGCAGGGTGAACCAGGCGGGCGAGGTGTGCCGATGGAAGATGTTGTGAATGCTCTCCCAGGCGATGACGCCGCCTGCAGAGAGAAGGGACAGCGCCGAGAACAAAGCGGCGAGTTGCTCGGCCCGGCCGTGGCCATAGGGGTGATCGGCATCCGGAGGGATCTGGGCCACCTTCAGTCCGATGAGGACCATGATGGAGGAGATGATGTCGTTGACCGACTCGATCCCGTCCGCCACCAGGGCGTAGGAATGGCCCACCACGCCGGTGGTGATCTTCACCGCGGCCAGGGTGGCATTGGTGATGATGCTTTTCACCACCGTGCGGATGGCAATACGGTGCTGAGTCAGTCGATTGGGGGCGGAGGACATGGGGCAGCGGATGCGCTGGCACCATGGTCAGCGGGTGCATCAAGTCAACGAAGCCAGCCCTGTGTGAATGGCTTACTCTTCCATCAGCTTGAGCATCAGACGGCGCACCACCTGTCTCTGCGTCATGTTGCCTTCGCGCTCGAAGGCCTCGTCCAAGTTGCGCAGCACGCGGGCGACCACGGTCTCCACCGTGGCGGATTCGTGAACGATCTCCTCCATGGAGGGATTGGCCGCCGGATGGTGTTTGGCCACATCCTCGGCCAGCATGAAGCGGCCGCGGTTGAAGCAATCGACCAGCCAGGTTTGACCGTCATGCTCCACCCGGGCGAGGAAGTGGCCGGGGAAGTTGCAGCCTTCGACCTTGATACCGAGACGCTTGCCCACCAGAATGTAGATGCAGGAGAGAGAAAGGGGATTGCCCTGACCGTTGGCCAGCACCCAGAGCAGGTTGCTGTTGTTGGCGGCGTAGTAGTCCTTGCTGTTGCCGCGAAGACAGGCTTCCTGCCCACGACCACCAAACAGGTACTCAGCGAGCTTGCGGGCGTCGTAGGCGTTGCCTTTTTTCACCGCCTGCTCGGCGAGGGA
Organism: Verrucomicrobium sp. BvORR106; assembly: GCF_000739655.1. GTDB lineage: Bacteria > Verrucomicrobiota > Verrucomicrobiia > Verrucomicrobiales > Verrucomicrobiaceae > Verrucomicrobium. Next base: position 42,529 of record NZ_BATR01000183.1, on the reverse strand, counting down.
GTCGAGCTTGCGCCCCAGTTCATCGGCACGGGCCTGCCAGCCGCTCAAGAAAGCGGAGAGGTGGGCGAGAGCCTCCTCCAGGCGGGCCTGCGGCGTGGAAAGCCAGCGCCAGGACAACCAAGTGTCCTCCAGCTCTTCCCGGCAGACGGGGGCAAAGATTTCACTCAGCAACCGTTCCTGCTCTTCATCCAACGGCTCGCCCAAAGCGAGGAGCTGCTCAGGCAGCTCCCGCCGAAGCGAGGAAAGTCGGGCGCGCACGGCTTCCCGGACGACAGGAGTGTCGTCATCCAGCAGCTTGAGCAAATGGCGCAGGTCGGTTTTTGCGGTCTGCATAGTCAAGAATTAGCAAATCGTGGGAGGCATAGCAAGCGGGAAGCTTGAGCCTGAGGGGCATGCGAGTGTCGGGGCGTTAGAGGAGGGACATGGCATCCACGTCCCAGGTGACGATGACCTCCTCAGGAAAAGTCAGATCGGAAAGGGTACGCTGGAGATGGGCGACCAGAGGCCGGATCTTCTCCGTCCGGAGCATGAGCTGGAACCGGTACTGACCGTGGGCCTTCTCCAGAGGGCTGGGGCAGGGCTCACCCATGCGCGTGTCAGCGGGCAGATTTTGCTTGAGCCTCCCCGCCAGGGTCTGGAGGGCGAACTCCGCGTGATTCGCCTGCTTGCCGCGAGATCCGAGCAGGATCACGTGGGTGTAGGGCGGGTAGTGCCATTGTTGTCGCTGCTCCAACTCTTGCTCCGTGAAGCCGACGAAGTCTCCGTGGCGGGCGAACTGCACCGCCGGGCTGTGCGGGGTGCTGGTCTGGATGAAGACTTCTCCCTTGCGTTCACCGCGCCCGGCACGGCCAGCCACCTGGGTGAGCAGTTGGAAGGTGCGCTCTGCGGCACGGAAGTCCGGCATGCTCAGCGCGAGGTCGGCATTGAGCACACCCACGAGGGTCACGTTCGGGAAGTCGAGCCCCTTGGCGATCATCTGGGTGCCAATGAGGATGTCCAGCTTCTGGCTGCGAAAGGCCCGCAGGGTGTCGCGGAGCTGGTTCTTGCGCTGCATGGTATCTGTGTCCACCCGGGCGAGCCGGGCTTGAGGAAATACCGTACGGATCGTTTCCTCGGCCCGCTCCGTGCCGAAGCCGGTGTAGCTGAGCTTGGGCTCGCCACAGGCCTCGCATTTGCGGGGGGCGAGCCTTCGCATACCGCAGATGTGGCAGACGAGGCGGCCTTCCTTTTTGTGAAAGGTAAAGGGCACGGCGCAGTCTTCACACTGGCAGACCACCCCGCACTCCATGCAGGAGAGGGCGGTGTGAAAGCCGCGGCGGTTGAGAAACAGGATGGTCTGCTCCCCTTTGTCCAGCCGTCCCTGGATGGCGAGACGGAGCTTCTCACTCAGGATGCTGAAGCCGTCTTTGGTCTTCCGCTTTTCCAGGCGCATATCCACAATGCGGATCAGTGGCAGCTCCTTGCCATCCGTCCGGCGGCTCATGCTCAAAAGGTCATACTTGCCGTTTCGGGCGTTTTCAAAGGTCTCAAGGCAGGGGGTGGCGCTGCCGAGCAGGACGACACAGTTTTCCATCTTTCCGCGAACCACGGCGAGGTCCCTCGCGTTGTAACGGGGCGCTTCCTCCTGCTTGTAGCTGGGCTCATGCTCCTCATCCACGATGATGATGCCGAGGTTCTCCAGCGGGGCGAAGATCGCACTGCGGGCCCCGATGACGATGTCGGCGCGGCCCTCGTGAATCTTGAACCACTCGTCGTGTCGCTCGCCGTCTGAGAGGTGGCTGTGGAGCACTGCGATGCGCTGCTTGCGCTCCGCGAACCGGCATTTGAACCGCTCGATGGTCTGCGGAGTGAGGCTGATCTCCGGCACCAGCACGAGGGCGGTTTTGTTCTTCTCCAGCACCCGGCCAATGGCCTGGAGATACACTTCTGTCTTGCCACTGCCGGTCACCCCGTGCAGCAGGATGGGCCGCGCTTCCAAGGGCTGTTCCAATGCCTTGAGCACACCGGCAAAGACAACGGCCTGCTCTTCGGTCAGCGTGAGCGGGGCGGAGGGGAGGAACTCCTCCTCTTGAAACGGGTCGCGCTCCACCCGGACCTCGCTGCGGGTGACCAGGCCCTTGTTGACCAGCACATGGATCACCTGGGTGGCACGGGGTAGTTGCTTGCGCAGGTAGCTCAGGGTGGACTCGTTGCCGTTGGCCTGAAGCAGGTCAAGTATCCGGGCCTGGACGGGAGCCGCCTTGTGCAGCTTGGTCATTTCATCCGCCGAGAGTTTCCCCACCAGGGTGATGTGGCTGTCGGAGAGGAAGCTCTCTGGTTTGCTCCGCACCGCTTCGGGCAGCATAGTGCGCAGAATCTGCCGCACCGGGCAGAGGTAATAAGTGGCCATCCAGTTGGCCATTTTGAGGAGCGGCCCGGTGAACATGGGCCGGGAGGTGATGGTGTCTGAGATGGGGCGCAGCTTGCCGCCGAACGGGGAGGAATCCAGCAACTGCACCACCACGGCCACGGTCTTGCGCCCCTGAAGGGGGACGTGAACCCGCGATCCCAAACTGACGCGATGTGCAAGGGACTCGGGGATCAGGTAGTCGAGCTCGAGGGCCGTCTCTTCGAGCAACACCCGCGCAACGCCGCGTGAAGGCGGAGCCGCCTTCTCTGGTCCCGATCCCGCAAGCTCTGCGAACAACTGAGGTTGTTCGTTGCGTGGAGAGCTGGCGGATTCGTTCATGCGGGGAGGGAGCATCATGCCTCGCTGGGGGTGGGCCGCAAGCGGGATGGTTGAGACGCTGCGCTGGTTGAGGCGCTGCCGCTGGTTGAGGCGCTGCCGCTGGTTGAGGCGCTGCCGCTGGTTGAGGCGCTGCCGCTGGTTGAGGCGCTGCCGCTGGTTGAGGCGCTGCCGCTGGTTGAGGCGCTGCCGCTGGTTGAGGCGCTGCCGCTGGTTGAGGCGCTGCCGCTGGTTGAGGCGCTGCCGCTGGTTGAGGCGCTGCCGCTGGTTGAGGCGCTGCCGCTGGTTGAGGCGCTGCCGCTGGTTGAGGCGCTGCCGCTGGTTGAGGCGCTGCGCTGGTTGAGACGCTGCGCCCAGGTTGGGAGGCCCATCGGTTCCACAGGCGAGTGCTCTGACGCCAAGGGCGTCATACAAAATAGCCCAGGGTAAGGCGAGGCACGAGCCGCCACCCTGGGTACATGGGCAGATGAACTGGAACTCCGAAGTGAGTTCTACAAACCGTGGACGCGTCCCTCAGTTGTCCGTCGTATGCAGAGCGGTCGTCTGCAGGTGATCTGGACGGTTTGTAGAACTCCTTTGGAGTTCCATCACTACCTCGTGCTACCCGGGGTAGCGACCGCTTCGCGGTCTGACCCCGGGCTATTGTGTATCACGCCGTTGGCGTGGGGCTTCCGGCCATGCGGAAATGGGATGATCCTCCGCCCGGGCTTTGCATCTTGCTAACCTGACAATCAGGCGCATTGCTGGATGGTTGAGGTGCGGTGCGTCTTTCAAGGAGCGGCGGTTTGTGCTTGCACAATCGCCGAGGGTAAACGGAGCGCTCGATCTCCAAACAGCCACCACCTGATGGGGTCTTGCCGCCGCCTTCTTACTTGGAAGCATGCTTCCTCCGGCAACCACCGGCGGTTGTGCAAGCACAAACCGCCGCTCCTTGGATCCTTTGGCGTCACAACCTTGAATCGGCGAATGGACGTATCAGGATCTTAACCTGACTCGCATGCGCATTGCCCGATGGTTGAGGCGCAGCCCTCGCTCCTTGGCCAGTTCCGTCAGACTCCCAACCCTGCACAAAAAAGCCCCCCGGTTTTCACCAGGGGGCTGGATAACTCCAAAGGAGTTGGAAGCGATTTCTCTGGTCGGGCTTCGATTAGAAGCTGACGCTGAGGCTCACGCCGCCGTAGACGCGGTCTTCTTCACCAAGGTCATCGAGGGCGTCGATCGGAATGTTGCCAGCGATGTAGGGGGTGAGGGTAGCGGTCTTCGTCAGCTTGATCGGAGCGGCCAGGCTAACTTTGATGTGGTTGAAACCGTCCACGCCATAGTAGTCGATGGCGTAGGACACGAGCGCCGCAGGAACGAGGCTGATGCGATCGGTGATTTCGATGGTCTTGGAAACGCCAGCTTCGAAGTAGAAGCCGTCAGCGGATTCGTCGTAGTAAGCGCCGCCGATCACGTCGACAGGGCCCACGGTGGAGGAGATGAGCACGCCGACTTCGTTGATGTCGTCGAGCACGTCGCCAGCGTCACCTTCGAAGAGGTAGTACTGGTACTTCAGACCCACGGTCACCGGGCCGAGGTCGGCCAGAAGGGCGGCGTAGAGGTCGAGTTCATGGTAGGAGTCACCGGTGCCGACATAGGAGTCGTCAGCGGAGGTGCCGAACCAGGCGCCCACGTTCAAGGAGAGGACGTCGGTGAAGGGGATGTTGCCGTCCACTGCGACCGTCACGAGGTTCTGGGCGAAACGCACACCACGATAGACGTAGTCGGTGTCATAACCAGCGGTCAGGGAGAAACCAAGGGAGGTGTCTTCCTCAACGACGGGGGGCTGAACCTGAGCGGGGGCTTTGGCGGGAGCGCCGGCGTAAGCCGAGGCTGCGAACGCCGCGCTCAATGCAGGGATGAGCAAGGTATTCAATTTCATGCAGTTTGTTGTGTTTGGTTGTTGTTTGGGCATCCGAATCACATCAACATCCCGCAACGCTGTGATGAGCAGTGGTGTGGGAAATTGCTGTATTTGGATGCCCGAAATTAGCAGTAAACTCTGGGCTGTGAAGTGTTTTTGTGTTTTTTTTGCCCAAGATTGAACGCCGATTGGGCATCACAATGTGCTTACTTGAGGGCTGATCTTGAGAAGGTAACGTCTATTTTGAGACTGCCTCTCGCGATGCGGAAAAATCGCAACTGGCTCAATCCGCTCAAATTCCGAACCACTTCCGGATAAGGCGCAGCCTTTTGTGGACATCCTGGGGCATTTGCCCGTGTCAACCCGCTGACGGGATCTTCCGTTCTGAGGAAGAGGCCCCTCCTGATTTTTCGAAGAGAGGGCTAAAAAGGCCCCTTCAAGCTCCTGTTGGGCTGAAGAGGCAAAATCGATCTTCGACCTTGTTTGAGAAAGGTCGGGTCTGGCTTGTCGAGATTAAGCGAGGTCGGAGGACAAAACCGAGTTGGCCTGGCGCTTGGCCAAGGCCTTGGCCTGGGCCACGACACGAGGCTCGGTCTCGTCAAATTTGTAGGCGTGGCAACTGGGGCACGCCGTGGTTCTCACCGTCACGATGGAGCCGCAGCCTTCACACACTTTGTAGTCCGACGGCTGCTCCATGATTTTTTGAGCCTGCTTCAGACGCTCACGATGGGATTCGCTTGGGGAACTCATGGGTTGTGCTGAGTATTACGTTACCTGCGACGTCATGGCACGAAAGATCGCATGCGAGCCAAAAAAAGGCGCGGCATGCACCGCGCCTTCTTGCAAACAAAAGATGTGCCAGCGACCCCCGGAGATTACTTGGCAGCGCCAACCTTGGCAAGCTGAGCGGCCACGCGGCTCTTCAGGCGGGAAGCGGTGTTCTTGTGAAGCACCTTGGTCTTGGCGGCCTTGTCGGCAGCAGAGGCGAACTCATTGTAGGCGGTCTGGGCTGCAGTCGCGTCACCTTTGGCCACGGCACCGAGGACCTTCTTACGCAGCGTACGGATCCGGCTTTTGTTCGCCTGATTGCGCAGGGTGCGGGTCTGCGTTCTGCGGATGTCTTTCTCTGAAGAGCGGATGTTGGCCATAGGGAACTAAAATGAAGGGGGAAGTGTTTAAATCATGCCTGAACTATTGTCAAGCATGTGAACCATGTTTTTGGCGGGAAGACTCACTTGTACCCGCTGATCATGGCGCAGATGGTGGCCTTTTCCTTGCCGCCAGAGCGGCGGATGGCCACCATGAAGACGCCGGTGCGCTTGGGGGTGACATGCAGGGTCACGCCCCAGCTGCCTTCGGATGTCTCCACCTTGGCCTCGACGGGGTTGCCCTCAGCATCCAGGACGTGGGCGGCGATCTGGACTCCGCTCTTGGGGGGCACGGCCACGCAGACGCGGTACTCGTTGCCTTTAAAGAGCTGGATGCGCACTGCTTTGCCCAAATCGGGCTTCAGCTCACGCTGCCAGATGTCCGCTCGGAAATCGAATCCGAGTTTCTCCTGTTGCTCTGCGAGTTTAATGATGGCGGCCTCGGAATCGTCCGCCTCATCGGCCCTGATTTCGCCACCGGCGAACAGGGCCAAGACGGCGACCACCAAGGTGGCTGCCTTGAAAAACTCCATCACCGATGACCTGCCTGCTGCGGGCAGGCGCTTTGTAAAGATTGCATTCGCGCTCATGAAAAACAGGGCTAGTATCCGCCGCTTTCCGCAAAGTATAGAGAATATGCTCTGGATTGCATCCGATTGTTCAAACGAAAACGCCTCTCACCCCAACATTGACCTTATTGCACCACCATGGCGCGGATAGTTTTCACCCTGGAAGACGGCACAGAAATTGAAACCGAGCTTGATGCGGAAGTCATCACGATCGGGCGTCACGCCGACAGCATCGTGGTGCTGCCGAGCTCTTCAGTGTCCAGTCACCACGCGACCATCCGCCAGCGTGGGGACAGCTACTACGTGCAGGATTTGGGGACGACCAACGGCACCCGCCTGAACGGGGTGGAAGTGGAAGAGGCCCGTCTGGAGGACGGCGATCAGCTGACGTTTGGTGACATTCCTGCCGTGGTGCACCTTTCTGTGGCACCCATCACCCGTGGCGTGCCCACGGCCCCGGTGCCCATCCCGGTCCCCCTGGCAGCCACAGCCCCGGTGGCGTCGAAGTACGCCACGAGCCGCTCGGTGCCGATCGCGCCCGGCCCGCGTCGTTCCTCCCGTCCGGTGCAGCAGTATGAGGAATCCTCCGGCTGTGCTGGCTTTCTGACCTTCCTTTTGTTCCTGGTCCTGGCCTTTGCGGTGGGGCTGCACGTTCGTCACGGTGTGGAAACCGGTGGTTTCCTGATTGGCGATGTCATCAAGAAGGTTCGCGACAAGGCCAGTGACGGGGTGGAAAAAGACGCCGCGCCCGCCCCCAAGGAGGAAGGCAAGGCCCCTGCGCCCACACCTGCTCCAGCGCCTGCCCCGGCTCCTGATGCCAGCGCGCCGGCCAAACCGGCGCCTGCAGCACCTTCCATGATGAATGGAGACGCCCCCATGTCCAACATGGCCCCGGCCATGAATGGAGAGGGTGCCATGTCCGAAATGGCTCCGAAGCCTGCCGCGCCGCCGGCAGCTCCGGCCATGATGGAGATGAACTGAGCCAGCTGCGCCGAGTCGCGAATTTCACAGAAGGCCGGGGTGTCCCCCCGGCCTTTTTTTGTGCCCACGAAGCGAAGAGCCTAACCTCCTATTCATCTCAAGCGCTCATACTTGCATTTATGCGCATATGAGACTAATGCGCGCCCCGCTCCATCTCAGGTCCTACCTGGCCCGGTGGCGCGCTTCGCCTCACGATTCTCTCCCTATGCAGCCCTACTCAACCATGAGCGGGTCCTTCCATGACTTCCCACACTGCGAATCCGCAGGAGAAGGGGATGGCCCATGTTATTGCATGGAACTCGGTGGCAACCGTGATGGGGGTGTTGGCTCCGAGTCTGGATGCTCCTCGCTAGCAAAATCCTGTATCGATATTCCGCGCGCAAGACCGCTGAAACGGCTGGGATTGGACAGGCGGCAGTGTGCCGATGTTGCCCCTCGCGTCGGCTTGATGAAGGGGCGCTCTGCAGAAGTATTTCCCCCAGTGACAGGCCGCACCGGAGCCTGCGCCGGCCCTCGCCCCCAGGGATCGAACTCACCGGTCATCAAAACTCAGTAGACTCCATGAAATCACTGTACACATTGTTGTTGTCGGCGGCGCTGCTGCCGATGGCCCAGGCGGGAGAAGTCGTCACGGCGGCTTCGGGCAAAGCCCCGGTGGAACCGGTGGCGCCCGCCAAGGAAGAATCCATCTATGACAAGATCTGGGGGCTGGCCACGATCTATGAAAACAAGGAGAACCCGCTGATCCAGAAGCTGGCGCTTACCGGTCGCTACCATGGGCAGTACTACGTGGTGGATGACGGGGATTCCTCCGCTGACGATTGGGAAAACCGTCGTATCCGGATTGGTCTGAAAGGGGACTTCCTCAAAGAGTTCTCCTTTAACGTCCAGGTGGACCTCAATCCCGATGTGAACCCCTCCTACACGGGTCTCACGGATGCCTATGTCGAGTGGAAGCCTGCCAAGGAGTTTCGCCTGCGCGTCGGCAAGCAGCCGGTGGAGTACACCTATGAAGGTGGCACTTCCTCCAACGAAATCCTGACGATCGAGCGCTCGCTCATCACCAGCACCGTCTGGCCTTCGCCTGAATACATCACGGGTGTGGTGGCCTCGGGCACGGTGGGGCACTGGGTGTACGCCGTGGGCGGATTTGCGGGCGATCTTGAGAAGGAGTTCAGCGAGTTCGACGCTGGGGCCGGCATCCTGGCCCGCATCGGCTATGACTTCAGCAGTAGTGTCGGTCTGGACAAGGGGCTCATCACGGCGGGGTACTTCTACAACGACGGCGACAGCGGCAACACCGCATTCCGCAAGTTCAACAACACCGGATCCCTCTCCTTGCAACTGGCAAAGGGACGGGTGGGTCTTGTCACGGATTTTCTGGCAGCAGATGGTCTGGGCAGTCAGCCGGACGTGTTTGGTTTCCTGGTCATGCCGTACTACAACATCACGGAGAAGCTGCAGGCTGTGGTGCGCTACGCCTATGCGAACAGTGATGGCGAAAACGGCCTCTCCCTCACCAGCCGGTACGAGCAGAAGCTGGTCTCCGGAAAAGGGGATGAACATCAGGCCGTCTATGGTGGCCTGAACTACCGCTTCTACGGCGACAAGCTCAAAGTCATGTCCGGGGTGGAGTACTCCGACATGAACGGAGGCGATGACGGCGGCAGCTTCAGCGGCTGGACTTGGATCTCCGCGGTCCGGTTGAGCTTCTGACCGTTTGGGGAGATCAGCCTGTCTCCCAGCAAATCATTTAGTGAGTTGTGTTAAGTTGGGGGGCAGTGCCTGCCGGGTGGCGGGCACTGCCCCTGATGGTTGAAGCCCATCAACGCTTGGGTTCAGGAAGCACGATGAAGCCGTACTTCTGGAAGAGCGCATGGGACTCTGGGGTGTCCAGGTACTCCAGGTGCTGCTTTGCCAGATCGGCGTTTTTTGCCTCCTTCAGAGCGGCCATGGGGTAGGTGATGACCGGTCCCTCAGAGGCGGGCACCTCCAGGGCGACCTTCACCTTCGTGGTGATGGCGGCATCGGTCTTGTACACCACGCCGGCTTCCACGTTGCCTGACTCCACGGCTGCCAGCGCAGCGCGGACGTTTTCCGTGGCCAGGACCTTGGCCTCCACTTGGGCCCAGAGGCCCAGCTTGGTGAGCCACTCCTTGGTGTATACTCCGGCGGGTACGGCCTTGGGGTCCCCCAGGGCGAGCCGGCGAATGTCGGGCTTCAGCAGATCCTTGCCACTGGTGATGGCAAGTTTGCTGTCGGCTGGCACCACCACCACCAGGGCGTTGGAGAGCTGGTCCTCGCGTGTGGCGGTGTTGATGAGCCCGGCCTTCTCAAGCTGGTCCATCTTGGGAGCGTCTGCTGAGATGAAGACATCTGCCGGGGCTCCGGCCTCGATTTGTCTCACCAGGGCGCTGGAGGCTCCCAGATTGAGTTCCACCTTGGCACCGTGGGCCTTTTCAAATCCAGCGTGAATCTCCTTGAGGACGTCGGCGAGGCTCGCGGCCGCTGACACCCGGAGTTCCTTCGTCTGGGCAGAGAGGGAGTGGGGGATCAGACTGCCCACTGCCAGGGCGGTCAGGACGGAAAGCAGAGTGCGTGTTTTCATACTGTAGTGGGGCTGTTGTTTAGAAGTTGAAAACGGCCTGCACATAGAGCCAGTCGGCCCCGGTGGCACCGCCGTTCCTCGGCACGCTGCCCACCGAACTCTTGATGTAGTCGCCTGGGAAGAAGTGGCCATAGCCAAGCTGGAACTCCGTGGCGGAGTTGAAGGCATACTTGGCCACAATATCGAGTTCAGAGCCAACGAACGAGCTGTACTGTGGGTTTTTCCCGTAACCATTGCCGCTGCGGGCGGAGCCGGACTCCGGGTAGAAGGAGTCGCTGGTGTCCGCCAGCCAGAAGAGGAGGTAGTCCACGGAGAGCGTCAGTCCCTTGGCCGGCTTCACGGAGAAGGAGATCCGCGGGCTGTTGAGGTTGCGCAGGCCCACGAGGTCCATCACCCCATAGAAGGAGTGATTGGTGCCGAAGAGGGGCTCGAAGGTATCGTGATCGCCGTCACTGCCGTTGGAGTCGCCGCTGGCATAGTCATAGCCGAGGGCGATACGGGGCTTCGCCCAGACATCGCGGAGGGTGTAGCCCACCGTGCCGGTGAGGGCGAAGGCCTGGAGATCGCGCTCCACGCCGGCGGTGACGATGTCGCCGAACTGGCCCGCGCCTTCAAAGGCGAAGTCCCAGGGGCCGAACTTGTCCGGCAGCGACTTGAGGCGCACGCCGTAGGTGTACACATCCCGCTCGGTGGGGCCGCCAATGCCGGGGGCGATGGCGTTGGGGGACTTGCCGCTCACATTCCGGGCGAGGAAAAACGCCTGGGTCTCCACGCCGGTCCAGAGACTCTGGGTGGAGGCGTAGAGGCCGGAGAACTGGTCGTACTCGTTGGATTCATTGAAATAATCATCCCGCGGAATGACAACGCGGCTCGTGAAGGCGTCGATCCAGCTTGTGCTGCTGAAGGAGTAGCGCAGCACCGCGGCATCGAAGCTGCGGCCGGTGTTGCTCCAGTCGCCAATGCCGACGAAACGCTGGTCGCCGTAGGTCATCTCCTGGCGGCCAACCTTCAGAGTGAGGGGGAAGAGCTGGGGATCGCCCAGCTGAAGATAGGCCTGGTGCAGGTCCCACACATCCTGCTCAGGGCTGGGGTCACGATCATCCGACTCCGCCTGGGAGCCGCGGCCTTCCACGTAGAGCTTGAGCCAGGACTCCGGCTGCCAGCCGATGTGCAGCTTCTCGCGAAACAGGAAGACATCGTTGTCGTTGTCCACCCCACGGCTGATGAAGTCCTGGCTGGCGACCACCCCGGCATCATCCTTCAACTCATAGCGGAAACGGAACTGGCCGCCGATGTCCCAGGCATCAAACGCCGGGTTCTGCAGGCGCAGCGCATCATTGAGCAATCCGGCGCTGACGGGCTTTTTGTCCGCGGCAGGTGCCGGGGCGGGGGCGGCAGTCGTGCCGGCCTGGAGCCCGGGAATCGCCGCGTGTGAGAGCAGGAGAAGACCAGCCAGGGCCGGTGACAGCGTTTTGAGAGGCTGATGCCTTGTTTTCATGTGGGAGAGCCGCCGGTTGTGAGCGGTGTGGCCAATGGATCGAGTTGATATATTTTGTCAATGATATCATCTATCAAGTATATTCATCCAAGGCATGAGCGCCCAACCATTCGGATTCTGACTATTCAGCGGGATCGTTCAGCATCCCTTGCAGCCGACGCCATTGGGTCTTGGTGGCTTTCAGGCACTCGCTCGCCATTTCTTCGTAGAGCTCCAACACCTTCTCCCCGGCGGGAGTGATGACTGCGCCGCCTCTGCCTGGACCACCGCGACTGGCCGATACCACTGGCTCCTTAAAGTGCTGGTTCATCAGTTTGATGAGGCTCCAGGCGTGGTTGTAAGACATGCCCAGGATCCGCGCCGCTTCGGCAATGGATCCTGTCTCGTGAACCTGACGCAGCAGCAGGATCTTTCCCCAACCCAAAACCATGGCGGAGCCCGAGAAGACTCGCAACCGAGGCTGCAAGTTGAAACCAGGTTTGACGTCGGCGGGTGTTTGCATTGCTTGAGCGTAATGCGGAACGCGCGGATCGGCAACCGGCCCCACAGGACACCCGCTGAAAGATCCGTGTTGCGCCCCGGTTAATGTCAGCTCACTTCGAAGCACCTCATGAAGAAAACTGCACTCTCTCCCTCACCTTTCCGCCCTGTTATCAAACGCCGGCACTGGCTCGCCGCCGGGTTGGGGGCAGCTTGCATCGCTTTTGGTTGCCAGGGCATCGTGGGAGCTCAAACTATTGCTCCAGTGGTGGATGGCACCGTGCTCGTCACCAACAAAGGAGACCGTACGCTGTCCCTGATCGATCCCAAGACCAACAAGCAGGTCGCGGTGGTGCCGGAAGAAGGCATCACGGGGCATGAGGTGTCTGCTTCGGCGGATGGCAAGCTGGCCTTTGTCCCCATCTTTGGGAACTCGGGTGTAGGCAAGCCGGGTACGGATGGCCAGCTCATTCGTGTGATCGACCTGGAGAAGAAAGCCATCGTGGCGACGATCGATTTTGGCAAAGGGGTGCGTCCGCACTGCCCGATCACCTGCGAGAAGACGGGGCTGCTCTATGTGACCACGGAACTGGAGAACTCGGTGGCGGTCATTGATCCCAAGACGTTCAAGATTCTCGGCTCGGTGCCGACAGGCCATCCCGAGTCCCACATGTTGACCGTTTCCAAAGACGGCAAGCGCGGCTACACCGCGAACGTGGAATCCGGCACGGTCTCTGTGTTGGATTTGGAAGGCCGGAAGCTCATCACCAGCATCAAGGTGGCCCCACGCACCCAGCGCATCTCCCTTTCGGCGGATGACAAGCTGGCCTTCACCTCAGACCAGGTGCAGCCGCTGCTGGTGGTGGTGGATACCGCGACGAACACCGTGAAGCAGAGCATTGCGCTGCCGGACTACGGCTATGGCACGGCCGCCACTCCGGACGGCAAGTCGCTGGTGGTGACCATCATCAATCGCAACCAGGTGGTGGAAGTGGATCTGGCCACCATGAAGCTCGGTCGCTCTGTGGACGTGCCCGCTGCTCCTCAGGCAGTGGTCATCAGCCCGGATGGGGCCAAGGCCTATGTGTCTTGTGACGCCAGCGCCCAGGTGGCCGTGATCGATCTGCAGACCTGGAAAGTGGAGTCCCTCGTGGATGTGGGCAAAGTGGCCGATGGTCTGGCCTGGGCCAAGAAATAGCCCGGGGCGCCAGCCTTCAGAATTTCATGATGCCAGCCTCGAGACGAGGCTGGCATTTTTTTTCGTCACTTCACATCCAGTTCTTAAAGTGAATGCGTATTCAGAAACGTGAATGCTGATTCACAACTGCAAGCAGCCGATCGCCGGACCCGGGAACGGGAACGGAAGATCGAGGGGCTGCTGTCGGCTGCGGCGCAGGAGTTTGCCGCCAAGGGCTACCATCGGACCTCGATGGAAGACATTGCCCGTGCGGCCGAATACGCGACCGGGGCGATCTATCGCTACTTTTCCGGCAAGGAAGCCCTCTTCATGGGGCTGCTGGAGCGGCAGATGTCTGGCGTGACGCGTCATGTGCAGGAGGCGGTGAAGTCCGCAGCGGACCCCCATGATGCGCTGCGGGTGGTGGTGGAGTCACAGATCGAGTATGCGAGCCGCGACATCACCCTCATCCAGATCTATTTCTCGGAAGGGGTAGAGGTGATGAAGGAGCCAGCTTCGCAGAAGCGGCTGGAGGACCTCAGGCATCGGTTCGAATCCTGGCTGGCAGCCCGCATTGCGGCAGGGCAGAAGGCTGGCGAGTTCCGTCCGGGGGATCCCCGGCTGTTTACCATGGTCATCCAGGGGATGGTCGTGGCCTTGTTTCGCCAGTGGGCGTCAGGGCTGCTCTCACCCAAGTCTTGGAAGGCCCAGGCCAGGTTTGTCTCTGAATGCGCGCTCCGTTCCATCTCCCGATCCACTCCTCCATGAAACTCAACGTCGTACCTCATCTGGCGGTGGCCCTGACTGCTGCCGTGTTCCTGCCCGCGTGCGGGAAGAAAAAGCAGCAGCCCATGGCCCCGCCGCCACCGGCTGTGATCGTGGCCCAAACCCTTCAGCGCACGGTGCCCATCTTTGTGGAAAACGTGGCGCAGACTCAGGCGGCGGCCACGGTCGAAATCCGGGCGAGGGTGCAGGGCTTCCTGACGCAGGCCCCGTTTCGTGAAGGGGGGCTGGTGAAGAAGGGCGACCTGCTCTTTGAGATCGATCCCAAGCCGTATGAGGCGGCAGTGGCCCAGGCAAAAGCCAACGTGGCCAAGGCGGAGGCGACCGCGGAGCGAGCCCGGGCCGACGCCAAACGACTGGAGCCCCTGGTGAAACAGAACGCCATCTCTCAGCAGGATCTCGACACCGCCAATGCCAATGCGCGGGTGGCGGACTCCGAGGTGCTGGCGCTGAAGGCGGCCCTGACCTCAGCGGAACTCAGCCTGGGGTACACGGTGATGAGAGCGCCCTTTGACGGGATCATCGGCGCCCGTCTTGTGGATGTGGGAAACTACGTGGGCAGCAGCTCAGACACCATGCTGCTGGCGGTGGTGTCCATCGTGGATCCCATGCGTGTGCATTTCAATGTCCCGGAGGGGAACTACATCCGCTTTCAGCGACGGTTCATGGGGGATGATGAAGCGCGGGACAAGCACAGCGCGGCCATGCAGTTCCGCCTGCTGCTCAGTGATGGCACGACGTATGAGCATGTGGGCAAGTTCGAGTTCGCGGATCGAGCGCTGGACGCCAAGGCGGGGACGTTGAAGATCGTGGTGTCCTTCCCCAATGCCGAGGGACTGCTCAAGCCGGGCCAGTTCGGCCGGGTGCGGGCCATGACCGAGGAGCGGCCGGATGTGGTGCTGGTGCCCCAGCGGGCGGTGGTGAGCACGCAGAGCGTGCAGTCCGTGATGGTGGTGGGCGAGGGCAACAAGGTGGAGCAGCGCTCGATTGAAGCCAAAGATCGGTTTGAAGATTATTTCATCGTCACGAACGGATTGAAGGCAGGGGAGAGGGTCGTGGTGGAAGGTCTGCAGAAAGCACGGGCCGGCATGGTGGTGAATCCCCAGCAGGCCAGCACGGACGAGGGCGGTAAACCGGTTCCACCCGCAGCGCCCGCTCCGGAGAAAGCCCCGGAGGCGGCCCCTGCGTCTGCGCCAGCGCCAGCGGCCACATCTTCCCCCACAGCACCAGCGGCTCCTTCAGGAGACAACAAGCCGGCAGCAAACGACGGCAAGTAACATCCACCCTCACCGGAGACCACCATGGCCCAGTTCTTCATCAACCGTCGCGTGTTCGCGATGGTCATCTCGATTTTGATCCTGCTGGTAGGCTGGCTGGGGTTGCGCTCGCTGCCCATCGCCCGCTACCCTAACATGACGCCCCCCACCATTCAGGTGACCGCCACCTATCCGGGGGCGAGTTCGAAGGTGGTGGAGGAGACGGTGACCACCCCGCTGGAACAGGAAATCAACGGTGCGGAGGACATGCTCTACATGTCCAGCGGCAGCACCAGCGATGGCCAGAGTTCCATCAAGGTGACGTTCAAGGTGGGCAAGAACATTGACGATGCCGCCGTGGACGTGCAGAACCGGGTGGCGCGAGCCCAGCCCAAGCTGCCCACAGATGTCACGAAAAACGGCATCACCGTCACCAAGCAGTCTCCGGACATGCTGCTGGTCTTTGCCCTCAGCTCACCGGATGGCACGTATGATGACCTCTTCCTTAACAATTATGCTTTCCTGAACCTGCAGTCTGAGCTGGCCCGTGTGCAGGGCGTGGGTGCGGTGCAGATCTTCACGCAGAAGGACTACTCCATGCGCGTCTGGCTCCAGCCGGACAAGCTGGCCAAGCTGGGGCTCACGGCCAATGACGTCTCCAATGCGCTGGCCGAGCAAAACGTGCAGGCGGCGGCAGGGCAGATCGGGGCACCTCCCGCGGAGAAAGGGACGGAGTTCCAGTTCTCCGTGAATGTGAAGGGGCGGCTCGTGCAGCCGGATGAGTTCGGGGAAATCGTGCTGACCACCCTGGCGGACGGCACCGTGGTGCGGTTGCGGGATGTGGCGCGGACCGAACTGGGCGGCAAGGACTACGCAAGCTTCGGCCGCATCAATGGTTCACCTGCCGCACTCATCGGGATCTTCCAGCTCCCCACGGCGAACGCGCTGGATACAGCGGAGGCCTGCAAGAAGCGGATGGACGAGCTGGCCACTGCCTTCCCGAACGGCATGGAGGTGAAGGTAAGCTTCGACACCACGCGATTCGTGACGGCCTCGATTGAAGAAGTGCTGCACACCCTGGCCGAGGCCTTTGTGCTGGTGGTCGTGGTGGTGTTTATCTTCCTCGGCAACTGGCGCGCCACCCTGATCCCCATGCTGGCAGTGCCAGTCTCATTGATCGGTACCTTTGCCATCTTTGCTCCGCTCGGCTTCACCATCAACACCCTGACGTTGTTTGCCATGGTGCTCGCCATCGGTCTGGTGGTGGATGATGCCATCGTGGTGGTGGAGGCGGTGGAGCACCATATTGAAAAAGGACTGAGCCCGCTGGCTGCAACCCGAAAGGCCATGCACGAGGTGTCGGGGCCAGTGGTGGCCATTGCCCTGGTGTTATGTTCGGTGTTCATCCCGGTGTCCTTCATGGGCGGCATCACAGGCAAGCTCTACCAGCAGTTCGCGATCACCCTGTCGGTCTCGGTGATGCTGTCCGCGCTCGTGGCCTTGACCCTGACTCCGGCGCTTTGCGTAATGCTGCTGCGCCATCGGGAGCCGCCCAAAGGGCCCCTGGGGCGTGGACTGGCGGCGTTCAATCGTTGGTTTGACCGCATCACCGGGCACTATGTGAGCATCTGCCGCTGGCTCATCCGTTATGCCATCATCACCCTTGTGCTGCTGGCCGGGCTCTACACAGGCACGGTGGGATTGCTGAAACAACTGCCCACTTCCTTCCTGCCTGATGAGGACATGGGCTATCTGTTTGTCATCACCACGCTGCCGGATGGGGCTTCCCAGGAGCGGACAGACAAGGTGCTCCGCAAGGTGGAGGACATCCTGGCGAAGACGCCGGGCGTGAGCGATGTGATCACGATCGGGAGTCTGAACCTCCTGAGCGGAGCCCGCAGTTCCAATGCCGGGGTCTGCATCGTGTCGCTGAAGGACTGGAAAGAGCGGCCCGATCCCTCTGAGCAGGTGGCGCAGATCGTGCCATCGATCTATGCCAGAGTCAGCCAGATTCCAGAGGCGCTGATCATCCCGACCTCACCTCCGCCCATCCAGGGCCTGGGCAATGCCGGGGGCGTGCAGTTCGAACTGCAAGATCGCAGTGGCCGCTCTCCGGAAGAGCTGCAGGAGGTCTCCAACAAGATGCTTGCTGCCGCCGCGCAGCGTCCGGATCTGGCGCGGGTGTTCACCTTCTACAGCACGCAGGTGCCCCAGACGTTTGTGGAGCTGGACCGTGACAAGATCAAGACGCTGGGCGTTCCGCTGGACAGTGTCTTCGGCGCCCTGCAGAGCTATCTGGGTGGACTGTATGTGAATGATCTCACGCTCTTTGGCCGCAGCTTCCAGGTGAAGGTGCAGGCAGAGCCCGCCTATCGCATGGTGCCGGAGGACATCTACAACATCTATGTGCGCAGCGCAGACGGGAGCATGGTGCCCTTCAGCACGTTTGCCAAGGTCGAGTCCAGCACCGGCGCGGATCTGCTGCCTCACTTCAACCTCTACCGGACCTCGGAAATAACGGCCACCGGAGCTCCCGGGGTGAGCTCGGGTCAGGTTATTGCGGCGATGGAAGAGCTGGCCAAGGAAAACCTGCCGGACGGCTACGGCTATGAATGGACGGGGACGGCCCTCCAGGAGAAGCAGGCAGCTGGTCAACAGACGGTCATCCTGGGCCTGGCGCTGTTGTTCGTCTTCCTGGTGCTGGCCGCCCAGTATGAGAGCTGGGCGGTGCCGTTCGCGGTACTCTTTGGCCTGCCCATCGGCGTCTTCGGTGCCTTCTTTGGGGCGTGGATGCGGGGGCTGACCAATGACGTGTATGTGCAGATTGGTCTGGTGATGCTGATCGGTCTGGCGGCCAAGAACGCCATCCTGATTGTGGAATTCGCCAAGGTGCGACGTGAGGCGGGCATGGGCATTGAGGAGGCCGCACTCGAAGGGGCGAGGCTCCGGCTGAGGCCGATCATCATGACCTCTCTGGCCTTCATCCTCGGAGTGGTGCCTCTGGTGCTCTCTTCTGGAGCTGGCGCGGCCAGCCGGCAGAGCCTGGGCACGGCCGTGTGCTTCGGCATGAGCGCGGCCACCTTGATCGGGGTCTTCTTCATCCCGTGGCTCTACAAGGAGGTCCAGACCCTGGCAGAGAAGATCTCGGGCCCGCCGAAGAAGGAAGAGGAGGAGGCCCACGTGGCGGACTCTCCAACTACTGGGATCACCCACTCCGCTGGCGGTGCCTGAGGCATTTGCAGATCTAGATTGCAGTCAGTTTAGGAACGCCTCGAATGGCTCCAGGGATATCCCTTGGAGCCATTCGTCTGATTGCGGTCTTGCGTTGACGGCAGGGGCTATCTCGGGAAGAAGAGGAGCCGAGGGATGATTTTTAATACGTTCGCCTACTTTTTCCTCTTTTTGCTGCCGGCTGCGGTGCTGTTTCGCGTGGCCGCGGCAGAGTATCGAGCCCGTGTTCTGATCGCCTCAGGAGCCCTGTTCTTCATCTACTTTTCCGTGACGGAGCTCGGGGGCTGGGTGGGGGCTTTGTGTCTCACGGTGTTTTTTTGGGAGGCTGTTTTCAGTCGCCTTTACAGGCCAGGTTCTGCCTGGTGCCTTGCTGGAATTCTGCAGGCCCTTCTGGTGTTGTTCGTCTTCAAGTATTGGAACTTTGTGGTATCGACTGTAGGAGGAAGCAGCTCATCTCTGATTTGGGCGGGAGCTTTTCTTCCGCTGGGAGTCTCCTTCTTCACTTTTGAATTCATCCACTATGCCCGTGACCGCCAACAGGGCACGGCGGAGAAAGGGAGGTTGGATGAGTATCTGGCGTTCATCCTGTTTTTTCCCACGATGGTTGCTGGGCCTATCAAGCGCTATCAGGACTTTGTACCTGCCCTGCGGGATCCTTCGGACAACTGGCCCCTGGACTTCGAGCGAGGCATCACGCGCATTCTCACGGGGTTGGCCAAGAAGTTTGTGGTGGCGGACTTCATGTCGAGCTTCACGCAGAACTTGAATGCCACGGATATCGCCCAGGCAGAGCGGTGGGTGCTGCCGATCTGGCTCGTGGCTTACGGCATCAAGATCTATTTTGATTTCTCGGCGTATTCTGACATTGCCATTGGCTCGGCAAGATTGTTTGGCCTGCGGGTAAAGGAGAACTTCGACTGGCCATACGCACGGACGAGCATCTCCGATTTCTGGCGTCACTGGCACATGTCACTGAGCAAGTGGCTCATGGATTACGTATATATTCCTCTGGGTGGGTCTCGCGGCAGGTCTCATTTTGCAGTGTATTTCAATTTGTTTGTCACGATGCTAGTGAGCGGGGTGTGGCATGGCGCAGGCCTCAATTTCGTGATCTGGGGGGCGTGGCATGGCGCGGCGCTGGCTGTGAATCGCTGGTGGTCTCGCCGAACCTCTAACTCTGGGCGGCCAGCCTCGGCGCTGGCAAACTTCGCAGCATGGGCCCTCACGATGATTGTCGTCATCTTAGGGTGGGCCTGGTTCTGCATGGACGTGCCGACAGCGCTGTTTTTCTTCAGGAGGATGATCGCAGGATGAAAGAATTGATCACTAAAGCTAAAATGTGGCTGGAGTATATAGGGGGTGTTTCGGAAACACCTCCGCAGCCATTGCCCTCGGGCACAG
This sequence comes from Verrucomicrobium sp. BvORR106, assembly GCF_000739655.1. GTDB lineage: Bacteria > Verrucomicrobiota > Verrucomicrobiia > Verrucomicrobiales > Verrucomicrobiaceae > Verrucomicrobium. Next base: position 22,769 of record NZ_BATR01000183.1, on the reverse strand, counting down.
TCACTTGGTTGCTAGGGGTTTGGTGGCTGCTTCTGATCGGGCTAATCATCTTGTTTTCGGGCCAGGGATCCCGATTTATCTACATCGATTTCTGATCATGGTTTCCCGTCGAGTGCTTTTTAAGTTGTGTACGCTTGCGTTGCTGGCGGTCGTCCTGCTTAACGTGGTTGTCGCGCGCGTCTCGAGCAACTCACTGCCCAAGTCTCATCTTCGGGATATCGCCTCGCACTCCGAGTCGCAGGTGACGATGCTGGGAAACTCTGTGGTGGCCGCCGTCTTTGACGCCAAGGCGTTTGAAGACTCGTGGAGATTGAAGAATGGAGAAAATATCCACGCCTTCAATGCCGGATTTGGCGGAAGTGCTAGTGTGGAGCACTACCTGATCGGTCGACAGATCTTGCACCTGCAGCCAGAGTGCAAGACCGTGATCTTTGGGTTCTTCGACCATGCTCTGACGGACCCGACGCAGTGTCCGGTATCAAAGATTATCGGCAACCGCACGGTGGCCTTCCTGTATGAACCTGATCTGGCGGCGCCCTATTTGAGTGACAGCTGGTTTGATCAAAAGATGTTTTCCGTTCTGGCTCGCGTTCCTCTGTATGTGGAGAGGGGCGCATATTGGGGAAAGGTGGAGTTGTTGAGGCGAAAAACCGGCGGACTGGGAATGCCGCCGGAGGCGTACAACAAATTTGGACGCGTGAGAGATTTTTCGTTGGTAGCCGTTCCCGATTCCGACACCTTCAAAAAGCGTTGCTCGGATGCGGTGGCGGGGAATGCGGAAATTGCTCCTGTGCTGGTCGCCTTGTTCTCTGAAGTTATGGCTGCGGGAAAGAACATCCGCATCGTGGCGCTGCCAGTGTCTCCAGAACATCGAAAAGGCAGGTACGACACTGCCGAATGGGGCACCTATTGCCAGCATTTGGAAAGGAAGTTGGCCGCGTTCGATTGCAGAATTGAGTATGCTGATGACTGGCTGACAGCTGACAAGTTTGCGGACCATCTTCATCCCAATCCACTGGGTGCGGCTGAATTCTCCAGTCGGCTTGCCTCGGAGTGGTCCGGTTGGCGGCCAAACAGGCCCGGAGCGCCGTTTTCAAGCCCAAAATGAGTGACTGAATCTGCGAAAAGGGCGGGGGGAATTTGGGGCTGGGATGGATGATGCCTCGTTCAGGGTGGGCTGGGCGGATTCTGATGAAACAACTGCACCCAATTGTGGGGTGGCACGCGATTTCCGGCCAAGCGAGAGTGTGCGTGCCATCAGGTGCGATCACGCTCCCGAAACCCCATTTAAGTCATGACCCTCCTTTCCAGCATGCCCCTTCGAGCCCACGCCCATCCGGTGGTGGGCATGGCGCAATTCCTCTATCTCGACTCCACTGACTCCGATGTGCTGCAGGCGGCTTCTTTTGCCAATCGCCATCTCGAGGGTTTCCGCCGCAGCGACCCTGAGGAGCCCGAGGCGGATCACGCCTATCGCGTGGCCAACATCGTGCACAACGTCCTGTTGCTGGATGCTCCCGAGTACTCTGTGGTGGCCCTCTTGCATGATGTCTTGGAAAAGACCCCCACCGATCCCGGATTGATTGAGGCGGTCTTTGGCACCAGTGTTTCCCTGGCGGTCCAGGCGCTCACCCGCCCGGAAGACATGTCTGAGGCGGACTACGTCGTCCAGGTGCTGCATGGTTCAGACGTGGCTGTGGCGGTGAAAGTGGCCGATCTGATGGATAACCTCATTGCCCGGTTCCACTCACCCAAGCTGAAGCAGACGATTGAGAAGGCCGAGATGTTCCTGGAAGCCATGAGACGCTCTCCCCAGCCGGCGAATCTTCGGGTGGCGCGGCAGATGCTGGCGAACACCATCCGGCAGGTGAAGCCGTGAGCTGGGCTTACGAGCTCTCGTAAAGTGAAGATGTTGAAGCAGGGCGGGCAGCCCTGACATTTTGAGCGTTTGGAGGACCTCGCATGAGGAGCCTCCACGCCCTCAAGATGATGAACAAGAAGATCTTCACATGGCTCGCCGTGCTGCTCCTGGCAGCGGCCGGCACTTCCGCGCTGCCGGGAGCTACCGTGCTGTGGTCGAGCCCGCAGTCCATTTCCGGGGATGCGGATGTCAGCACCACTGGCAGTGTCATTCTCGCGGCAAATATTGGGGCCGCCACGGCAACAACGGTCAATGGGGTGACCTTCGCGGCTTACAACAACACGGCCACGATCCCAGGACTCACTGACACGCTGAATCTGAACCCAGGGTCGGTGTTCGGCAATGCGGCGGCACCATACAGTGCGCTGAGCGCGGGTTATCAGGCCCTGGTCAGTTCCGGCAGGTACACGGATGGGGCTACGCTGGAGACGCTCAACCTGAGCGGGCTGACCATCGGACAAAGCTATCTGGTGCAATTCTGGGTCAACGACTCGCGGGGCGGAGGCACCTCGGGCCGGACGCTGGATATCACTGCAGGAACGACGGCGGTGCTGGACCTCAATGTGCAGAATGTGGCAGGCGGACTGGGACAGTACGTCATTGGAACCTTCACTGCTGACGCGGCGACCCAGATCTTCAACCTCCTGGGCAGTCACAACGCGGGGGCGACAGACTCCACTCAGCTCAACGGTTTTCAGATCCGTGCCGTGCCTGAGCCTTCGCAGGCACTGCTTGCCTCCCTGGGAGTTGTTTCCGTAGGACTGCGCCGTCGGAGGCCAGCTGTGCGCAACAAGGTCAGTTCGTAGAGGCTCACGGCTTCACGATCTTGCCCTTCACTGCCACAGAGATCGCGGCAGCCAGGCAGTTGACCCGAAGCTTGCGGTAGATGGAGCGGATGGTGTAGTCGAGGGTATGAACGTTGAGGGCGAGATCGTCCACGATCTGTTTGCGGGCACGGCCGCTAACGAGCAGTTTTAACACCGACAGTTCCCGGTCACTGAGCTGCTCCATGGGAGGTGTCGCGGGTTCTGGTTGAGCGCGGGTCAGCCTGGGGAAGATCTCCAGAATACGGCGGGCAATCTTTGGGGTGATGACGGAACCTCCCGCCTGGACCTGACGAATGGCCTGGAGCAGCTCCTCCGGGGGCGTGCGTTTCAGGAGATAACCACAAGCCCCTGCCTGGAGGGCGCTGAAGATGAGGTCGCTCTCTTCATACATGGTGAGGACCACGCACTGGACATCCGGGAGGCGTTCGCTGACGGCGGCAATGAGATCCACCCCGCTATGGTCCGGCAGGCGCAGGTCCACGAGGAGGATCTCAGGCTTGCGAGCTGGCAGCCCCTCCAGGGCGGCGGCCACGGTGGCATAGACATCGAGGCAGACCATGTCCGGAGCCCCGGCAACAAGCTGCTGGAGCTCGCTGGCGAGCAGCGGGTTGTCCTCCACAAGGCTGACGGTGATGGTCATGTTGAAGGTGGTTGTGGTGGCAGGGGGAGGAGGAAGGTGACGGCGGTGCCTCCGGACGCGGCAGTCTGGATTTCACAGGAGCCACCTGCCTCGCGCAACCGCTGGTGCATGTTTTCCACGCCGTCCCCTTTGGTTCCGGAAACAACGCCAGATGACAGGCCCTGCCCGTTGTCCGCGAACTGAAGGGTCAGGAGACGGGCGGTCTGCTGACAGGTGAACGTTACGGTGTCCGCGTGGGCGTGTTTGACTGCGTTCTGCAAGGCTTCCTTGGACGCCATGAGCAGAAGATGCCGTTCCTGGAGCCCGAGGGAGTGTTCCGGCCAGGGTACGTCCACCTCCAGGAGGCAATTGATCCCGGCGGTCTGAAGATAGCTCAGGGCGTGGTCTTCAAGATGCTCCACGAGGCTGCCGATGGTGTCGTGGCGCGGATTCACGGACCAGACGATCTCATCCAGCGCCGCGACGGATGCGCGAGCTTCCGTGGCCAGCCGCTGCAGTGCCTCGGGGGAGCCCGTCTTCTGGCACCGGTCTGCGAGCAGGGCCAGTCCCGTGAGTCGGGCTCCCACATCATCGTGCATGTCCCGGGAAATGCGCAGCCGCTCCTGATTAAGCGCGGCCCGCTGCCGGGCGAGACCCAATTCCGTCTTGATGCGCCGGACTGAAACCGCCCAACAGGTGGCTCCCACGAGGCCGATGAAGGCAGTCAGGAGTGCGAGCACACGGCCAGGCCGACGCCACCAGGGCGGTATGATGGAGAGGGAGACGTTTGCCTCCGACTCATCCCATCGGCCGTCGGTGTGGCGTGCCTGGACGACGAGGCGGTAGTGCCCTTCAACTGGAATGGGGCTGATGACCGCCTTGCCCGAGGAATCGACCATCTGCCAGGAGTCGCCCTGGCCCACCACTTTCCATCGGTAGGTGATGAGGTCTCTCACTGTGGGGACGGCGGAGGTCTGCACGGTAAAGGCGATGCGGCGGCTCCGCGCCGAGACCTCCAGTTCTGTGCCGCCGGAGACGGGTGTTGCATCCTCGAACCAGTCGGAGAGCACAGGACGCAACGCGGGGTAGATCTCCACCTCTGCGATCTGGGGTGAGTCCGCCTGTCCGGTCTGGTTGAGAATGCGGAGGTGTCTGCCGCCGAAGGTTCCTTTGCCGTCGTGATTCCGGACGACGTCGCTGCCGCCCACGCCTGGATTTGAGCCATCCGAGCGTAGAGAGGCCTCCCATGCCGGGTTCTTGGAGCCCTCCTGAAGAACTTGCATCCGGTAGCGGCTCAACCGGTCAGGCCGTCGCCCGTCGCCGCGACTACGAATGACGATATGATCCAGATCCATGTGCCTGCCCAGATCGAAATCGAAGTGGAAGGGCCGTCCCTCCGGGTTTTCCGGATGAGTGAAGGTACTGTCGAAACCATCCGTGAGATACCAGGCAGGCAGGTAGCCGACGATGGGACCGGAGCAGGTCGCGACCCGGCCAATGGCGATGTTCGTGGAGCGCAGTGGATCTGCCTCGACGTGGAACTCAGTCAGGACCAGGCTGCCTTGCGCATCGCATCCCAGACTGGCCGGACGGCCCGGTGCGCCATCACTGGTATAAGGAAACAAACGCAGATTGAATGCCGTGACGTTGCCGACCGGGGCCGTGGCGCGGAAGGTCAGCACGGTGGGGCTGGGATGCGGGCGGATGATGATGCGCCCGCCCTGAAACTCGATGCCCCCCTGCCTGACCTGGCTGAAGTCATTGAGAAAGGCTGTCTTGGGGATGAGCGGCGTCCATCGGGAGTTCATGGTGGGCGCGGAGTCCGTGGTCACGCTTGCCGAGAAGCAGGCCGGATGGGCCCCGGAGATGGCGGCGAGGGAGGACAGCTGCACTTGGTAGATGGAGGCGGTGACGGGCTTGTCCAGAATGAAGAGCGCGCCCTGCGGACGATGCTGGCCGCCGCGGAGATCCCAGCCGTTGTCTGCACTGAGGATGCCATCAATGGTCTCGCCAATGCGCCCCGTTTCATCAGCAGGCTCGTAGGTTGCCACAGCCTCTTTGAACGACAAAGGCGCGGCTCTTGCGATGTCTGTGGCGGCCATACACCCCAGCGTGGCGACAATCGTTCCACACCACGTGCGAACGGTCCGGATGACTCCTCTCAGACGAGGAAGGGTGAAGCAAGTTTCTGACATGGAGCGATGGAGCAACTCCGCATCATTCTAGCCTGAACCAGGTGAGGTGACACTGTTCTTTCTGACCAGTTGTCCGGGCAGTCTATGGTGCGGGGCGGGGGACTCCGCTCCATGGATAGATCCATGTCTCACTGACCGGTTTTCCCTCGCGAACCAGTCTGACGCGGATCTCGCCGGTGTTGCCGTTCTGGTTGGCGTCGGTACCGCTGTCTTCAGGAAGGACGCCGAGGTGGAGACGCGTGGTTTTGCCGTCCGGAAGGGGCTTGAGATAGGCGAACTGTTTTTTCAGCCCGCTGGGCATTTGGATTTCAGGGATGGGAAGAGGATCGATTGATGCCGAAGCAAAATCGACGGTGAGCAACGTGATGCCTGATTTGTCGGGAAGCTGTCCCACGCGGGTCTGGACGATGCGGGCGGGCGGGCTGCCGGTGTCGGCCGGAACGTCATCGCACCACATGAGCCGGTAGGCGATGCGCAAGGGCTCGCCGGGAGCAGGCGGGGTCTCGGGCTCGAAGAAGGCCACGATGTTGTCGTTGTACTCGTTGGCAGTGGGAATCTCGAGCAGCTTAATCCGGCCCGAAGTCATCCCCTTGAGAGGAATGACCCACGCGGAAGTGCGTCGCTCATAGCGGGCGACTTCATCCTCATACGCGGCGAAGGATCGCTCACGCTGGATCAGCCCAAAGCCGCTCAAACCCTGGATAGGAAAACTGGAGTGGCGCAGCTTGGCGGGGTTGGTCAGGACCCGCCAGAAGTGCTCCCCGGAAGTGGTGGCCACGGCCAGACCGTCAGAGTCGTGCACGCGCTCGCGAAAATCTGCGGTACGGCGCGCGCTGGCCGGGCTGAACCAGAACATGGAGGAGAAACCCGCGAGGCCGATGCCCACATCATCCCAACGGAGGCCGGCGCGGAGAAAGATGTCCGCATGCACTTCCATGATGGCGGGGCTGCCGGGAGTGGAATGAAACCGGAAGGCACCGGTGGTGGAGGGGCTGTTGAGCAATGCATGCCACACGAGTTGCGAGCTCTGGGGGGCGGGTTCTTCGAACGCGAAGCGCTCAAACAAAGGGAACTCCTCTTTGCCGGACTTTCTCAAGATGAGGCCGCGGGCGCTCAATCCGTAGTTGAGCGTGTCCGGGTGGCCCCGGAAGTAGCTGGCTCCTCCAAAGGTGAATTGTTCATAGACCGGTCCGCCGGTGTTAGTGGGACCAAGAACACGAAACCCTCCGTAGCCTGGCAGGTCGTTTTCTCCCGGAGTGGTGATGTCTTGAGGAAACTTGAAGAAACTGGCCTTGAAAGGGACGGGATGGGACAATCCGTCTTGAAGGAGGTTGAGCTGGATGCCCTTGCTGTTGAAGCTGCCAGCGAGTCGGGGCTCAACGCGGAGGTTGCCCGCCGACTCATTGAAGAGACAATGCTGACGCTGGATCCGGATGTTTCTGAGAGCATCGTAGTTCAGGTTCCTGGCAAAGGCGGTGGGAGGCTGGAATCCAGGGGCATAGGGCAGCGCCGCCAGACGTGCAGCTTCTTCGGCATAGAAACGATTCGTCGGCTCCAGATCGTCAGCGGTAAGCCGGGCACTGGTGAGCAGCAGCAGGAGAAGAAGCGGGCGAGCAGGTCTGGGCATCATGATCCGTAGCGCAAAGCATAGTGCAGCCTGCCAGGGCCTCACCTGCCTCGGCTTACGAATTCACGTAGCGATGCCGCAGACCCCTCGCGCTTATTATTCAGGCGCTGAAGTGAACACCGTCAGGCTCCGTGCGGGCAAATTAATTTCTGCTCCGCTCATGAGGTTCTCCTTGGGTACCCGGTCACAGGTAGTGAGGCGGAAGGTCCAGTCACCGGGGCCGTCGGTGGCGGGCAACACCATCGCGAGATCTTCATAGTGCCCGTTGATCAGCACGAGCACGGTGTTGCTCTTTTGCGGGGTGCCGTCTTCGCTTTTCAGTTGCAGAGCGGATCCGGGCAGGAGCATGCCGAAGCACCTCGTGAATCCCGCCTCCCAGTCCCGGCCTTCCATCTCCCTGCCTTCCGGGTTCCACCAGATGACGTCCTTCGGCAGGTCAGGGCCGTGGGACTTGCCGGTGAGGAAATACTTGCGGGAGAGGACCGCTTCTTCACGGCGCAAGGCGATGACACTGCGGGTGAAGTCCCGCATCTCCACGGCATCGGACTGCCAGTCCCAGGACAGCCAGGTCAGCTCATTGTCCTGGCAGTAGGTGTTGTTGTTGCCCTGCTGGGTGTGCCAGCGTTCATCCCCGGCCACCAGCATGGGAGCTCCCTGCGAGAGGAAGAGGGTGGCGATGAAGTTCTTTGCTTGTTGTTTCCTGAGTGCGTCCACTTCCGGGGGCGCTGGGTCCCCCTCATGGCCGCAGTTCCAGCTCTCGTTGTCGTTGGCACCGTCCCGGTTCTCCTCGCCATTGCGATCATTGTGCTTGTCATTGTAGCTCACCAGATCCCGCAGGCAGAAGCCATCGTGGGCGGTGATGAAATTGATGCTGGCCTGGGGATTCCTGCCGCTGTGGTTGTACAGGTCTGCGCTGCCGCTGAAGCGGAAGGCGGCGTCATTGGCGACATCCACCCCCTTCCAGAAACGGCGGATCTGGTCGCGGTAGCGGCCGTTCCATTCGGACCAGCCTGTGGGGTAGTTGCCCACCTGGTAGCCGCCCATGCCGATGTCCCAGGGTTCGGCGATGAGCTTGACCTGGCTGAGCACGGGATCCTGCCCGACGGCATCGAAGAAAGAGCCGTACTTGTCCCAGCCGTGCGCCTCCCGGGCCAGGGCACTGGCGAGGTCAAAGCGGAAGCCGTCCACATGCATCTCCGTCACCCAGTAGCGCAGGCTGTCCATCACGAGCCGGAGCCCGGCTGGGTTCATGGTATTGACGGTGTTGCCGCAGCCGGTGAAGTCCTCGCAGTAGCGGGCGGAGGTGGGTGAGAGCCGGTAGTACGAGGCGTTGTCCAGCCCGCGCAGGGAGAGGGTGGGGCCGCGCTGGCTGCCTTCTGCAGTATGGTTGTACACCACGTCCAGAATCACCTCCAGCCCCGCCTGGTGCAGGCGTTTCACCATGCCTTTGAATTCGCGCATGGCTTCATGAGGATCACGGGATGCAGCGTATTCCGGCTCAAAGGCAAAAAACGAGAGCGTGTTGTAACCCCAGTAGTTCGTGCGCCCGTTCTCCAGTAGGAAGGCGTCGTCCAAGTGGTGATGCACCGGCAGCAGTTCCACCGTGGTGATCCCCAGGTCTTTCAGAAACCGGATGGCCTGATCAGAAGCGAGCCCGGCGTAGGTGCCACGGAGGTGTTCTGGAAGGGCACTCAGGTTCTTGGTAAAACCTTTCACATGCGCCTCATAGATCACCGTTTCCCGCCAGGGCACACGCGGTGGTTCGTCGCCGCCCCAGTCAAACCGGGTGTCCATCACCATGCCCAGAGGGGCCAGGTGGGCGGAGTTTTTCCGGTCGATGCTCAAGTCCTCCCGAGCCGCCCCGGGGCGGTAGCCAAAGAGAGAGGGACCCCAGCGCACCAGCGGGCGGCCGATGGCTTTGGCGTAGGGATCCAGCAGCACCTTTTGGGGATTGAACCGATGACCGTGCTCCGGTTCATAGGGGCCGTGGACTCTGTACCCGTAAACTTGGCCGGCTTTGATCCCGGGCACGAAACCGTGCCAGACATGATCGGTGCATTCTGGCAGGGTAATGCGCGTCTCCCGCTGAAGCTTGGGCCCGTCGAAGAGGCAGAGTTCCACGCGGGTGGCATGGGCGGAGTACACGGCAAAGTTGGTGCCGTCCAGCGCGGCGGTGGCACCGAGTGGGAAGGGGCGACCAGGACGGAGGGGAGCTCGAGTAAAGGACATAGGGAGAGATCGGCCGATGGGGGCCTTGTACAGGGCTATCGGAGCAATCCTCGCGTGCGGTTGGCAGAAAACGCGGGGTGAACATTTTCGCGGGTGTAGGTAGGGGACGATGCTTCTCCAACCGGTGCCACTCGGTGCCGCGATTCGGGGACATGAAACGACTGCCCTGTATCTTACTCACGGGGACTGCGTTCCTCGCCTTCGGTGTATGGACTGGCTCCCTCGCCGAGGAGCCGGAGATCAAGTTCACGCCGGAGGTGGAGTCCATGCTTCGATTGCAGGTCTTTCTGGATCGAGCGGGCTATGGTCCTGGAAAAATCGACGGCAAAGATGGCCAGTTCACGCGGACTGCCAGGGAGCTCTATGAGAAAGCCCATGGCCCCGTGCCTGAGCAGGAGCTCAAGGTGGATGCGTCCGCCCCGGCGGCGGGTCCAGAGGGATCCCAGGCTCTCACGGAGTATGTCGTGACCAAGGAGGATGCCTCCTTGGTAGGCGAGGTCCCGGAGAAGCCGGAGGATCAGGCGGGGCGGGAGTGGCTGCCGTATGCCCACCTGGCCGAGGCGGTGGCCGAGAAGTTCCACTGCGACGAGAAATTCTTCCGCCAGCTAAACGGAGGCAAGGCTGATGCTCTCAAAGTAGGTGATGAGGTGCTGGTACCCAAGGTGGAGCCCTTCGACGTCAATACGGTGAAAACGGTCGCGCCCGGCCACGCCATGCCGCAGGGGGAGGAGAAAACGCTGGTGCGAATTCTCAGCAGCAACAACATGCTGGAGGTGGTGCAAGGAGATAAGATTGCCGCGGCGTTTCCCGTGACGATTGGATCCACGGAGACTGGGACGCCCACCGGAACGTGGACGATCAAGGGCATGGAGCGCTTTCCCAAGTTTCGCCGCGATGAGAAGATGCTCAAGGAGGGGGAGCGCAGCGGCAAGTTTCTCATGATCCCACCCGGGCCCAATAACGACGTCGGCGTGATCTGGATTGAGCTGGATCGCAAAGGGCTGGGCATCCACGGCACCAAGGCCCCCGACTCGATTGGGAGGTCAGAAAGCCATGGATGCATCCGTCTCGCCAACTGGGATGTGCTTCGCCTTGCCGGTCTGGTCAAAGCCGGAGTGAAGGTGGAAGTGAGGTAGTGGGGGGAGTTATGGGTTAGGGGTTAAGAGTTAACAGGGCTCGGGTTTCAACCTGGATCCGGCACGCGGTGGGTTCGTTGAATCAACTCGCGGACTCTGGCGATGCGGGGGCCAAAGACGGGGTGATTGACGCAAGTGGAGAGTGGGTGGTCCAGCCGTTCGTTCCAGGTCTCGGTGCCGTAGCTGCCGGGCAGGTTGAATCGTTGAGGCGTGCCGAGCAAGTCGCTGCTCATGAGCACGGTGAGGTCGCAGGGGGTTTTGAAGAGGGCTTCCTGCAGTGCGAGGAGGAGCTCATCATTCAGCATGTCCGGCGCAGGGGCGGACCATCCGGCGAAGCCCAGGAGGTTGGCAAGGTCCTTGGCGGCATCGCCTTGGAGGTCTGCCTTGGCGCCGGCCAGCAGGTGCAAGTACAGCGAGGCGAGCGGGGCGTGATCGTGATTGGCGTAGGCCCCCAGGCTGGGGCGCCGGTAGGTGGTGGGAGGCAGGAGGGTGCGTTCGTCGGTGCGCTCCAGTTGGGGGAAGACGAGATTGGCCACGCCCAGGTCATCCAGCGTGCGCCGCATGTAGTCCGGCATGTTGCCCATGATCTCGGCGATGAGATACATGTCCCCCGCTGCCTCCTTCATCACGGAGATGATCTCGTGACCTTGCAGCTCGTTCATGCTGGCGCTCACGGGATCTTCATCCGGGCCGGGGACGAACCGGGGCATGCGCCCTCCGGTACGGCGCAGCACCTCCTCATCAGTCAACGTGGCGAACTCCGTGTGCCGGGCCCCGCCTCCCCAGGGGAACATGTAGGCGCGGAAATAACCTCTCAGGTGATCGAGCCGGCAGATGTGGAAGAACTGCCTCTCTGAGGCAATGCGGCCGCGCAGCCAGGCAAAGCCACTGGAGCGGTGGTTCTCCCACCGGTAGGGCGGAAGGCCCCAGTTCTGCCCCCAGCGTTCGGAGTCTTTGTTGGTGTCAAAATACACGATGGGCCGGGTGCCCATGTTCCAGTCTGCGTCAAACAGTTCAGGACTGGCCCAGACATCCACGCTGGATTTCGAGACGCCAAAGGACATCTCCCCCATGAGCATCACGCCGCACTCATCCGCATGGCGACGCACCTCCTGCCACTGACGCCAGGCCACCCACTGCACGTAGGCAAAGCCCTGGCGCAGCTCGGTGAGATAGCGGCGCTCAGGATGAGACTCGAACCAGCCCTCCGCGGCCTCCACCCCGTGGTGCTCAGGCCGCCATTGGGTCCAGTTCGGATTGCCCTCATACTCGCGGATGAGGAGGCGGTACAGAGTATAGGCAGGCAGCCAGTCGGCTGCATCCTTTTGAAATTCCTCGAACTCATGCCAGAGATCGGGAGTCTCTGCCTGAGCCGATTTGAAGCGATGAAACGCTGCGAGGAGGATGTGCAGCTTCAGGAGCTGCACAGTGTGGTGTTTCACCGTGCCCTCGCGGAGCTGGGAGAGCCAGGCTCCGGGGGCGAAGTGGGTGAGCACGCCTTCCGTCAATCCCGGTACACTCGCAGGAGACAGGTCCAGCAAGGCTGGCGAGAGGGCCCGCGATGAGATGGGATTGTACGGACTGTGGTCGCCGATCGTCTCATGAATGGGCAGGGTCTGCAGCACGGCGAAGCGGTTCTCCTTGCAGAAGGTCACGGCTTCTTTCATGGCGAGCGTGTCACCGATGCCGAAGTCATTGGCGTGACGCAAGGCGAAGACGGGCACGAGGAGTCCCGCGAGATTCTTGTTGAAGGTGGGGGCGGACATTTTCCAGAAGGTGGGGTTTGGCAACAGCGGCAGCCGACCTGTCCACGGGACTAAGGAAGCTTGAGGCAGGCGGCCTGACCAAAGGGTTCGGGCGGGAGGCCACCTTCGCGCTTTGCCACTCCGTGACATGAACACCCCCCGTTCAATGGAAACGGCCGGACTGCCCCTGTTGCCAGAACCCTTTTAAAAAAGGAGGACCAATGTCTGCTGCCTGTGAAACCTGTGGGAATGTCTATGACAAAGCCTTTGAAGTCGTCATTGCTGGTGAAAGCCACACTTTTGACAGCTTTGAATGTGCTATTCATGCGCTCGCGCCCCAGTGCAGCCACTGTGGCTGTCGAATTGTGGGGCACGGCCTTGAATCGGACGGAGGAATCTACTGCTGTGCCCACTGCGCGAAACACGCAGGTGAGCAGGGCCTGAAGGACCGGGTGTGATCGCCCTAGTGGCTGGCGTGATCCTTGAAGGACACGGTGGCCCGCGCTCCACCTTGGGCCGGATTGCTGATGGAGAGGGTGGCACCGATGCGGTCGGCTGTGCGCTTGGCCGCAGCCAGCCCTAGTCCCAGAGCCGGGGTACTGGTCTGGGCATGTCGCACGTAGGGATGAAAGGGTTCGTTTAAATAATCTTCGGGGAAGCCTGAACCTTGGTCCTCCACCTGGAAAAGAACATCACCATTGCTGCGACTGATGGTCACCAGGATCATGCCATCTCTCGGGGTGTGATGGATGGCATTGGAAAGGACAGCATCCACGATCTGCCTCACAGCGAAGGGTGAGGCCGCCACCAGTGGCTCTTGTGAAGGGCTGGTGATGCGCATGTCTACACACTTGCGCTTGGCCGTAAGGTACCAGCGGCCGGCCAGTGTCTCCAGGTTCGAGGTGATTTGTTCCGTGATGGCAGGAAAGTCGCGAAGACCTGCCTGTTCCTGCGATTGCTTGTGCAGAAAGCGCTCCACAGAGGTGAGCATGGATTCAACTTGCGCATTGGCCTCCATGGCCAGCGAGGTCTCCCCCGGGCGGTGGAGTTCAGCGATCTTTTTTGTCAGCAGGGCAATGTGCTGAAGAGGCTGATGCCACTCCTCTGCAATCATGCCCAGTGTGCGGTTGTGCTCCAGCAATTGCGCCTCATGACGGCGTTGTGTTTGTACCAGCTGCACGTGGGTGAGGACGCGGGCAAGCAGCTCGGCTTTGTTGAAGGGCTTGGCGATGTAGTCCACTCCACCTGTTTCAAACCCCCGCACGATGGAGGACTGATCCGCGCTGCCGGAAAGAAACACCACGGGGACATGACTCGTGGCCCGGTTGCTCTTGATTTGGCGGCACACTTCAAAGCCGTCCATCTCTGGCATGATCACATCCAAGAGGATGAGGTCAGGGATCTTGGCCGCTAGGCAGTTCAGGGCCTCCCGACCTCCAGTGGCGGTAATGACCTCAAATCCACGATGCGTGAGCAGATTGGTCACCATCTGGCGGTTCCGGACCTGATCATCCACCACCAGTACCAAACCGCTAATCGCCACGCCTGAAGACAAAACCTGCATGATCGTTTATCGCAAAGTGTCCGGTGGGTGATCGTAGGCAAATGAGAGTGCTATTCAGAAACCAACCCCGCGCCTCCAGCAGTGGACCGGTCTACAGGTGACAGATTGGACAACTAAGGATGATCCCCTTAATGCGACCGGGCTGGTGGCGCGAGCCGATGCCTGAGGAAAGCCCGCATCCCATGAATACGAAACCTCCTGTGACCCAAGAAGATCCGCCCCAGCCCGCCAGTGCGGACAAGCTGGAACTGCGCGCGGTGGAAATCGCCAAACGCGACGGCCGCGAGACCGTGACAGGCCAGGACCGGGAAAAGGCGTACGAGGAGATGAAGGCGACAGGCCAGCCCAATCCCACGGATCAGGGCGAGGCCTCCCACTGATCCGGGTGAGCAGCGGATCCCTACTCTAGCACGTCCACGAGCTGGCGGATGGGCACCCCAGTGCTGTAGAACCAGATGATACCGCGGGAGGCGTGGGGGACGATTTCCACATCCACCTGATCCTGAGCCCATTGGGCGCGATGGGCCGGGCTGTCCACCCACTCCCGAGCGTCCAGCCACTGCTGGTAGGAGTGCGATTTGAAGAAGATGTAGGTGGACGTTACGCCATGCTCCACCGCGTAGTTCTGGCAGTCTGTCAGGGTGTCAATGTGATCCTGAAGGGCTACCACTGGGGTGAATCCCTCATCCTGCACAGTGTGAAGATGGCTGGCTGCCTCCAGGTCCTCGTACCGGAGGAACAGGATGCCTTCCACAGGCTCTTCACAGATGTCGAGGTAGGAATCGAACGCCGCTTTGAACTCGTCAAAATCAGTTTTCATGGCCGTGAGGATGTGAATTAGGATACCCCCACTGAATCGGGCGCTGCTCCACTCATGGATGGAGGGAATTCAACGCCCGATGAGAAGACAGGGTATCAGGCCACCAGGACCGGGCCGAGGTCGGCCTGGTGGTGAGGGCCGGCCGGCGTCAGATCCTCCGCCGTGACGGTCAGCTTGAGCGAGGGGAAGAGCCAGTGTGGAGTGGTGCCTTTGGGGAAAAGGGCAGTCTCAGTCTCCAGGTTGTGGAAGGGGCAGCGCTTGAGCGGAATCTCCTCGATCTGAGCCAGGATCTCCGCCTTCTCACGCTCGCTCCAGTCCTTCTGCAGGCAGCCGATGTAGCGCAGTCCCTTGCGTTCCCACACCCCTACGAGCAGGGACCCAAAAGATTTGCCAGAGGGAATGTAGCCGCCGACCCAGACGGGAAGCTGCCCGCCGGTGAACAGGAAGGGGAGGGGGGATCGTTTCGATGATGAGGGCGGCGGCGCGGACGGGATGAGGGTGGTGCACAGAGTCATGAAGGAGGGTGGGTTTTTCGGAGCTACGGAGGTGCCTCTTCTGCTGCGGGTATCAACTTGTGCTTGGTAACGGAAAAGCCACGTGACAGGCGGTCAGATGCGATACGCAGATAAGACATCACATGAATATCTGCATGATGACCAACACCTACCTGCCCCATGTGGGTGGGGTGGCCCGCTCGGTGAGCACCTTTGCGGAGGAATACAGAAAACAGCGCCACAAGGTGCTGGTGGTGGCCCCTACGTTCGAGGGGAAACCGCCCGCAAAAAAACTGGAGTCCTACGTGGAAAGGGTCGCGGCCATCCAGAACTTCAATGGCAGTGACTTCTCCGTCTGTCTGCCCATGGCAGGAGCTCTGAATGAGCGGCTGGACACCTTTCATGCGGACATCATCCATGCGCATCACCCGTTCCTGTTGGGCGCCACGGCCCTGAGGGTGGGGGCGAGCAAGAATGTGCCGGTGGTCTTCACCCACCACACGCGGTACGAGGACTACACGCACTATGTCCCGTTCGACTCCCCTGCCTTCCGCGAAGTGGCGATCAATCTGTCCACCCAGTTTGCCAATCTCTGTGACGGTGTGATTGCTCCGAGTGAGAGCATCGCTGCCATGATCAAGGAGCGCGGGGTGTTGTCTCCCATCAAGGTGGTGCCCACCGGCATTGACATCAAGGCCTTCTCCTCCGGTGACGGCCGGGGAATGAGGAAAAAACTCAAGATCCCGGACGATGCTTTCGTCGTGGGTCACCTGGGCCGTCTCGCTGCGGAAAAGAATCTCAAATACCTGGCTGACGCAGTGGGCTTGTTTCTCAAGAATACCCCTGGTGCGAGGTTCCTGGTGGTGGGCAGCGGGCCTGCCGAGGATACGGTGCTGGCGTCGCTCACGCGGCAGGGCGTGGCCGACCGCCTCCACCTGGCAGGCAAGCTCACGGGCCCCCCGCTGACGGCTGCTTACCATGCCATGGATGTGTTTGCCTTCGCCTCCATGAGCGAGACCCAGGGGTTGGTGCTGGCGGAGGCCATGGCCGCAGGTCTGCCTGTAGTGGCCCTGGATGCGCCGGGTGCCAGGGAGGTCTTGAAAGACGGGGTAAATGGCATCCAGCTTCCAGAGTCAGCGGGGGTGCGGAGATTCTCCCATGCGCTCCAACGTTTGCACCAGGATCCGGGCATGCGCGATGCCTGTGCGATAGCGGCCCGGCAGACGGCCAAGGCGTTCTCAAAGGAACGGTGCGCGGAGATGGCGCTGGACTTCTACGCGGAGATCAGAAACGGGACGAGACAGCAGCGCCAGGAAATCGAGCAAAGTCCCTGGGGCACCGTGGTGGAACGGCTTGGCGTGGAGTGGCGTCTCCTGGCGGAGAGGACAGATGCCGTGGTCAGCGCGTTGCTGGTATGAGGAAATGACGCGTGCAGCGTGACGATAAACTCCCTTCAAGATGTTTGACCGTATTGAATCTTTCTTCCATCGGCTCCGCCGTCGCGTGAGCCGCAGCGAGTGGGCCATCCGCCATCTGGGACTGAAGGCGTCAGATGACACCGGGGAGGAGCCGGGGCTCCTGCTGATCCAGATCGATGGTCTGGCCCGTCATCAGCTGGAAGCAGCGATGAAAAAGGGGCGCATGCCCTTCCTTAAGAAGCTGGTGGATCGCAGTGAGCATCACCTGACCACCTTCTACTCCGGCCTGCCCAGCACCACACCGGCGGTGCAGGCAGAGCTCTACTACGGCGTGCACGCCGGGGTGCCGGCCTTCAGCTTCCGGGACCGGTCCAGTGGAGAGACCGGCATGATGTTCTACTCAGAGTGGGCCAAGAAGTTCGAGGCCGAATTTCAGGCGCGCGCCGAGGGCCTGCTGAAAGGCGGAAGTTCGTGGTCTAACATCTACTCCGGAGGTGCTGATCTGGAGGAGAGCCACTTCTGCGCGGCGAGCAATGGGCTGGGAGACATGTGGCGGTCGGGGAAGTTTCGCAACATGCTGGTGTTCGCCGTGCTGAACATCCCTGCGGTGTTGCGCATCGTGGGATTGCTGCTCCTGGAGGTGGTGATCGCGGTGCCTCTGGCCCTCATGGGGGTGATCAGAGGGCAGGGCTGGGGCCGGGAGATGTCCATGGTCCTGTCTCGCACCTTCATCGGCATCGGCCTGCGTGAAGTGGTGACGATTGGCGGGAAGGTGGACGTCACCCGCGGTCTTCCCGTCGTGCATCTCAACTTTCTGGGCTACGACGAACTGGCCCATCGCCGCGGTCCGGGCTCCCACTTCGCGCACTGGTCGCTCAAGGGGATCGACCGCGCCATCAAGAACCTCTATCGCGCCGCGCATCGTTCGCGTCGACGGGACTATCAAGTGTGGATCTTCTCCGATCACGGTCAGGAGAGATCGCGCTCCTTTGCCACAGAAGTGGAAGGTGGCATCGAGGCGGTCATCGCCGACTGCCTGGGGGTGGATCCTCCCACGGCACGCAAGAGTGAAGCCGCGGTGACGTCCAATCCCTCCTGCAATACACAGGCCCAGAAGCAAAGGTCTCATCAAGATACTGCTGTGCCCGAGGGCGAAATGAGGCGGGGCTTCTCTGTCGCTGCAGTGGGGCCGGTGGGGCACGTCTACTTCAACAGGCCCTTGGCAGTGGATGATCGCACCCGACTGGCCAGGCAGTTGGTTCAGGAAAAACAGGTGCCGGGAGTTTTGATGAAACAGGAGGATGGCCGCATCACCTGGTATCATGCGGGTGGTGAGGCTTCAGTTCCAGACGGGGCGGCGGAATTGTTCAACCGGCACCCAGAGGGCATGAGGGAGGTGCTGGCAAAGGATCTGGTCACCTTCTGCAACAATCCCAACGCAGGCGATCTCGTGCTGCTGGGGTGGGGACCTCAGGACCGGAGCTGGACCTTCGCCGCGGAGAGGGGATCTCATGCTGGGGCAGGGCCGGAGGAGACACAGGGCTTCTTGCTCGTGCCGCCTGCCACTCGTGGGCTTGTGGGAGGAAGCGGCTTTGTCCGCCCCGACCGGCTCCGGGCAGCGGCCCTGCATCTCCTGGGGCGTGATAATGACCTCGAACCGCACACGGATGCTGGCGAGGGGCCTGTGCTCCGGGTGATGAGCTACAACGCGCATAGCTGTATTGGCATGGATGGGCGCGTCTCACCCCGGCGCATCGCCCGGGTGATCAATCACTACTCTCCGGACCTCGTGGCGGTGCAGGAGCTGGAGCATGGGCGGTCACGATCTCGCGGCGAGGACCAGGCCACCCGGGTGGCGGAGCTCACGGGGTACGAGGTGGTGTTTTGCCCCACGGTCACCCGAGCAGCGGAGCGCTATGGCCACGCATTGCTCAGCCGCCGCCCGGTAGAGGTGGTGAAGACGGGTCTGCTGCCGGCTGATCCGGGAAACTGGTGGCCGGAGCCACGCTCCGCGATCTGGGTGCGGACGAAGTTGGAGGGACAGGTGGTCAACATGGTGGCCACCCACTTGGGGCTCAGCAGCAGGGAGCGGGTTGCCCAGATGCTGGCCTTGCTTGGGCCGCACTGGCTCGGCCCGGTTGTGGAGAAGGAGCCGGTCGTCCTTTGTGGAGACTTCAACTTTGGCGTGGGCAGCCCGGGCTACAAGCTGGCCCTCACTACTCTGCGGGACGTGCAACGGATCACGAAGGGGTGGCGTCCGGTGAACACCTTCAGCTCTCTACAGCCCTTCATTCGACTGGATCACGTCTTCGTTTCCTCGCACTTCACTGTGGAGAAGCTGCGTGTGCCTCGCACTCAGGTCACGCGGGTGGCGTCGGATCACCTTCCGCTGGTGGCCGACCTGCGGCTATCTGCTTCCGAAGCCGTTGAAACGACCACGCCGAAAGCACCATGATGGTCACACCATAGAGCAGGAACAGGCTGACTGTTAGCGGCGTCAGCCGGTCGCTGAACTCGCCAAATGCGATGCCCACAATGCTGCGGGCGACATTGATGGGCAGACTCCATGCCAGGTACACATTCAGCGGCACTCCCACCAGAGGCAGCACGTAGATCTGCGCCGAGTAGGGAGCTCCTGGCAGCAGCATGGTGAAGATGGTAAGAGGCTGGTGCGCTGCATCCGGCAGACGACGGCGCAGGGCATTCAACCGGCGGGCAAAGAAGTGTGGTGCCAGGCCGACGATGCGATGCGCGGCGAGCAACTGTAGCAGGATGGAAATCGCCACCAGGAGAAATCCCCACCCCAGTCCGAAGCGCACGCCCGCCACGGCGTGAAGCACGCTCACGGGAAACCCCAGCAGAGGTAGCACGGTCATGAGGACGAACACCACCGGCCCGCTGATGTGGGCTGCCCGGTCGTGCAGCGCGGCCACATCGATCTGCCGGTATCCCCAGGAGAGCAACAACAACAGGGCAACCAGAAAGGCTGCCAGTCGCCACTGCTGTGGAGTGATTCTGATGCGACGAAGTCTCTCCCACCAGCCTGCGATAGGTTGCCGCAGAGAAGTGCCTGGCTCGCGATGATCCTTGGGAGTGGGATTGGAGTCGGGCGTCGGCATGATGGCAGGCAAAGGTTGCACCCTTCAATCATCCATCGCGTGGATGTGCGGAGGCGGTTGCTGCGGACTTGCCCGGGACGAAAATGATGAGACAACCACCTTGCGGGCATGTCCCGAATCAGAGGCATGACAACGCTACAAATGAAAGGCACTTGGAACGAGGTCAAAGGCAAGCTGAAACAGAAATATGGTCAGCTGACAGACGACGACCTCAAGTTTGAAGAAGGCAAAGAAGACGAACTTCTGGGCCGACTTCAAAAACGACTTGGCAGAAGCAAGGACGAAGTCCGCAAGTTCATTGCGGACCTTTGATTTCCGCCTCTGTCATGCGAGATCCTCGCCCGGCTGTGACTTCGGTTGCAGCCGGGCTCTTCTTTTGTCTCCTGGTCAATCCAGCGTCATCTTGTACCGCTTGAGCGCCAGGCCGGAGACGACCAGCACAAAGGCAAGGATGGGCCAGACGTGGGGCAGGACTTCATACATGGTGTTGTCCTTGAGCAGGATGCCGCGGACGATCCGGAGAAAGTGGGTGAGGGGAAAGACGCTGCCAACATACTGTGCCCACTCGGGCATCCCACGAAAGGGGAACATGAACCCGGAGAGGAGGATGTTCGGCAGGAAGAAGAACATGGTCATCTGCATGGCCTGCAGCTGACTCTTCGCCAGGGTGGAGAAAGTAAAACCCACGGCCAGGCAGGCGACGATAAAGAGGCCTGCTGCACCGGCCAGCAGGGCGAGTGAGCCTAGCATGGGCACCTCAAACAACACCTTGGCAGCGATCAGGATCACGCCCACTTGCACGTAGCCGATGACCACATAGGGGATGATCTTGCCCACCATGACCTCCAGCGGGCGGGCAGGAGTGGCCAGCAGATTCTCCATGGTGCCCTTCTCCCGCTCCCGGGTGACGGAAAGGGCGGTCATCATGATCATGGTCATGGTGAGGATCACACCCATGAGGCCGGGTACGATGTTATAACTTGTCAGACCCTCGGGGTTGTAACGGCGTTGCACCCGCACCTCAAACGGGTCCTCATTGGTCTTCAGTGATGCCAGAGGGCCGCTCAACTCCCGGTTGATGGACTGGCGCCCCAGGGTGCTGATGACGCTGAGCGCATTTCCGGTGGCGGAGGGGTCGGTCGCATCCGCCGCCACAAGGATGTTCGGCCGTTCCCCGCGCTGCAGGCTGCGGTCGAACCCTGCGGGAATCACCACGAGGAACTGCACCTCGCCCAGCGCCAGCAACTGATCACCCTCTGCCTCGCTCGCGGGCTTGTGAGTCACTGCAAAGTAGGCCGACGTTTCCAAGGCGCTGACGATGCTCCGCGCAAAGGGGCCGGGATCCGCACAGACCACTGCGGTGGGCAGTTGTTTGGGATCAGAGTTGATGGCATACCCAAAGAGCAGCAGTTGCAGGAGCGGCACCCCGATCATCATCGCAAAGGTGAGCCGGTCCCGGCGGACTTGGATGAACTCTTTGATGAGAACGGCCCGGACTCGTGCGAGGGAGAAGCGGTGGCTCATGGGGGGGAGAGTTATGGGTTAGAGGGTAGAAGTTAAGAGTTAAGAGGTGGGAGACTTGAGGATGGCTGGACGTGGAATTTTGGTGTGTGCTGACGTCTAACCTTTAACATCTAACGCCTAACCAAAATTATCGACGCTCTTGTCCATCAGGCTGATGAACACGTCCTCCAGGCCCGGCTTGATGCGATGTACCGTCAGGCCCGAACGCTGGCCGAAGGGGGCGAGTGCC
The DNA here is from genome assembly GCF_000739655.1 of Verrucomicrobium sp. BvORR106. Lineage (GTDB taxonomy): Bacteria > Verrucomicrobiota > Verrucomicrobiia > Verrucomicrobiales > Verrucomicrobiaceae > Verrucomicrobium. The sequence continues at coordinate 1,302 of NZ_BATR01000183.1, read as the reverse complement.
TTTTCCAGGGCTCCGTGGTTGCGTCCGCTCACGTGAAGGGTGAGGCCGAAGGGCACCACCATCTCCACCTCAGAGAGTTGCCTGAGTTCGCGGGAGAGCTTGGGAAGGTCGGGGCCGGTCACCTCCCAGATGTCCAGGCCGGAGCGATCCACCACCTCTCCGGCGGTGCCTTCCACCACCTTTCTGCCATAGGCCATGTACACCAGTTCATGGCATTGCTCGGCTTCGTCCATGTAGTGGGTGCTGACCAGCACCGTCATGCCTTCCGCGGCGAGTTGGTGGATGTTCTCCCAAAAGTCTCGTCGTGCCTTGGGGTCCACGCCGGCGGTGGGCTCGTCCAACAGGAGCAGTTTGGGTTCGTGGAGCAAACAGGCGGCGAGCGCCAGGCGCTGCTTCCACCCTCCGGAGAGGGACCCGGCAAGCTGCCGGCTGCGGGTGGCCAGGCCCAGACGCTCCAGGGTCTTTGCCACCACCTCTTTTCTCCGCGGCACGGCGTAGATGCGGGCGATGAAGTCGAGGTTCTCTGAGATGCTCAGATCCTCGTAGAGGCTGAACTTCTGCGTCATGTAGCCCACGTGCTTTTTGATCTCGGCCGTCTGGGTGCGGATGTCGAAGTCCAGACAGGTGCCTTCACCGGCGTCCGGGGTCAGCAGTCCGCACAGCATGCGGATGGTTGTCGTCTTCCCGCTGCCGTTGGGGCCCAGGAAGCCGTGAATGCGGCCTCCCTCCACCCGGATGGAAAAGTCATCCACCACCTTCCGGCCGTCGAAGGCCTTGGTGAGGTGTCGTACATCGATCACAGCGCTCATGGTCGCATTGATGGGTAGTTGTTTCCTAACGGAGATGCACTTCCACCGGCTGGCCGGGGTGCAGCTTTGCGGCATCCTCAGGCTTGGGGCGGGCCTCACAGAGGAAGACCAGCTTTTCACGGATCTCCCGGCTGTAGATGACCGGGGGCGTGTACTCCGCCTGGTTGGAAACGAAGCTGACGGTTGCCTGCACAGATGTCGCGCCATCCATGCGGATCTCCACGCTGGAACCTTTGGCGAGTCGGGCCAGCCGGGTCTCCGGCACGTAGAAGCGGATTTTCACGTTCTCCGGTGGCAGCAGTGTCACCACCGGTGTGCCTGCAGGGATCCATTCCCCGGCTTCATAGAGGGTGTCTTCCACCCGGCCGGTAGCCGGGGACGCCTGGGATTTTTCCTTTAACCGCCACTCTGCTCCGGCGAGCTGGTCGCGGGCTGCCTTCACCCCGGACTGTGCGGCGGCGATGGCATCCGGGCGTCCTCCCAGCTTGGCCAC
>NZ_BATR01000184.1 GCF_000739655.1 Verrucomicrobium sp. BvORR106 | reverse complement strand
GAGAGGTTGAGGGCTGAAGGCCCGGGGTCATTCAGGGATGCTCGTCGTGGGCAGGCTTGATGAGGCCGGGCCTTTCAGCCCTCAAGGGTTGTTTGGTCATCTATTCCTTGGGCGTTGACCAAGGCTGGTATCACGCCGGACCTTCGGCCCTCATGAGCCTGCACAATCAGCCGACCGCGAAGTGGATGCGCCGCAGCGTCTCTCGTTCGCGCTCGGGGCATATTCCTTTTCCCTGATGGCATTGGCCTTTAGCCAGATCTCCCAGGATCGGGTTGGGGGCTACTGTGTTTGCTCTTTGGCTGGACGGTGCCCAAGGAGTAATGTCGCCGGCTTCACCAGCCACGCACCGATTTCGTTGGCGAAGCCGATGCTGGGCTGATCAACAGCCTTCGTCAGCCAGTGGGAGGCACCAAGGGATGCCAACGTGGATGTGATAGTCGCTGCCACGATGGCAGTGCCTGGGGAAGTGCCAGCAGTCATCAGCGCGGCTCCGACATACAAGCCGATCGACTGCTGAAGGACAACGTGAGAGACATACAGTCCGAATGATCGCTCTCCCACCCAAAGCAGCGGTTTCCAAGAGAGTACTTTGACCATGGTCGGCGAATACAAGGCCGCCGCTACCATGCCGAACGAAGCTGCGGTTTGGAGGAGATGTTCTAAATGGCGGGGGATCCCAATCCAGGCGCTCAACCCGCCTGTTCCTGCGGCAGCCATCATGAGAAACAGGAAGATGATGCCTCCTGATATCCATCGGCGCCCAAACAAGCTTATCATGACGGTCTCTTTTTGCTGAATGAGACTGGCAAGGACCATGCCGCCAAAGAAATCCGCTGCGAAGTACAGGGTGTCATGAAAGGCACATGCAACGGCCAGCACCGCCCACAAAACGGTCTCCCATCTCTGCTTGGGGAACAGCGCCAGTACGCCAAACAGCACGAGGGAGCCCAGCAGCTCCAGGCGGATGGTCCAGAGAGGGGCATTGTAAGTCGAGGCAAGAGAGATGGCGTCTTTGACGACGTGGGCCAGGGGCTTGTGGACCAATTCTGTATCCGCGTAAGTGCTTGCTGAAATTCCCTGGGCTTGTCGGTAGGTGGACAGCAGTGTTCCATCCGTGAGACTCACAACCATGAATCCTGCCAAGCTGGAAACAATGCATAGCGGGGCAAGTCTGAAGTATCGCTTGGCCGCTGCCGCCAGTAAATTTTTGCGAGTGCGTCTTGCGAATAGGGAGAGGGTGAGCACCGTTCCGCTTAGAAACCAAAACACATGGACCATGAACAGGCCATTGGTGAGGATCGAAAACGGGGACGCTGTCGAGAACAGCTTCTCCACAAAGTGTAGATTCGCACTTGCCGGATTATCGCTCGGGGGTGGGAGGAAGATTTGCGCGTGGCAACACATGACCACCACGGCCGCCACCCCACGGAGTGAATCCAACGTTCCCAGTCGGACTGGGCCGACCCGAGGCTGTCTGGACGAGCGGACGTCATCCAGCGAGTTTACTAGCAGGATCATTGCGGCGATCAGAGCCAACACAGCGGAGGTTTTGGCGATGCGGCGGTATCTGCTGGCCCGGTCAGACACGATCTCGAAGCGGGTGGATGACTTCGTGACTTCCGTATAGGCGGGTGTGTTGACGTACAGGCTGTTCTCCTTCACGCACCAGCTCGCATTGCTTTGGAGCGGCAACTGATTGACGCTTTGACATTCAAGCAGCGGGATGTCATTTGCCAGGACCAGGAGAGGCTGCCTGGACTCGGCGGCGCGCGCGAGACGTGGGCTCTTTAAGAAGTAAACTGTGGGCGTCTTGCTGGCTCGAAAACGATCAGCTCCGACGTTCAACACTGAAACTGGCTTTGCGCACAGCGCATAGAGGGCACATGCCGTCATCAGGATGAGGCTCCCTGTCAATACGGCCTGTAGTACGCTGCGAGTGGAAGTCATGCTGCTCAGTGTCAATTCGCCGGCGGTGAGCCATGACGGAGAGGGTGCGAACGCAATGTCGCCACTTAACCTTTCACTGGCGCAAGGAGCAAGCGCACCTTTCTCCAAAGAATGTCGAATTCTGGAACTGATATTGATTCCTGATTACTGGACTGCGCTTTTCCGCGCCTTGTGACTACGACAAGAGGCATTGACTCAATGCCGTCCCTTGCTTAGGGGGCGATTGGCGGAAACGTGACTGCTTCGTGATCACTGAATATGTGCACCCATTCAGATGCCGATGGTATGCGGATGACCAGATCATCGGTATGCGGTCAACTCGAAGTCGCCGGAGGGGGGCTGTGAATCCCTGCATCCCATCGCTCGAAGCAATTTCCGCCAGGGCACGCGGGTGCCGAGTCTGGGGAAGATGGGGCGATTCCGACGTCCCGCCGCAGACCGTTCTGTCAGGACTCGCCAACGAACTTTGACGGCCACCCCAAACGCGCGCAGTCAGCTCGTTCTCCTCTCAAGAAATCACCCCGGCAGCTCTGCCCTCCCCGCCCTTCGGCTTCCAGGTCGCGATCACCGAAAAAAGATCGAATTTCCCGGCCAACCTCCGGCGCTGGCGACAACTCTGGTTGTGGCATACACGCTCCGCGACCTTCTCCGCACACACTCCGGATCCGCTTTTACGGGGCGGAAGGCCTGTGTCTCTACCTGCCGGCTTCAGCCCATTGAGGACAGCCCTGAAAAAAGTCCACAGAACCCGGGTCGCTGCGGAGTTATCTGAAGAAAGGTCGAATCGGATCGGATCATGTCCAGCACCCCTCCCATTTTCGAATCCAAAGATTCTGAGCTGGCGGCAGCGGATGAGCGCTTCGTCAGCCTGCTCGTGGCCAATCAGCCCCGGGTTTATCGCTTTCTGGTGACCTTGGTGCCTCAGAGGCAGGATGTGGAGGACCTCTTCCAGCAGACCTGCCTCACGCTCTGGCAGAGTCGGGCCAAGTTTGATGCCAGCGCCGGGGAGTTCGCCAGCTGGGCTTGTGGCATCGCTCACAACCACGTTCGCAATTTCCGCAGAAGGGAGTCCACGCGGCGCACCCTTTTGAGTGAAGAGGTGGCAGAGTTGCTGGTGGCCACCCGCGAGCAGCATGCGTCGTTTCTAGACGACTGCCATCGTGCGTTGCACCGGTGCATGGCCGGACTTACCACCCACCAGAGGTCCGTGCTGGAGGACTGCTACGGGAGCGAGGGCGGCGGGGGCATCAAGCTGGCGGCGGAGTCCTCCGGCCGGAGCGCCAATGCCCTGTACAAGGTGGTGCGACACATCAGAGGGATTCTGCATGAGTGTATTCAGCGAACCGTCCTGGAAGGAGGTGCCCGATGACCAAGCACGAGGTGGATCGCCTGAAGGTGCTGTGTGAGCACTACGTCGCGGGGTGCCTGACCAATTCGACGCTGGAAGAGCTCGAGCAGTGGCTGGCCCGGGATGAAACGGCGCGGCTCGTTTTCCTCACCTACCTGGAGGTGCATGCCGGTCTGGGCTGGGAGGCCCGGAGCCTCGGATGGGGGAGGGGGACTATGCCGGGAGACCTTGCGCATGTGGCGGCGGCCACTGCCCCGACCGGCGCCCAGTCTGCTGATTGCCGAGCCCGAGTGCCAGCGCTATCGAGCCGGACTCCTCTGTGGTGGGTGGGGTCATTGGCCACGGTGCTGGTGGTCTTGATCGGAATCTGGTTCACCATGAGGTGGCCGGTGTTCACAGGTGAATCCATCGCCAAGGTCCGGGATGTGCGTCACGCCAGCGGATACGGCGGGCGGGAGCTGCTGGTGGGCACCGAGCTGTCCCGGGGCCTTCTGGATTTGCAGAGTGGCCTGTTGGAGATCGAAACCAATTCCCGGGTCACCCTCATCCTGGAGGGCCCGGCCCAGATGCAGCTGCATGATGCCCTGCATGCCACGCTGCTCCGGGGAAATCTAGTGGTGCGCATGGCTAAAGGGGAATCCGGGTTCGTGGTCAATACGCCGCAGATGAAGGTCACGGACCTGGGAACGGAGTTTGGCGTGAGCGCCACCCCTGAAGGCGTGTCCCGTGTGCAGGTGTATGAGGGCAAGGTGCGCGCGGAGGCTGCTGATGCTGCCGGACTTGAATTGGTGGCCGGGCAAATGCTAAGCCGGCAGGCCGGAGGGGCATTGACTCCTGGAACTTTCAAAGAAGATCGTTTCATCCGCCAGTTCCCGCCCCGGCGTCCGGATGAGGACGAAGGGGGCGTGCTCTACAATCGCAGCCATCTGGAAAGGGTGCGCGTGGCCGCCCTACCTTCTGGAAAGGCGGTTGTGATCGACGGCCGGTTGGACGAGTGGGACCGCTCCGTGGCTTTTCGCAGCGCCTGCGAGCCGCCGTTTGCCAGCACCTATCATGTGGAGGGCATGATGATGTATGATGCCGCCAACCTCTATCTCGCCGCCCAGGTGGGTGACCCTGAGCCAATGAGGAATGCCGGAGCCCGGGAGGGCATGGAGTTCGCTGGCGGCAGCGTCATCGTGCGACTGGCCGCGGACCGGGAGCTGGGGGGGCCGCTGAAGGGCTCCGCGGAGGATGTGGCAATGTCCCGCCGCAAAGGGACGGCTCCGCTGCCAGACTCGGTGAGTGACCGTGTGGCGAACCTCATCCTGTGGCACGATGCCCGCAGCGGGCAGGCCCGCTTGAAGCTTGCGTACGGCTTTGATTCCCATGGCACCGTGATTCCTGAACCGGGCGCAGGCTGGTCCGGCCGTTTTGTGAAAGATGACGATGGCCGGGGCTACACCGTGGAGTTTGCCATTCCGTGGCGCTTTCTGCACGCTGGGCAAGACCCGCCGCGTGCTGGTGATGTGCTGGGGGCTCTCTGGATGGTGCACTGGAGTGATGCAGACGGCATCCTCTGTCGTGGTCAGATGGTGGACATCACGCGCCCGGGATTTGATCGCGAGCGCGAGCATCTGCGGAAGATTCCGCCGGGCTCCTACTTCCAGTTTGGCCCTGCCTGGGGCCGGGCGGAGTTCCTGCCTGCCACCGGCCGGTGAGGTCGGGTGGCGTCATGATTATTTCAAAGATCCGGATTTCCTCAACCTCAGCTTTTACATGCGTTTATCTCATTTTGTTGCCATTGCATGGATTGCCCTGGGAATGTCATCGCCCTGCGCAGAGGCTGCGGGTGAGGGCGTTCCTATCAGCTTTGAACTGCCCAAGACGCCGGGGAAGACCTACATGGTCACCCTGGCCACGGTGGAGGAGTCCCGCCCAGACTGGGTGGTGAGCACCTTCGTGGCTGGCGAGCCCTTCACGGTCACAGCGGAGAACAAGGGGCGGTTCACGGTGCGATGGGATGGCTTGGATGAGAACTTCATGCCCGTGCCTCCCGGCTCTTACGGCCTGAAGGGCATCTACTCTGAAGCGCGCGTCTGGCCGGTGGACGGGGAGATGCATGCCATCACGCCGCGTTTCGCTGGTGGGGCCTCCCCCTGGCTGCCGTCGCCAGATCGCTGGGAGCTTCCCGTTCCCTTTGGCGGGGATCCGGTGAATGCCCCGCTTCAGGATGTGGCGGTGGGGCCCAATGGCGTCGCCGTATTCTACTACCAGTATCTCGAGAACGGGACCAACTGCCCCATGTTCGACTTAAACAAGCCCATCGGCTACGAGCAGTTCGTCCGGGCCTTTGCCTCCGGTGGCGCAGGAGGTGGTCCTGTGGCGGCTACCGATGGAGAGATGGTATGGGCCTTCAGCACCGATGGTGGGCCTCGCTTTGTCTATCGCGCGGACCAGAAATCCTTCGGCCAGAGCCCGGGGGCGAACCGTCGTAACGGGTATCTGCCGGAAGGCTGGGTCACTGGCATGGCGGTCACTCGCGACACGCCGGGATCGCAGCCGATCGTGTATGTGGCCCAGCGGGGCAAGATCGTCGCCGAGCCCGTGGTCGGAGGAGGCTCGTATTCGCACCGGCATGTCGAAAGCAAGACGGAGTCTGTGGATCAACTCACGGTGCATGACGGCCTGGATGGGCGCATCCTCCAGACGCTGAAACTGGAGCGTCCGCATGCCCTCATTCTGCAGGGCGGGGCTCTCTACGCGCTTCAAGCGCGGGAGGGCGGGTTCGTGGTAAGCGCTCTGACCCTCAAGGAAGGCCTGCCCGCAGGCGAATGGCGGAAGGTGTTCGACGTGCCGCCATTGATCGTCCCTGCAGACCTGGAGCGCGATGCCGCTGGACGCTTCTACCTCAGCGATGCCTCGGCCAACAAGGTGTACCAGTGTGATGATCACGGGAAAGTACTGCGAACCTTTGGCCGCGCGGCGCGCCAGGAGCCGGGCAAATATAACCGGGAGACCTTCATGGCTCCTGGGAAGCTCGCCACCTGGCGGGACAAAGATGGGCTGGATCGTCTGCTGGTGGTGGATCAGGAAGGGCCCAACCGGGTCAGCGAGTGGAATGCCAATGACGGGACCTTGATCCGGGACTTCCTCTCCCACCAGACCAAGTGCAACAATGGTTATGCCATCGATCCCGCGGATTCCTCCGCCGTGTATCTCCCAGGCCATGGCGGCTGGTTGACCCGGTTCAAAATTCATCCTCAAACCCGCGAGTGGCGGGTGGATGCCGTCTGGCCGGATGTCGAGGCGGGGCAGCGCAAGGGGCTGGACAAGCCGGTGGCCGTGCGTGTGCAGGACCGCTTCTATCTCGCCAGTGAACAGAACCTCACCATCTACCGTCTGGATGGCAACCAGTGGAAGCGCTCCGCAGGCCTGATCCAGCAGGACAAAAAATACTCCTTCTGGAATGATGCCAACAACAACGGTGCCGCGGATGCCGAGGAACTGCGCCCTGCTGAGGTGCCCAAGGGCGTGCTCACCTACCACGGTCAGCGGTGGCTGGCAGACTTGAGCTATGTGGCCCCGGCCATGGGCGGACAGGAGGTGTGGCGGCTGGCTCCTGAGTCGTTTGATGCCCATGGCAACCCGGTCTTCCAGAACTGGCAGAAGGTGCTGACGGATCCCGTCTTTGCGGCACGCACAGCCGCCACGGCCAATGCGCTGCACGGTGGCAACGAGCTCTCGGACAACTTCTCCAGTGACTGGATGCAGGTGGATGGTTCGATGAAAGATGGCTTCTACGTCCAGGCTCGCGGCGGACGCAACTTTGACGCCAATCGCGGCCCCCAGCACAAGGTCTCCCGCTATGTGCCGGATGGGAAAGGGGGCTTTGCCCTGAAATGGCGGGTGGGGCGCAGCGTGCTGGGCGGTGCACCGCGCCGGGGTGAGCTGACCGGCGGCATGCGTCTCTTCAAGCCTGTCAACGGATTGCTGACCGTGGTGGACCAGAGCCGCAGCGGTCTCTTCCTGTACACGGAGGACGGCCTGTATGTGGACACCCTGTTTCCTCCGGGCGAGCGCAAGGGCACTGGCGTCTATCAGCAGCCAGGGGAGTTCTTTGCGGGCAGTGTTTTCCCGGATCCCGCCAGCGGGCGCATCTTCTACGGTTCAGGGAAGTACACTCCTCTGTTGTATGAAATGCAGGGGTGGACCCTTTCGGAGAATCCGGTACGACGCCTGACCTCGCTGCCGAAGGATGTCAGCATCCGCTCCAGTGAGGTGGCATCGCCACCGGAGATGGCCCTGAGCCTTCGCGGTGGGGCAGGGAAGGCGCGCGTGGCCCGCTTTTCGCCCGCCTTGGGCGGGGCCGTCCTGGATGGCTCGCTCACAGGTTGGGAAGGAGCTGCTGCGGTGACCTATGGTCCTGGCAAGGAGCGGTTCGTGGAAGCACGCGGTCTGTATGATCCGGAGCATCTCTATCTGCGCTGGCATGTCCGGCTGGGGGAGAAGTTCCAGCCCAAGCCCACCCCGCCACTGGAGCGGCTGTTCACGCACGACCAGGCCTCGGAGACCGTCGGCTTTTATTTCCAGGGGGATCTCAATGCTCCGGCCAAAGGGGCTGGGGCGGGCCGGTCCGGTGATGTTCGCCTGGTATTCGGCCTCTTTCAGAATCAGGGCAGGCTGGAGCCTGCGGTGGTGGGGTTGTATCCGAAGTGGCCGAGTGCCAAAGGGAAACGGCAGGTCTATCGCACGCCCGTGGGGGAGGCCGCGTTCGAGCACGTGGGCGACGTTGCAGGAGTCAAGCTAGGCCACGCCCTTGATGAGGATGGCAAAGGATTCGTCATTGTTGCCTCGATCCATCGTGCTGCCTTCCCGGCGCTGAAAGCTGGATTCGACGGAGCCTTCCGCACCCAGGTTAACTTTGACGCCAATCTGGGAGGGCATCAGAAGTTCTGGTGGGCCAACACGGACGGTTCCGCCAGTGCCGAGACCTATGATGAGCCCAGTGAGGCCAGATTTTACCCCGGCTCCTGGGCACCTTTGACCTTTGAAGGACTGGACCGTGGGGTGGTGGTGCAGCACTGGCATTTGCTCGGGCCATTCGGCGGCCCTGGGGCGGAGAAGTTCACCCGTGATCCGCAGAACAAGCCGGAGGTGCAGAAGTTCTATGAAGCCGCGACGTTCCCGCCGGATGATGGCAACGTCGATCTGAAGGCCAGCTACGAGGGGCCTCAGATCAAAGGCTACTGGCCCGAGCAGAAGCGTCTGCAGTGGAAGCCGGCCAAGGTGGCGGACCTCGATACTCGCATCATCTGTGGGGAAGGCTCTCAGGTGAACTACGGCACCACCTGGGTGCATGTGCCGGAGGACAAGCAGGTGACTTTTGAGTTTCAAGGGCATCGCATGACCCACATTCGCTGGTCCCTGAACGGCGAGGGGTTGGATGTGCCCCTCAAGGAGTATCAGGAAGGCGGGGCCAAGCAGCTCATGACCGCCTCCCGGCCGGTGCAGTTGAAGAAGGGCTGGAACCACGTGTTCTTCCGCAGTTTTAACGTCGGTTATGTACCCTATCGCGTGGGACTCGTAGTGAAAGGCGCGACGAAGGACCTCTGGGATTTGCGGTTTGCTGATCAGCCGCCGGACGCTTCCGGCCAGTGAAGGGCAAGTCCGGGCCGGGACGATCACTAATTTTGATCGAAACGGCGCGTTAATATCAAGCTGGCTCCCAGGCTGGCTTTGCTGCTCAATCAATTCTCACGTCTCTACCTCCTCATCATGAAGTTGAAATACTCGTTCCCTCAAATTGCCCTGGCGGTTGCCGCTCTGGCCTTCTCTGTCACTGCGCTGTCGGCTGCCGATGCGCCACTGGTCAAGACCGGCACCAAGGTCGCGTTCCTCGGTGACTCCATCACGCAGGGTGGAGCCAGCCACCCTGGCGGATATGTGCGTCTGGTGGAAAGCGGGCTCAAGGCCGCAGGCATCAACATCGTGGCCATCCCTGCAGGCATCAGCGGGCACAAGTCCAACGATATGCTGGCCCGTCTGGACAAGGACGTGATTAGCAAGAAGCCGGACGTCATGACGCTGAGCTGCGGTGTGAATGACGTGTGGCACGGGCCCCGCGGTGTGGAACTGGATGCGTACAAGAAGAACATCACGGAGATCGTGGATCGCGCTCAGAAGGCTGGTATCCAGGTGGTCATCCTCACCTCCACACTCATCGGCCCCAAGCTGGATGATGCCAACAACACCAAGGCCAAGGCTTACAACGAGTTCCTTCGTGATCTGGCCAAGGAGCGCAAGCTGCCGGTTGCAGACCTCAACGCTGACATGATCGAAGCGCAGTCCAAGGAGGCTCCTGGCGGTGGCAAGGTGAACGTCACCACCGATGGCGTGCACATGAATCACCTTGGCAATCTCATGATGGCCAAGGGAGTGCTGAAGAGCTTGGGCATCAGCAGCGCCGATCTTGCCAAAGCAGAAGCAAGCTGGCAGACCATTCCTGATGCCGTGACCGTGACCGCGAAGGCCAAGCTGAGCCTGAAGCAGATGGAAGCTCTGGAGGCCTATGCGGCCAAGCAGAAGAAGTCCGTGGACGCGGTGATCGCTGAGTTACTGCAAGGTGCCGTGGCCGGGGCGGTGAAATAGTTTGACGCGTTGCGCGCGCTTTCTGGCACCCCTTCAGGGTGCAATGAAATATCAAAGATACCAGGGGCAGGGCTCGTCAAGCTCGCCCGGCCCCTGGCTACCCTCTGAGATGCCTTCGGCATGGCGGAGATGACGGCTAGAGTGGGAGCGGGGGATGAGCTTCGCCACGAGGTCGCACGTGAAGTTGGAGGCTGATACTCTGTAACTTGTGCGACAGATGACCACCACCTGGATGCGAAGCCTCTTCAGGAGTGCGGCGGCTTTCACATTCTCCTATGATTGCTGTCGCGATTGTCTCCTCATGCCGAAGGCATGCCAGAGGGTAGCCAGGGGTTGAGCGTAGCGACACCCCTGGAAAGCTGCACAAAAATTTGCACCCTGAAGGGGTGCCAGAATCGCTAGAGTGGGAGAGGGGGAATGGGCATTGGCCGCGGGCCGCACATGAAGCTGGAGGCTGATACTCTGTATCTTGTGCGACAGATGACCACCACCTGGATGCGAAGCCTCTTCAGGAGTGCGGCGATAATCGCCGCTTTCGAGAGTCCTGTGTGGGGCAGGTGGTTGGGGGTGGTAGCGAAGGGGAAGGAACGGTGACGCTGCAGGAAAGCGAAGGGTAACAGGAAATCACAAGGGGTGCCAAAGCGGCGGTTCCCGCACGCACTCCAAAATCCCGCTTCGCGGGATCAGGTGTTGGATGCGCTGGGTGATCTGGGAGCGCCGGTGCCTTTGATCTTGAGTTTCATTCCTCCGTCACTCCATCTCCCCACCCTGTCCCCCGCCCCCTCACGACTCCGTTGAAAGTTCTTTGAAACAACCTCGGAAGTTCGCCAGGATGGGTGACTCATCCTGCTTCCGCCAAACGAGCACGGTCTCCACTTTGGGCAGACCCTTGGGCAGCGGGCGGAAGATCAGGCCCGGGCGTTTGACCTGGGCCAGGGTCGCCGTGGTGGGGGCGATGCCGAATCCTGCAGAGATGAGCCACATCTTGGTCTGGATGTCGTGAGCGTATTGCACGGCTCGTGGCGTGGCGCCCACCTTGGCGCACTCGGCAAGGAACGAGTCATAGTACCCGTGCTGCACCCGAGGGTCCATCATCACGAGCCCTTCGCCGTCAAAGTCGGCCCAGGTCAGCTTCTCTTTGCGGGACAAGCGATGGCCAGCAGGCATGGCCAGGATCTGGCTGGATTCCTCAACATGCATCGAGTCCAGTTCCGCAAAACCCACCGGTGGTCGCAGCAGACCCGCATCCAGTTCCCCCGCGCGCAGACGATGAATCTGCTCTGTGCTGGTGAGGTCATAGAGGGACAGCTGTACGCCTGGGAACTTCTGATGGAAACAACGAAGTATCTTGGCCAGCCAGGCGTTGGCGGTAGGCGCGATAATGCCCACGCGTAGCGTGCCGACCAAGCCTTGATCGGCATGGCGAGCCCGTTTCTCTGCCTGATTGGCAGCGGAAAGAACCGTGCGAGCTTCTTCAAGAAAGACGCGTCCTGCATGCGTGAGATTGACGGAGCGCGTGTTTCGGATGAAGAGTTGCACGTTAAGTTCCTCCTCCAGAGACTTGATCTGCGAACTCAACGCAGGCTGTGCCACATGAAGAATCTCCGCCGCCCGGTGGAAGTTCAAAGTGTCCGCCACCGCGGTGAAGTAACGAAGATGTCGCAGTTCCATGGCCATTGATACGTGCGGCCTATCAGTGCGGGACCAAGCTTGTATTGGGAAAATGCGCGCAAATCGGTTATCTGCCCGCCCAATAATTATCGAAAGGTAACCCCATGTGGATTGTCCGCCTCGCGCTTCGGCGCCCTTACACCTTTGTCGTGCTGGCATTGGTGCTCCTCTTGTCCACTCCGGTGATCCTTGTGCGGACGCCTACGGACATCTTCCCGTCCATCAACATCCCGGTGATCTCCATCATCTGGCAGTATGCGGGACTGAGCCCTCAGGAGGTGGAGCAGCGCATTCTCTACATTCACGAGCGATCGCTGAGCGCGACGGTGAATGACATCGAGCACATTGAGTCAAACTCCTATAACGGGGTAGGGATTATCAAGGTGTTCCTCCGTCCAGGTGCTTCCGTGGATGCCGGGGTGGCCCAGCTTACGGCTGTGGCGCAGACGATCTTAAAGCAGATGCCGCCGGGGCAGACGCCACCGCTGGTGATCCGGTACAACGCCTCCACGGTGCCGATCCTGCAGTATGCGTTTACCAGCAACAAGATGTCCGAGCAGGAGATCTATGATACGGCGCAGAACCAGGTCCGCGTGGGACTGGCCAGTGTACAGGGGGCGCAGATCCCGTGGCCCTATGGGGGCAAGACGCGCGTGGTGTCCGTGGACCTGGACCTTACGGCTCTGAAGTCCAAGAACCTCACGGCCCGTGACGTGGTGAACGCCATGGACGCGCAGAATCTCATTCTGCCCGCCGGTACTGCCAAGATCAAAGAGACGGAATACAACGTGGGCGTGAACAGCAGTCCGCGTGTCTTGGATGAGCTGAACAACCTGCCCGTGAAAACGGTCAACGGCGCGACAATCTACGTGCGAGATGTCGCCCAGGTGCGGGACGGTTATCAACCGCAACAGAACGTGGTGCGCAAAGACGGCGTGCGCGGTGTGTTGCTCACCATCATGAAGAGCGGCATGGCCTCGACCCTGCAGGTGGTGGATAGCGTGAAGGGCGAGCTGCCCCGCCTCATGTCTGGCCTGCCTGCAGACCTGAAGGTGGAAGAGTTTGCGGACCAGTCGCTGTTCGTGCGCGCGGCGGTGAATGGCGTGGTGCATGAGGGCATCATTGCGGCCGCCCTCACTGCCTTGATGATTCTTCTGTTCCTGGGCTCATGGCGCAGCACCGTGATCATTGCGGTGTCCATCCCGCTGTCTGTGCTGGCTTCGATCGCCATTCTCAGTGCCATGGGGGAGACCATCAACCTCATGACGCTGGGAGGTCTTGCCCTGGCGGTGGGCATCCTGGTGGATGACGCCACGGTGGAGATCGAGAACGTGCACCGACACATGAGCATGGGGAAATCCTTCGTGCAGGCCATTCTGGACGGGTCCAAGGAAATTGCCCTGCCGGCCTTCGTGTCCACCATCTGTATTTGTATCGTGTTCGTGCCCATGTTCTTCCTCACCGGGGTGGCGCGGTATCTCTTCGTGCCTCTGGCTGAGGCGGTGGTCTTCGCCATGCTGGCCAGCTACTTCATCTCCCGTACCCTGGTGCCCACCTTGATCGCATGGTTCTACAAGAACGTGCCGCATCACGGTCCGGAAGACGGCAGCCATGGTCACGCACCCGCCACCGGTGGCAAAAAGCCCTTCCTGCTGGTGCGTCCCTTTGTGGCATTTCAGCGCGGGTTCGAGCGGGCTTTCTCCAGTTTCCATGCCGGATACCAGCGCCTGCTGGGGGCAGTACTGGAGAAGCGTGTGGTGTTTGTGATGCTCTTCCTCGCCCTGGCCGCAGGCTCGCTGACCCTGGTGCCGCAACTCGGGCAGGACTTCTTCCCGCAGGTGGATGCCGGCCAGATCAAGCTGCACCTGCGCGCCCGAAGTGGTACGCGAATCGAGGAAACCGCCCGTCTGGTGGATGCGGTGGAGCAGACGATCCGGAAGGAGATCCCTTCCCATGAGATTGCTGGCGTCCTGGACAACATCGGCATTCCCAACTCCGGCATCAGCCTTTCGTACTCCAACAACGGCCTTTATGGCACGGGGGATGCGGACGTTCTCGTGTCCCTCAACCCCGGGCACCAGCCCACGGAGGAGCATGTGCGCCGCCTGCGCCTGCGTTTGAATAAGGAGTTTCCTGGAACGACTTTCTACTTCTTGCCAGCAGACATCGTGAGCCAGACGCTGAACTTCGGTCTGCCAGCCCCGTTTGACGTGCAGATCTACGGCCGGAACCAGACGGCGAATCGCGAGATCGCAGCCCGTCTGGCGGAGAAGATTCGCGCCATTCCCGGTGCGGTGGATGTGCGTGTGCAGCAGGCGGCTGACCAGCCGCAGTTCACCGTGGATGTGGATCGCGACAAGGCCGCGGAGATCGGCCTGACGGAGCGCGATGTGGCCAACTCAGTGCTGCTCAGCTTGAGCGGCAGCGGTCAGGTGCAGCCCCTTTACTGGCTGAACCCCACGAACGGAATCCAGTACCTCATCAATGCCAGAACGCCGGAGCGTGAGATGGACTCCCTGGCCAATCTGGAAGCCATTCCTGTAAGCCGCAGCCAGGCAGGTGAGGGGGACGGGCAGCTCCTGTCCAACCTCGCCACCCTGAAGCGCGGTCAAGGCCCGGGTGTGATCTCGCACTACAACGTGCAGCCAGTGATCGACATCTTCGGTGGCGTGAGCGGTCGTGACCTGGGCGGCGTGGTGGCGGATGTGCAGAAGCTGGTGGACAGCATGCAACATGAGCTTCCCAAGGGGAGCTACATCATGATGCGCGGCCAGGCCGAGACGATGCGCAGCAGTTTCCACGGGCTGGGCATGGGCATGATCATGGCCATTGCGCTCATCTACATGCTGCTGGTGGTGAACTTCCAGAGCTGGGTGGACCCCTTCATCATCATCACCGCCCTGGTGGGCGCCATAGCAGGGGTGGTGTGGGGTCTTTTCCTCACACAGACCACGCTGAACGTGCCCGCCCTCATGGGGGCCATCATGAGTCTGGGGGTGGCTACGGCCAACTCCGTGCTCATTGTGAGCTTCGCCCGTGACAACGTGTTGCAGGGCAATTCGCCGCTCCAGGCTGCCTTCAATGCTGGCAGCACCCGTATCCGTGCCGTGCTCATGACGGCCCTGGCCATGGTCATCGGCATGGTGCCTATGAGCTTGGGCATCGGAGAGGGCGGTGAGCAAAACGCCCCGCTCGCCCGTGCGGTGATCGGCGGTCTGACGCTGGCCACCCTGGCCACGCTGTTCTTCGTGCCAGCGGTGTTTTCCCTCCTGCATCGCCCGAAGGTGGCGGTGCTGGATCCGCTCCTGATGGATGAGGACGATGTGGCCCTTCCCGCGGCGGCCATGAAAACCGCGGCTTCCTGATCCCTTTCAATCGTAAGGTATTTTCATCAAACCCCCGTTTCTCTTTTCAGACCATGAATGCTGACATTCCCGCCACCCCAGGCGTTCCCACGGCGACCAGCCCGCCTCAACCTCAAATCCTCGTCGTGCCCGGTGGCCGGCGACCCCGCCTGGGAGTTTATTTCCTTGGCACCATCGTCCTCGTGGGGGCCGGTGTCTATTTCGGCATGGTGCCGCGCCTCCAGCAGCGCGCCCTCGTGGCGGCTGAGACTGAGGAACTGGCCACACCCACCTTCGATACTGTGGCTCCGGGCCCGGGCAAAGTGCCGGACTCTCTGACCCTGTCGGCAGAGCTCAAGCCCGTGATCGAAACACCGGTGTATGCCCGCGCCAGCGGCTATGTACGGAAGTGGTCCGTGGACCTGGGCGCAGTGGTGAAGGCCGGTGACCCGCTGGCAGAGCTGGAAACGCCGGAACTGGATCGTGAGGTGGCGGAGGCGCACGCCACGCTGCAGCAGGCTGAAGCTGCTCGTGCCTTGGCCGACACCACGGCCAAGCGCTGGGCCACCCTGGCAGAAACCCGTTTGGTGAGCATCCAGGAGGTGGATGAGAAGCGCGCCGACCTCACCTTGAAGACAGCGGCGGTGAATGCCGAGCGTGCCCGCGTGCAGCGCCTGGAGCAGCTCGTGGACTTCTCCAAGATCACGGCACCGTTCGCCGGGACGATCACCGCCCGGCAGGTGGATGTGGGCCAGCTCGTAAGTGCAGGCAGCAGCCATGAGCTGTTCCGTCTCGCTCGCACGGACCGCCTCCGTGCTTACATCCGTGTTCCCCAGAGCCAGTCTCGCGCAGTGAAGCTGGGGCAGATTGCGGAGATCGCTCTCCCTGAGGCCCAGGGGCGGACCTTTGAAGCCAAAGTCGTGCGCACCGCTGGTGCGATCGATGCGGCCTCCCGCACGCTACTGACCGAGCTGGAGATCGACAATTCCAAGGGCGAGATTCTCGCTGGCAGCTATGCCAGGGTGCGTCTGGCTCACGCTCAGGAGAATGTGGCGCTGACGCTGCCTGCGAACACCCTGCTGTTCCGTGCTGAGGGTATTCAGGCCGGCGTCATTGATGCAAACAACAAGGTGGAACTCCGCACGCTCAAGTTGGGGCGTGACTTCGGTCCTAATGTGGAGATCCTCGACGGCGTGACGGTCGCTGACCGTGTGATCTTGAACCCGCCTGACTCCCTGTTGCAGGGCGCCACGGTGCGGCCCGCGACGCCCGCCAAGCCGGAAGTAACCACTGCAGCGCGGTAATTCTGTCCCCCAAGAAAGCAAGAGCGTTGCGGCCCTCACTGGGCGCAACGCTCTTTTTTTGCCAACCTTCGACGCCATTTATCGGGCTCCGCCGCCAACCCGGATGGTCTCTCCCGTGATCCAGGCAGAAGCATCGGAAGCCAGGAAAACGGCGGCGGCGGCGATGTCCTCCGGTTCCCCCAAGCGTCCGAGAGGCGTCAGGGAAATGTAGTGTTTGATGTTCTCCTCACCGAGCAGCCCTTCGGCCTCCGTTCCCTCGCTCCGAGTGTAGCCTGGCGCGATGGCATTGACCCGGATGCCGCGTGCTCCTAGCTCGGCTGACAATCCCTGCGTGAGGCTTTCCACGGCTGCTTTTGTGGCTGAGTACAGGATGCCATTCGGCAGGGAGTGACTGCCCGCCAGTGAGCTCAGATTGATCACACTCCCGCCTTCGAATCCGAACTGCTTGATGGCCTCTTGAAGGGTCAGAATTGGCCCCAGCACGTTGGTGGAGAATTCTCGATGGAACTCATCCACCGAGATGTCTTCGAAGGGCTCAAACCTGAAGACACCCGCGTTGTTCACAAGGATGTCGAGCCGGCCAAAGGCAGCCTTGGTTTCCGCAAAGAGCCGTTCGACGTCTTTGGGATCGGAGACGCTGGCTTGGACCGCGATGGCCTTGCAGTCAGCAACGGCGAGCTCCGCCAGCACGCGCTCGGCCCCGGCCCGGCTGGAGGCGTAGTTGACGACCACGGAGGCACCTGCGGCAGCGAGTGCTTTGGCAATGCCCGCGCCGATGCCTTTGGAGGCACCGGTGACGATGGCGACTTTTCCTGTCAGAAGATTCATGGAAATATTGTTAGGATTGAATGACTGAACATGTGGCTTCGATGCTGGCGCTTATTTCAAGTGCTGCCTCAGCATCTCTGCCACCTGATGCAGGGCCTGGCGCACGGCGGGCACCTGGCTGACCACATTAAGCAGCCCGTAATCGTGAATCAGGTTCTCGTAGCGTACCGTGGTGACATCCACACGGGCAGCGTCGAGCTTCTGTGCGTAGGCGAGCCCCTCATCACGCAGCACATCGTTGCCAGCCACCTGGAGCAGAGTCGGAGGCAGCCCCGCCAGTTGCTCAATCGTCGCCTGGAGAGGTGAGGCGTAGATTTCACGACGCTGTGCGGGATCGGGGATGTAAGCGTCCCAGAACCACTGCATCATCGCCCGCGAGAGAAAGTAGCCCTCTGCATACTCGTGGTACGATGCGGTGTCGAAGTTTGCATCGGTGACCGGCCAGAGAATCACCTGGCACTTGAGTTCCGGTCCACCTTCCAGCTTGGCCTTCAGAGCGATGGCCGCAGTCATGTTCCCGCCGACACTGTTGCCCACGATCGCCAACCGGCGACCGTCAACGCGGATTTCCTCGCCGTGGTCGGCGACCCATTTGGTCGCGGCATAGATCTCATTGATCGCGGTGGGGTAGTGAGCCTCTGGTGAAGGCGTGTAGTTGACAAACACCGCCGTGCAGCCGCTGTCGGCCACCAGGTCGCGGACGAAGCGCTCGTGGGTGGGGAAGTCGCCGAGAACCCAGCCACCGCCATGCACGAAGATGAAAGCAGGCAGCACTTCGCTGCTGCCTGCGGGACGGACAATGGTCAGACTCACATTGAGCCCATCCTGAGTGATGGTCTTTGCTTCGATGTAGCACTCAGGCAGATCGAGAGACACCGAAGCCTGAGCGTCCACCAGGATCTTCCGTGCCTGGGCTGGGGTCAGGGTTTCCATCGGTGGGCCGCCGCCGGAATTGAGAGCTCTGAGGAACTCACGTGTGCGGTGTTCGACCTTCGGGTTTTCGGCGGGGTTGATGGCATTCATCGTCGTGGACATGAAATTTTGGGTTCTGATGCAGATGGGTTTTATGAAATTAACCAAAACGGGTCTCGTGATTCGCTTCGTGTCATGCCGGGGCTGGCTTTCCAGCCCCGGTTCGATGTGTTGTGAGGTGAGCGCTGGGCCAGGCCAACAAGGGATCAATAGTCCCAGAAGATCGGCACCCAGCGGAAGGCGTCGCCATCGACAGCCACCCGCCCCAAGGAAGGGAAAGGCAGGTGCGTGGCTACTAGTAGCTCACCGCTCGCCGAAATCTCCGTGAGGAGTCGGGTGCGAACGCGGGCGGCCTCTTCAGGGTCGTGCTCGAAGCCATTGTACCAGTCGGGTTGGTCGAACCCGACGGCGAACACCGCGTCACCCGCGAAGGTCAGCGCTTCACCGCCGGATGCCAGGCGAACCACGCAATGCCCAGGGGTGTGGCCACCGGTGCGGCGGGCGATGATGCCCGGTGCGATTTCAGACTCGTCCTCAAACGTCTGCACATGATCGCGGTATTCATTGATGAACCGCTTCGCGGTCGCACGAAGTGCATCAGGAAAGCCCGGCGGCATGGAGGTGTGGGAGAAGTCAGGGGACTCCCAGAACTTGACCTCAGAGGCCGCCACATGAATCCGCAGGTCAGGACGGAGCCGCTCCTTTACCCCCGCCACGAGCAGTCCGCCGATGTGATCCATGTGCATGTGCGTGAGCACGAGATCAGTCACCGAGGAAAGATCGATGCCAGCGGCTTCCAGACGTTTGATGGACTGTCCGGCGCGAGGCAGGTGCAGGTCCGGATCCAGGCCCAGGCCGGCATCGATGAGGATGGTCTGCCCGCCGCTGCGTGCCATGACCACGTTCAACGCCCAGTCGAAAGCGTCCGGTGGCAGGAAGTGGTCGCTCATCCAGGCCGCCCGGACGGCTGGCTCAGCATTGTGTCCCAGCATGGCAGTGGGGAGCGGCAGCACGCCGTCGCTGATGACCAGTACCTCAATTTCACCGATCTGCAGCGCGTAGCGCGAGGGGACCAATTCCTCAGGCTCGCGTTTGCGGGAGTTCGAGGAGTTGCCCTCCGTTTTGGTTCCGTTTGATGGTCTCACTTGTGTTTTCATAAGTTAACTGAGTGTTTTGTTTTCTTTGCTGGATGCCTGTCATTCCGTGACGGGCACAAGAACTGGCGCGTCCTTCTCCTTGATGAGGAACACCAGGAACTTTGCCGGCACCGTGTCGCTGGCGTTTTTACCCACGAGATGAACGCCGTGGGGATCTTCATAGAAGGTCTGCCCCGGATGCAGCGTCATCTTTTTGCCGCCCTTCATCTGCATCACGATTGAGCCCTCGAGCACATAGACAAAGGCCGCCGCGTTGTGGCGGTGGACAGGGTCCGCTGCGCCTGGAGCGTATTGCACCGAGAGCATCGTCACCTCTTTGCCGGGGACGTTGGCGAGCTCCTTCGTCATCAGGTCCGTGACCTGAACCGGTTCCGCCGCCCAGATGCCAGCCAATGCGGACGAAAGGAGCGCGATTCCGAGGATCGTGGAGACCCTGCGGGCGAGGGGCTGACTTGGGGAGGACAATTTGGTTTTCATGGTCTTGTTCTTTCCTGAATGCCGTTTTCCTGTCAGTGGGCGACCGTTTGAGCCACGGTGTGATTGAGCCAGTCCGAGAAACGTGTCCGGCCGAGTCGGGGTGCGCTGCCGGGAGTCAGGCTCTGGTCGTTCAACGCGATGCCCCAATAACGCGCGGAGGGATCGGTGACCACGGTGCGCGGATCGTCCGTTGCATCGAGGTACTGGCGCACCAGTTCGTCCTGACGGATCGGCTCCGGGCCAGCCACCTCGATCATGGCATTAGTGGGTTTCTCAAGGGCGATGTCCGCGACGAAGCAGGCGACGTCGTCCGAGACGATAGGCTGCATCAGTGCCGCCGGAACCCGAACGGTCTGACCTTCGGTCGCGGCTTTGGCAATGCCTTCCACGAACTCGAAGAACTGCGTGGCCCGGACGATGGTGTAGGGAATGGACGAAGCTTTGATGAGGCTTTCCTGAGCCATCTTCGCGCGGAAATAACCGCTGGAGAGCAGGCGCTCGGTGCCCACGACGGACAGTGCCACGTGATGCTTGACCCCGGCAGCAGCCTCCGCGGTGAGAAGGTTGCGTCCCGAGGTCTCAAAGAAGTTTAGCACGGCCTGGTCATCCCACGCAGGAGCGTTGGCGACATCAATGACGACCTGTGCGCCTGTGAGCGCTCCCGTCAGGCCTTCACCGGTGATGGTGTTGACCCCTGTGGAAGGAGATGCGGCCACGACCTCGTGACCTTGTTGGGTGAGATGCTTCACGACTTTGGAGCCGATCAGCCCGCTGCCTCCGATAACGACGATTTTCATATATTTTGGGTGTGATTGGGTTTGCTTGCCTTTCACTCCAAAAGACTAACTTCCCGCCGCCGTGTCCTCAATTATACCTAGGTGCCTTATACTTAGGTATCCTGTGCAGCCGGGGTGCGGCCTGGCGCCTGGAGGTGCGAAGGGTTCGATGTAAGTGCGTGAAGCGGTCACGCCTTGCGGCAGCGGGAGCATCTCACTTCCGCCGTGGCGTTGTGAGAGGTGTCGGGGTGTGTCGCCATCGCTCTCGGGCACCCGCTGCACATCTGGCAGATTTCATGAGGCGACGGTGCTGGATCGACAACGGACGGTCGCTGCGCCACTGCCTTGCGCACGGCGCGCATCAATGCCTCGTTGCTGAAGGGCTTGGTGAGAAAGGCGACTGCGCCTTTCATCATTCCCCAGGTCTGCTCATTTTCGCTCGCCCTTCCAGAAATGAGGATGATGGGCTGGCCGGGGTGTCGGTCTGCCAGGTAGCGTTGCAACTCCAGTCCGCTCATGGCGGGCAGGTGGACATCGACGATCAAGCACGCTGCTTCATCCCACCAGCCCCATGTAAGGTAAGCCTCAGCGGAATCATATTCTTTCGTCCTGTAGCCTGCGGATCGAATGTGTCTGCTGAGCGAGCCGCGGATGCATGGCTCATCGTCCACAATCGAAATCAACAATGCTGTGTCCCTGTCTGTGGGTGTCGTTTTCATGGTTGAAAATCGAACACCCAATGGGCGGGCATCTCAATGATACCTAGGTATGCACCGGCGTGCACGCCTGGATCAGTCGCTGGAGGCGGCTGACTAAATTGTTAAAACCGCGAACCTCTCTCAGAGAGAGGCGTTCGAGATGGCAGCGCGGATGGCCTGCAGCAGCGCTTCCTGGCGTGCCGGTTTGTGCAGGAATGCCGCGGCCCCGCCTTGCAACGCCTGACGTTCCTCCTCCTCGCTTGCCTTGGCGCTGAGGAATACAATCGGAATGCGTCGGCCCATCTCTGTGAGACGTTGCTGCAATTCCAGGCCGTTCATTCCTGGCATGTACACATCGAGCAGCAGGCAGTCAGTCCTCTCAATGAATTCAGACCGGAGAAAGTCATCGCCCGAGGCAAAAGCCTCTGCTTGCAGACCGGAGCTGCGGAGGAGGCGCCGGGCTGAGCTTCTGACCGAGGGGTCATCGTCAACGATGGAGACAAGTGGCGATGCGGGGGCCACCTCGTGGGTCAAATTCATTCTGTTACAACTATCGGCTTCACCGTAAATCTCTCCATTATACCTTCGTATGATGAGGTGATCTTTACTGGAGCAGGTTCGTTTGGAGAAGGGGGCGTAGCCGCTCGGCAATCCTCACCAGATCCGCGAGAGACTCCGCTTTCATTTTCTGCATCACCCGGCCTCGCTGGACTTTCACGGTGATCTCACTTGTACCGAGTTCGCTGGCCACCTGCTTGTTCAGCAGGCCCTGAACGACGAGGCCCATCACTTGACGCTCGCGAGGGGTGAGTTGCTCGTAACGCTCACGCAACTGCCCCGTGACAGCCCGCTCCTCACTGGCGGCGCGGTCTTGCTCGATGGCAGTGCGCACGGCGTCCAGCAGGACACTGCTGCGGACGGGTTTGGGGAGAAACTCCACCGCCCCCGCCTTGATCGCTCGCACGGTCATGGGAATGTCGCCATGGGCAGACATGAAGATGATGGGGATGTTGAGCCCGGAGTTCCCCAACTCCTGCTGAAGATCCATGCCACTCAGTCCCGGCATGCGGACGTCGAGCACCAGGCAGGCTGGGCTCTCCGGACGAGGTTGCTTGAGAAAGTCCCGGCCGGAGGCGAATGTCAGGACTTTGAATCCAGCCGAGCGGATCAGGCGCTCGGTGGAGCGTCGAACTGACTCATCGTCGTCGACTACAAATACGATGGGCTCTGCTTCGGTGACCTGGCTCATGGCTGGTTGGTGCCTGCGCCGGGCAGGTTGAAGGTGAAGGTTGCGCCCGCCCGCTCATTCTGTTCCGCCCACAATCGGCCGCCGTGGGCCTCGACGATGGATCGGCTGATGGACAGGCCCATGCCCATGCCTTGCGGTTTGGTGGTGTAAAAGGCGTTGAAGAGGCTGTCCATGTCTTCCGAGGCGAAGCCCGTGCCGGAATCCTGGACGCTGACCCAGGTTTCGTAATTTCCTCGACGGTCCTCGCGGCGTGCCCGGATCAGCAGGCTTCGCTCGGGAATCTCCACCGCCTTCATTGCGTCCATGGCGTTGACCACGAGGTTGAGCAGCACCTGCTGGAGCTGCACCCGATCTCCCAGGACGGGAAGGGTTTCATCGGGCAGTTCTGTGCGAATCGCGACCGAGCGGGCAACCGACTGGCCGCGAGCCAGCAGCAACACGTCTGCAATGACTGTCCGCATGTCCAGCGAGGTCTTCGCCAGTGGCGATCTCTTGACCATCTGCCGGATCCGGGAAAGCACGGCTCCCGCGCGGTCCGCATCCTCCACGATTTCAGCCAGAGCGACCCGTGCCTCACCCAGATCGGGGGCACCCGCCTGCAGGAGATTCAGGCAGGCATTGGCGTTGTTCACCACTGCGGCGAGCGGTTGATTGACCTCATGGGCGATGGAGGCTGTCAGTTCACCCATGGTGGTGAGGCGCGTGATGTGCGCCAGTTCCATCTGGGCCTTGCTCAGCGCCTCCTCAGACTTCTTCCGGTCATCAATGGCAGTGAGGAGGATGTACCAGCGCACAATGCGCCCGCCTTCGCCACGCAGGGGAAGCCCGCAGACGTGAAACCACCGATAAACGCCGTCGGCACCCCGGGTGCGGTGTTCCACGGAGTAGGGATCCCCCGTCGCGCAAGAGTGTGCCCAGAGCTGGAGCGTCTCGGGCAGATCGTCAGGATGAATGAGCGATACCCAGTCCCACTGCTGGATGGCTGCCTGCGTTCTTCCAGTGTAGTCGAGGAGACGCTGATTGGCGAACTCGAGGGCTCCTTCTGCGGTGTGCGTACACAGCAGACCAGGAATGTTATCGACGATCAGGCGGAACCTCTCCTCGCTCGAACGGATCGCTGCCTGAGAGCGGTTCCTCTCGGTGTTGTCCACCACGCTGCCCACGAACTTCACAAGCTCTCCGGAGGTGTTGAACACGGGATGACCGATACCCTGGATGTCCCGGCATTCGCCATTGGGCAGGATGACGCGGTAGCTGTGATTGAAATCTGACTGATCCCGGATGGCCCTTTCGAGCGGGCCTACCATGCCAGCCCGATCATCGGGGTGAATGCGGTTCAAAAAGGATTCAAAGGGCGGGATGCCCTCCCGCTCGTCGAATCCCAGCATGAAGTAGCACTCATGAGACCAGTAGAGGACTTTGCCTGTGTGAGGGTTCCAGGCGAAGCTGCCCGTACCGCTCAGCCTCTGCGCTTCCGTCAGATAGGCCTGGGTCTCCCGCAGTTTCTCTTCTGCCAGTTTTCTTTCGTGGATGTCCACGTTGTTCCCATACCAGCCGGAGATGTTGCCGTTTCGGTCAAAGAGCGGGGAGGCCCGGCTCAAAAACCAGCGGTAGTCCCCACTGGAGCTTCGGAGCCGCATTTCCCATTCGAAGGGTTTCTCTTCGGCGATCTTGGTGTGCCAGAGGGTGAGGAAGTCGGCGGCCTCTTCGGGGTGGGCATAGAGCCCCGGCTCCTGCCTGCCTGCCTCTTCCAGGCTCGATCCAAAGTAATCCAGCAGACGCTGGCTGATGAAGTTGATTTGGCCGTCGGCATCCGCCGTCCAGATCTGTGCTGGGACGGTGTTGATGATCAGTCGGATCCTTTCTTCCGCCTCTTTTGCCTCCGTCACGTCCATGATGGCACCGACGAATTCAACGCCTCCACCTACCTCAGACTCGGGATGCGCCACGGCGCGGAGATATTTGACGGCCCCATCCGGCATGAGCAGCCGGAACTCAAAATCGAAATCCGTCCGGTTCTGCGTGATGCGCTCGATGGTTTGCCTCAGCATCTCTGCGTCGTCCGGATGCACGCGCTGGAGGATGAGATCAAGGGTGGGGCGCGTGGTGGTCGCGTATTCGTAGATACGGAAAGTCTCCTCAGACCAGTAGACCTCGCCTGAGGGGATCTTCCAGCCAAAGCTGCCCGTGCGGCTGAGCTTCTGAGCCGCAGCGAGGTAGGCCTCGCTGTGCCGGCGTGCGCGGGCGTCCGCGCATTCATCTGGAGGTGTCTCAGCGATGCGCGGCGGCAGATCGCGATTCTGGGTAGAGGCACTCATCTTGGACTTCGACTGTGTTCCTAGTCCTGCCTCCTTCGAGGCGGGGCTGCCCTGTTTTGGATCGATCGCATGATCGTAGCGTGCTCGTGATCGTCCGGCGACTCAATTATACGTTGGTATGATGTGGAGGGGTACTGGGAGATGGGGCTCCCCTATGGGTGCGATGTCATAACGTGATGAGCCCCTTCCGTGGGGGCCCGCAGAGGGTCCAGCGCAAGCCAGCTTGCCACTTCGCGGCAAACCTGCTTCGATGGAGGGCATGGCTACCGATCCCTCCAACATCGAAGAGGTCAGGGAAATCACGGATCTCTACCATCACCTCCTGGCAGCATGGAACGCCCGGGACGCGAGCGGGATGGCGGCACTCTTCCACGATGATGGCAGCGTGGTTGGCTTCGACGGCAGCCAGATGAATGGACGGGCTGCGATTTCAGCGGAGCTGGGAGACATCTTTGCCAAGTATCCCACCGCCGCGTTTGTGGGACTGATCCGGGAGATTCGTTCCCTTGGCACAGAGGGGGTGCTGCTGAGCGCCGGGGCGGGGATGGTGCCGCGGGATCTGACGGACATCAATCCGGCGCTGAATGCCATCCAGAGTCTGGTGGCGGTGCGCTTGCCATCAGGCGTGTGGAGGATCGCGCTATTTCAGAACACTCCGGCCGCCTATCACGGTCGGCCGGAGTTGAGTGAGAAACTGACGGAAGAGCTGCGTGCGGAGGTGCAGAGGCTGCACTCAAACCCGCACGCGCACTCCCAGCCGTATACGGCGAGCTGACGGATCAGCCTTCCGGCGTCAGCACCACCTTGAGCAGACCGTTGCCGGGCTGCACGCCCTTGTGGAACCAGTCGCCGCCCTCGCTGAGGGGGGCCACCACGCTCAGGAGCGGCAGCACCTGGATGGTGCCGTCTTCGATGCGCTCGATCGCCTCGGGATACTCCCCAGCGCAGGCGCAGGAGCCACGCAGCGTGATCTGGCGGGTCACCACCTCCTGGAGCGGGAAGGGCACGTTCGGCTGGAGATTGCCCACCAGCACCACCGTGCCGCCCTTGCGCACACTGCGGATGGCGAGGTCCACCGGAGCGGCGGCACCCACGACCTCGAAGCTGGCGTCCACACCATCGCCGCCACCCAGTTCGCGCAGCTTGGCCGCCAGGCCTTCTTCTTTGGCGTTAAAGGCATCGTCCGCGCCCAGTTGCTTGGCCAGGGCCAGACGGGAGTCGTCCAGATCCACGGCGTACACCTTGTTCCAGCCGCGAGCCTTCAGCGCCTGTAGCACCAGCAGACCAATGAGGCCTGCGCCCACCACGACGGCCACCTCCTGACGGGTCGTCAGGGCGGGGGAGTGAGCATTCGGCTTGGGGGCCAGGTTCACCGCGTGCAGGGCGATGCTCACCGGCTCTGCGAAAGCGGCCTTCTCATAGGCGAGGCCATCTGGCAGGCGGTAGAGGATGTGCTGGGGCAGGGCCACCTGGTCGGCGAAGCAGCCGTGGCGGCGGTAGTCACCGCAGGAGACCCCGAGCACCTTGCGGTTCTTGCACAGGTTCACGTTGCCTGCCGCGCAGTCCGGGCAGTTCCCGCAGTACTCCGTGGAGTCGAAGGTCACGCGGTCGCCCACTTTCCAGTCGGTCACGCCTTCGCCCACGGCCGAGATTTCGCCAGCGGCTTCGTGGCCCATGATGATGGGAGGGATGCGGCGGCCGCTGCGACCGTCCATGCCGTGCAGGTCGCTGCCGCAGATGCCGCAGGCCTTGATGTCCACCAGCACCTCGCCCTGCTGGGGCTGGGGGGCAGGAGCATCACCAAATTCAAAAGTAGAGGGGGCGACAAGGGTCAGTGCTTTCATGGAGGGAGGAGGAAAAAATCAGCCCCGGCTCAAATCCGGGGAAAGGAAGAAACGCCGGTCAGGAAAGGACTTTTCAAAGGGGGAGTCAAACAGTCTTGGAGAATCTGCGAGGATTCAAAAATATCGCCCAACAGTTCTTACTCCGCACTGTCTTGTAATTCCGCGTCACAATCTTTAACATAGTGCGAAGCACACCTATATGTCCCGCTGGTCAGGAATTTTGGTGCCGCGCAATTGGGGGAAACTGCCCCGTGCGGTCTTTGGAGAGTTTAAATACCGTCCCCCTGCCTGGGGTGTTGCGGCGTTTGAAGCCACGTTTGAGAGCATGTCCCGACGGCCAGGTACCTGGGCGGGCACCATTGTCGCTGCCGGTCTGCTGAGCATCGGCGGCTGGCATGGCTACCACTGGTGGGAGGCTCACAAGCCGCGTCCCACCGTGCTCACCGTCCAGCGGGAGGTCATCGGCAGGCTGAAGGCACCGGCGTTGACACCCGTGGTGAAGGGCAAAGCCCAACCAGAACCCCTGCGGCTGGACTTTGATCAATCCCTGGCGCAACTGGCGGAGCTCGACAAAGCGGGGGCCAAGGGGATTGTTATGGACCCGCCCCTCCCCGGCACCTGGAAATGGCTGGACGACAGGCGTCTCATCTTTGAACCGGGACGCGACTGGCCCGCTGGCGTGGAATATCAGGTGAAGCTGGACGCGGCGAGTTTTGCCAAGGAGGCAAAGCTCAAGGAGTCCGTCTTCAAGTTTACCACCGTGCCCCTGCAACCTGCGGTGGTGAAGTCTGAGTTCTACACGGACCCCAAGGATCCCGCGCTGCATCAGGCGGTGATGGAGCTGAAGTTCACCCATCCCGTGGAGCGCACGGATCTGGAGAAGCTCTTGAAGGTGGAAGTGCTGGGCAAGACGCCCCTTTTCGGCAAACGGGATGCTTCTGCGCCTCTCTTCACCGTGGTGGAAGGCGCCCATCAGCGGCAGTTCTGGGTGCGCACCAGCCGGATCAGCATCCCGGAGAAGGAGGACTTCATCAAGTTGACCCTCGAACCCGGGCTGAAGACCACCAACGGAGGTGAGGGCACCAGCAAGCCGGTGGGATCGAACGTTCGCGTTCCCGATACCTATAGCGGCTTCAACGTGGAAAGCGCCGACACCCGGATCATCCGGACGGACGAAGGCGAGCCCGAGCAGTACCTCTTTGTCGAGGCCAGCGGCTATGCCCGCGGGGAGGAGATGGAGAAGCACATCCAGGCCTGGCTGCTTCCCAAGGACAAACCTGCGGACAAGGACGGCAAGGTCGTGGAAGACTATGAGTGGCCGAACACCGGCGAAGTGACGCCGGAGGTGCTGAAGCTGGCCAAGCCGGTGAAACTCACCCGGGTGGAGACGGAAGTGGAGGAGGGCGAGCCCCTGAGCACTTCGCATGCCTTCAAGCTCCTGGTGGAAGAGGCTGGCCGTCTCTACGTGAAGGTGACAAAAGGCGTGGAGGCCCTGGGGGGCTTCAAGCTGGGCAAAGACTTCGCCGCCGTGGCGGATGTGCCCGAGTTCCCGAATGAGGTGGACATCCTGGGTGAGGGGGGACTCCTGGCGCTCAATGGAGAGCGCAAGATCTCCATCAAGTCCCGCGGCGTGGGGCATGTGCGCTACACGCTGGCGCGCGTTCCCTTCAGCCAGGTGAATCACGTGGCCCGCTTTGCCAAAGGCGACTTCCAGGATCCCTACTGGTCGGGAGACGTGGATGAGGAGAACATCGCCCGCATCAAGCGGGAGATCAAACCCACGGCGATGCGCAACGAGTACCAGGCCAACTACCTGACCTATGATTTCGCAGAAGCCCTGGCTGCCGCGGATCCGGCCGATCCCGATGCCTCCCGTGGTCTCTTCTTCCTGGATGTGGAAGGTGTGCGCCAGCGTGCCGATGACGAGAAGGCGGAAGCCGATGACGAAGAGCAGGGGAGTGATCCTGAGGACGCCTGGGTGCGTGTGGAGGAGGACTGCCATGCCCGACGCTTCATCCTGGTGACAGACCTCGGCCTGCTGGTGAAACGCAATGCCGATGGTTCGCGTGATGTTTTCGTGCAGAGCATCCAGAAGGGTGAGCCGGTGGAGGGCGTGAAAATCGTCGTGCTGGCCAAGAATGGCGAGTTCATCAGTGAAGGCGTCACCACCGCAGATGGCCACTGGCATGCGGATGCTGTGGAGCACTTGAAGCGTGAGAAGACCCCCGTGGCCATCATTGCCCGCCTGGGGAACGACGTGTCGTTTATTCCCTTTAACCGGCCGGACCGGCTGGTGGACTTCTCCCGGTTCGACACGGGCGGGGTGCAGGCCTCGCAGAATGAGGCACTGGATGCCTTCCTCTTCACAGAGCGTGGCGTCTATCGTCCGGGGGATACCGTGCACGTCAGCGGCGTGGTGCGTCGTCGGGACTGGGGCGGTGAGCTGGATGGGCTTCCGGTGAAGATGCTATTCTACGATGCCAAGGGCAACCAGACTGGCTCGGAGGAAGTGGCTCTGCCGGAAGACGGCTTCTTTGACATGGAGTTGCCCACGGATGAAGCCGATCCCACCGGCACCTTCCAGGCCCGCCTCTATCTCATGCAGGGTGAGGATGAGGATCGCAAGATCCTCCTCGGTCGCACCACGTTCCGTCTGGAGGACTTCCAGCCCGATCGCATGAAGCTGGCGGTGAATTTCAACTCGGACGTCGGAGCTGGCTGGGTGCAACCGCGTGAGGTGAAGGCCTCCCTCTCGTTGCAATCGCTGTTTGGCTTCCCCGCTGCGGACCGCACCATCAAGGCGCGACTGGAGCTCAATCCCGCGTGGTTCGCCTTCGACAAGTTCCCTGACTACACCTTCCACACCTGGGCCAAGAGCAACCTCAATGAAGAGGATGCGGAAGAGGGTTCAGATGCGGCCAAGACGGTGGATCTGGGTGAGCAGGTGACGGACGCCCGCGGTGAGGCCTCCTTCAATCTGGCGCTGGAGCGTTTTGCAGAGGGCAGCTTCTTCCTGAACTTCCTTGCCGAAGGGTTTGAGAAGGACGGCGGTCGCAGTGTCCGCACAGCCCAGTCCATGCTGGTTTCGCCCCAGCCTTTTGTGGTGGGGTACAAGGCAGATGGCGACTTGTCCTACATCTCGAAGGACAGCCAGCGCAACCTGCACCTGATCTCCCTGGCCCCCAACCTGGCCCAGGTGGCGCAGGCGGGGCTCAAACAACGCATCGTGGAGGTGCGGCATGTGTCCGTCCTCACGAAGCAGCCCAACGGCAGCTATGCGTATGAATCGACGGAGCGCGACAAGACCGTGTCAGAGGTGGACTTCAGCCTGCCAGCCGATGGCTTGACGGTGGCGCTGCCTTCCCAACAGCCCGGCGAGTTCCGCTATGAGCTCCTGGATGGTGACAACCAGGTGGTTTGTGTCTGCCTCTTTACGGTGGTGGGCAAGGGCGAGAGCAATCGCAGTCTTGACCGCAATGCCGAGCTGAATCTGAAGCTGGCCAAGGGCACCTGGAACAGTGGTGACAACCTCGAACTCAGCGTGAATGCCCCCTACACTGGGGCCGGGCTGATCACGGTGGAGCGTGAGAAGGTGCTGGGCTGGCAGTGGTTCAAATCCCCCACCACAGGGAGCACCCAGCAGATCCCTGTGCCTGCGGGCATTGAAGGGAATGCGTATGTGAATGTCTCATTCGTGCGCGCTCTGGACTCGAAGGAGATCTTCATGTCTCCGCTGAGCTACGCCGTGCAGTCGTTCGCGGTGAACACCGACCAACGCAAGATGGCGGTGGAGCTGGATGCACCTGCTCTGGTGAAGCCCAACCAGGAGTTGAAGATCGGCTTCAAGGCATCCAAACCCTGCCGTCTGGTGGTGTACGCAGTGGATGAAGGCATCCACCAGATCACCGGGTACAAGCTGCCCCAGCCGCTGCCGCACTTCATGCGCAAGCGCTCCCTGGAGGTGGAGTCCTCCCAGTTGATGGACCTCATCCTGCCAGAGTTCTCCCTGCTCACGCAGTCCAGCGCCTTCGGCGGTGACGACGGCACGAAGATCAAGATGCACCTGAACCCCTTCAAGCGGAAGAAAGAGCCGCCGGTGGTGTTCTGGAGCGGGCTGGTGGAGGCCGGTCCGGAGCGGAAGGAAGTTTCCTATACCGTGCCGGATTACTTTGCCGGTCGTCTCAAGATCATGGCCGTGGCCGTGGCTCCCGATGCCGTGGGCACGGCGGAAACGGCCTGCACGGTGCGTGGCCCGTTTGTCCTCAGCCCGAATGTGCCGGTCTTTGCTGCGCCGGGTGATGAGTTCACCGCCAGCCTCACGGTGGCGAACAACCTGGAAGGGGCCCAGGCTGGTCCGGCCATCAAGATCTCTGCCGCTGGCGATGACCGCGTGGAGATCGTGGACGGTGCCGACCGCGACCTTGAGGTGGCAGTGGGCACGGAGGGGACCGCGAGGTTCCGCGTGCGGGTGAAGAACAATCTGGGGGGCGCTGAGCTGGTCTTCAAGGCAAGCGGCGGCGGGGAGCTCATGGAGCGCCGTGCCACCCTGAGTGTGCGCCCGGCGGCTCCGTTCCTCACGCATGTGCAGAGCGGTTATTTCCGCCTCGCCAAGCAGGATGTGCCGGTGGAACGCGTCATGTACCCGCAGTTCCAGAAGCATCAGGCCACGGCCAGCGCTGTGCCCATGGGGCTGGCCCGCGGTCTGGAGGCCTACCTCTCCGGCTATCCGCATGGATGCTCGGAGCAGATCACCAGCAAGGCGGTCTCACGCTTGCTGGTATCCACCGAAGCCGACTTTGGCTTCGACAAGGCAGAGGCCGTGAAGCAGCTCGACAGCGCCTTTGGCCTGCTCCAGGCCCGGCAGAACAACAACGGTGGCTTTGGCTACTGGAGTGACGCCTGCTCAGGCGGGTTCGACTTCCTCACCATCTACGTGAGCCAGTTCCTCACCGAGGCCAAGGACGCCGGATTCGCCGTGCCAGCAGACCTGCTCGACGGTGCCAAGAAGCGTCTCTTGCAGATGGCCAAGGGGAAACCCTCCGGCCTGAGCGAGACCTATCTCCAGGCGGCTGCCATTTATCTGCTGACCCGCCAGGGGGAGGTGACGACGAATTATGTCCTGAACCTGCGCGACACGCTGGAGAGCAAGTACAAGGATCAGTGGGGCAGAGACCTCACCGCTCCCTACCTTGCCGCCACGTATGCGCTGCTCAAGCAGCCCAAGGAAGGCCTCGCTCTCATCACCCAGTACCGCAAGCTGGCTAAGGCCAAGACGCCTTCGGCACGCTGGCTGGGGCTGTACTATGATGATCCGCAGGTGAACAACGCCCTCGTATTCGCCCTGGTCTGCCGGCACTTCCCGGAACTCGCGGGTGAGATTGGCTACGATGATCTCGCAGTGATCACGGATCCCATCGTGAAAGGCCGTTTCAACACCATCAGCGCAGCCAGCACCATCCTGGCGCTCAAGGCCTATTCACAGCTCGCCCAGAAGGCAGAGGTGCAGGTCTCCATCGCGGAACTGGCCCGCAGTGGCGGTGCCTTGAAGATGCTCATTCCTGGTTCGACAGGGCTGCTTTCCACTCCGTTCTCACCGGATGCCGGAACGGTGCGCTTCCAACTGGACCAAGGGGGCAAGTCGGACCTGGGAGCCTTCTATCAGGTCGTCGAGGAGGGCTTTGATGCCGGTGAGGCGAAAGCCGCGATCACAGACGGCCTGGAAGTCTATCGGGAGTTCGTGGACAAGGACGGAAACCCGGTGACGAAGCTGAAAGTGGGTGAAGGTGCGTCGGTCCGCGTGCGCGTGCGCAACGTGAGCGAAGGCAACCTGGAGAACATCGCCGTGCTGGACCTCATGCCAGGTGGGTTCGAGGTGGAACCCAACGCCCTCCGCCCCGGTCTGGGCACCGTTCCCGGTGCCGTGTACGTGGATGTCCGCGAGGATCGCAATGTGTTCTTCTGCTCCCTGGACAAGGGGGCGGTCAAGACCTTTGCCTACCGCATCAAGCCCGTCGCCGCCGGTTCCTACACCGTGCCTCCCGTCTTCGCCGAAGCCATGTATGACCGCGGTTTGAAAGGACGCGGGGCGTCGGGGAAGGTGGTGGTGGAGTGAGGGGGGGATGGCGATGTACAACTGGCGCCAGATGAGTGAAATTCAGCGTGGCGAGGCCTTGCGTCGCCGACGGTTGCAACAGCAGCCCCGGCACGGGCCTCCCCATCGCAGGAGTTACGGCCCCGGGCAATGGATGCTCACTGGCGCTTGTTTTGAGCATCAGCCCTGGATTGGCGCCAGCCTGGAACGAATGGAAACCTTCGAGCAAGAGCTGGTTCAATCCCTAAGAGGTTGCTGCGATGAAGTCGTCGCCTGGGTCATTCTGCCCAATCATTATCATGTCGTCGTACAAACCCCTGACATTCGCGCGGCCTTGTCTGTCGTGGGAAGAATCCACGGTAGAACGGCGCATCGATGGAATGGTGAGGAGGACCAGCGAGGGCGTCAGGTATGGTTTCGATGTGCCGAAACGATCATGAAGAGTGAGAGCCATTTTTGGGCTACCCTGAATTATGTCCACCACAATCCCGTCAAGCACGGATACGTGGACAAGTGGATGGATTGGCCCTACAGCAGCGCCGAAGAATACATTGGCCAGATGGGCGAACCCGAAGCTTCACGAATCTGGAAGAACTATCCCATCAATGAATATGGAAGGGGATGGGATGAATGATCGTCAAATACCGCCGACTAAAGTCGGTACTCCAACAATGCTGTCGAGGTTGAGCATGTTTGGGAGGTTCGGAAGCCGGGTTGGAGTACCGACTTTAGTCGGCTCAGTGGCGAGGCGGATACTCCGTGCGGGGCTCATCACCATCCTCACCCTCGCCCTCCTCTACTTCCTCCTCCCCAAGCCCGAGCTCTACCCACCCAACACCACCTTCTCCCGCCAGGTCTATGACCGCCATGGTCAACTCCTGAACCTCACGCTCACGGCGGAAGGCAAATACCGCGTTCGCCTCGGGCTCGACGACTTCAGCCCGGATCTCATCGCGGCCACGCTGCAACACGAGGACCGGCACTTCTACACGCACCCTGGCGTGAACCCGGTATCCCTCCTTCGGGGCCTCTGGGGCATGGTGTCACGCACGCCCCGCGGCGGCGGATCCACTATCACCATGCAGTTCGCGCGCCTGCGCTATGATCTGGAAACCCGCTCCATCAGCGGCAAGCTCGTCCAGGTCTTCCGCGCGCTTCAACTGGAGCGCCATTATTCCAAGCCCCAACTCCTTGAGGCGTACCTCAATCTTGCGCCTTATGGCGGCAATGTGGAAGGCGCGGGTGCGGCCAGCTTGCTCTGGTGTGGTAAGCCGGTTCATGAAATTTCCCTGCGCGAGGCGGTGGCGCTGAGCGTCATTCCGCAGAGCCCCTCCCGCCGCACGCCCAAGACCAAGGAGGACAACGCAAAGCTGGCGGCGGCCCAGTACCGCCTGTTCCAAAAGGTGCAGACCGCTCGCGGACTCCGGGCAGATCCGCTGGATGGCACCTTCACCCTGCGGCCAGACCGCACCGTGCCCCGCGATGCCCCACACCTGTCGCGGCGATTGCTGGAGGAGACCCGCAACGACCTGGTGCAGAGCACGCTCGACGCCGACAAGCAAAGCACCGTGGAGGCGGCTCTGGCCGACTACCTCGGTCGCAAGCGGGAGCTGGGTATCCGCAACGCGTGCGCGATCCTCGTGCATGCCCCCTCACGGGAAGTGCTGGCCTATGTGGGCTCGGGCGGATTTCTCAATGATGCCATCCAAGGTCAGGTGGACGGCGTGGTGGCGCGTCGCTCACCCGGTTCTGCGCTCAAACCCTTCATCTACGGCCTCGCTCTCGACCAGGGATTGATTCATCCGCGCACCTTGCTGCGGGACTCGAAGGCCAGCTTTGGCGAGTACAATCCGGAAAACTTTGACCGCGGATTTGCCGGTCCCATTTCTGCCTCGGAGGCGCTCTATCGGAGCCGGAACATCCCGGCAGTGTCGCTGACCCAGCGATTGGCTGCTCCAGGGCTGTATGGCTTCATGAAACAAGCGGGTGTGGCCCTGCCGAAGTCGGCGGATCACTACGGCCTCTCGCTGCCGCTGGGAGGGGGAGAGGTGACCATGGAGGAGCTGGCAGGCCTGTACTCACTGCTGCTCGACGATGGCCGCCCGCGTCCTCTCCAGTATCTGCACGAAAATGTGAAGGAGGGTGCTCCGCAACAAGACTCAGAGCCGCTGCTCACTCCGGAAGCTTGTTTCCTCGTCCGCGACATGCTGACCCTGCGGGAGGGGGACGATGCTGCGTTCGATGATCCCAACGTGCACTGGAAGACCGGGACGTCTCATCGCTTTCGCGATGCCTGGGCGGCGGGCATGCGGGGCGACTACGTGCTGGTGGTCTGGATCGGCAACTTTGACGGCCGGGCCAATCCCGCCTTCGTGGCCAGGGAGTGTGCCGCGCCCCTCTTGTTTGAGACCTATCGCCGCCTGCGTCTGCCCTTGAAGGAATCGCCCGCGCCCGCTGGAGTGGAGCGCATCGAGCTGTGTGCCGTATCGGGCCAGATGCCCACGCCCCATTGCCAGCACCGCCTGCACGGGTGGTTCATCCCCGGCGTCTCACCGGTCACGCCGTGCGATATCCATCGCGAGATCCTGGTGGATCCTCTGACGCATCTGCGGGTACTGCGGGATGATGGAACCCGGGAACTGCAAAGAGAGGTGCATGAATTCTGGACGCCTGACCTTCTCGAGTTGTTCCGACAGGCGGGCGTTCCCCGGCGGGAAGCACCTGCCCTGGAGCCGGGATCGGCCCCCTCCTTGGCAGGGGGAGACAGCCGGGCTGCGCCCCGCATCGTCTCACCCCGCACGGCGCTGGTGTACACCATCCGCGCCAGTGATCCCAGCCATCGCACCATCTCGTTGCTCGCGGAGACGTCGGCCGGCGTGCGCAAGGTCTTCTGGTTTGCGGGTCAGCAGTTTCTTGGTGCCTCAGAGCCTGCCAAGCCCCTGTCTTGGGAGCCTCGGGCTGGAAAGTGGACGGTCCAGGTCATGGACGACCGGGGCCAGTCATCTTCCTGTCAGATCCGGGTTGAGATGGTGGAGTAGTCCTTCCGGAGAGTCCTACAGGATCAGCATGCAGTCGCCATAGCTGTAGAAGCGGTAGCGCTCGCGGATCGCCTCCTCATAGGCACGGAAGATGAGGTCCTTCCCTGCCAGGGCGCTCACCAGCATCATGAGGGTGGACTTGGGCAGGTGGAAGTTCGTCACCAGGGCGTCCACCACTTTGAACTCGTAAGGGGGATAGATGAAGATGCTGGTCTCCCCGTCAGCCGCCTTCAGTTCGCCGTGCTTCTGCGCGATGGATTCCAGAACGCGGGTGGCGGTGGTGCCGACGGCAATGACCCGGCCGGCTGCGTTGATGCGCCGGGCAGACTCTTCATTTAGGAAATAACGTTCGGAATGCATCACATGGTCGGTGATGCGGTCCGCCTTCACCGGCTGGAAGGTGCCCACGCCCACATGCAGCGTCACAAAGGTGTGTGGCAGCGTGGCCAGCAGCTCAGGCGTGAAATGCAATCCCGCGGTGGGGGCGGCGATGGAGCCCTCGTGTTTGGCAAAGACGGTCTGATAGCGCTCCTTGTCCTCGGTGCGCTCCTCACGCTCCATGTACGGAGGCAGGGCCAGGTGCCCGAAGGCGGTCTCATCGACGACTTGGTCGAACTCGATGAGGCGGTCACCGTTCTCGTAAATCTCCTTCACTGTGCCGGTGGCGGAGCCGATAGCGATGGTGTGTCCCACGCGCAGCTTCTTGCCGGGCTTCACCATACAGCGCCACAAGGTGGGCGTGGCAAAGGTGAGCCTGAGGAGTTCCTTCGAACCGTCGTTGGAGAAGTACCGGGCTGGAAGCACCCGGGTGTCGTTGAGCACCAGGAGGTCGTCCGGCCGCAGATACTTCGGCAGATCCGTGAAGGAGCGATGTTCAATCGTCCCGGATTCGCGATGCACCACCAGCATCCGTGAGGCGGAGCGGTCTGCCAGGGGTTCACTGGCGATGAGCTCCTCGGGGAGCTGATAGTCGAAGTCTGAGGTCAGCATGCGGACGGGACGCCAGTTGCAGAACCGGCGTCTGGTTCTAGGCGTTAACGGATTGGGATTCTTGTTTTCGCAGGGCTGCCGGCAGGAAGAAGGCCATGGCGCAGCCGACAAGGAAAAACACACCCCCAATGCCAGGCAGCAGCATGGTGGCACCCGTCACGCCGGGCTCCAGTACGGCCAGTGATGGCTCCTTCGGGGAGTAGTGCACCGGCACCTCCATGCCGAGTTTGTACTTGTTCTGGATGGTGCGCGCTCCCGCGGGATTGCTCGACCTGCTGTCACCAAAGGAGACTCGCTTGGCCGAGTAGGTCGTGCTCTCCACCTTGTAGTCATACACGACATTGGCACTATAGGTGGAGGAGCCCTTGTCGCTGCGGTGGCGGTCCACTTCTGACACCACCACCTTGCCAGGCACGGTCGGCCAGTTTTTGCTGGCTGACGCGTTTCGGAGGTTCGTGATCCCGGCATACATGATGCCGCCTCCCATCAGGATGAAGATCCAGGGGAAGATGATGGTGAAGAAAAACCGCATGCCCGGCCCCATGGGTGCGCTGGGCCTCGTTGAGTTGACGGTGTGCTTGAGCATGCGGTGGGAGGGTGCGGTTGATGCGCGCGTGAGATGACTGGACTAGATCGTCATGGACGAGTAGCCGCCGTCCACGACCATCTCATGACCGGTGATGAAGGAACCGGCTGCATTGCTGGCCAGCAGCAGGGCGGCACCCACGAGTTCCCTGGCCTCGCCGAAGCGGGCGGCTGGGGTGTGAGACATGATCTTGGCGATGCGCTCTGGCACCAGCACCTTCTTGTTCTGCTCTGCGGGGAAGAAGCCCGGCACGAGGGTGTTGACCCGGATACCAAGAGGGGCCCACTCACGGGCGAGGTTCTTGCTCAGGTTGTGCACCGCCGCCTTGCTCATGGAGTACGTGAACACGCGGCTCAGAGGCAGGAGGCCGGACATGGAGCCCAGGTTGATGATGGAGGCTTCCACTTTGTTGTCCACGAAGTAGCGGCCGAACACCTGGCAGGCAATCACGACGGCCTTGGTGTTGATGTTCATGATGCGGTCATACTCCTCCTCCGGGATGTCGAGGAACGGGGTGGGGGAGTTCACGCCGGCGCCGTTGACGAGGATGTCCACTTTGCCTTGCTCGGCCACCACTTGGGCCAGCAAGCCTTCCAGCTCAGAGCGCTTGGAGGCGTCCGCAGCGATGAAGCTGCCTTTGCCACCGGCTTCCGCGATCGCGGCCAGGCGCTTTTCCGCCTTGGCTGCATCCCGGCCCACCAGCACCACATGCGCCCCGGCAGCAGCAAAACCTTCAGAAATGGCACCGCAGAGTTCGCCGGTGCCGCCAATCACAACAGCGGTTTTGCCAGACAGATCGAAGAGGGAAGTGGACATGGAACGGATCGTTGGGAGGGATGGAATTGAGCCTCGAAGGGCGGTCAAACATGGCGGGATGGCCCGGGAGAGCAACCCCAAGTGTCAGCTTCTTCGTCTGAAGAAGGGGGCGACGAGCCAGATCGCCAGGGCGCCCGTCACAGCCCCGGGGAACAGCCAGCCCCATCGGGTGTAGAAGGTGAGGTACTGTTCCCGGCCCACGATGCCAGTGAGCGTGCCTTCGGTCAGCGGCGGGAGACGGGACACGATTCGGCCTTTGGGATCGACGATCTGGGTCACTCCAGAAGACGAGGCCACGGCGAACCAGCGGTAGTTTTCCGCAGCGCGGATGCGGACCAACTCGGAGTGCTGCTCATGCTGACGCGCGCCCCAGCGGGCGGGGTCCATGCTCGGGACGGCGAAGAACTCGGCCCCCGCCAGCGTCATGCGGCGAGGGACGTCCTCGAAATCGTTGTCGAAGCAGATGGAGGTGCCGATCTGGCCGAGAGCCGTGGGGATGGGCACGAAGCTCTGCCCAGGAATGCCTTCGTTGAAGAAGTGTACAAGGTGGTGTTTCACGTGCGTGCCGAGCGCACCGGTGGCATCCAGCGTGAGGGCGGTGTTGTACCAGCCTCGCTCGTCTGGAGAGGGGGTGTAAGTGCCCAAGGTGAAGATTCGCTGATGGTGTTGCGCCTCTTCTTTCAACCGGGCCCATTGATCCGGCACTCGTCGCGGATCCCTGGACGCGCTGATTTCCGGCCACACCACGAGCTGGACGTCCGCTTCGGCCTTTTGGCTGGCCGCCAGGTGCTCCTCAAAGTCCGAGGACTCGTTCTGCACGAGCATCACTTTTACGGGCGACCTGGGGGCAGCAGGTTTCTGGGACTGGGTGACCCAGACTCCGTAGAGGAATGGGGACAGAATGACGATCCCGCCATAGACGGTGGAGCTTTTCTGCAGGAAGGCGGTCCCCAGCACGACTCCAAAGCTGGCCCCATAAACCCCGATTATCTGGAGCATTTGATGCGGTCCCATCGCCAGTCCTGGCGTCGCCCAGGAAAACTCCAGCCAGAAGTGTTCTGAGCGGATGTACTCACACGCCAGCCAGCTTGCCGCGATGGCCAGATTTCGCTTTCCAAAGCTGGCAATGCGGGATTCCACAATCCCGTGAAGCCAGCCGAAGCCCCCCGTGAAGAGCGCCAGGATGGCAAACAAGGCCAGACTGAAGGCTCCAAACACCTGCCACAGCCATGTCAGTGTGCAGGCATAGGCCGAGAATCCGAAAACAAAGCCGAGCCGGGCGCCCGCCTTTGGCGACTGCCCGCGCAGTGCGTGCAGCAAAAGGAAAAGCGCCGGGACGACAGCCCAGCGCCAGGTCAAAGGGGCGAATGCCAGGGAGAAACATCCTCCGGCAAGGATCACTTGCAGCCAGTGATGCGGACGGGCGGTGGAAGCTGCGGGAGTGGGAGTTTTTTGTGCGAACGACACACCGCACCCTGAAGGATGTCCCCGCTTCGGGCAAGAGGTTCCCGAAGCGGAACCCGTCCGCAAATTTTACTGGCAGCGCGTCAGAAGCGGGCTTCGAGGCCCAGCACCGGTCCGTGGGACACCGTGTCCAGAGTGAAGCCTCCCTTGCTGTAGTCCATGCCCAGCCCCCGATACCCGGCGGCCACGCTCACGTTCTCGCTGACTCGAACGCCGAGGCCGCAGAATCCCTGCCAGACAAGACGGGAACTGGCCCCGAATCCTCCGATGTCACCGCTGTAGCGAATGAAGAGCTTGTCCGTCAGCGAGACCTGCCCCCGCAATCCGATGATGGGATCCGCAAAATCCACCTCTTGTTCTGCGGACACCTCGCCGCCGCCGACAAGCCGTCCGGTCAGTCCTGACTCCAGCAGGGTGACACGGGCTCCGGCCAGAAGGTCGAGGTAACACCTGTCCGTGGCAATGGCGCGAAAGGCGACGAACGGCGTCAGCAGCCATTGCTTCTGCTCGAACCGGAAACTGTTAAAGAGGAATCCGCCGCCAGTGAAGTCTTGGGAGGTCTTGGCATAGACGACATCCAGCCCTGCGGACCATCGTCCCACTCCGGCCTCCACCACGCCCATGTAGGCCATGTCGAGGCTGTCGAGCGTATCTCCCATGCTGATGTCCACCGGGGTGGAGAGCCGGCCAATGCTGACGTCTCCCTCCATGGCGGCGAGCCAGCTGTACGGGGCGATTCGGAACCACCACTCGTCGCCCTCCACCGCATCTTGAGTTTGCAGTGGGGTGATTGATTTGGCGTCAACGGTACCTCCGAGCACGGTGTAGGTGGTGCTGGTGAAGCCGAGTGTCAGTAAGAGCGGAATCAATTTCATAGATCGATTGGGCTATCAGGGGTGATGTCGGTTCAGTAGAGAAGGCCGCGGCGGCCGCGAACTTTGTCATTCACGTTTTCCCGTTTGTCCCAGTAGTCCTCCGCCCGGTCTCCCGGGCCGTGGTAGTGCCGGCGGTCATGCCGATCTTCACGGCGGTCCACGCGGTCTTCGACGCGGTCAACATGGCCGACGGCGCAGGAGGAGAGCAGGACCAGGATGGTGGCAGAGGCAAAGGTGGGAAGGTTGAGTTTTGTCATGGGATGGGTGGGTGGTTATCGAGGAAATAAAAAAGTGAAACCAGCGCGCAGGCCCCACTCGGGGCCTCCGGTGGGCCCCTCGGCGTACCAGCGGCCACCGACAAAGGCTTGCACGGGCTGTGAGCCAACCTTGAAGAGCTGGGACAGCACGACGTTCAGTGGCACCGTCCACTGGTGTGCCCCCCAGTCGTAGGTGGACTCGGCACTCAGTGAGAGGGTGGTGCCGGTCTTCGTCACGTAGGCAGCAAAGGGCTGAATGAAGGTGGCATTGACTTCGCCGCGGTCATCTTCGCCAGCATAGGACCAGACATGGTTCGCAAGCACACCCCAGGTCCACGGACCAGATTGTTTCAATGCCAGCGCCGTCGGTCCCGCTCCCCATTTGCCGGAGCCCAGGAGGTCATCTGTGCCTGTGGGCCAGAGCAAGGCCGGTCCCGCCGCCAGAGTCCACCCGCCCACCGGTTGTTTGGGGGAGAAGAAAAAGCTCTGGAGCGTGTCGCCCAGCCCGGTGGCATCGTCGATCCCGGGAGCCGGGGAATCGGCATCGATCACCGGCAGAATCGTGCGGACGATGAGGTTCCAGTCCTCATTCAGGTCAAACGGGATGACCGGCTGCACATTGAGGGTGAAGCGGGCGGCATCGTTCACGCCGATGCCGGTGTCCCAGTTGGCCTGGAGAGGCACGGAGATCAGGCTGGCCACGGGATTGGCCAGTTGTTTTGCCAGATCGGCATCAGCAGCCTGCAGATGGGCGGGAGCAAGCAGGCCGAGCGCGGCGCACAGGCACAATGAGGGGAAGGGACTGGTAAACACAGCCACGGCAGATGATTGAGGTTGAGGTGGGGATGTTGGAAATTACCTGGCTGCTTGGGCCTCGGGGAAAGACCAGGTGCCGTTGAGGATCTCCGGGCGCGGCCGGTAGAGCCGCACCATGTAGTTCCAGCCCTTCACGATGGGCAGGTAGTTTGCGCCGGGAGCTTTTGTCCCGCCGAACTGAACCGTGATGGTGCCGTCTGTGGCTTTTACCGCGGTAAGATTGTTGACCGTGTAGGCATCCTCTTTGTTGGCCTCGAAGAAGCCTTCTCCGTTGTACACGCTGATGGACCAGAACCCGTCCACTGGCACGTCTTTGATCTTCAGGACATAGGGGGTGACGCCATCATTCTGGGAGGGCACGATATTGAGGTAGGTGGCGTCCTGCTCGGGATTGCCTCCCCAGCCTGAGGCCACGCCCAGCAGGCGACGCACCGGCTCCACTTCTGCCTTCGTGCCGAACATCTTGTTCTTGTCCGGCAGGGTGTCTGCCAGCACGCAGAGGGCATCGCGCACCTT
The DNA here is from genome assembly GCF_000739655.1 of Verrucomicrobium sp. BvORR106. Lineage (GTDB taxonomy): Bacteria > Verrucomicrobiota > Verrucomicrobiia > Verrucomicrobiales > Verrucomicrobiaceae > Verrucomicrobium. Next base: position 28,845 of record NZ_BATR01000184.1, on the reverse strand, counting down.
CTTCTGGCTTGCCGCATCCCACGCCGGGACCTCGAATGTCCCAGGCTTCTCCTGCTGTGCTTTCACGCGGTCCTGCAGGGCGTGCACTGCTTTCAAGTCTGATGGATTTGCCGGGTCCACCAGGATGCGCAATGCCAGTGCGACGTAGCGGGTGCCGATCTTCTCGCGGGTAAACGTGTATTCACCTGGAGAGTAGATGACGCCGTGTGTGTACTGGTCCTGGTCAAAGACCTGCATGGAGATGAAGCGTCCGGACGGCTCCGGCAGCGTCACGGTGACAGGGCCGGCATCCAGATCGAACACGGCGGCAGAGTAGAGCGTGTCCCGGTTCATCCGTACGATGTTCTGTTCCGTGATCGGGGTCACGGCACGGTTGTGGTTGAACTTGGCAAAGCCGCCCAGTTTCACCATGGAGGCAAAGTACAGGTCTGACTCGGCACGACCGAAGTTGTCCACCGAGACGGTGAGAGGCTTTTCTTTCTCCGACGGTTGGGCGACCAGTGCAGAGTGGAAGAGAACGACAGCGAGGAAAAGACAAGGCTTCATGCTAAGGGGAGGTTCTATTTCACACGGTTGACGGCAGGAGGGGTCCAGCTTCCGTCCAGGGCTTCTGGTCGTGGCGAGTAGATGCGCAAGGTGGGCTGGATGCCACCGCTCTTGGGAGCAGGCAGCCAGTTGGGTTCTTTCTCAGAACCCGGGGATTCGGACTGGATGTAGATGTCGAGAGATCCGTCCGGGTTGAACTTCAGCGGATCGCGGTCGCCGATGGCGAATCTATTGATGGGATTGGGGACTTGAAAGCCCTCCTCATCGTACATGGTGAGGGACCAGAAGGCATTTGCGGGCGGCGTGTTGCCTTTGGCAAAATGCAGCACGTAGTGGTTCGTGGCCATGAGCGGCTTGCCTTCAGCGTCTGAAAAAGCGGTCGGGTAAATGGCATCCTCTTGCAGGTTGGCCCCTAAACCGCCCAGAGCGACTGCTGCACGGTGCAGGTAGGATGAACCGTACACGCCCATGAACTCGGAGAGGTTGTTCCAGCCATCGATTCGTTTGCCCATGTTTTTGATGCGGGTGACCATGTCGTCCATCGCTTGTTTGGCCCCGGCGTTGATCGCATCGACTGTGGCGGCGTTGAGCTTGCTGGAGTCCCAGTCTTTGCCAGGCTGCAACCCCAGGGCTCGCATGCGCTGCAGGATGGGGTAGTCAGTGAGGTGCGGGGGATGAACCTTTAACAATTGGGAAAACAGCGTAAAAAACTGGACGCCATTCATCTTGCCTACTTGCACCAGAGGGGGCGTTGTATTGTCGATTGCCGGATCGACGGGCGATGCTGCTGGCGTGTAGTCCCCCTTGCCCCACTGATCCAAAGGAGTCAGCTTCAAGCCGTCTTGGAACTTGTGGACATTCGCATAGTCAGATGGGCCGTTCGTCTGTGTGCGGCCCATCACCCAGACAATCGGCGTGGGGGACTCCAGCCTTTCCACGTTCGCAGGAAGGCTGCCCTTCCAGCCGGGAGGAACATAGGCATAATGGCCTGCCTTCGTTCCGGTGGTGCGTGAGCCAAGCGAAGAGAAGATGTCTGACCACATGTCCAGTGACGGAATGAGGTAGTATCTCCCTCCGCTGTCAGGGACGGTCAGGATGATGGGCCCCTTGGAGAGATCCAGCCATGCGAACGAGTACAAGGTGTCGAAGTTGAATCGCACGACATCCTTCGCATTCGCATCCGGGTACTTCCTGAACAGGGCGAACTGGTTGATGGGTGCCCGCCCTTCCACGGAGGTGGCGTTGGGCACGTTGGTCGTCTGCTTCAGGGTGACGTCCATGAGGACGAGCGGATAGGCGTAGTGGTAGGCTTCGCGGGCCATGCTCTGCACCTTCGAGGGTTCGAGATCCGACTGAGCGAACACGCTGCTGTGCAGGGCCACGGCTGAGCAAATGAGCGGAAGGACTGATTTCATGGCAGTTTGCTTTTGAAGGAGACGGAGGAGGGGCGGGAAGCCTGCCTCACATGAAGTGAGGCAGGCTGGAAACGCCGCGCGGATGATGTGTTGCCAAAATGGTGGCCTGTCGGGCCTGGAGTGACCGGGGGCCGTTGGACGAGTAAGACAAATTGCTGGATGCGTTATTTGAATAGCAGCCAGTCGCATGTGGAACAACCTGTCCCTGGGTGCAGGTCAGTGGCATGCTTGCGGGTCGCGAGCCTTGACGAACGGGGCATCCTCTCGACGATGGGGCGCGTGGTCGTTCACTCGCAACAAAAACCATTGAGGTGGTCGAAGCCGGTGTTGGGATTCGTCTGCCTAGCTTGTCTCCTCTCTCTATGCAGGGCTGCCGGAGAGTCGGACCTTGCACCGCTTTCCTTGCCGTCTGCCCCTGCCAGGGTTTCTGAGAGCCATCGCTCGTTGAAGCAACGCCAGATTCTGGTGCTGAACAGTGAGGGCTCACTGCTCCCCTTGATCTCCCAACTCAACCGCGATGTGGTAGAGGCGATCAAGACAGAATTTGGCCGTGACACAGAGGTCTTCGTGGAATGGCTTGATCTCAGCCGCTTCCATTCCAAGGAGTACGAGGGCCAGCTTGTCGAGTTCTTGGCCCGTAAGTATAACGGGCAGAGTCTTGCCGGGGTGGTGGCCGTGACGGAGATGTCACTGCGGTTTGCCGCTGCGCATCGCGAGCGGCTGTTTCCCGGAACTCCGGTTGTGCATGTGGCCGTGCGTGAGAGCGAGGCCACCCGCTGGAACAAGATGCCCGGCATCTACGGCGAGGCGGTGGACTACGATCCTGTACCGACGATCAAATTTGCCCTCGAGGTGCATCCCGGTTTGAAGCGTGTGGTCGTCATCACGGGAACAGCTCCTTTTGACCGGCTTTGGGAGGGCTACATCAGGATGCGGGCTGGGCAACTGGAGGGCCGTGTGCAGTTCGATTTCTGGGCGGGTTTGTCCATGGCGGAGATCCGCCAGCGTCTTGCTGGGTTGGGGGAGGATGCGGTGGTGCTATCACCCAGCCTGCTCAGCGACGGTGCTGGGGAATGGATGATCGGCGGGGAGGCGCTCGAAAAGATAGCGGAGGTGAGCCCCCGGCCTGTGTACTCCGTCTTTGCCCAGCGAGCCGTGGAGGTAGGGGCGTTTGGTGGCATCGGGCCTGACTACAGTCAGATGGGAACTCGTGCCGCCCGCCTTCTGGCGCTGGCTGCAGCCGGGCAGCCTGTGCCTCTGTCCGGAGAAACGGCACCCTCACGCGCCTGGTTCAACTGGCCCCAGCTCAAGCGTTGGAGGATTCAGGAAAGTCAGCTTCCCCCACAGAGTGTGATCGTGAACCGGGTGCCGACCTTTCTAGAAGCCTACTGGGGCCGGGCGCTGACAGCCGTTGTCATCATTTTGGTGCAGAGCGCGTTCATCACCGCTCTGCTCATCCAGTGGCGGCGGCGTCAACGGGCGGAGGAACAGCTCGCGGTGAAGCGGGATGAATTGGCGCACCTCACCCGGGTATCCCTGTTCGGTGAAATCTCGGGCACCTTGAGTCATGAGTTGAGCCAGCCCCTGGCGGCCATCAAGCTCGGGGTGGAGGCAGCCCAGATGCATGTCGGCCTTCAGGGAGAGGGTGGGGAAACGGGTCGGCTGTTGCAGAACATCGCCCGGGCCAATGACCGCGCCTGTGGTTTGCTCGAACGGGTGAGAAGCATGATCAGGCGGGAGCCTCCATCCAGAAGGAGCTTTGACTTCAATGAGTCTGTCCGGGAGGTGCTGGCACTGATGCGTGGAGAGTTCTCGACCCGCAAGGTGACGCTGATCCCCAACCTGTCTGAGGCACCCCTCGCGATCCAGGGCGATCCCGTGCAGATCCAGCAGGTGCTGGTGAACCTCATGCTCAATGGTGTCGAGGCCATGGCGGCAAGCCCGGCTGGTCAGCGGCGGCTGGAGGTGGAAACAACCTCCTTGGGCAATGGCAGCGCCTCTCTGGTAGTGACGGACCAAGGCCCGGGTTTCACCCCGGAAGTGCGGGAGAAGTTGTTTGAGCCCTTTTTCACCACCAAGAAGACGGGCCTGGGCATTGGGATGTCCATCTGCAAACAGATCGCCGAAGATCATGGCGGCTCCATTCAGGCCTTGAACGCTGAGAGGGGAGGTGCCACCATCCGGCTCGTCCTGCCTCTGACCCCCTGACCCGCTGCATGACCGATGATCGCGACGCTCTGATTTATCTCGTCGACGACGAGCCGGATTTCCTTGAGGCAGCGGCATCCCTCCTTCGCACGGCCGGGTTCAAGGTGGCACCCTTCGCCTCCCCTCGTGATTTCCTGGAAGCATATGAACCGCAGCGGCCGGGCTGCGTGGTGCTCGACCTGGCGATGACGGAGATGGACGGTCTCCAGTTGCAGGAGGAACTGGTCCGCCGCTGCGCCACCCGGCCTGTCATCTTCCTGACGGGACAAGCGACCGTGCCCGACTCGGTTGTGGCCATGAAAGCGGGGGCGTTCGACTTTCTGATGAAGCCGCTCAAGGGGACGGAGCTGATCGAGACGGTGAGGCAGGCCTTGAGAAAAGACCGGGAGGCGCAGCGTTTCCGGAAGGTGTTTGAGTCGCTCACGCCCAGAGAGCGGGAGGTTCTCCAACTGGTCGTGGAGGGGTTGATGAACAAGGAAATTGCGGATCGTCTGGGAATCGCCCAACGCACCGTCAAATTTCATCGCGCGCATCTGATGGACAAGCTGGGGGCCCAGTCCGTGGTGGAGCTCCTGCATGTCTCCCGGGCGCTCATGGTCTAGCGGGGTGTCCGTGTGCTCATTTCACGACCTCCATGGTAGGAGGCCCCGTATTCCTTTTGGAGACTGTGGGGTCGTTGCCTGTCCCTTGACCGGACCCGCATGTCCGACCAAGGTTGCATCAACGGCAATGTGGAAAGAGATACTCATATTTTTGGCGGGCCTCGTCTGCGGGATGGGTGGCCTGTTTATATGGTATGGCCTCCGTTTCATGTCGGATCTCAAGACGGCCCGCCACGCCTCGGCCGCGGAGCTTTTCACCCATGAGCCGGGCGAGCGGGACCGGGCAGCCCTGGCAGTGGTGGAGGCGTGCAAGAACCGCATGCGCTGGCACACCAACCCCAATCCCGAGTGGTTCCCCCCGCTGGTGGACGAGATTCCCCGGCTGGTTCGGGAGATCGCGCTGGTGTATCACCCGAACTCGCCGCACCCGCTGCTGGCACCGGGGTTGAGCCACTTCACCCGCGCCATTCAGCTTGCAGCCACGGATGTGACGGACTTCCTGCAAACCCGCACGGTGGGCAAGCTGGTGGATGTCAGCGCACACACCGCCTACAAGACCTGGGAAAAGGGGAAGGAAGTGATGCAGCACGAGACCGTGCAGAAGCTCAACAAGTGGTACAAGCGGCTGCTGCCCGTGTGGCAGGTCCTGCGCTGGAACAGCCCCCTGACCTGGGCCTCCATGGCGGTCTCGAACGTGGCCGCCCGTACCCTGCAGCCTGCCATTGTGGACATTGTGGCGCGTCGCGCCGTGGAGCTCTACAGCGGCCGGGTCATGACCAAGGGCACGGCACCGGGCCTGCTGAAAATGGAAAACGGGGAGCACCCGTAGGCGACTCCCCGTTTCAAAGAATGGCTGCTGCAGCTTATCGCTGCACCTTGGCATCGCCGCCTTGAGCCAGCTTCAGCACCTCGGCCAGCGTGGCCATGCTGGTGTCTCCCGGCGTGCTCATGGCGAGAGCGCCGTGGGCTGCCCCCAGATCGAGGCTGAGCTGTGGCGTCTGGCCGGTGAGCATGCCATAGACGAGACCTGCCACAAAGCCGTCGCCCCCGCCAATGCGATCCATCAGATCGAGGTTGGGGTAATTCTTGGACCGGTGGAAGGCTCCGTCGATCCAAGCCAGCGCGCCCCAGTCGTTGCGGGAGGCAGTGTGCACGCGGCGGAGCGTTGCTGCGGCCACTTTGATGTTCGGGTAGCGCTCCAACATGCCGGTGATGCCCTTTTGCAAGGCGGCGGATTGGGCCGCGAAGATGTCGTTGGGATCGTCATTGCCCGCAATCGCCGCCGGTTCGTCGTCCGTCAGCACGCCGAACATGACATCCACATACGGAGCCAGGCGGTGGTTCAGGGCCTGGGCCGTGGGGAATCCGCCCCGGGACTGCCAGAGGGAGGGGCGGTAGTTGAGGTCGTAGGAGACCGTCACGCCGTGGCGCTTGGCCGCTTCGCAGGCCTCGATGGTGAGCTGGGCCGTGGTCTCAGAAAGGCCGGCGAAGATGCCACCCGTGTGTAGCCAGCGCACACCGCCGTTGGCAAAGATCGCATCCCAATTGTAGTCGCCGGGCTTGAGCTGGGAGGCAGCGCTATGGCCACGATCCACGCAGCCCTTGGCTCCGCGAATGCCAAAACCGCGCTCGGTGAAGTTGATGGGATTGCGCACGGCGCGACCGATGCCGTCGTACGGCACCCACTTCACGTGCGTGGTGTCCACCCCGCCTTGCAGGATGAAGTCTTCCAGAAGGCGGCCGATCTCATTGTCAGCAAACGCCGTCAGCACCCCCGTGCGAAGGCCGAAGCAGCGACGCAACCCGCGGGCCACATTGTATTCCCCGCCACCTTCCCAGGCGGTGAACTGGCGGGACGTGCGAACGCGGGACTCGCCCGGGTCGAGACGCAGAAGGACTTCACCCAGGGCGAGGAGATCGAGAGAGGCGGTGGACGGAGCGGACATGAGCCCGGTCAGCTAAGCGAGCCGGGAACGGGGTGCAAGTGGGCAGTGAATCACGCGTTAGCGCTGCGTGAGCGAGAGGGCCTTCAGAAGACGCTCGATCTTGCGCTGGCTGTAGAAGCCGTGGATCGGGAAGGTGACTGGAGATTTATCTCCTCGGAGATGCAGGACGAGTTCGTGGCTGGCCCGGCTGTCGATCGAGTAGTTCTCGATGTCTTGCGCTTGAAGGGTAATCGTCTGGACTCGGTCCGTGAGGATCAGAGATTCGCTCTCAATCACGATGGATCGGCGGCGAGGACGGTAGAGCAGCCACACCCCAGTTGCCACCGCCAGAGCCACTCCGAGGGCTTCTGCCCACGACCATGTGAAATTGAACACAAGCTGCTGGAAGGTGCCGATTCCGAGGATCAGAGAGGCGATCAGCCCCTCATGCGAGTGAGTGGCCAGTCTGCGACGAACGGGGCTGGGTGGTGTCATCGGGGTGTTGGGAATGTGGTCGCCTAGCTCCAGTAGGTCCGGATGATGACCGTGCCCCGGTCTGGATGATGAATGATTTCAGCAAACACCGCACCGCCTCCGCCGGGTATGTCGTAGGTTATCGTTCCATCTCCGGCCGTCATCTTCTCGGTCTTGGGATCGATGACCCCAGGGCAGCTTTGCACCCACTTGGAGATGTCAGATGGATTCCCGAAGAACGTCACCCTGAAGCCGCGGGTGAACATGTTGCCGCCGGTGGTGATGGTGAAGCCTTCCACGTCCGTGGGGAAAGGGCTCAGGCGGGCCCATTCCAGGGTCGCAGCACGGGCGCTGGGTTCTGTGAAATAAGGGTAGTCGGGCGGCCCGGGTGTGATGCCGACACCCAGTGCCAGAATCACGAGTCCACCAACGGCGGCAATGCCGCCAAGAAGAACTCCGCCGATGAAGCATCGTTTGCGTCCGTGTGCCATGATTTGAGAAGGGTTGTCGCGGCAATGGAGCTGACAATCGAGTCCTTGCAAGCAAGGAGAAAACGGGACGGTTGAGGCGCGTGAGGTCTGTCACATCCAGCTCTGCGACACCATCGACACCCTTTTTGTAAGTTCACCGAAGTAGGGGGGGGGTGTTTTTTTGGCGTAACTTGGAAATAGGGTGTCGATGGTGTCGCAGAATCCGCGGACTTCGCGCCGGGGGGCTCGCAGAGCTTTGAACTTGTTGGAATGTGGTGACATCAACGCGCAGAGCGCCCCCAGACCGCCACAACTCCTTCGGAGTAGGAATTTCCTGTAACCCTTACCCAATGTAGACTCGCTGGAAGCTCGTCAACGTTGGGCTTGTGGCCGCATCCTCTTCGAGGAAGAGCTTCACTGAGCAGGTGCTTTGGCTGATCAGGCCTCAGTTCACAATGCTCGTGAGGATTGGGGCCTGAAAGGCCCATAGAGCCCAGCCCAGGGGCAAAGGCCACGAAGTGGACGGAGACCCTGGGTATCTCCGCAGATGGTGATCAGGTGGGGAGGCTGCAACATCCGCTCTCTTCCCACCGCTCTCAACACCTCCAGGTCAATCGGAGGTGATGTCGTGCGCTGCCTGACGTTCGCGGCAAGATGCCGCGAACAGCACGCAAGATGCGTGCGCTCTCCAAGCTGCTTCCGAGTACCCAAGAGATGCTCTACGGCTTCCCAATCACCTTCGTAGGGAACTTCGGAAACAGTACTGAAGTCGCGACAGTCGCAGACGGAGAGGTGTGAAAGGTCATCTTGCCCTTCACATCACAAAGCCAGACCTCCTTGGCACCATAAGCAAAATAGAGCGTCAGCTTCTCCTGCATTTCTGCCTTGGAATTCGACGGAGAAAGGATCTCCACGCAGAGGTCAGGCGCGGCGGTCAAGGTGTCGTCTTTCGCGTGAGCCTTCTGAAAGGCTGCGGATCCCCAGGCCACGTCTGCCACTTTCACACCTTCGGGTGTCTCAATGGCCGCTTCCAGCAGCAGGTACCCAGATCTGGTCAGCCGGGACAGGCGGAGATGGATGTCTGACTGCTGCTGGCTGTGCCAGTGTTTCGTAGGACTCATGACAATCTGCCCGTAGCGATTGGTCTCAATTTTGTAAGGCAGATCGGCCAGAGACCGATCTGCGCAAACTTCATCCCAAGTGAGTCCTGGCATAGTCAAGCAGAATACCCTACACCTCGTAGCTTGGCAACGCTGCCACGTCGAACTTCGGCAGGCCGCATTCTTCGGCGATCTCGTTGAGCGCCTCCACTTCAGCATCTGTGAAGAGCAGTCCGCCCGCCTTGGCGGTGTGGCTGGCATTGTCTGCCTCGGGCTGGCCGGGCAGCATGCACTTCTCGTTGCCGTGGCCCAGGATGTCCTGCAGCACGGCTTTCACGTTCTGGGACTGGTTGCGGCCCTTCGCGAAGAGGCCGGAGCCGATCGCGTCAGGATGAATCACCTGGAAGTAGAAGCTGCTCGTGCGCTTCTCGCCTGCTTCAAGGGGCTTGTCCTTGAAGTCAGGATGGCCGCCGCCGCCACGAATGGTCGGCAGGGAGCCGCCGATGAGTGCCCCCATCACTTCGATCAAGAGGGAGAGACCGTAGCCCTTGTGGGCACCGAAGGGCAGCAGCCACTGGGCCTTGTGCGGATCGTCGGTCGGATTGCCCTCGGCATCCACGGCCGCGCCGGGAGGCAGCGGCTTGTTCTCGCGGCGGAGTTGCTGCACGCGGCCCATGGCCACGGTGGAAGTGGCCCAGTCGATCACGATCGGGAAACCGCAGGCATCGGTGGTCGGGAGGCCCCAGGAATGCGGGTTGGTGCCCAGCACAGGGAACTTGCCGCCGAAGGGAACCACCTCACCGAGGGTGGAGGTGCAGTTCGTGTAGGCGATGTAGCCCTTCTTGGCCGCATCCATGACGTAACCGCCGCCCCAAAGATAATGGAAGGCGTTGTCCACGCTCACCTGGCCGATGCCGTACTGGTCGGCAAGCTTCATGCAGGTCTCCATGGCCTCGAACGCCACGCTCTGGCCCAGCTTGAGCTGGGCGTCCCAGACCTGGCTGGCGGCGAAGGGCTTGTCGATGACCTTGATCTCCGCACCGGGTTTGCAACCGCCTACAGCCGAACCAAAGAGGTGGTCCAGGTGGAGGGCCTTGATGGCATTGTGCGTGCGAATGCCGTGGACGGAAGCCATCTCGCAGAAGCGGGCGGCATCTTCTGCCTCAGCAGCGGTGTAGCCGCGGTGGGTGTAGGCTTTGCGCACCAGATCGTTGTGCGCAGCGGTGGGAAGAATGCGATACGTTGGCATGTCAGTAATTCGGTAACTCGGAAATCCAGTGATTCAGTAATCCAATACTCCAGTGCTCCACTTCTCCAGCCAACTCAGAACTTGTTGGCCTGGATGACGTCTTTCTCCCCCTTGAGGTAGTTCACGAGGTTGAGGGTGGCGCGCATGGCCTGGCGGGGCACGCTCTCGTAGGTGCGGGAGCCGATGTGCGGGGTAATCAGGGCCTTGGAATGCTTGAGCAGCGGGTGGTCGGCCGGCGGGGGCTCTTCGTCGAGCACATCGGTGGCGTAGCCGCCCACGGTGCCGGCATCCAACGCGGCGATGATGTCGGGCATGTTCACCAACTCGGCGCGGGAGGTGTTCACCACCAGCAGGTCTTTGCGGCAGAGTTTGATGCGCTCGGCACTGACCAGATGGCGGGTGGATTCGCTGAGGTTGGCGTGCAGGCTCAGGACGTCGATCTCCGGCAGCATGGTCTCGATCGTCTCATGCCGGGTCACGCCGTTTTCGGTGGCAAACGCCTCGGGCCAGTAGGGGTCCAGAGCGTGCACCTTCATACCGAAGGCGATGGCGCGTTTGGCCACTTCTTGTCCGATTCTGCCCAGTCCAACAATGCCGATGGACTTGTTCCAGATCTCATGACCGGTGACGCGTTTCCACTGGCCGTTGCGCACCGCGTTGGCGGAGTCCACGAGGTTGCGCACCAGGGCCAGCAGGAGGCAGAAGGTGTGCTCCGCCACGGTGGTGTGGTTCACGCCCGGGGTGAAGAGCACCGGGAGCTTGGCGGCGGTGCAGGCGGTAACGTCGATCTTGTCCAGGCCGATGCCGTATTTGCTGATGACCTTGAGGCGGGGCAGGGACTTGTCGAGGACCGCCTGAGTGATCTCGTCATCGCCACAGAGGAAGGCGTCGAAGTCGCCCGCGAGCTCCAGCATGCGGCTCTCTGGGAGAGGGCCTCGCTCACGGTGGACTTCAAAACCCTGGGATTCGAGGAGGGCGTGGTGGTCGCCAGGAGTGTCCTGGTACGAGGTGGTGGTGAGGAGGACTCGGGTCATGGGCTGGGCAAAAAAGGCGGAGAGGGGGACATAGCAGAAGCTCCGCGAGAGTCCAGCAAGATGGCAGCGCTGGGATCAGTCGATGGACAACGGCGGGAAAACGGGTAAGTTCTCCACCCCCTTCCACCTTCCTGGAATCCTGAAGTTCTAACAAATTCATATGGAAAAGCAGCTCGACAATGGCCCCCAGCCGCTGGACGCCGTCCTTACGGAACTGGCAGTCAGCAATCATGACCTCGTGGCCGCCTGCTCCGAGCCCCTGACTCACAAGGCGGTGCAACGCGCTCGGAAAGGCCGCCGCCTCACACCCAAAATGAAGGTCCGCATCACGGAAGCCCTCAACGGCCTCCTGCGTGACCGCACCCTGGATCGCCAGTTTGCCTTGAAGCAGCTCTTTACGTATTGAGTTCGGTCCGGGGGAGAGGCGGGCGCAAAAAACGCCGCACCCCCTGCATGGGATGCGGCGCGCACTACTGCATGTGGTTTGCCCTACCGGGAAATCCGCTGATCAGTTCCGCATGCCGGAGACCGGCTTGTAGTGGTGGTCTTCACCACCCTTGAGGGAGCCGAAGTCGAAGCCAAATACCACAAAGCCCTCGAAGTCCGGAGACTCATCGGTGCAACCAAAGAGGCCGACGATGTCCAGGTGGGTGTTGTGGGTGGGGCGCCATTGGACCGAAGGCCCGATCTGGAACTTGTGCTCGCCGTTGTCGCGATCACCGGCCACGTTTTCGTACTTGAACTGCATTTCGACGCCAGCGGAGAGGATCTGGTCGATGATTGTGTAGCTGATACCCTGGGTGACTGCGAACTCCTGAGCCTCTTCGCCGCTGGTTTCGCGCTCATAGACGAGGTTCAAGCCCCAGTGGAGGCGGGGTCCGAAGTCATCGCCGAGGAGCAGTTTGAACTCATAGACATCGCTGCCGTAGTCGTCATCCGTGAACTTGTACTCCCCGTAGAGGGTGGGGTTCAAGGGAATGACACCCCAGTCGGCGAGCGCCCAGCGGAGTTCGACGGCGAAGTCCTTGTTCAGGGTCTCGCCCTCTTCATGCACCCAGTCATAGTAGAGGTCGAGCTGCATGCGATAAGGCAGGCCGATTTCGATCTCTTCGATGAAGAGATGCTTCTCGGGGGCGTCGTCATACTGGCGGACGCGCCACCACTGCTCAAACCCGACTTCCCACGGCTGGCGCTGGAGGTAAACGCGCGTGGTGCTGAACCGGCGGTGACCGGTCCACTCGGGTTGATTGTATGGGCCCACCAGGGCTTCCTCAGCAAGGGAGGAGCCGGTGGAGGTTTGAGTGGGCGGGGCATTCACCACCACGGTGGGGAGCGTGGCGGAGGGCTGTGCGGCCAGGGCAGTTCCAGCCGTGAAGACGGCAAGGAGTGAGGCCAGTGAGGATGTGAGTTTCATTTGGACTTGGTTGTTGTCTGGTTGTGGCACGTTTCCGGGGCGGGGGGAGTGCGTCCGGGAAACGGTTCGGCAGGCGGCTCAGCTCAGCTGCGCCGTCCACCAAAGGGGTGACACCCAAGTCCGATTTGTTCCTCCATCCGTTGCGGCGCGTGATCGCGGGCCGTTCGATGAGAAGGAGGAAAAAAGGGACTCTTGAAGTGGGTGATGAAAGTGAAGGTGAAATTGAAATGAGAGGAGGTCCCGTGGGCCGAATCTCCGGGACGCAGGCGTGGGGCGAATACTGTCCGCCAGCTCTGATGGCTCGGCGGGATTCCCACCCTTGAACGTGGTGGGATCGCGGATGCAGGGGGCGGCGGGTCCGCCAGCAGCACTTCTCTGCTCGTGGGGTCCAGAGCGGCGCCCCCGGTTTCAACCAGGGTGTTCCTCGTATCTTCATTGCCCATACAACCTGCGGCACTGAATGTGGCTCGACTCTCTGAGCTGCCTTCAGCATGCAAGGCGGAACTCGGGTCAGAGCAGCAGTCCGTGGCGGTCTGTTGGGGTGGGCTTTCCCCTTGGTCCCGGATCCCAAGCATGACCTTTGGTCGCTTGGGGGCATGGGATTGCCGGTCAGTCTCTTCAGGAGGTGGCTCCGCCCCTCCTGCCGCCAGGCACAGGCCAGTGGTAGCAGAAAAGAGGGTGTGTCGGAGGGCTCGGATGAAGATGTGCATTCGCGGGCGTCTCCCCCCTTGGCAATTTACATGCCAGTTGGATGAAAATGTCTGGAACCCTGATAGGACAAGGGATTGCAGTTGCGAGCAAGTTTGGCAAGCAGGGGTTAAATGGATAATTGTTGTCCATTTCTGCGCGTCAACGGGTGCAATTTATCCTCACAAAATCTCGATGAGTTTGCTCCTTTTCAATTGTGATTCCCTGCGTCAGTTTTCGGTTTATCTGAACCGTTTCCATGCCCGCACAACGTCTCCCCTGGCGCATCGTCCTCCCGTTTGCCGGGCTGGTGCTGGCGGGGTCCGTGGCCCTGCTGGTCTGGATGGTGTTGATGGTGGGGCGTGAGGATCGCTCGCGCTTCGAATCCCTCGCCCGCACGAATGCCGGCTTTATGGGGGAGGCGGGCTTTCCGCCCACAGAGCGCATGGCTCGGCAGCTGGGTGAGGTGCTGGATGTGGATGTGGCCTTCCGCCGGCAGGGGAAGTTGATTCCTGAATCCCTGCCCGAACTGCCGGTGGGGGCGCTGCTGGAGCTTCCGGCTGACGGGCGTTGCCATGCCGTGGGGGAGCGGGAGGCGGTGGGGGTGCAATTGCCTGCCGGGGGAGACTTGCTGCTGGTGCGGCCTCAACGTCCGGCCTGGAGGGGGCTCTGGCAGCCGTTGACGTTCGCGGTGCTCGGCGCTTTCTGGCTGCTGGCCCTAGGCGTGGGTTGGCTGGTGTCCCGGGGGTTGGTTTTGCCCCTCCGGAATCTCGCCTCACGTCTGCCTGAGATTGAGAAACCAGGCGAGCTGGATCTGCCAGAGGCGAGAAGGAACGATGAAATAGGGGACGTGGCGCGCGCCTTTGTGCGGACCCGGGAAGCGCTCCAGGAGGAGCGGATCAAACGGGAGCAGGCAGAAAAGCTGGCCGTGTTGGGGCGGATGACTGCTGCCCTGGCCCACGAGATTCAGAATCCCGTCTCCGCGATCAAGATGCATGCCCAGCTCGCGGCCCTGGATGGGAATTCTCCCATCGCAGAGGTGATCGCCAGCGAGGCGGCCCGCATTGAGGGACTGGTGAACCAGTGGATGTTCCTGAGCCGTCCTGAGCCGCCCGCTCTCCAGTTGGTGGAGCTGAAGCCCTTGATCGAGTCCGTGGTGGTCACGCATGGTCCGCAGATGCGGCATGCTGGCGTGGTGGTTGAGCTGCATGTCCCGGAGGTCATCCAGATCATGGCGGACCGCAGACGCTTGGTGCAGGTCTTCAGCAACCTGCTCATCAATGCCACCCAGGCGATGCCGCTGGGCGGAGTCACAGTGGTGACCGCTGTAGAGGAGCAGGGCTCCGTAAAAATCGCCTTTGCCGACGAGGGCAAAGGTTTCACTGCTGAGGCGCTGGAGCGGTTCGCGGAATTTTTCTATTCAGAACGGGAGGGGGGCATGGGCATCGGCCTCACGGTGGCCAGTGAGGTGATCAAAGCTCATGGCGGAACCCTCTCCGTGGCCAACGTGCCGCGTGGTGCGGTGGTGACGGTCACCCTCCCACTGGCTCCCCCGGTTCCTCATTTGTCTGTTTCCCACTCTCTCCATTAGACCATCCTTCAAACGCCCTGTCCCATGTCCCGCATACTCATTATTGAAGATGAAGCCGCTCTTGCTTCCGCCCTCGGCCAGTTGACCCGACGCATGGGGTTCGAGCCAGTGCTTGCTGCTTCGGCGGCACTGGGGCTGGAGCAGTTGCGTCGTCAGCGTCCGAGTCTGGTGGTGCTGGACATTGGCCTCCCTGACCGCAGTGGTCTGGAGGTGTTGCAGGAGATCCGTGGGGTGGATGCGGATTTGCCGGTGCTTATCATCACCGCCCACGGGCATCTGCAGAATGCGGTGGAGGCAAAGAAGCGGGGGGCTTCCGGTTATTTGGTAAAGCCCCTCGACCTGCGCGATCTTGAAAAGTCGGTGCAAGTGCTCCTTCAGTCCCAAGGGGAGGGCGCAGTGACCGCCGTCGTTCAGGACGCATCCGCAGATTCAGCGTTGCTGATTGGGAGCGCGCCCGCCATGCAGCCCGCGTTTGCCGCCATCGCTCACGCCACCACCTCGGATGCGCCGGTGCTGATCACCGGGCCCACGGGCATTGGCAAGTCCCTGGCGGCCCGGGTCATTCACCTGCACAGCCGCCGCCATGCCGGGCCTTTTGTCACACTGTCTTGCGCCAGTCTCCCGGAGAATCTGCTGGAGAGCGAGGTCTTCGGTCACGAGAAGGGCGCTTTCACTGGAGCCCTGGCCACCAAGACGGGGCATATCGAGCGAGCCGCTGGCGGTACCTTGTTCCTGGATGAAATCGCTGAGCTCTCACCCGCGCTTCAGGTCAAGCTGCTCCGCTTTGTGGAAGAAAAGGTCTTCTCCCGCGTGGGCGGGCGGGAGGACCTGAAGGTGGACCTCCGTATCATCGCCGCCACCAATCAGGACCTCGTGCAGGCAGCGGCGGAGAAGCGGTTCCGGGAGGATCTCCTGTATCGCCTGCGTGTGCTGGAGGTGCAGCTGCCCCCCTTGCGGGAGCGCATGAGCGATATCCCGGGGCTCTGCTCCTACCTTCTCGCTTCTGTCGCGGGAGATCGGAAGCTGGCCGTCTCGGAGGAGGCGCTCAGTGTGCTGCTCCGCCACAACTGGCCGGGGAACGTCCGCGAGTTGCGCAACGTGATCGAGCACGCTGCAGCCGTGTGCACCGGCCCACTCATCCTCCCCGCGCATCTTCCCAAGGATGTGGCAACCTCCCCAGCGGGCGAAACCTCAGGCTTCATCAGCGGGCTGGATGCAGCACTTCATGAGTGGATCGAGGCCAGACTTCGGGAAGGTTTGAAATACGATGCCCTGCATGAAGAGCTGGAATCACGACTTTTGGCCGCGCTCTTGCCCCGTTTTGAGAACAAACCGACCGTTTTGGCCCGGGAATTGGATATGAACCGAGCCACGCTCCGCAAAAAACTGCGCGACCCAAGCAGTATGGAGGAAAACTAACGAAAAAGTTAATCAAGAAACAAAGAAGTGGCGGCTACGAGTCGTTTCAGATGCGTAGTCGTACCGGTGTCTCGTGGGATCTCTTCACCTCGTAGGTGGAAAGGTCGCACAAGACGTCGTTTTGTGGTCCGATTGCCGGACATTCCGTCAAAAAACTAAACATAACCTGCATCAGATATCATGAAGAAAGCACTCGCATTCCTTGCCGCAGCATTCCTCGCCATCCCCGCCGTGTTCGCTGGTGAGTATCCCGATATCAGCATCGAAGACCTGAAGAAGGCAATCACCGAGAAGAAGGTGACCGTCATCGACGTGAATGGCAGCAAGTCCTACGAAAAAGGCCACATCCCCGGGGCGATCGACTACACCGCCAGCAAAGAAGCCCTTGCTTCCAAGCTTCCTGCTGACAAGGGCGCCCTCGTGGTGGCCTATTGCGGTGGCCCGACCTGCAGCGCCTACGCCAAGGCCGCTACTGCCGCCAAGGAACTCGGCTACACCAACGTGAAGCACCTCTCCGCAGGCATCTCCGGCTGGCTCCAGGCTGGCGAGAAGACTGAGAAGTAATTCATCTTGAGTTGAAATGCAGTCTGGCTTGGATTTTTCCCTGCCAGGCTGCATTTTTTGTTTCCAGGTCTGACGTCTCTCTCGTTTCGTTCTCTGTCATGAAGCGCCTTCTTTCCGTACTTCTCGCTGTCGCCGCCCTGCCTCTCTTTGGTGCGGATCCCGCCGCCAAAGGAACTGAGTACACGGCCACCGTGTCCGGCATCGTCTGCGCTTCCTGCAAAGCCCACGTGACCGAAGCGCTGAAAAAGCTTCCTGGGGTGACCGCAGTGGAAGTGACCAAGGGCGCTGAGGCCAACACCCAGAAGGTCACCTTTGCCGCTCAAGCCGACAATCTGACCAAACAGGATGCCGTGAATGCCCTCGGAGAGAGCGCCAGCCAGTACCAAGTGCTGAGTCTCGAAAAGACGGCCAAGTAACTTTTTTGGAATATTCCCGACGCTTCGGGAGTCGTAGTTCCAGTGACCCGTGAAGGTCACGTCTTCACAACCCTGCCTTCCATGAAAACACTGATCAAATCGCTCGCCCTCGTTCTCCTTGCCTCCGCAGCTCTGGTTCACGCAGGCGACTTCCCGAAAGGTAGCCCCAAGTTTGAAAGCAGCCTCCGCTCCGCTCTGAACGACGCGAAGAAGAACGGCAAGCCCATTGTGGCCGTGTACTCCGCCGTCTGGTGCGGACCCTGCCAGTCCATGAAAAATAACGTCTACCCGAGCGATGCCGTGAAGCCTCTTCACGACAAGTTCAACTGGGCCTACCTGGATTCGGACGACAAGCGCAACGCAAAGGACAAGGAGAAGTTCGGCGTGAGCGGCATCCCCCACATCGAATTTCTGAACGCTGCTGGCGAATCCGTCGGCAAGCAGGTGGGCAGCTCCTCCCCGGAGAGCTTTGCCAAAAAGCTCAATGATGTGCTGGCCAAGGCTGGCACCGCGGCACCGGCGACCGCCTCCGCTGACAGCACCAAAAAGTAACCGACCTCTGTCGATTTCCTTTTCTCAAAACCGTGACTTCGCAGGAGCGATGTCACGGTTTTTTCACATACGGGGAGTGGTGGGGCGGCACCCGCCGGGAATCCCATCTTGCATCGCCCGGGAAATGCGGGTAAGTCGCCCTATCGCACAATAGATGAAAGCCATTCTTGCACTGGAAGACGGACGTTACTTTGAAGGGGAAGCTTTTGGTGCCCCGGTCACGCGCACCGGGGAAATCTGCTTTAACACCTCGATGACCGGATATCAGGAGGTGCTGACAGACCCGTCCTACCGCGGTCAGATGGTGGCCATGACCTACCCGCTGATCGGCAACTACGGCGTGAACCCTCTCGACACCGAGAGCGACCAGCCTCACGTGCGGGGTTTCATCATTGAAGAACTCTGCGAAACGCCCAGCAACTGGCGCAGCCAGCAGTCGCTCGACGAGTACCTCAAACACTGGGAAATTCCCGGCATTCAGGGGATCGACACCCGAGCCTTGACCAAGCACCTGCGCACCCGGGGTGCCATGCGTGCCGTCATCACCAGCGAAGTTTCCTCCGTCGCGGAGGCTGTGGCCCTGGCCCAGGCCAGCCCGTCCATGGAAGGCAGTGACTACGTGAAAGAAGTCTCCACGGTGAAGCCCTACCACTGGGATGCGGACAATTCCGACAGCTGCCGCTGGGACATTCCGAACCCCAGCCAGGGAACGCTCGGCGGAGACACGGGAGTCTTCCATCCTCTCAGCGAGACCCGGCACCGCGTGGTGGCCTATGATTTCGGCATCAAGCGCAACATCCTGCGCCGCCTCCGGCAGGAAGGCTTTGAAGTTCAGGTCGTGCCCTCCACCGCCAAGGCGGAAGACGTGCTGGCGCTCAAGCCTGACGGCGTCTTCCTGAGCAACGGCCCCGGGGATCCGGCAGCTCTGGATTACATCCACGAGGAGATCCGCAAGCTCATCCCACACCAGCCCATCTTCGCCATCTGCCTGGGGCACCAGATCCTGGGGCACGCGTTTGGAGGCAAGACTTTCAAACTCAAGTTTGGCCACCGCGGTGGCAATCAGCCGGTCAAAGATCTCCGCAGCGGCAAGGTCTCGATCACCAGTCAGAACCACGGCTTCGCGGTGGATGGGGAGTCTCTGCCCTCGAATGTGGAAGTGACCCACCTCAACCTGAATGACCAGACGGTCGAAGGCCTGCGCCACAAGGAGTGGCCGGTGTTCAGTGTGCAGTATCACCCAGAGGCAGCCCCTGGCCCGAATGACGCCAGCTACTTCTTCCGTGAGTTTGCCAGCTTGATCGACGCGACCAAGAAGGGTAAGTAATCCTGGGCGCTCCTGCGTTTGTTGGCCTGTCCGGGCGGCTTTGGCTGCCCCGGGCAGGTTTTTGCTTTAGGTGCATGGCTCAGCCTTCTTTGCAGGAGCGGGTGTCTTTGACGGTATTGGTCTTGCCTCGGAATTCGTGGTTTGTTAAAACCTTCGCGATATGCCGAAAATTCAATTCACCACGCCTGATGGCGGCACGCTGGAACTGGACCTGACGACTGAACGTGTCCGTGTCGGCCGTGCCGAGGACAACGACTTTGTCATCGCGGACGGATCCGTTTCCAGCTACCATGGTGAGATCATCAACAAAGGTGACGGCGTCGAGCTGCGCGACCTTGGCTCCACGAACGGCACGCACTTTGACGGCGCTCGCGTCGAGCAGGCCGAAGTGGGCCCTGGGCAGAGTTTCCGGCTGGGTAATGTGACCGGCTACGTTGAGGGTGAGGCAGTTGCTGAAGCTCCCGCTGAGTACGAAGAGGCTGCAGCCCCTGAGTATGAAGAGGAAGTGGTGGAAGCCGCGGCCCCCGCCGCACCGTCCCGTTCCTGGTCCCAGGCTCCAGCTTCATCTGGAGCACCTGTGGTCACCGGCCTGGGCTCCACGCCCTGCCCGAGCGGTCAGCGCCGTGGTTTCGGCCCCAAGGCGAAGGAAAAGAATGCCGGCGGCGGCTTGATGGCCCTCGCTTTCGTGGGTCTCGCCGCTTGTGGCGCGGCTGTTTTTATGATTCTGAAGATGGGAGCTTGATTTTTTCGCGTCCCGGTCAAGGGAATCAGGCTGGCCAATTGGGGTTCAGACGTGCGCTCTTCGGGGTGGACGGGCTGAGCCTTCTTTTTGCCGCTTCCCGTCAGTACTTACTTTCATCTCATGAGCAATACCATCATCGTCGGCCTCCAGTGGGGGGACGAAGGCAAAGGAAAAATCGTGGACTATCTTACGGAGCGTAGCGACGTGGTCGCACGCGCCCAGGGTGGCAGCAATGCCGGCCACACGGTGATCAGCGGCGGCACGAAGTACATCCTGCACCTCATTCCCAGCGGCATCCTCTGGCCGGAGAAGAAGTGCGTGATCGGCAATGGCGTGGTCATCGATCCTCTGGGCCTGCTCAAGGAGATGGAGAAGCTCCGCTCCCAGGGTGTGCACATTTCCCCGGAGAACCTGCTCATCAGTGAGCATGCTCACCTCACGATGCCCTACCACTGCTCCCTGGACAAGGCCCGGGAAGCCCGCCGTGGTGTGAATGCCATCGGCACCACCGGTCGTGGCATCGGCCCCACCTACGCCGACAAGATCGAGCGGCAGGGGCTCCGCGTGACCGATCTTCGCGATCCGGACAAGCTCACCCATGAAATCACCTGGCGCGCCGCCCTGCACAATCAGGAGCTGGAATCCGCCGGTTTTGAGAAGGTGAATGTGGAAGAAGTGGTGGCCCAGATCGTGGCGGCGGCCGAGTTGCTGCGCCCGCATATTGCCAACACCGTGGTTTACCTGAATGAGGCTCTTGCCGAGGGCAAGATGGTCTTGTTTGAAGGGGCGCAGGGCAGCTATCTCGACATCGACCACGGTACCTATCCCTTCGTCACCTCCTCCAACACCACCGCCGGCGGTGCCTGCACTGGCTCTGGCGTGTCCCCGCGCAAGATTGACAAGGTCATCGGTGTGGCCAAGGCCTACACCACCCGCGTCGGTGGGGGACCGTTCGTCACGGAGAATGAAGCCATTTCCGACATGCTCCACAACATGGGGCGTGAGTATGGCGCAACCACTGGACGTGCCCGCCGCTGCGGCTGGCTGGATGCCGTGCTGCTGAACTACGCCGTCATGGTGAATGGATGCGATGAAATAGCGATCACGAACCTCGATGGTCTGGACGGCCTGGACGAGATCAAGATCTGCCGCGCGTACGTTCTGGACGGCAAGGAGATCAATCATCCTCCGGCAACCATTCCTGAGCTGGAGCGTTGTGTGCCGGTTTATGAAACACACCAGGGCTGGAAGCAGGACCTCAGCGGCCTCACCAATGCCGCAGACCTGCCGCCTCTGGCCAAGACTTACCTCAACCGTCTGGCGGAACTCGCTGGCGCCCGGGTGAGCCTCCTCGGCATTGGTCCGGCTCGTGAGCAGACCCTCGTGGTGGATTGATCCGCCCGCGTTTCAGCACCGTTGCCAAGACACATTCCACCGGGAAGGGGCGTCTCCCTTCCCGGTTTTTTGTCCCTTGAGCCTGATCGGCCTTCTGTAAATCGCTTGAACTTTAGGGGTCGTCTATCAGAGTGCTCTCCTCCCATGCCGGAAGATCTCCTCATCCCCCGCCACGTTGCCATCATCATGGACGGCAACGGTCGTTGGGCCAAAGAGCGGGGGCTGCCGCGTACGGAGGGGCATCGCCGCGGCGCGGAGTCTGTGCAGGCGGCCGTCGAATCTTGCGGCGATCTGGGCATCGAGTTTCTCACGCTCTACGCGTTTTCCACAGAGAACTGGAAGCGGCCCAAGAGTGAGGTGGACTCCCTCATGAAAATGCTGGAGCGCTTCCTGAAGCAGAAGACTCCGGACATGGTGAAGAAAAATGTGCGGCTCCAGGCCATCGGCCGGCTGCATGATCTGCCTCAGTCCTGCCAGGACCAGCTTCACAAGTCCATCGAGGTTACTTCCGGCAACACCGGCCTCACCCTGATCTTTGCGCTCAGCTATGGCTCGCGCGAAGAGATCATAGATGGCATCAAGAGCCTGATCGACAGCGTGGAAAAAGGTCACCTCGACAAGGGGATGATCGATGCCGAAGTCTTTAGCAAGCACCTGTACACCCGCTACTATCCTGATCCCGATCTGCTGATCCGGACCAGCGGCGAAATGCGCCTTTCCAATTTCCTCCTGTGGCAGCTCAGCTACACGGAGTTTTACATCACCCAGACGCTCTGGCCCGACTTCCGGCGGGAGCAGTTGGTAGAGGCCCTGCGCGACTTCGGGCGTCGCCATCGCCGGTTTGGGGGCGTGGCCTGATAAGTGGACTAGCCAATCGGCTAGTGGTCATCAGGAGGGAGGCATTTCTCCTTCACTTGACAGTCTGCGTCTGCGTTGCAGAAAGGAACGTAACCTTTGCGCATCTCCGCAATTGTGTGAAAATGCCTTTCCGATGCTGACCAACGACTCCCCTCCCGAATCCACGCGGCTCTTCATCGTGGATCCGGACTCAGATTTCCTTGCTTGGGCTGTATCTCACCTCAAGTCCCCCAACGTGACCATCGAGAGTTTCGAGCGTGGGGAAGAGGCTCTGGCAGCTTATATGAAGCAGCGGGCTGACTTGGTGCTGAGCGAAGCCCGTCTGCCGCAGATGAATGGCGTGGAGCTGCTGAAGCGTCTCCGCCAGCAGGATCCGAACGCGATGGTGCTTCTCTTCAGCGGCCTGGCCGGGACGAGTGCTGTCATTGAATCGATGCGTCTCGGCGCTTACGATTTTTTGCGGAAGGAACAGATGCCTTACGACCTCCGCTCCATCGTGGAAAGCGCCCTGCGCGCGGTGGAAGCCCGGAAGGTGACACTGGCGAACGCCCTCCCGGTCGCGGCGGAGAGCATTCAGGAAACTATCATCGGCCGCAGCGGCCCGATGCAGGAGGTGTTCAAGCTCATCGGCCGTGTGTCCCGCTCGGATGCGGCCGTGATGATCACGGGTGAAAGCGGTTGCGGCAAGGAGCTCGTGGCTCGTGCCGTGCACAAGTTCAGCCCGCGCACGCAGAAGGAGTTCGTGGCGATCAACGTCACCGCCATTCCGGACAACCTTCTGGAAAGCGAATTGTTCGGCCATGAGAAAGGCTCCTTCACCGGGGCGGTGGCCCAGCGCATGGGGCGCTTTGAGCAATGTGACGGCGGCACTCTTTTCCTGGATGAAATCGGCGACATGCCCCTGACCGTGCAGAGCAAGCTGCTGCGCGTGCTTCAGGAAGGGGAATTCAGCCGCGTGGGTGGCAATTCGACGATCAAGACCGACGTCCGCGTGCTCGCGGCCACCAACAAGGATCTGGAAAAGGAAGTCACGGAGGGCAGCTTCCGTGAGGACTTGTTCTACCGCCTGAATGTGGTGCGCATCCACATCCCGCCGCTTCGTGAGCGCCGTGAAGATGTGCGGATCCTCGCAGAGTTTTTCCTGCAGAAGATGGCCGCGCGCAAGCGCCTGCCCCAGATGCGGTTCAGTGAGGACGCCCTCGCATTGCTGGAGGCCTATGACTGGCCGGGCAATGTCCGTGAGCTGGAGAACACGCTCCAACGCGCCTGCGCCCTCTGCAATACCGATGTGCTGTTGCCTAGCGACATCCCGCTGGGGAGCAATACCCAGCGCATCGCCACCCCCATTCACACGTTGATGCGCATGCAGGACGCTCTGCAGTCCCTGCTGCACGGTGCCCAGGCGCTGCCGGACTTCGAGCTCATGCCCTGGCTGGACCGGGAGTTGAAGAAGATGGCGCTGCGCAACTGCCATCAGGATCTGGATGAGGCCGCCAAGCTTCTCGGCATCCCCGCGATCACGCTGGCCAAGTCTGACGTGAAGTTGGGAGACGAAAAGAAGCCGGAGGTCAAGCCGGGTGATGTCAAGGCGGCCAAAGCCCGCAAGGCTTCCTAGTCGGTGACAGGTGTCTGGTCTCAAGCCGGACCTTGGATCCGTAGCGCCTCCTTTAAGGATTTAGCAGCAGAACCCGTGCGGCCTCCCTGGTCAGCGGGTTCTGCTCCATTGTGTTCATGGCCAAGGAAAAAGAGCTGCTAGTGGAGGAACAGCACCTTGCGGAAAGCCTGGTGAAGGTGGCCCATGGGGCCAAACAATTCGGGGCGGTCTGGAAGTCGCTGAAAAAAGGCGGCATCGTTCTGGACCATGTGGCGAAAGAGGCCTGGCCCTTCGCCACAGCGCTCGCGGCCCAGGCGCTGCCCAAGCGGCGCATCTGGGTAGTCTGCCCGGATGCTCGCGTGCAGGAGCAGGTCCAGGGGGAATTGCGGGTCTGGGGGCTGCCAGCCCTGTTCTTCCCCAGGCTCGCCCAGTCGGGAGACGCGGCGGGGCTGCCGGATCCCGACGCGCTGGCAGAGCGCATCACGGCGCTGACCCGTTTTTCTGAGTCCGCCTCTGGCAAAGGCAAGGGTCGGGCGGGAAGTGGAGATCTGGTGGGTGGCGGCGATGAGGGCCAGCCCCGGGTGCTGGTGATCTGCGCGGACAGTTTGGATGAGGAAGTGCCGGCGCTGAATGAGCTGGAGGCGGGCAAGGTGTCCCTGCAGACGGGCATGAAGCTGGATGTGGAGGTCCTTCTGAAGGATCTGGGAGCCGCCGGGTATGAGCGGGTGCCGGTCGTGACGGAGCGTGGCCAGGTGGCGCGGCGTGGCGGCATTGTGGATGTTTTTTCCTGGCAGGCGGAGGAGCCTCTCCGCATGGAGTTCTTTGATGACGAGCTGGAGTCGCTGAGAAGCTTCGACATCCATACCCAGACGTCCGTGCAGCGCTTTCAGCGGATGCAGTTGCTGGTGCATGCTGCCGATGCTGGGGGCGAGACCACCACGGTGCGGCAATTCATTCAGGATCAGGATGCGGTGATAGCCTTGGAGGTGGAGACCCAGCCGGCAGCGACCGTCACGATCACCTCAGGGGCCCGTGCAGACCTGGCGGAGGAAGATTTTTCCACCGCCATCTTCGAGAATCCTCTGGGGGTCTTTCATGCAGGTGACTTCGTGGTGCAGGAGGCCCGGCGGGAGCAGTTCACGAAGCAGGTGGAGGAGTGGCGCAACCAAAAGTGGCGGGTGGTCATGTTCTTTCACAATCCCGGTGAGCGGGAGCGCTTTGAGGAACTGGTGGGGGACGACTGGCTGAAAAGGCATGACATGGAGCTGGCGCTTGGCTTGCTGCATCGCGGATTCGCCATCCCCGCGGCGAAGCTGGCCGTCTTGACGGGAGCCGAGATCTTCGGCCGGTACCAGAACACACGTCGGTTCCGCGGCTCCAAGCTGGATGAGGCGCAGGTGCTGCGCCAGGCGCGGGATCACCTGCGGGAGATGCGGGAAGGGGACCTGGTGGTCCATCTGGACTACGGGATCGGGAAGTACGGCGGCATCGAGGTTCGTGAAGGAGCACGCCGTGAGGAGGTGATGGTCATCCGTTATGCGGAGGACGCCAAGGTCTTCGTCCCGGTGTCCCAGGCGCATCTGGTTTCCCGCTATGTCGGCGTGGGGAGCAGGGCCCCCTCGCTCAACAAGCTGGGAGACGCCCGCTGGGTCAAGACCCGGGCTCAGGCGGAAAAGAGCGTGGAGGAGTTCGCCGCAGGCATGCTGAGCATCGCGGCGCAGCGCCAGACTCTGAAGGGGCACGCCCACCCGCCCGACACCAAGTGGCAGGTGGAGTTTGAGCAGTCCTTCCTGTACCGGGAAACGCCGGACCAGCTGAAATCCATTGCCGAGATCAAACGCGACATGGAGCTGGAGAAACCCATGGACCGCCTGCTGTGCGGGGACGTGGGGTTCGGCAAGACGGAGGTGGCCATCCGGGCGGCCTTCAAGGCGGTGATGGGAGGCAAGCAGGTGGCTGTGCTGGTGCCCACGACCGTGCTGGCCCAGCAGCATTTGGCCACCTTCAAGGAGCGCATGTCCGACTACCCGGTCACGGTGGAGATGCTCAGCCGCCTGACTCCGGCAAAACGGGAGAAGGAGATTCTCAAGGGGGTGAAGGACGGCACGGTGGACATCGTGGTGGGCACTCACCGTGTGATCTCCAAGGACGTGCAGTTCAAGCAGTTGGGGCTGGCCGTCATCGATGAGGAGCAGCGCTTCGGGGTGAAACACAAGGAGCGGTTCAAGCAACTGTTCCGCCTCGTGGACGTGCTCACGCTTAGCGCAACCCCCATCCCGCGGACGCTCTACCTTGGGCTGGTGGGGATGCGGGACATGTCCACCCTGGACACCCCGCCGCCCAACCGGCACGCCGTGCAGACGAGCGTATGCGGCTATGACGAGCGGATCATTCGGGATGCGATCAACAACGAGATCGAGCGTGGGGGGCAGGTCTTCTTCCTCCACAACCGGGTGATGGACATGGAGAAGATGAAGGCCAAGCTGGAGGCCCTGTCACCCAAGGCCCGCGTGGTCATCGGCCATGGCCAGATGGATGAAACCCTGCTGGAGGACGTGATGCGCCGCTTCATCGCCGGGGAAGCGGATGTTCTGCTCTGTACCACCATCATCGAGAGCGGGGTGGACATCCCTAATGCGAACACCATCATCATTGACCGCGCGGACCGTTTCGGACTGGCAGATCTCTACCAGCTTCGAGGCCGGGTGGGCCGTGGGGGCGAGCGGGCCCATGCCTACCTCATGCTGCCCCGCGACCTCATGACCGTGGGCGACGCCCGAAAACGGGTGACCGCCATCAAGCAGTACACGGCACTCGGCAGCGGTTTCAAAATTGCCATGCGCGATCTGGAGATCCGCGGCGCGGGGAACTTGCTCGGAACTGAGCAAAGTGGGCACATTTTTGCGATCGGCTTTGATCTATACTGCCAGATGTTGAAGTCCGCCACCGCCCGCATGCAGGGCCGACGCACCCCTCCGCCCATGGAGGTGAGTCTGCGCGTGGACTTCCTGTGCATGAGTGAAGCGCAGTGGTTGCAGGAGGCAGATGGCGCTCCCCAGAAGCGGGTGACCGCCGCCACGGCCCACCGTCCTCCTGATCGCCAGAAGCTGGTCACTGCTAACGAGTGGCGTATTCCCTGCTTCATTCCCCAGAGTTACATTGAGGATGCCCGTTCCCGCATCACCGCCTATCGCCTGCTGGGGGAGGTGCTGACCCGCAAGGAGCTGGATGCTCTGGAGCGCAACTGGCGTGACCAGTACGGCCCTCCACCTCCTGCGGTGGAAAACCTCCTCCTCTGCGCTGGCATCAAGCTTGCTGCTGCGCATGCCAGCATTTCCGCAGTGGAGGTCAAAGAGGGCAAGCTCATGCTTACCCGAAATGGTCAATATGTCCTGCTGAGCGGCAAGTTTCCCCGTTTGACAGCGAATGACCCAACCCTACAATTGCGCGAGTCTTTCCACCTGCTGAGAAGTTTTTGATCATGAAGTACCGTCCCCTCCTATTGAGCCTGACCCTGGCGCTCTCCCTGTCTGCCGTGAGCTCCGCCGTGGCCCAAAGCTCCAACGGCATTGCGGTGGTGGTGAACGGCAAGGTCGTCACAAAATCTGAAGTGAAGGAGGCCGTAGAGGCCCAAGAGCAGCTCATCCGCATGACGGTGCGCGACCCCAATGAGCAGGCCGCCCGCCTCGCCCAGCTTCGTGAAGGGGCGCTCTATGCGCTGATTGAGCGCCAGCTGGTGCTCTCAGAATTCGACAAACTCGGTGGCTCCATCAAGCCCCAGTACATCGATGACGACATCAACGGCATTGTGCGCGACAACTTTGAGGGCAACCGCGAGAAGTTCCTTGTGGAGCTCGCCAAGACCGGCATGACGCTAAAGAAGTTCCGCGAGCAGCGCCAGAAGATGATGGTGGTCTCCGTGCTGCGGGCCCGCCAGACCAAGGATCTGGCGCCTCCCACACCTGCCCAGGTGGAGGAGTTCTACCGGAAGAACGCCGACAAGTTCCGCGACAAGGATTACATCAAGTTCAGCACCATCACGATCCCCAAGTATCCGATCGGTAACGTTGGTGCCTCCCCTGAGTCCCAGAAGACTCTTGCTGAAGAGATTCGTGGCAAGGTGACCGGCGGCTCGGACTTTGCCAACCTGGCCAAGACCTACTCCCAAGACAGCCGCGCCGAGTCCGGTGGTGACTGGGGATTGCAGGAGCGCGCTACGCTGAGCCGCGAGATCGCTGATGTGGCCTTCGCGCTGAAGGTCGGCGGTGTTAGCCGCGTCGTGGAGATCGGTGGCAACTACATGATCATCTACTGCGAAGCCAAACAGCCCGGCAACATGGAGCCGCTGGAAAAAGTTCGCCCTCAGATCGAAAAATTCATCCAGTCCGAGCAGGGTCGCAACGCCGTTAACCGCTGGTTGTCCGGCCTGGCGAACAAGGCCATCATCCAGCCCGACTCCGTCCGCAAGGCCTTCCTGGCCTGGCTGAGCAAGCAGTCGGATCTGGTCCAGCCGTAAGCTGACGAAACTGTCACCGACTCGCGCAGAGTTCGATTTTCAGAGCCTCGTTCCGCTTGGAGCGAGGCTCTTTTTTGTGGTGGAGTACGTGAGCCGGAGCGATCACGAGAGTACTGTATGAAACAACTCTTTGAAGTTCGCGCCGAGGTGGATGCCACCGGGAGGGCCCATCCTTTCTATGCTGTGGCAACTGTGTTCGCCCTGGTGGGAGCGGGATCTGAACAGGAAGCGCAGGCGAGGTTGCGGCACGACCTCGAGGCGGATGGTTATGTGCTGGTCAGTCCGCAGATTCCCGTGAGACAAATCGATCCTCAATCTTGGACTGCCTATGTGGCGGAACATTGGGCTGGCATGGCGAGCCAGTTGCCGGATGGGGAAACCATCGCCAGCCTGCTACAGGAGGAGTTTTTGCTGCATCTGAGTTTCTATCCACATGAGTAGAGGAGCCTCCTGCAACCTGGGGGCTTCAGCGGGGGATGAAAAGCAAAACGTCCATCGCTCTGCCCAGTTCCTCCTGACTTGCATCTCATCGAAAAGTCGAGGCGTTGCTTCGGATGATCTGATCGTGTTCCAATCAGGCTAGCCGATGCCGGAGGCATCATAGCCATTAGCCGGAAGTTGAAGGAGCGTAGCGACTGACACCTCCGGAAGATCAGATTCAGTATTGCATCCCGGAGTGGATGCCAGCGACGTCCATCCGCAGGCGCACATTGCTGTCACCCCTCCAGGGTGAATACATATGGTTGG
>NZ_BATR01000185.1 GCF_000739655.1 Verrucomicrobium sp. BvORR106 | reverse complement strand
GGGCGCTGATGAACCCCAAGGCGGACAATGGCTGGAGCGTCGCAGACGGCGTGCTGCAGAACCGCGTGGAGAAGGGCAAGCACCACGGCAACCTCCGCACGGAGAAGGAGTTCGAGGACTTTAACCTGAAGCTGGAAGTCCGTACCCAGAAGGACAGCAACAGCGGGATTTACCTGCGTGGCATCTATGAGGTCCAAGTGGCGGAGAGCTTCGGCAAGCCGCTGGACTCCCACAACATGGGCGCGCTCTACAGCCGCATCACGCCGTCCGTGGCGGCAGAGAAAGCCATTGGTGAGTGGCAGACCTTCGACATCACCCTGGTGGACCGCCATCTCACGGTGATCCTCAATGGCAAGACCATCATCGACAACCAGCCGGTGCTGGGTTGCACGGGTGGCGCCATTTCCAGCGATGAGTTCAAGCCCGGCCCGATCTATTTTCAGGGCGACCACACCAACATCGACTTCCGCAACGTGGTGCTGCGTCCGGTGGTGAAGTGAGGGGCTGGAGAACGAAATTCAAACTAACCACAGAGGGCGAAGAGACTGATTTTTAGACCGAATTCAAAGAATTTGGGTTTCTGAATCTGGGTCCGTTTCGTCGTTCTAGATCAAAAAAACAGGTCATAAGAGCCAGCGGCTTTTATGACCTGTTTTGTTTGGCCCATCAAGATGACGGGCCAGAGAGATGGAGGAGAACTTAGTTCACCTTGAGCAGTTCCACTTCAAAGATCAGTGCCTCGTTCGGCCCGATGTCGCGGCCGGCGCCGCGGCTGCCGTAGGCGAGCTTGGAGGGGATGTAGAACTCAAACTTGGCGCCTTCCTGCATGAGTTGCACGCCTTCGGTCCAGCCAGCGATCACGCGGTTGAGGGGGAAGCTGATGGGCTCCTTGCGCTTGTAGGAGCTGTCGAACTCCGTGCCGCTGATGAGCGTGCCGCGGTAGTGCACCAGCACCGTGTCCGTGGCCTTGGGGCTCTTGCCGGTGCCCGGGGTGAGGACTTTGTACTGGAGGCCGCTGGCGGTGGTGGTCACGCCTTCTTTTTTGGCGTTGTCTTCAAGAAACTTTTCGCCTTTGGCGAGGGCAATGTCAGACATGATGCAGGTGGGTGTTTCGGTTTGGTTTTTGACTAGGAAGGGAAAACCTAGACCTGTCCGGGGCATCGGCAAGCACAACCTCGTCTCCCACAGGACCTCCATGGTACCGTGCACCCCCTAAGGAGCGGCGGTTTGTGCTTGCACAACCGCCGGTGGTTTCCGGAGGAAGAGGCGTTCCAAGGAACAATACAGCGGCAAGACCGCATAAGGTCAGGGGTATTGGGCGATCGATCACTCCGCTTTAGCTCGGCGGTTGTGCGAGCACAAACTGCCGCTCCTTGGCCCCCTTTGACGTCACCTTAAGTAGGCGACTTGGAACATCAGGCTCACGCTCGGGGGCGCAGGTCCTGCTCGTACTCCATCCGGTCTGTCCGGTTGCGGGCCTTGATCTTGTGATCCCGCTTGAAGCGGCGCTCCACGGTCATCTGGCGCGTCTTTTTCCGCTTGAGCAGCTTGGCGATTTCTTCGTCCAGCTTCAAGTAGCCCAGGTGGCGTTCTTGGTCGAGCCGACCCTCTTCTACCGCGATGCGGATGGCGCAGCCCACGTCCTTGCCATGCTTGCAGTCCTGGAAACGGCATTGCATCGCCAGATCCTCGATGTCGGCGAATCGTTCCCGCAGGACCGTCTCGTCCGTCCACATCTGGATCTCCTTGATGCCCGGATTGTCCACCACGATGCCGCCCTTGCGCAGCACCATAAGCTCCCGTGCCGTGGTGGTGTGGCGGCCTTTGCCGGTGATTTCATTCACTTCGCCGGTGAACTGAAACTCGTCTCCCAGCAGCTCATTGATGAGTGCAGACTTGCCCACACCGCTGGATCCGATGAAGGCCAGGGTGTGCCCTTTGGTGAGATAGGGCTTCAGTGTCTGCTTGAAGATGCGCGGTTTCATCGCGCTACAGAGGTGCACCTCCGCATCAGGATTGAGACCTTGAATGGCCTCGACCGCCGCCTGGTTCTGATCGGCTGCGAAGAGGTCAGACTTGTTCACCAGCACCACTGCACGGGCTCCGCTACGTCCGATGACGGTGAAGTACCGCTCCATGCGGCGCAGGTTGAGATCGGGGCCGCTCTCGGTCACCACCACCACCACAGTGGGATTGGCCACAATGACCTGTTCCTCGGTGCTGTGGCCGGCGGACTTGCGGGAGAGGCAGGTCTGGCGGGAGAGCCGGGCGCGGATGACCGTGTCGTGGTCTTCATCACCCAGCTCCAGGGCCACCCAGTCACCCACCGCGGGCAGGTCCGCGTCCGTGGCGGCGTCATGGTACACCTTGCCGCTCATGACCACCTCGTACTCTTCAAAGCGGCCCTTCTCGACCGTCAGGGCTCCATAAGTAATCTTGTTGTCCCGGATCAGACGTGCAGGCACCCAATCGTTCGCGGCATAAGGGGCGAACTCTTGTTCAAACTCGTGATTCCATCCTAGATCGGCAAGGGCAACAGGCACGGGGAACGGATAAGGGATAAAGGGGTGGGGTCAAGAGGAAGCCATCCCTCACGCTGCGAGTGATGCGGTTCTTACACCTATTACTCTAAGAAAGGGGATTCGTCTTGAGTTAAGACGCACGCGCCATGTAGGATTTGCGCTTCCATCATTTCAACGACTGGCCACAGAGGGCCAGGTCTGCTTCAAACCCCTGCCAAGACATGAAGAAGCTTCTAGGAGGGCTCCTCGCGGGAGCCGGTGTGGCCGCGATTGTTGCCATGTGGTGGTCCAGTGGTGGCAGCGGTTCCCAGAAGAATGGTACCGCTGAATCGAGTGCCAGTGCAGGCCAGCATCCGACATCGAACGCTCAGATCCAGGAGGATGCGAAGGCCAAGGCGCCGCCTTCTGTGCCGACGGGAGTGGCAGCTTTGCCAGCGACGACCTTGGTAGAAGTCATTCAGCTCCCGCAGCCTGCCAAGCCCGAGATCGGTGCCTTTCGTGAATGGGCCGGGAGATACTTTGCGGCTTCCGCAGCAGATCGTGCCGCGATGGTTCCGGAAGGCATCCGCCTGGCGCAGCAGCACCGGCAGGCGCTCAAGGTGGTGGTGATGACAGATCCGCGCACGGCCCTGGAGCAAGCGGTGCCCATGGTGGTGCGCCAGGACTTGCCCCCTGAGATCGTGGCTCAGCTGGAGGAGCGGCTCAGCGGCGTCGGCCCTCTGGAGGTGCTGGCCGTTTCTCCGGACAGTGATCCCTCAGAGCCCACGGTGCGCCGGTTTGCGACGCTGAATGGCCAGGAGTACCGGGCGCATGTCTATGGCCGACGCGGACGGCAGATGTCCGTGAGCGCGGCCACCTTGAACGGCGTGGCGGTGGACAACGAGTTCGCCGTCAGCGAGAGCCCCCTGCGGAGGCTGGAAACCGGGGAGCGCCCGGACGCTGCCAAGCAAGCTGTGGAGGTCTGCCCCGTCTCAGGTGAAAGCACCACGGTCGAACGTTCTCCTCAAGGAACGCTGCCACCCGTTACGGTGGAGACGCCAGCCGTGGAGGCGGGTACCCAGATCATCTACCTCTGCGATGGCGGCCACTTCCGCCAGGTGGAGGAGGAACTCATCGCCGGAGAAGGCGCTACGGGTGGCCCCACTGCGCCCACCGGCACCTTCCCCATCACCCGGGTAAACAGCACCGGCATCCGGAAGATCATCTACCTGCGCCTCACCTTCCCGGACGCCCTCCAGGAACCTCAAACGGAGAAAGACGCGTATGCGAACCTGAAGACCATTGCCGACTACTTCCAGGAGAGCAGCTATGGTCGCCTCACCTTCATGGGCACGGTCGCTCCCACCGTGCTGCTGCCCCGCACCGCGGCGTGGTATATCACGGACTACAACACCACCGGCAGCAATTCGCCGATCATGAATGACGCTAAGGAGGCCGCGCGGAAGCTCGGATTTCCCCCGGAGGACTATCACCACTTCGTGGTCATCTACACCGGCGGCCCGGGCTCCTTCGGCGGGCTGGGCAGTGTGAACGGTCCCAACACCTGGCTGAAGACGACCTCGGTAGGCACGGCCGAGCATGAGTTGGGGCACAACGTGGGCGTGTGGCACTCCAACTCATGGAATACCTCCGGCGTGAGCAGTATTGGTTCAGGAGCCAATGTTGAATATGGCCACACCAACGACGTGATGGGCAGCAGCGGCAGCGGCGGCCACTTCAATGCCAGCATGAAGGAGCAGCTCCAGTGGATCACCCCGGAGACCTACACCACCGTGCGCAGGAGCGGCGTGTACCGCATCCACCAGTTCGACCAGGTGCGGCAGGACCCCGGGCTGCGCTATGCCCTGCGGGTGGCGAAAGATGCCGACCGCGACTACTGGCTGGAGTTCCGTCAGAAACTCTCCTCGAACCCGTGGTTCACGAACGGCGTCACACTCAACTGGAGCCCCTGGGGCTTCGGTAGCGGGGCGGACAACGGCACCGCCCTGGGCAGCAACCGCGGTACGCAACTGCTGGACATGACCCCCGGCTCCCCGGATGACCGCACGGATGCGCCGCTCGTCATCGGGCGCACGTTCTCCGACTATGAGGCAGACGTGCACATCACCCCCATTGGGAAGGGGGGCACCGCGCCGGAATCCATCGACGTGGTGGTGAACACCGGCACCATGGCCGCGGGAAACCTGCCGCCCACGTTCAGCCTCGGTGCGAGCGCCACCACCGTGGCGCTGAATGCGACGGTGAACTTCACCGCCACCGCCTCCGATCCCAACGGGGATACGCTGGCGTATTCGTGGGACTTTGGTGACAAGCTCGCTTCGTTTAACAGCACCAGCTTCAGCACCGTGAGCAGCGCCACCGCCAGCAAGACCTTCACCGCGGCAGGCTACTATCAGGTGCAGTGCACGGTGAGCGATATGAAAGGGGGCCGGGAGGTTCGCTCCGTGCTCATCACGGTGGGCGCGCCCTCCACCGTCACCATCAGCGGCACCGTGGTGGACGGGCTAGGGAACCCGCTGCCTGGGGTTCGCGTCCACAATGGGCTCACCACCTCCAACTATCGTGGTGCTTATTCTGATGCCACGGGAGCTTTTTGTGTGACCAACCTCTCGTCCACCGCCGTCACCTTGCAGGCGGTGAAGGAGGGTTACTCCCTGGCGGTCTCCGGCGGCGGGGCCGTGCAGAATTTCACCGCCACCCAGTCCGCGGTGAAAGTGGCCATCCAGGCCACCGATGCGGATGCGGCAGAGGACAGCAATCCCGGCCAGTTCCGCATCACCCGCACCGGCAGCACCACCGCCGCGCTCACCGTGTATGTGGACTTTACCGGCACGGCGGGGCTGAACTCGGACTACCAGCTCAGCCCTGCGGCCACCACCACCTCCTCGCCGCTGGAGAGCTTTGTCATCCCGGCTGGCAGTAGTTTCCTGGATGTCGCCATCAACATGGTGGCGGATTCCGCGCAGGAGGGGCCGGAGACGGTGGTCATGTCCCTCATCAATGCCAGTGGCTATCAAGTGAGCGGCCCGCAGACCGTGCAGGTGACGATTGCGGACAATGACACCTCCCTGCCTCAGGTGGCACTGGAGGTGGACGATCCCGAGGCCACGGAGGGCAACCCCGCAGACACCGGGCGGTTTGTTATTTCGCGAACCGGATCCACGGCGTCCGCGCTCACAGTGAATTTCACCGTGGATGCCTCCACCGGCAGCGCCACCAACGGCACAGACTTCACCAGCATCAGCAGCGTGGTCATTCCTGCGGGTGCCAGCTTTGTGCCCCTGGAGGTCACTCCGCTGAATGACACCCTGATGGAGGGGCTGGAGCTGGTCACCGTCACGGTGGCCACGAATGCCGCTTACGTGCGCCACCCCGCGCTGATCAGTGGCACGGTCAAGATCATTGATGACGAGACGCCGGTCGTCACCATTGCCGCCACAGATGCCACCGGGAATGAGAACGGCGATCCCATCCGCTTTACGCTCACCCGCACGGGCAGCACGACCCAGGAGCTGGTGGTGCACTATGCCGTCGGCGGAGAGGCCCTGCATGGCGCGGACTACCTGGCCCTGCCTGGATTCGTCACCTTCGCCCAGGGCAGTGCCACCGCCGTGGTGGATTTGTTCCCGGTACAAGATTCGCATGGAGAGCCGGCGCAATCCGTCTCCCTGCAGCTCCGCAGCAGCACGCAGTACATCCTCGGCAGCCCCAGCAATGCCAGCGCCAGCATTGTGGATGACGGCGACCTGCCCGTGGTCTCTGTGGCGCTCACGGATGGTGCCGTGGCAGAGGGTAGCACGGCCAATCCGGGCACTTTCCGCATCACCACTACCGGCACGGGGAGCGGAAACATCACCGTGAACTTTACCGTCACCGGCACCGCCGCCAGCGGGGTGGACTACACCTCAGTGGGCACCTCTGTGGTGATGGGAAAGAACACGACGGCCAATGTGGTGGTGACCCCGCTGAACGACAGCCTCCAGGAGAATGCGGAGACGGTGGTGCTCTCTGTGCAACCGTCCTCCAGCTACCAACTGGACCTGCAAAGCGCCGGCACCATGGTCATCGAGGATGATGACTCGGTGAACATGGTGAGCGTAACCGCCACCACCAACAGCGTCACGGAAGGGGGCAATGCACGGTTCTATGTCTCACGCTCTGTCACCACCACCTCTGCCCTGGTGGTAAAGCTGGGCACTGCAGGCACGGCTACGGCCGGGACGGATTACACGGCCCCGGCGGCGACGGTCACCATTCCCGCCAGTGCCCTGGGCGTGGTGGTGGATGTCGGCACCCTCACGGACTCCCTGGTGGAAGGGGCGGAGACTCTGGCCCTGGAGGTCCTGCCGGACCCAGCCATCGAGCCGCTCTATGGCATTGAGTCCGGACGCGCCACCATGGTGTTGAATGATGGTGCCAGCTCGGGCTTCGCCAGCAGTCTGGCCTTTGCCCAGACCAGCCTCACCGTGAATGAGGACGTGGGCACCGCCACCCTCACGGTGAACCGCACCGGCAGCCTGGCCGGTACCTCCACGGTGAACTATGTCATCTACGGCGGCACGGCACTGGGGGGTGGCGTGGACTACCGCCTGGGCACGGGTGCTTTGACTTTCGGCCCCGGCGTCTCCAGCCAGACCATCGAGGCGGCCGTGCAGGATGACCTGCTCCCAGAGGACGTGGAGACGGTGTGTGTGCTCCTGCAGGAGGCAGGCGGCGCAGCCCTTACCACGGCCACCGCGCAGTGCACGCTCCTCATTCTGGACAACGAGCCGCGCCTCTCTCTGGCGGTTGAGTCGCCGTTCGCTTTCGAAGGGCGCTTTGGCCAGCAGCTCAACTTCCGGCTCACCCGCACGGGCAGCACGGCCGCCGCGCTGGTGGTGCCAGTGGCCTACTCAGGCACGGCGGTTTCAGGAACTGACTATCCCACCCGGCCTGCCACCATCACCATCCCCGCCGGGGTGCAGGAGATCTTTTCCCACTTCCCGCCCAGCGCGGATGCGCTGGGGGAGGGAGAGGAGACGGTGATCCTGACCCTGGAGCAGGGCAGCGGGTACGTGCTCACGGAGAACCGCTCGGCCACGGCGTGCATCGGCGATGTCCAACAGAACAATGCCCCGCTGTTGTTTCTGCGATCCCCCCGGCTCTCCACCTCGGGGCTGCAGACGGCCGCCACGTTGTGGCTGGATGTGCTGACGGCAGATGATGAACTGCCAGTGCCGGCCACCTATGCCTGGACCAAGGCCTCCGGGCCGGGCACAGTCACCTTCACCGCTCCTTTCGCCGCCAGCAGCGGTGCCCGGTTCAGCACCGCAGGGCGCTATGTCCTGCGCCTCACCGCGGGAGACGGGGCGAAGACGAGCACGCTGGATGTGCCGGTAACGGTACTGGCCTCCACGAACACCTGGTCGCAGAGTGATGTGGGCACCCTGGCTCTGCCGGGGAGCGGGGCCTCCCAGTATGGCACCCACGCCGTGAACGGCTCCGGGTCCAGCCTCACCAGCAGTTCAGACACCTTCGCCCTCCGGCACCGGCGGCTCACTGGCGACGGAGAGATCATCGCCCGGGTTCGCCACGTGGCCGGCACCAGCGGCAGTGCCCGCGTGGGCGTGATGCTGCGAGAGAGCACCCTGGTCGGCTCCCGGATGGCGGCCATGCTCATGGCGCCCGCTACCTCGAACCTCTCTGCCGCCGTCAACCGGACCACCGCCTCCACCTCTGCCAGCACGGTTTCCACCAGCGGCGTGTCACCCGGTTATTGGGTGCGTCTGGCACGGGCCGGGGACGTCATCACGGCTTACGACTCTGTGGATGGTGTGCAGTGGGCCCAACGCGGGGCCGCGCAGACCTTCTCCGGTCTTTCCTCGGACCTGCTGGCGGGCATCGCCGTCGTGGCCGTCTCCTCCAGCACGCCGCCGAGGCTGAACACCGGCCTGGTGGACAACGTGCAGGTCATCGGCACTGCGGACAATCTGGCCCCCCTCGCAAACGCCGGACCCGACGGCACGGCAGAGGTGGGAGTTCCTCGAACCCTGGCTGGCGTGGTGACAGATGCTGACGGCCCAGCGCTGGCAGGCGGCGCACAGACGATCGCCTGGAGCCAGGTCTCCGGCCCGCCCGGGGTGGTGTTTGGGAATGCCTCCTCCGCCAGCACCACAGTGACTTTTCCGCAGGGTGGAGTCTATGCGCTGCGGCTCACCGCGGATGACGGCGGCATGCAGACCATGGATGAGGTCACCATCACGCTCGATACCGCAGAGGTCTCCATCTACGCCTATCATGATCCCGCCCGGGAGGATGGCTTCAGCCCGGGAGGTTTCCTCGTACTGCGGAAGGGGAATCTGAGCCGGGCGCTGGTCGTCAACTTCTCCCTGGCGGGCAGTGTTGGCCAGGAGGGGGTGGACTTCGAGCCGATGGGCACCACCGTCACCATTCCGGTCAATGCGGATTCCGCTTTCATCCTCATGCACGCCATTCCGGACACCCTGGCGGAGGGATCGGAGACCGTGCAGGGCACCCTCCTGCCAGGGGCGTACTACACCATCACGGAAGACAGCGTCGCCTCCAACTACATCGAGGATCTTCATGCAGATGAGTGGCGGTACGAGCAGTTCGGCGCCAATGCCAATGGACCCGGGAGCGGCATCATGGAGGACTTTGATGGGGACGGGGTGATCAACCTTCTGGAATATGCCTTCCACTCGGATGCGACGGTGGCGGGAGCGAACCTACCTGTTCTTTCCATGAACGGCAGTGCCCTCACCATCACCTACACGCGGGACCGGTGGGCGCAGGACATCGAGTATCATCCGGAGTGGAGCACCAGTCTCGGAGTCAACGGCTGGAGCGGCAGCGGAGTCGTGGAGCAGGTGACCCCGGTGGACCTGCGGTTTGAGAGCGTGCGTGCCACCTACACGCCCGCCCCGGGCACGCCCCACTGCTTCATGCGGGTGCGGATCGTGAAACCCTAGTTGGAGATGAACGCAGGCTTGGCAGGCGGCCGGGATCTGCCAGATTCCCCGGCACCCACCATGAGCCTGAGTCTGAGCCGCAAGCAAGTCCGCGCCTCCAGCCGGAAGCCGCGCCCCTCGCCTCCTGCAGGCGATGACGCTGACTCTGGCAGGGACGCCCCCGCGGCTGCCTCACCGGTGGCGGCGGAGGCGACGGTGACGTGGTGGCTCTACGTGTTGCGTTGTGCGGACCGCTCCCTCTACTGCGGCATCACCAATAACTTGGAGCGGCGTCTGGCCCGGCACAATGCCGGCACCGGAGCCCGGTACACCCGCGGTCGCGGCCCCCTGGTGCTGGAGCGCTCCTGGACCGCAGGCACCAAAACAGAAGCGCTGAAGATGGAGTTTCGGTTCAAGAAACTACGTAAGGCCCGCAAGGAACAGGCCGTGCAGGCGGAAGGGCGGGACTGGGCTGTGGAGACAAAGTAGCGCAGATTGTCAATCTGCTGTGCCGCCGATCGGCAATCGGCATCTTCCGCCCGTTCCCCTCGCATCTCCCCGCCCATCACCTCGTTGTTGGAGTGCCGACTTCAGTCGGCCGTAGCTCATCCAACGCATCCTGAGCCGACTAAAGTCGGTACTCCAACCCCGGTGCGGACCAGAGAATGTCGTTCGACTGTCCCAGCCGCTATGAACACCAACTTCCCCGCTTAAAAGCGGAACTCCAACCCTCTCCGTTCCGCCTTTAGGCGGTCAGGCCCCACAGACTCCCGACGCTCTTCTTTCCACCCCAGCCCCCGTTATTTCCCAGTATCCCCACCCTCTGCCGCTCGCTCAGAACCACCGCCACTCTCGGCCAGCCGGTATACCAGCACACCCTTCCCGTGGTCGACAAACGCCAGCCACGCTTCATCCGGGGAGAGCGCCGGGTGGTGGCAGCCGGCTCCGCCGTGGAGCAACACTTCAGATCGGCCGTCGGGGGTGATTCGCACCAGTTCGGTCTGTGAACGGGAAGGTGAACGTGATCCGGCGGCACTCTGCCGCCATTCGTAGCGGGTGCCGTTTGCCGAGACGACGGACGTCTCGCCGCGAGACTCCGGTTTTGATCCTGCCTCCCATTGCGAGGCCTTCTCGGCGAGCTGGCTGGATTCCACCTCGCCAGGAGGCCAGACCGCGATCGTGTGCCCTTCCCAATCCTTTGGGAAAAGCCGGGGCACATGCTGCAGGGCGATGCTGGTCCATTTGGCCCCGGAGGTGCGGATCGCGATTTCACCGCTGTCCGGCCGCCACACGGGAGAGCCCTGGGCCTCTGGAGCGTGGATGGTGAGCACCAGATTCACATCCATCTCCAGCAGGGCGCCGGCCAGGGCGTTGCTGGTCTGGTCGCGCAGGGACTGGTGCAGGCTGTATCCGCCCTGGGTCCAGCGGGTGAATTGATCACCATGGACCGCGTGGGACCACTCCCGGTAAAAGTGGGAGCGCTTCTCCGTGGGCGGGCTTACGGTGAGCAGCCCGGTCATCGATTGGTTGTTTCCCAGTTCCCGTTGGTAGCGGTACTCGCAGAAGGCGGCCTTCTCATCATGCAGAGGGCAGATCCGCACCAGTATTTCCCGGGCCTGTGGGTGCTGGCGGGCCAGTTCTTCCAGCTTGGCCGCCACGAAGCTGCTCTGGGGCAGACGGTGATCATCCAGCAGTTCAGACTTCGTGATGACAAAGCTCCGGGCGCTGCTGGCGTTTGCCGGTGAGGCCAGCTTTCCGGGTACGATGCCGTAGTCGGCCGTGATGCTGGAGGCGGCATCATCCCGGGAGATTGAGGGATGGCTGAAGATGTGAGCGAGGTGGCGTTCGAGCCGGGCGATGCCGTCGGGGGAACGTTGGGCTTCGAGGTAGGCTTCCTGCAAGGTCTTCTGGAAGCTGGCCCGCTCGGCTTCTGAATTGGGAGCGTGCCGAAGTTGGAAGTAGAGCTCGTCCAACCTGGCATCGAGAGGGGCCAGGAATTCCGGATCCGTCAGCAAGTACTCCCGGCGCTGGAGCAGGGCATTCTCCGCGACGAGCACCTTTTCCCACAGGGCCTTTTTCCAGGGTGCGTCCTTCTCCGGTCGTGCGATGGCGGGCAGCCTGGTGCTGGTGGGAGTGCTGGTGCCAGACCAGGGACGCAGGGTGAGCGTGATCCCCAGCGCCAGCACGGCCAGCGAGGCCCAGAGCTTGCGGGACCTCGTGTTCAGGAAAGATTGCGTCCACCTCCACATAAGACTAGACGGCAGGTCTGGCGGGAGCCTCGCGGCATTGCGCCGGATCCCGGGCAGAGGTTGAGTTATTTCCCGGAAGGGACGCCGGCACCCAGCTTGCGATGAAACAACTCCAGGGCCAGGCCATAGCAGGTGGACGCCAGCACGGGATCATAGCGGTGACCCTCGTCGCGAATGAAGGCATGCTGTCCGTTGAACTCATGCCAGGTGTAGCTCAGGTTCTGGGCATCCAGTTCTGCCTGTACCTTGCGACGTCCTTCCAGCGGGATGTGGGGATCCTGGCGACCCCAGATCATGCAGAGCTCTGCCTGGGTGTGCTTGATGCTTGCCAGGGTGTCATCGTTCAGGCCTTTGCCCAGGCTCTGCTTGTGGACGTCGGTGGCGTACAGGCACACGGCCGCGTCGATGTCGGCGTTCTTCGCCGCGGCGCGGAAGGAGAGGTGGCCGCCGATGCAGATCCCGAAGGTTCCCAGTTTACCAGTGCAGGCGGGGTGGGACTTCAGGAAGTCCAGAACGGCGCGGGAGTCGGCGTCGTAGCTGGCCAGTTCTTTGGCGGTTTTGAGATCATTGCCCTTGTCGGCCCCGGCCTGGTCATAGGCGAGCACTTCCCCCGCTGGCAGAAACTCGTGGTAGATCTCGGGCACGGCCACCAGATAGCCGTGGCCAGCCAGGTAGGCCGCGGTGCGCCGGATGGGGGCGGTGGCCTGGAAGATCTCCGAGTACATGAGGATGCCGGGATACCTACCCTCTGCCACAGGGCGGAACAGGTGCGTTCGCATGGGGCCGTACGGGGTCGGCAGGTCGGCAGTCTCGTCAGAGCGGAGAATCATGGGGGAGGGGCGGTTTTTCGGAACCCGTTTCACCGGGGGCCAGAGCACCCTTCGACAAAATCGGGAGGAAGGCAAGCCTGAGCCGCGGCTGAGGGAGAATCCTCCCATGACGTCGCTTGGCAAAAAGTGGGTTTCGGTGTATGCACGCCCATGACGATATCACTCCGGGCGTTCATGGGATGGATGGCAGCCAGCGCGGCTTGCGTTCTGATGGGATGCAGCCCGGGAGACCAGCCGGGGGTTCCGGCGAAGCCCAAAAAGCTCGTGGTGGCGATGGATGCCACCTACCCACCCTTCGAGGTGGTGGATGAGAAAGGGGAGTTCTTCGGCGTGAGTGTGGATCTGGGCCGGGAGTTGGGCAAGTCCCTGGGGCGCGAGGTGGAGTTCCGGAACATCAATTTCGACGGCCTGATCGCGGCCCTGAAGTCGGGCAGTGTGGACTGCATTATTTCCTCCATGAGCGCCAATGATGAACGTCGCAAGTCCATCGATTTCAGCGATCCGTATGTGAAGACGGGGCTGGCCATCCTGGCGGCGGCGAAGTCTCCGGTGCAATCTCTGGAAGACCTGAAGGCTCCCGGGCGGCGGGTGGCGGTGCGGCTGGGTACCACGGGCGAGCAATATGCACGGCAGTACCTGCCGGATGCCTCCCTGGTGGTCCTGGACTCCGACACTGCCTGCGTGATGGAGGTGGTGAAGGCCGGGGTGGACGCCTGGATTTACGACCAGCTTTCTCTCATGAACTATCACAACCGGCACCCGGAGGCCACACGCGTGTTGCTCCAGCCGTTGCGTGAGGAAGTGTGGGCCATCGGCATTCAGCAGGGCAACACGGAACTGAAAACCAAGGCCAACGAATTCCTGGCGAAATTCCGCGCAGAGGGCGGGTTTGGCCGCCTGGGGGACAAGTATCTTGCGAAGGAAAAAGCGGTCATGTCTGAGATGGGGATCCCCTTCGTCTTCGACTTGAAGCCGGGAGAGGTTGGGAAGAACTGACAACTTTTGCAGGGAAGATGGTACCCCGGCACGATGGGGCTTGACGCTCGCTTTTTGTGGTCTGAAATGGGCCATCTATGAGCGAAGCGTTTCCTGACATTCCGAAGATCAAGTACGAGGGACCCAAGTCGAAGAACCCGCTTTCCTTCAAGCACTACAACGCTGATGAAGTGGTGGCGGGTAAAAAGATGAAGGACCACATGCGCTTCGGCGTGGCCTACTGGCACGCCATGCGCAACACGCTGTCGGACCCCTTCGGCGGCGGCACCTCGCAGAAGCCCTGGGATGATGGCACCGACAGCATCGCCAACGCGCAGAAGCGCGCGCGGGTGTGCTTTGAGTTCATGGACAAGCTGGGTGTGGACTACTACTGCTTCCACGACCGCGATGTCGCTCCGGAAGGCAAGAGCCTGGCGGACAGCAATTCGAATCTTGACGCAGTGGCGGATGAACTGGAGCGCCTGCAAAAGGACACTGGCAAGAAGCTCCTCTGGGGCACGGCCTGTCTCTTCGCCCATCCGCGCTACAATCAGGGCGCGGCCACCAGCCCGAATGCCAATGTCTTTGCCTACGGCGCCGCCCAGGTGAAGAAGGCGCTGGAAGTGACCCACCGCCTCGGCGGCGAAGGCTACACCTTCTGGGGTGGCCGTGAAGGCTACTCCACGCTGTGGAACACCAACCTCAAACGTGAGATGGACCACCTGGGCCGCTTCCTGCACATGGCGGTGGACTACAAGAACAAGATCGGCTTCACCGGTCCGTTTTACATCGAACCCAAGCCCCGGGAACCCTCCACTCACCAGTATGACTCCGACTCCGCCGCGTGTCTGAACTTCCTGCGTGAGTACGGCCTGCTGGAGCACTTCAAGCTGAACATCGAGACCAACCACGCCACGCTCGCCGGCCACACCATGCGCCATGAGCTGGAGGTGGCCCTGGCCGCCGGCGCCCTGGGTTCCATCGACGCCAACACGGGCGACGAACTCATCGGCTGGGACACCGACCAGTTCCCGACCGACATCTATCTCACCACGGAAATCATGCTGGTGCTTCTGAAGATGGGCGGCTTCACCTCCGGTGGCCTCAACTTCGACGCCAAGGTGCGCCGCGAAAGCTTCGAGCCGGTGGATCTCTTCCACGCTCACATCGGTGGCATGGATGCCTTCGCCCGGGGTCTGAAGATTGCCGCCGCCATCATCGAGGACGGCCGTCTCGACGCCTTCGTGAAGCAGCGCTACAGCACCTTCGACAATGGCATCGGTGCCCAGATCGAGAG
This sequence comes from Verrucomicrobium sp. BvORR106, assembly GCF_000739655.1. Classification (GTDB taxonomy): domain Bacteria; phylum Verrucomicrobiota; class Verrucomicrobiia; order Verrucomicrobiales; family Verrucomicrobiaceae; genus Verrucomicrobium. Next base: position 34,013 of record NZ_BATR01000185.1, on the reverse strand, counting down.
AGGGGAGGTGGGCTTTGAAGAACTCGAAGCCTACACGCTGAAAAACGGCGAACCTCCGATTGGCAGCGGGCGCCAGGAGATGCTCGAAAACCTCGTTAACGAGTTCATCTGAGTCACAGAGAGTTTCAGGGAACGATCCTGCGTTGATGATCGAAGCCACCGCGAAAGCGGTGGCTTTTTTTGAGACACCAGACTGCCAGACACCAGACCAGAGCCCAGTGTGGTGAAGAATGGCAATCGGCAGAGCTCACAGGTTCATCGAGAACCGTCTCGCCAAGCCACTCGTTGTCTATAAAGTGTCCCAGACTTCAGTGCGGGCTTTCAGCCCTCGATTCGTTGTTGGACATTGAAACCTTGGGCGATGCCCTTGGCTGGTATGATGCCGGACCTTCGGTCCTCCTGAGGTGGCATTCCTGCCACCAATATGGCGGGCGCGCTATCGAGGCTCCAGCGCTGACCAAGGCAAAACAGCAGGATTATCCTTTTTCCTGATGGCATCGGCTATCAAGCGGAACCTCAACCCCTCTCCGTTTCGCCTGCCGGGTTGGAGTTCCGCGTTTACGCGGTCAGGACCCAAAACACCCAGTGCTCCGTCACTCGCAAATGTCACTCTCGCCCGCTTCATCGTGGCGACAGCGTAGCGTAGATTGTTCGCCAGCCTCAGCGGTCCAAGGAGCGGCGGTTTGTGCTTGCACAACCGCCGATGGGAAGCGGAGCGATCAATCACCAAGTCCCATCGCCGTACGCCAGCTCACGGTGTCCATTCACTTGAACATACTCCGTCTCCGGACACCTCCGGCGGTTGTGCAACCTCTGTTGAAGTTCTGTCGCCACCCCTATGCCTTCCGCGGAATCGGCAGGTTATTTGTTATTTCGAAAGCCCCTCGGCTAGGGCCGGGAGATGTAGTTCGAGTGTCTCAGCCGCTATGAACATCAGATTCATCGTCCGCTTGCTTCATGGGCTCTGTTCATCCGCTGAGGTTGGAGTGAATCAACAGGGCTGCAAAAGCGGTGTCGAGCCACCAGCACTCCAAGACGCTGCCGCGAGGTTAGGCTGTGCCAGCTGCTGCGCTGACTGCGTGGGTTTGCGAGAGGGGTACCCAAAAAAACAACGGCACAGAGTTGCCTCTGTGCCGTTGGGATTTTAGGAGTCAACAATCCGCCGGCTTGGGGCCGGCAGGAAACGGGTTAGAACTTGATGACAAAGTCCACGATGAACCGGTCATCAATGAAGCCTTCTTTCTTGCCCACCGACTTGGTGTAGGCAAAGCCGAAGTCAAGGTAGCTGGTGAGGTGGGAGCGGAAGCCGCCACCGACGGTGATCTGGGTTTCCCCATCCGCATAGGCGCTGCCGAAGTTCACGAGGTCATAGCCTTCGGAATCCAGAGGCACGGCGCCGCCTTCCTTGACCACTGTGTAGCCGTTGGCCACGACGAAGGGGATGAAGTGGCTGCAGACGTAGTAGTCGGCCTGAAGGTGGTAGTGAAGGATGGTGCTCTTCCAGTAGTCGTCGTTGGGCACCTGAATGCCCACGTTGGCCTGCAGGTGGAAGTCGCCAAAGCCCTTCTGGCTGGAGACAAAGAAGTTCCACAGACCGTCGCCGTTGCCCTGATACACTTCCTCGTCACCCGTGGGGAACTCATAGGTCACACCGGGGGTGAGGATGAACTGGTGCTCTGGCAGGTCGATGACGGCGTATTTCAAGCCGACTCCCAAGTCTCCGAGACCGTCTGAATCCGGACCTGCGCCGGGATGAAACTCATTCCAACCGCCCTTCACCATCATGAGGCCGAAGCGAGGCGTGGCGGCCCAGCGCAACTGCATCCCGTACACCTGAAGATCGCCGCCTTGGGTGGCAAAATCATCGGCAAGGTTTTGGTAGCCGAAGACGGGACGGATTTCGTTACGAATCACCGCATCTTCAAAAAGGATCGGGTCCGCCACCGGGGCCGCGGTGTGCTCACGCCAGTCGATGGCCTTTTCCAAGTTCACGCTCTTGGAGAGAGGCACCGCTACGGGCTCTCCCGCCTGAAGGGCGAGGGGGGAAAACAAACCCGCCGCCAGTACGGCGTTGGCCGCGAGAAGAGCGAAAGGGCGCATAGTTGGGAGTGCTGCATTATTGAGCATGCGAAATATTATGCACGAATTGCTGTAAGGCGCTACAAAAATTATAAAAACAATCAATAAGACCTCTAAAATTTTAAATACAGGAAATTCTGCGATGCTGGAATGACCGATTTTCTCGAAAGTATGAAGAGGTGGTCAGTTGCGCCTTGTTGCTCTGGATTGGCTACTTGAACTGCTCCAGGATCACGCCCAGGAGGCCGAAGGCAATGATGATGATCACGCCGAGGACGACTGCGCCCAGCCAGACGTAGTTCAGGATCAGGCCGGTCATGGCCAAAGCCTTGCCACTATATTGGGAGCCGGGGGCCTTGATCTGGTTGAGGGCCAAGTGACCACAAATCAGACCGGGGATCACCAACACTACGCCCAGGCTACAGGTGACCAGGGATATGATGCCGAGCACGAGGCTGGCGATCGCGGTGCCAGGTGTGGGCATGACGCCCATTCCCACGTGGGCCGGCGGATAGCTCTGTGCTGGCCAGCCTGGAGTCGGGGGGACGCCGGCAGGCGAGGCTTTGGCAAGAGAGAGTGTGGGGGCCACGTCAGGGCGAAGCACTTCCGCGTCTGCTGGTGACGAGGGGCCTTGGGAGGGGGCCGCAGAAAGTGAGGCCGCTTGCGGCAGCACTTCCGACAGTGGCTTCCAGTCTGACATGCCTGCGCACCAGGCCAGATCCGTCGCTTGAAAGCGGCCGGTGGACAGGCCATCGCGGATTTCGCTTTCGGGAAATTCTCCCAGCGGGCTGCCATCTCTGCCAAGGTGATATTGCATGGGTAAGGGGAAATTCAGGTTTGGCACGCAAGATGGGGCGCGCATGGCAAAACGCCAGCCTGCAGTTTGATCTGGCGGGCTGGCGCTTGGTGCAACTCTCTATCGAGATATGGAGGCTCCTCCTCAGCGAGCAGGAACTGGCGCGGGCGAAGAAGCTGGCGCAGTGCTGCCTGAGGGCAGTCCGAGCGCAGTGGATCCGTCAAGCTGACCGACGATGCGTTTGCCCCGGACATCGGCTTTGCTGAGGAAGATCACTGTTTCTCCGGGGGCGCTGTCTTCAACTCCGGCTCCAAAGTAGTCGTAGCCGGGATACTCTGTGGAGAGCGGGCAGCGGAGGAGTTTGTCGAAGTGGTCCTGATCCAGGACGGAAGAAGTGACCAATTCCTGTAGATCGGAGGGCAGTTTGCCGTTGTGGTCTGAGGCGTAGATTCTGCACGCGGTATTCAGCTGCCGGACGTTGCTGATGGATTTGGTAACATTGCCCCTCTCCTGGATGCGGGTGAAAGTGGGCAGCGCGAGCGACGCCAGGATGCCAATGATGGCGAGGGCGATGGAAGCGTAGCCCATGACGAGGCCGGCCACGGCCATGCCCTTGCCCCCGAGCGAGCCACCGGACTGGCGTACTCGCGTGAGTGCCATGTGGCCAAGGATGATGGTGACAATCGATCCGATGCCACACAAGCCGAAGGTAAAGATGGAGACGATGCCCATCACCAGTGCGGCAATGGCCATCCCATTGGTAGGGGAGTGATAGTCCGGCGCGACGGTGCTGGAGAGCGGGACCTGGGTGGCGGGCGGGCTTTTCACCCGGGAAGGTGGCGTGATCTGGCCGAAGAGGGCGCTCAGTGGCTGCCAGTCTGCCTGCCCATCCTTCCAGGCCAGATCGGTTGGCTGAAACTTGCCGTCGAAAAGTCCATGACGGATTTCTTCGGCGGTGAATTGCCCCAACTGCTCTCCGTTGCGCGCGACATGATAATCCATGCGAGAGACGCTATGGATTTTGTTGATCGGCGTCAAGACTTCAAGGCTTCAATGCCACGGCCAAGAGCGTCTGAAAATGGGGGCTTTTGGGTTCACGATCCACCAGGCGGATCTCGATCTTTTCGAAGCCGGCGCGCTCCAGCATTTCGTGGATCTCCACTTCGGAGAACCCCAGCCAGACGTCGGCGTAAAGCAGGCGGGCCTTTTCGAAGCTATGGCGGAGCAAGTCCAGCACAATGACGCGTCCACCGGGCTTGAGAATGCGCCTCGCGGCTGCAAGCGCCTGCTCCGGACGGCTGGCGTGATGTAGGGCCTGGCTAAACAGGGCCACGTCCACCGTGCCATCGGCAATGGGAGGGTCCTCAATGTCCCCCAGACGGTAGTCCAGATTGGCGAAGCCGTGTTCCTGGGCGAGACTGGCCCCGTAGGCCACCATCTTCTCGGAGTTGTCCACGGCGATGACCTGCTTCGCATGTTGGGCCAGCATCTGGGAGACCACGCCTTCTCCCGCACCCAGATCGGCAATGACCAGTGGGGGGACAAAGTGCAACAGGGTCTCGCCCAAGGCCTTCCAGGAACGACCGGGGATGTACTGACGGCCGAACTTGCCCGCAAGTGCGTCGAAATAGGAGCGTGCCGTGTTGGCACGTTTCCGCCGGACCAGCTTCAGGGCCGTGAGATCGTGCTTCGCCTCATGCAACTCCTGCGTGGCGGCGTCCAGCAGCGCCAGGAGGTGGTCGTGCGTCTCCTGGTCCTTGGGGCGGGGAGGTTGGAGCTGGTACAGGCGGTTCTTGCCCGAGCGGCGGTCGGTGACGAATCCGGCGGTTTTCAGTCGTGCCAGCTGGGCGGAGATGTTGCTCTGGCCCAGGGCCAGGATCTCCTGCAACTCCGCCACGGAGAGCTCCTCATGACGCAGGAGCGCCAGGATGCGCACGCGGGTGGCATCGGAGAGGAGGGCGAAGGATTTGAGAATTGACGACACGAAGGGAGGGAGTAACGTATCAACGCATCATCATTTGTAAATACGAACTGAAATCTGATCCATGCCGAACTCCTATATCTTCTCCTCCGAATCCGTCGGTGAAGGCCATCCCGACAAGGTTGCTGACACCATCTCTGATGCCGTTCTGGACGCGTGCCTTGCCCAGGACAAAAACAGCCGTGTGGCCTGCGAGACCTATGTGAAGAGCAACATCGCCATTGTCGGCGGTGAGATCACCACCAAGGCCAAGCTCGACTACGTGCAGATCGTGCGCGATGCGATCCGCGAGATCGGCTATGTGAACAGCGACGACGTGTTCCATGCTGACCAGGTGTTCGTGATGAACATCATCACCGCCCAGTCCCCGGACATCGCCCAGGGCGTGGACGCCAAGAAGGCCAAGGGCAAGAAGACGGCAGAGCAGGGCGCCGGCGACCAGGGCCTGATGTTCGGCTACGCTTGCAATGAGACCCCTGAGCTCATGCCAGCTCCCATCATGTACGCCCACCGCCTCGGCCGTGAGCTCACCGCGATCCGCAAGGCTGGCAAGGCCGCCAAGTGGCTGCGCCCTGACGCGAAGAGCCAGGTCTCCGTGGAGTACGTGGACGGCAAGCCCACCCGCATCGTGAACGTGGTTATTTCCACGCAACACGCGGCTGACGTGGATCACGCTGAGATCGAGAAGTTCTGCATCGAGAAGGTGGTCAAGAAGGTGCTGCCGAAGAACATGCTCACCAAGGACACCGAGTACCTCATCAACCCCACGGGCAAGTTCGTGGTGGGTGGCCCGCAGGGTGACACCGGCCTGACCGGCCGCAAGATCATCGTGGACACCTACGGCGGCATGGGTCGTCACGGTGGTGGCGCCTTCTCCGGCAAGGACCCCTCCAAGGTGGATCGCAGCGCCGCTTACATGGGCCGCTGGGTGGCCAAGAACGTTGTGGCCGCCGGTCTCGCTGACAAGTGCGAGATCCAGTTCGCCTACGCCATCGGTCACCCGCACCCCGTGAGCGTGCACGTGGACACCTTCGGCACCGGCACCAAGAGCGACGACGTCATCCTCGCTGCCATCAACAAGGTCTTCTCCTTCAAGCCCGCTGACATCGTCAAGCAGCTCAACCTCCTCCGCCCCATCTACTCCAAGTCCACCAACTACGGCCACTTCGGCAAAGACGATGCTGACCTAACGTGGGAGCGGACGGACAAGGTGGATGCCTTGAAGAAAGCAGTTGGTAAATAAGACCAACACTCCAAGGCGGGTTCACCCAGGACACAAGACGCAAGACTTCAAGACGCAAGACCTGATCACGAATGTCGCATCATAACTTTGAGGAGCTGGAAGTGTGGAAGCGGAGCGCCCGTCTGGGCGTTGCCGTGCTCCAGCTTGCGGACACCTTGAAGTTGTATGCACTTCGGGATCAGATGGCGCGTTCTGCGATCTCCATCGCTTCGAACATTGCTGAAGGCGCAGAACGCGAGGGTGACAAAGAGTTTCGCCGCTTCCTGGCTATTGCCAAAGGCTCTGCGGCGGAGCTTCGGACGCAACTTTACCTCGGATTGAAGGCCGGCCTCATCGAGCCAAAAGTCGCCAATCCGCTTATCAAAGAATCCAAAGAGGTTGGATCTATGATTTAAGGACTGATGAAGACATTAGGGCCGGCGACAGCCGCTTTGTCCATGATGGGAGCCCTCACTCTTGTGTCTTGAGTCTTCCAGTCTTGTGTCTGCACCCGCAAGCTATTTCAACGAACCACCACCCCAAAACCACCAATTACCACTACCACCATGAGCAACCGCGCTACCGAAGATTACAAAGTTAGAGACATCGCTGAGGCCGAGTTTGGCCGCAAGGAACTGGACATTGCCCAGTACGAAATGCCGGGCCTGATGGCCACGCGTGAGAAGTACGGCCCGAAGAAGCCTCTTGAAGGCGTTCGCATCACGGGCTCCCTGCACATGACCATCCAGACCGGCGTTCTGATTGAAACGCTGAAGGAACTGGGCGCTGATGTGCGCTGGGCTTCCTGCAACATCTTCTCCACCCAGGACCACGCGGCGGCAGCGATCGCGGCTTCCGGCACTCCTGTTTTCGCCTGGAAGGGTGAGACGCTTGAGGAATATTGGTGGTGCACCTGGAAGGCCATCGTGTTCCCCGGCGGCAAAGGCCCGCAGCTCATCGTTGATGACGGTGGCGACGTGACCCTCCTCATCCACAAGGGTTATGAAATGGAGAACGGCGACACTTGGGTCGATACTCCTTCCGACAACCATGAAGTGTCCGTCATCAAGGCTCTGCTCAAGCAGATCGCTGCGGAACAGCCCGGCATCTTCCACGAGATCGTCAAGGAGCTGAAGGGTGTGTCCGAAGAGACCACCACGGGTGTGCACCGCCTCTATGAAATGGCGAAAGCTGGCAAGCTGCTCTTCCCCGCCATCAACGTGAACGACAGCGTCACGAAGTCCAAGTTCGACAACCTCTACGGCTGCCGTGAGTCCCTGCTGGACGGCATCAAGCGTGCCACGGATGTGATGATCGCCGGCAAGGTCGGCGTCGTCTGCGGTTACGGCGATGTGGGCAAGGGCTGTGCCGCTGCTCTGCGTGGCATGGGCGCCCAGGTCATCGTGACGGAAATCGACCCTGTGTGTGCCCTTCAGGCCGCCATGGAAGGCTATCGCGTGATGCCGATCGAGGACACCCTCGGCACCGGCGACATCTACGTCACCACCACGGGCAACAAGGACATCATCCGTGTGGAGCACATGGAGAAGATGAAGGACCAGGCTATTGTTTGTAACATCGGCCACTTCGACAACGAGATCCAGGTGGACAAGCTTGAGAAGCTCGCGGGCATCCAGAAGCTCAACATCAAGCCCCAGGTGGACAAGTACACCTTCCCCGCTGGCAACAGCATCTACATGCTGGCAGAAGGCCGCCTCGTGAACCTCGGCTGCGCCACCGGCCACCCGAGCTTCGTCATGAGCAACAGCTTCACCAACCAGACGCTGGCTCAGATCGAACTCTGGGAAACCAAGGACTCCCGCCCCATCGGCGTGACCGTGCTTCCCAAGAAGCTCGACGAAGAAGTGGCCCGCCTCCACCTCGGCAAGATCGGTGTGAAACTCACCGTCCTCAGCCAGGAACAGGCCGACTACATCGGCGTGCCCGTCGACGGCCCGTACAAGACCGACCACTACCGCTACTAAGTAAGCGGGTGATTCGGGCGTGAAGCCTAAATGCGAGAATTCAAACGCGCCCTCCGCAAGGGGGGCGCGTTTTTTTGTGAGCTGTGCTGGGGGCTTACGCTCTATCCCTCGGTGGTCTTCAAGAGTGTGTGTAACCCTTTGGAGGAAGGAAAGCGGATCTATGGACAAAGGTTTCGGGTGACAGATGCCAAAAATTTGCAACTGCTACCGTAAGATTCCGGGCGAAAGTCTGGATCCCGAACGCAGGAACCGTCGCCAACCAGTCCATGCAATCTTCACAAGGTAACCTCACTTGGAACACTCCTGCTCAACCAGTGAGCTTTGAGAGTCTGACATTCCGTGCAGGCTTTTTTTACTCCAACGCAGGAGCTGTGCCCTGGCCGGGGGACCCCTCCGCGGTGAACACGGAACTCAAGGTTTCTCGCAGGGCTGATCCATCGGCACTGGAGCTGAGTGAACACCCAAGCTACGAACAGCTCACTCCTGGGCAGCGACGTGCCTACCTTGAGTGGATTGCGGCTGGTCGGGACGATGCGGACCCGGCCGATCGGGCTCTGGGTTACGTCCTGCTCGCCTTCTATGGGTTGGAGAGAAGGATATTGATCGATGGTGACCCGGATCCGGCGATCTTGGATGAGGTGATGCGGCTGATGCACCGCTACGGGGTCACGGATGCTTCCTGCCCACTTCGCAGCTATTTTCTGCAACTGCTGCACGTGGGGGGATGGAGACTGGGCGCTCCGTTCTACCGTTCCATCTGGCCTGACCTCCTACAGGTCGATGGTGACAGGCCGGATGCCGATGGGATGAGGATGGTCCTGGCAAATCTGTATGAGCTGGGAGAGCCGCTGCACTGGACCGTGGCGTATCGGGTGGCGCTCATTGATGAAAACTCCCGGAGGAGCACGGTCACCTCCCGGGTGCGCGAGCAGTTCTGGGAGTTGTTTCATCAGCGCTTCGAGGAGCAGCATCCGGGTGGCATCGTGCTCCAGGCTGCAAAGCAGGAGGCGGTGATGGCCTGCCAGCCTGCGAACCCTGCGGTGTTGCAGCTGGCAATCCAGCAGAGACGTCTGTCTCAATTGGAGTGGCGTTTTCCAAACGTGCTGGGGTTGCGCCGACAGTTTAAGAAACTGCCCGAGATCTGGAACTCCTGTGTTCAGGACCTTTCTGGATTTAGCCGGGCCAGGGGCTCCAAGAAACAGGGCATCACCGCCGCCGTTGCTGCCTGGAAGGCGTTGCCGGGAGCGTTGCAGGACTTGGATGAGCACCCTGTCCGTTTGGCCATGAATGAACTTCTGGCGGAAGCTCCGACAGAGAACAGCTTTCCTGTGGTGCCAGTCGGCGACATTGCTGCGATTCACGAGATCCCCATGCGGGACAAGCTCACGGTGGGACAACTTTCAAAGCTGGGTGAATCACTGGCCGCGGTGGGTTGGTTCATGACTCCCAATCCTGCTTTTGTCAGCGTGGCGCTCTCTTGGGATCAGGAGGTGGCCATCTATCCGAGGGGGCACTGGGAGGTGCCAGAGCCGCAGATCCCTGCCGTCGTCCGTCTGCTGTTTTTGGCCACGGCGCTTGCTGCGGCCGACGGCGTCGTGACGGATCGTGAAGTCGAGCTCTTCGAAAGTCACGTGGGGCATGAGTTGCGCTCCGAGCGGGATTGGAAGCACCTCCGGGCCACGCAGGCTGTGTTGCGGCGCGACTACAATCTGGCGGTGCGCGCTCTGCCTCAGATCGCAAGAAGCATTCCTCTCCGCAGTCGCAGTCACGTATTTCGCGGGCTGGTGCACACGGCTGCCACCGATGGCGAAATAGGGCCGGATGAGATCAAAGTCCTGCGGCGCATCCAAAAACTGCTGACCCTTCCCGAGGGCACGCTGGACGAATTGCTCGGCAAAGATAAAGCCTTTTCAGAAGTGGTGGTTGTTCCTCCATCAGGCATTGCTGATGCTGGAGAGGCGATACCTCCGCGGCAAGCTGGTTCAAATCAAGTTGTGCCCGGATTGAAGCTGGACAGGGATCGCCTCGAGGCGCTCAAGAAGGAGACGCATGAGGTGATCACCATGCTTGCAGAGGTGATGAGTGAAGAGGAGTCCTCCGCGGCTATGGTCGAGGAAAAAAGCGCGATTCCTCATAGTCCTGCTGCCCAAGCAGGCGTTCGCGTAGATGAGGGGTGGATGCTCACATTGGATCGCCGTTATCGTGGAGCACTCGGTGAGCTGGTCCGGCAGGAAGAGGTGCCGTGTGAAGTGTTTGAGCGGATCGCCAGCAAGCATTTGCTCATGCCGGATGACCTTCTGAGTGCGGTCAACTCCTGGTCGGATGAGTGTCTTGGAGACTTCCTGTTGGAGCGCTCAGACGTTGTCCGCGTCTACCTTGATCTGCTGCCGCCTCATTTGCGCATATCGCGCTCCATCCCGCTCCAATCCGCCGCTTAATCCCTCAATCTATCTAACATGTCTACGCTACCTATCAGACGCCGGGAACGGGATGCCGTTCTCCAGTCACTTCAAGCGGGGTTGGTGCCCAAGCAGGGGCTTCATCTCATCCAGGTGGGCAGGAAGGCCGAGGTCTCGGCCCTGCTGTCGGATCTGGAGCGGGTGGCGGATGACGGATCCTCCTTTCGTATCGTGGTGGGCCGGTTTGGCAGCGGGAAGAGTTTTTTCCTGAACCTTGTCCGCTCGCTGGCGCTGCAGAAGAAGCTCGTGGTCGCCCAGGCGGACTTCAGCATGGAGAGGCGGCTCCATGCCTCTGGTGGAGAATCACGGGCGCTCTATAGTGAGCTGATCCGCAACATGGCGACGCGTGCCCAGCCTGATGGTGGGGCCCTGCCTTCCGTGCTGGCGGCTTGGATCACTGAGGTGCAGCAGAAAGTGCTGCCCGCGGGAGGCACCCCAGCGGATGTGGAGAGGCGGATCATGGCTGATCTTTCAGACCTGCAGAATCTGGTGGGCGGGTTTGAGTTCGCCGAGGCGGTCCGGGCCTACTATCGAGGCCACACCGACGGCAATGATGCTCTTAAGGCTGCGGCATTGCGCTGGCTGAGGGGTGAGTACACCACGAAGACCGAGGCGAAGCAGGATCTGGGCGTGCGCAGGATCATTGATGACGAGAACTTCTATGACAGCCTGAAGTTGATGGCGGCGTTTGTGCGGAAGGCAGGCTTCGCGGGCCTCGTCTGTAATCTGGATGAGATGGTCGTCCTTTCTCACCGGTTGCCCAACTCCCGGGCCAGGCAGGCCAACTACGAGGCGCTTCTCACACTCATCAACGACTGCTTCCAGGGGAATGTGCGCGGACTTGGCTTCATCTTTGCCGGAACAGACGAGTGCCTCGAGGACAAGCGACGAGGCCTGTTTAGCTATGAAGCCTTGCGCAGTCGACTGGCGGAGAACGCTCTTGCGGGCGAGCATGGCCTGTTGGACCTCGCGGGCCCGGTCGTTCGGTTGAAGCCACTGACGCCAGAGGATCTCTACGTCCTGCTGCATAACGTTGCACTGGTGCACGCCTCGGGTGACCCTGCGAAGGTGGCGGTGTCCCCGGAGGGGATTGAGGCCACTCTGCATCGTGCGAATGACGTGTTGGGTGCGGAGTTTTTCCGAACACCGCGGGACGTGATTCGCTACTTCGTAGGCACCTTGAACCTTCTGGATCAGAATCCGGACAAGAGCTGGCAGGATCTGCTATTGATCGGGAAGGGGCTGCAAAAGCCCGCCACACCCATGTCCGCTGAAGAAGAGGTGGCCAATGGAGTGGCTCCTCCTGCGGATTTGGATGATGACGTCTTCAAGATCTAGCCTCACTGGTCATGGACGAAGCATTCGCCAAGCTCCATCGGAAAATCCAGGAAGCCATTTTCCGGGAGGGGTGGAGTTCGCTGCGTCCTTTGCAAAAGAACTCGATCCGGGCGGTCCACGAGAGCAAGGCGGACCTGATTCTGGCGGCGAGCACGGCCAGTGGTAAAACGGAAGCGGCCTTCCTGCCGATCCTGTCTGAAATGGCCGATGAACCTCATGGAAGCGTACGAGCTCTCTACATCAGTCCCCTGAAAGCGCTGATCAATGATCAGTTTATGCGGCTGGAGAGGCTGTGCGAACTGGCGGAAATTCCCGTGCACCGTTGGCATGGTGACGTGGGAGCCTCGCACAAGGCCAGGCTGCGCAGAGAACCGGGCGGGGTGTTGCTCATCACGCCTGAGTCTTTGGAGAGTCAGTTTGTAAATATGGACCGCGATCTGCCAGGCCTCTACAGCCGCCTTGGTTTTGTTGTCATTGATGAACTGCATGCATTTCTGGATAATGTGCGGGGAATCCATCTGCGCAGTCTGCTGGCCAGATTGGAGGTGGCGGCGGGCGTCAGGCCAAGGCTTGTTGGCCTGTCAGCGACGCTGGGTGACTTTGGTTCGGCCAAGGGGTTCCTGAATCCCGATGATCCCAGTCAAGTGCTGCTTTTGCAAGATGCAAGCCAGGCCAAAGAAAAGCACGTGGGGCTCAGGGCATACTATGAATCGGTGCATGAAGAGTCTGCGGATGAAGATGCAGAGCAGAAAGAGCTTGCTGCTCCCCTCGTGCGGACTGGAGGGCTCAACCAGGTGGCGGCGGACCTCGCCCGTCGCTTCATGACGGATACCAATCTTGTTTTTTGTAACAGCCGTCGCGATTCAGAGTTGCTGGCAGACAAGCTTCACCAAATGGAGAAGGAGGAGTCCTGGCCTCACAATCCTTTTCTTTTGCATCATGGATCGCTGAGCAAAGAGATCAGGGAGGACGCGGAGGTGAAACTAAAGAGCGGCAGGCCTGTGACCGCCTTGTGCACGAGCACCTTGGAAATGGGCATCGACATCGGAGCTGTCAGGGCTGTGGGTCAGGTGGGGCCCCCTTGGACGGTGTCGTCGATGGTGCAGCGTCTGGGACGTTCGGGGCGGGAGGAGGGGCAGCCCCAGATCCTCCGCCTTTACACGCTGGACCTTCCTTTGGACCATCGATCCCACCTGGAAGAGAGGCTTTTCCCGAATCTCGTCCGGAGCGCGGCGATGATTGAACTGTACCGGGAGGGGTGGCTTGAGCCGCCGGAGCTAGACCGCTTTCACTTCAGCACGGCGATTCATCAGGTGTTTAGCATTCTGAAGCAGACGGGGGGTGCTTTGGCAACTGTGCTGCATGATCGACTTTGCTTACGAGGCGCCTTTCGCCGGATTGATCGAAACCGGTTGTATCAGTTGTTGAAGGGGATGGCCTCTCATCAACTCATCGAGCAGGTGCCTTCAGGAGAGCTGATTCTCGCGCCCGCTGGGGAGCGCATTGTAGAGAGTCGTGACTTCTATGCCGCGTTCGCCAGTCGCATTGAGTACTCTGTGGAGTGGGATGGATCCGCCATCGGTGTGCTGCCGCTACAGAGCATCCCTGCAGAAGGGGAATTTATGCTCCTGGCAGGAAGGCGTTGGAAAGTCATGCAAATATCCCGAGAGCAGCGACGTGTTTTAGTAGTGCCTGCGCTGGGCTGGAAGCCGCCGCGCTTTCTGGGTGGAGGGGGGCTTATTCATGCTGTCGTCATGGCAAAGATGCGCGAGACCCTGGCTGGGGAAGGTGAAATTCCGTACCTTCATGAAGGTGCCTCGCAAATGCTGGTCCAGGCCCGGCAGTGCTTCAAAGAAGCCCGGTTGACGGATTGCGATTTCAAGGCCGATCTCCACGAGGTTCACTGGCTGCCCTGGTCCGGTACGAGAGTACTGCTGACGCTTGAGCTTTGTGCAAAAATAGATGGGCTGAAGGTTGGCAGGCAGGATTTCAGTTTGAGTTACGCCAAGCTGTCTGTCGATGGGCTCAAGGAACATTGCCAAAGAATCGCTGATGGCGGATTCACTGAAGAGATGCTGCTGGAGGGAGGTGTGGAGCTTTTGAGGGATCGATTTGATGAGTACGTGGCGGTTCCTCTACTGCAGGAAGCCTATGCCAGAGAGGTCTTGGATCTTCCTGGAGCACGGCAGGCTGCCGGGCGGATGCTGGGTGGTTCGAGGTAAGGTGTCGTAATCGCGAGGGTTTGTATTGGTGACTGACCCGCCTAAAGGCGGAACTCCAACCACGGCGCGGAGGTTCTCAGGACTCTGGAGTTGGTGTGGCGCTGCTGGAGTTGGGGGGAAGTTGGAGCAGCGAGGTGGATGTTCTAAGTTGATGAAGGGTCGGAAACAGGGTTGGAGTACCGCCTTTAGGCGGCGTATTGGAACGCGAACAAGTACTCGGGAGCGTGATAATTGAGGCGCCTGAACTCACGAGTTGGATGAAGGCATTCTCGCGCTCCGGACAGTGAGCCGTCCCGCATGCGGGACGGTACTCCAACCCTGCTGCGGGCAATTGGGAGGGTTTGGTGGAGCTTCTTCGCTGCTCCAAACTCTATTTCCCGAGCTTGTCATACCAGATGAGCGCGCATTCATCTCGCTGAATTCCCTGCCAGAGGGCCAGTTTTCGCTCCGTTACCTTCTGGCCATCCGCTCCATGTCCTGCCGATTCGTCCTCCCTGTTCTTACCCTTCTCGTCGCTCCTGCTGCCTTTGTGCGTGGGGCGTCTGGCGCTGCGCTTCCGCCTGAATCTGTGCGGGTCATGATCGAAAACCGCTGCATTGACTGCCACGATGCGGAGACGAAGAAAGGGAGCCTGGATCTGACGGCGCTGGCGTTTGATCTCAAGAATCCCAAGGCGTATGCCCGGTGGGTGAAGGTCTTTGACCGTGTGGAGGCCGGGGAAATGCCGCCGAAGGGGAAGAGCCAGCCGGATGAGGCGGCACTGAAGGGGTTCCTGGGGCAGCTCGGCTCGAAGCTGATCGAGTCTGACTCTCAACGTGCTGTGACCGACGGGCGGGCGACGGTGCGCCGCATGAACCGGTATGAGTACGAAAATACCGTACGGGACCTGCTGAAAGCGCCGTGGTTGCAGATCAGGGACAAGCTGCCAGAGGATGGTGAGGCGAACCGCTTCAACAAGGTGGGGGACGCGCTGGATGTCTCCCACGTGCAGATGGCCCGCTATCTCAATGCGGCGGATTATGCGCTGCGGGAGGTGATTGCGGATCAGCAGTCGCGCCCATCTTCGAAGCCGGCGCGCTACTACGCCCGCTCAGAGCCGTCGATGGTGAAGAAGATGTTTTTCAGTGAGTTCAATCGCAACCCGGTGCGCGCGACCTTCCCGGTGCTGGGCTATGCACCGCAGCCGGATGTGCGGGCGGGCAAAGCGCCTGCCACAGCGGGTGAGACGGATCCCAAGGTTCGAGATGAGGAAGGCATCGGCGTGGTGGCCAGCAGCTATGAGCCGATCGAGCTCAAGTTCAGCTCGTTCAAAGCACCCAAGTCGGGGCGCTACAAGCTTCGATTCAGCGCGTATGCGGTGTGGGTGGGGCCGGGGCCTGAGAAGTCCTGGTGGCAGCCGAACCTGGATGTTGTTTCCAAGGGCCGCCGTTCCGAACCTGTCACGATCTACAGTGAGACGCCTCCGCGACTGTTGCGGTTGCAGGGCAGCTTTGACGTCGGGGTGGAGCCGACGGAGCGCGAGATCGATGCCTATCTGCTCAAAGGGGAAACCATCCGGTGGGATGCCGTGCGCCTCTTCCGCTCCCGTCCTCCCGCGCCGCGGAATCCGCTGGCGGAGAAAGACGGGCAGCCAGGGGTGGTCTTCAAGTGGATGGAGGTGGAGGGGCCGATCCTGAGTTCCTGGCCGGATGCGGGACATAAGGTGCTCTTTGAAAACCTGCCGGTGAAACGGAAGGATGCCAAGTCGCCCCTCACGGTGGAGCCCAAGGATCCGCAAGATGCGGAGCGTCTGTTGCGTCGTTTCCTCGATCGCGCGTACCGCCAGCCGGTCGCCGAGGAGGATGTGCAGATGTTCCTGGGCATCATCCAGAAGGCGCGTGGGGAGGGGCTCGACTTTGCCAATGCGATGCTCGCGGGATACACCGCCGTGCTGTGCTCTCCCAAGTTCTTCTGCCTGGAGGAGAAGCCCGGGAAACTGGATCAGAGGGCACTGGCCTCGCGTCTGGCTTATTTCCTATGGAACTCAGGTCCGGATGAAGCGCTGCTCAAGGCGGATCTGAGTGATTCCAAGGTCCTGTACCAGCAGACAGACCGGCTGCTGAACGATCCCAAGTCCCGGCGGTTTGTGGAGGCGTTTCTGAACTACTGGCTGGATCTGCGCAAGATGGGGGCGACCTCGCCGGATGCGGAACTGTACCCGGACTACTATCTGGATGACTTGCTCATCGAATCGGCCACGCAGGAGACGCAGCTCTTCTTTGCCGAGATGCTGAAGGGCAATCTGCCCGCCCGGACGGTGATCGACTCTGACTTTGCGATGCTGAATGAGCGGCTTGCCAGGCACTACGGACTGCCCTTTGTGGAGGGGGTGAAGGTGCGCAAGGTGGCCTTGCCCAAGGACAGTGTGCGGGGTGGCTTGATGACGCAGGCGAGTGTGCTCTCCGTCACGGCCAATGGCACCACCACCTCCCCGGTGGTTCGCGGGGTGTGGATCATGGAGCGCATCGTGGGCAAGGTGCCGCCGCCCCCGCCGCCCAGTGTGCCGGCGATCGAGCCGGACACGCGCGGGGCGCATACCATCCGCGAGCAGCTCGAGAAACACCGGGCGCAGCAGTCCTGCGCGCTCTGCCATACGAAGATTGATCCCGCAGGTTTTGCCCTGGAGAGCTTTGACGTGATGGGGGGCTGGCGTGAGCAGTACCGCGCGATGGGAGAGGGGGAGTCGCCTCCGGGTTATGGGAAAAACGGGCAGCGCTTTGCCTTTCATCCGGCCCAGAATGTGGATGCCAGCGGGGAGTTGCCCGATGGCGGCGGCGCCTTCAAGGACATCCGGGGGCTGAAAGCGTTGCTGGTGAGGGATGAGGTCCAGATTGCCCGGAACCTCACCTCACAGCTCATCACGTACGGTACGGGTGCTCCGGTACGGTTTGGGGATCGCGCCGTGGTGGAACAGATCTTGCAAGACACCGCTGCCGAGGGCTACGGCGTGCGCTCCCTCATTCACGCCCTGGTGGGCACCGAACTCTTCCAGTCCAAATAACCCTTTTCTGATCTGCTCACGATGAACCCTTCTGTTCATGTCTCCACCCAGCGCAGTGTCTCGCGGCGTCACTTCTTGCGCACCACGGGCGTGGGGCTGGCCCTGCCTTTGCTGGATGCCATGGTGCCCGCGTTTTCACGGGCAGCGGCGGCCATTGCCACGCCACCACGTCGCATGTTGGGCATCTGCAACAACTTGGGGCTGCTGCCGGAGAAGTTCTTCCCGGCGGTGGATTCCGTAGGCATGGGTTACACACTCTCGCCCTATCTGGAAGAGCTGAAGGCGCACCGGAATGATTTCACGGTCTTCAGCGGCGTTTCGCATCCCGATGTGGATGGCGGGCATCCGGCGGACAATTGTTTCCTCACGGCGGCTCCGCATCCCGGCAGTGGCGGCTTCCGCAACACGATCTCGCTGGACCAGTATGCGGCGGAGCGCCTGGGGCATCTCACGCGGTTTCCCTCGCTGACCCTGGGCGTGAATGTGTCCCAAGGGGTGCGCAGCTTGTCCTGGACAGGCTCAGGCGTTTTGATCCCATGTGAGGAGCACGCGGCGGACGTGTATCGCCGGTTGTTCCTGAAGGGGACCGCCAAGGAGATCAAGGAACAGGAGCGCAAGCTCTCGTTGGGGCAGAGCATCATGGATGCGGTGGCCGGTCAGGCCAAGAGTCTGCAGCGGGACCTGGGTGCGCATGATCGGGAAAGGCTGGACCAGTACTTCACCGGGGTGCGTGATCTGGAAAAGCGCCTGGAGAAGTCCCGCGAGTGGGAGAAGAAGCCCAAGCCGGTGGTGAAGGAAAAGCAGCCCGTGGATCCGGACAGCCCGGCCGAGTACATGGAGAAGGTTCGCCTCATGTATGACATGGCGGCGCTGGCCTTTGAGACGGACAGCACGCGGTTGATCACCCTCATGCTGGACAGTGTGAACTCGCCCACGCTGGAGATCGAAGGCGCGCACATCACGGATGGCTACCACAGCCTCTCCCACCACGGGAAGTCAGAGAAGAAGCTCAACCAGCTCGAGGCCATTGATCGCGAGCACATGCGGCATTTGAACACGCTCTTTACCCGCCTGAAAGGCACTGGGGAGCAGGGGGCGAACTTGCTGGATCAGTCGATGATCCTGTATGGGAGCAACTTGGGGAATGCGAGCACGCACGTGACCACGAACCTGCCCGTGCTGTTTGCGGGCGGTGGGTTCAAGCACGGCCAGCACCTGGTGTTTGACCGGGCGGACAACTATCCGCTGCCGAATCTCTTTGTTTCCATGTTGCAGCGCATGGGATTGGAGGAAGGGGCGTTCGCGAGCAGCACGGGAACGATGAAGGGACTGGTGGCGGGGTAGGGGAGTGGTTATCTCCTGGAGAGATAGAGGGATTGGGCGCTGTCGCCGAAAGGTTTGGAGAGGATGCACGACGTCCTCGGGAGGATCGATTGCGACACCCCTTCTTTACGGGGGACAATGCTCAACCATTCCCTGAACTCGTCTGGCTGATCAAGATGCTCGGCTCCACTCCATTCAGGGTTTTCGTCCGGTTGCTGAAAAACTTCTTGAGCTTCAGGAAATGAGATTCAAAAACGTGCCAGCTCACCCAGGCGGCGGCTAACGAGAGCGCCGTGCAAATGCCGGTGAAAAGAAATTGGGCTGGCAAGATGGAACCCAAGACGGGGCGAAGCAAACTGGGGAAGTGAGCGTCGAGCCAACTCTTGCAGCCTCCTGCGATGAAGTTGTGATAGATGTAAATTGCGTAACTGTACCGCCCGAAAAGGCGCAGCCATGAATGGTTGAAAACATTTCCCATGAGGGCTTGAGGCCGTGCCACCACGTCGAGCAGGAGGCCTGCGAACATGACAGCCATCAATGTGAAACCCACCGTCTGCATGGGACGGCTGTTGGTGTCAGTGTCCCATCCAGACAGATAAAGAACTCCAAGCAGTGCGACGACTGCAAGCACTCCGGCAAACCTGCCCATGCCCGCCAGGATGTCGAGCCCCCAACGAGATCGCGCCAAGGATGCTATCAAGGCTCCCATGACTAGTCCGTCAAGATGAGTCAAGGCAAAGACGTATACGGAAAAGGGGTGCAAGGCCTGCTCGTTTAACACCCAAAAGCGAAGGCACATGCATCCCAAAAGCAGGGTGACGCAGGCGACTCGCAAAGCAAGCCGGCTCAAAAGCCAAACTACGAGAGGCCAAACGAGGTAGAATTGCTCTTCTATGGCAAGGGTCCAAAAGAAAGGAAGACGGGAATTGGGCAGTACTCCCTCCAAGGCCATTGGAATATTGGAGAGATGTGTCCAGAACCAAAACGGTCGCGCGATGTAGTCGGCGGGAGCCGTGACGCCAAGGCCGGGGATTCGAGGCAGGACGACGCAGTAAATCAAGAGGAACCCGTAGTACAATGGGAAAATCCTCAAGGCGCGACGCGCATAGAAGTTGCGGAAAAAATGTGAATCCGATTTTGAGTCGATCAAAATTCCTGTGATCAGAAAGCCGGATAGTACAAAGAACAGTTCTACGCCACACCAACCTCCATGGAAGATCTTCAGGACAAAGGCATCATTCTCCGAGGCACCAGGGATTACGCTAAAGTGACACAAAAGAACCAACAAGATCGCCAGGCCTCTTAGACCATCCAGCCCTGGGTGATGTCTTCTTAGTCTGTCTGCCGGGGTTGACTGGGCCACTCCTGTGGCTTTGGGTCCCCACATTCGCAGGACCATTTGCCCCAGTCGCCTGCGATGGGGGGGAGAAACTCCCAAAATGGCGAGGCCCATGGCGATGGGGGCCGCTGCTCCGATCCACTGTAGCCAGTGGGGAACCCAAGGCACGACCATCCGATACGTCCGCCCGTTGGTCAGAGGGGAGGTTTCATCAATGGATGATAGCCACAGGCGGGTCTCTGTTGCCCGAAATCTGCCTTCACCTTTCTCGACGACTTCTCGAACGCTGTGAGTTGCGTGGGGGAGCCTACGGGTATCCTCGTGAATCTGAACGCTTGGAAGGCCCCATGAATTTACGTTCACGCCTCGCGGCAACTTTGTTTTGTATGCGAACCCTCCCGCAGCCTGAAAACTTTTGGATGGAAGGACGACTGAATGCCATTTCCACGGAGTGATGAATACCTGAGCAAATAGAAGTGCCAGCCAAATCCCTCCTGTCCCAATGAGAAGGGGGAGCCATACTGGATTGTTCAGGACAGTTTTGGTTTTGCTGACACCGTCTATGAAGTCATTGGCATTCGACACCCCACCACCATGGAGCTTAAAAATCTTGGCTCAACACTTTTGGCTTTTGTTGAGACTGGGGTGCAGGTGGTGTGCTCGACGCCGTCAGTGACGTCAATCGCAGACATGGTTTCCGCATTCGCGCTCTGGCGCTCTCGCTGGTGACGAGCGTTTCCTGCGAGGTAGAGCGCTGCCACCCAGCTTGGTGCCCCAAGGAACCTCGATGGGAAAGCTCAAACGCGGAAAGCGCATAAGCGTTCCTGGACCATTTCTCAGAACAGGGTTTTTCTCCAAAGGATGCTGCCTGATGGCTTTTTCAGGGCAACTCCTTAGGCGGCGGCCATTGCTTTCAGCTGGGAGTTTTCTTATCGGCAGTGCCCACATCATCAGATCGAATCATCGTCGCTGCTACCTCTCTACAATGAAAGTTGTCATCCTCTGCGGGGGCCTCGGAACGCGCTTGCGCGAAGAGACCGAGTACCGCCCCAAACCCATGGTGCCGATCGGCAACCGGCCCATTTTGTGGCACATCATGAAGCACTATGCCGCGCACGGGCACAAAGATTTCATTCTCTGCCTTGGGTACAAAGGGGAGGTGATCAAGGACTTCTTCCGCAACTACCACTGGAACACGAGTGACGTGACGATCGGCCTGGGGCAGGCCTCGCCCGTGCAGTGGCACAACTCCCATGATGAGGACGACTGGAAGGTGACGATGATCGACACTGGGGAGAAGACCCTCACGGGAGGCAGGCTAAAGAGAGTGCTACCCTTCATCGACGACGAAGAGTTTCTGCTTACCTACGGCGATGGCGTCTCAGATGTGAACGTTGCCGAGGTGATCGCCTTTCACCGCTCCAAGGGGGCTACGGTGACCCTCACCGGGGTGCGTCCTGGTGGGCGTTTCGGCGAAATCGGTCTGGACAACGGAATGGTCACGAGCTTCCTGGAGAAGCCGGATGAAAGTCCTTCCTACATCAATGGTGGCTTCTTCGTGATGAAGAAGGCGGTGGGGGAGCTCTTGAGCGGGGATGATTGCATCCTCGAACGCTCGCCCCTGGAGACTCTCTCGAAAGCGGGACAACTTGCTGCCTATCAACATGATGGCTTCTGGCAGTGTATGGACAACGTCCGGGAGATGGCCCTGCTTAATGAACTCTGGAACGGTGGCAAGGCACCCTGGAAGACATGGTGAACCCCTTCGACAACATCTATCACGGAAAGAGGGTTCTTGTCACCGGGCACACCGGATTCAAAGGGGCATGGATGTCCCTCTGGCTCCATGAGCTGGGTGCAAAAGTAAGCGGGTATTCCCTCCCGCCAGACTCCCCCCAGGCCCTGTACTCCCTGCTCCCCCAGGATTTGTTCCAGGAGTCAGTTCTGGCGGATGTGAGGGATGGCAGTTCCCTGAAGGACGCCATCACCCGCACGCGACCTGAGATCATCTTCCACCTTGCAGCTCAACCCATCGTAGGGCTGTCGTACAAGCAACCTCTTGATACCTTTACCACCAATGCGCTGGGGACCGCGCAGCTATTGGAGTGTGTGAGGGAATTCAAAGCTGAATGCGCGGTGGTCGTGGTAACGAGTGACAAGTGCTACCGCAATGACAACAGCGGCATCCCGTTCAAGGAGAACGACCCGTTGGGCGGCAGTGACGTCTATTCCATGAGCAAAGCAGCCACGGAACTCGTGGTGAGCTCCTGGCACTCCTCTTTCTTCAAGAACAACGCTGAGCTGGGGGCGCTTGCCACCGGGCGGGCGGGCAACGTCGTGGGCGGGGGCGACTATGCCGAGGACAGGATCGTTCCTGACCTGGTGCGTTCCTACGTTTCCAAAGAAGCCCTTGTGCTGCGCAGGCCCCATGCCACTCGTCCCTGGCAACATGTGCTGGAATCCCTGAGTGGCTACCTTGCGCTGGGACAGCGTTTGTTGGCTGCACCCAACAAAGATGAGCTGCTGAGCTTCAATTTCGGACCCGACCCTGAAGCCGAGCGAAGCGTCAAAGAGCTCGTCGACCAATGGGTCCAGGAATGGCCCTCAGAGTTCTCCGTCAGAACAGACGCACAGCCCGCCTATGCCGAGGCGTACAAGCTGGGCCTCGACCATTCCCTGGCCACCTCCCGCCTTGGCTGGAGGCCGGTGTGGGATTTCGCCACCACCGTGAAGAACACCGCCGAGTGGTACCGGCTTCGCCACGAAGGCGGTGCCTCCACTGAGATGATGATCGCGTTCACCCGGTCCCAGATTGCGTCGTACGCGGCAGATGCCGCCTCACAGAAAATTGCCTGGGCCAACTGACTCCTCCCTCACACACACATGTCCACTCCCTTGAAGTGCCGCTCCTGCGGTTCCGAAGACCTGAAAGAGGTGATCGACCTCGGCCAGCAGCCACTGGCAAACAACCTTCTCCGAACCCAGGACCTGAGCCAGGATGAGCCGAAATTCCCGCTGGATGTCTGGGTCTGCCAGCAATGCTGGTTGATGCAGATTTCCCACATCATTCCTCCGGTGAAGCTTTTTAGTGAGTACGTGTACTTTTCATCGTTCTCAGACCAGATGCTGGCACATGCCCGGCAGGCCGTCGGCAGGTACGTGGAAGAGTTCGGTCTGGGGAAAGACAGCTTCGTGGTGGAAGTGGCCAGCAATGATGGCTACCTGCTCAAGAACTTTGTCGGTGCCAGCATCCCCTGCCTGGGATTTGAGCCGGCGTCCAATATTGCCCAGGTGGCACGCAAAAATGGCGTGGAGACGCGGGGCGAGTTCTTCGGTAGAGATTCCGCTTCAGCGCTGGCAGACGAGAGGGGCGGGGCGGACTTGATTCTGGGAAACAATGTGTTTGCCCATGCTCCGGAGCCCAACGATTTCGTGGGGGGGCTGGCGGCCTTGTTGAAGCCGGGTGGCAGGATCGTGCTGGAGTTCCCCTACGGTGTGGAGATGATTGAGAAGGTCGAGTTCGACACCATCTATCACGAGCATGTCTTCTATTTCACCCTTCTCCCGCTGCTGCCGCTGTTCCAACGGCACGGGCTGGAGATTTATCACGTGGAGCACCTGCCCATCCATGGTGGCTCCCTGCGCATCTTTGCCGCCCGTAGTGGGGTGGAGGACGTGCGTGACTCTGTGAGGGAGCTCTCTGCTCGGGAGTCGGAGCTGGGGGTGAACTCGCCTTCTTACTATGAGCGGTTCAGTGAACATGCCGCGAAGGTGAAGGCGGACCTGATCGCCTTTCTGAAGGAGCAGCGCTCCCTGGGCAAGGAGGTGGCAGCGTATGGTGCCTCCGCGAAAGGCAGCACCCTGCTGAACTACGTGGGATCTCCCGCAGCTGACCTCAAATTCATGGCTGACCGCAGCACCTACAAGCACGGCCTCCACAGCCCAGGTCTGCACATTGAGATTGTTCCCGCGGAAGAGCTGGCCCAGCGGAAGCCGGATTACGCCATCCTCCTGGTATGGAACTTTGCGCAGGAGGTGATGAAGCAACAGTCGGAGTACTCATCCCAAGGTGGGAAGTTCGTGATCCCTCTGCCGCGGCTGCAGGTGGTCTAGCTCACGGGTGCCGGGGTGATCACATGATGCAAACCACACTGTCCACATGAAGCTTTTTGTGACGGGAGCCACCGGGTTCATCGGGCAGGCCTTCTGCAGGATCGCTGCTGAACGTGGGCATCAGGTGCTGGGGCTCTCGCGAAACGTTCATCGACCGCCTGGCGGCGCTTATGAGCTGGTGGGGGGATCCTTGGACCACGTTCCGTGGGATAGGGTGGCAGACTTTGCCCCGGAGGCTCTGGTTCATCTTGCCTGGCTGGTCAAACCTGGATCTGTGAACTCTCCGGAGAATGAACTCCTGGTTGCGCAGTCGGCGAATCTGTTCGAGGGCGCGGTGGAGGCGGGGGTGACCCATATCGCCGGTACGGGCACCTGTATCGAGTATGCTCCGTCAAATGAGAGGCTGGACGAGGAGACCTCTGCGCTCGGTCCGGAGACGGCTTATTCACGGGCGAAGCTCGCCACCTTGGACCTTCTCAAGGCGCTGGGATCGGCAAGGCAGATCAGCTGGTCCTGGTACCGGATCTTTTATGTCTATGGCGCGGGGGAGCATCCTGACCGTCTCTCCGCATCCATCCTGCGCCACCTGTCCCAGCGGAAGGATGTGGTTCTCAGGACGCCTCTCAGTGTCAAAGACTACATCCACGTGGACGATGTTGCCTCCGCCTTGATCTGGGGCCTGGAAAGAAACATGACAGGTCCCATCAACGTCGGGAGCGGGCAGGGGATCCGCATCGTTGACTTTGCCAGGGCTGCGGCGGAGATCGTCGGGGCTGAAGCCGGCCACATCAAGGAGGTGGATCCGCCTGCTGCGGACCCCTTTCCCGTGACGGTGGCTGACATCTCCAGGTTGCGCGCCTCAGGATGGGTGCCGCAAGTCAGCCTCCATCAGGGGCTCTCAGGCATGGCCGCAATGCTTTGAATCCGTATGGAACTCTTCACAGTCATCGTCTTCAGCGCCTTTGTGTGACCGCACTGCCTGCACCATGGACGCGCTCAACCCCCAGCCTCGATTTAGCATCGTCATCCCGGTGCTCAACCGCGCGGATACGCTTGCGGCCACCTTGCGCTCCTGCACCAGTCAGCTTGGGGATGACATTAGAATCATCGTCAGTGACAACCTGAGCGAGGATGGATCCCGGAACATCGCGGAAGCTTTCGCCCGTGAGGATGCGCGGATCGAGATGGTGCAGCCACCCCGCCGCCTGGGGCAGGCCCGGCATTGGGAATTTGCCCTTGGGCAGGTGAAGACCGGTTATTTCATACTCCTCGGAGCCGATGATGCGCTTCTGCCTCAGAGTGTGTCCCGAGTGCGTGAACTGACGGCACTTCATCCCGAGATTCGGGCCTTTCACGGAGTGTATCCTCCCATGTACACCTATCCGGAGGTGGGCAATGCGCATGCCGGGCATCTGACCCTTTCTCTCCAGCCCCTCACGGAGACGAGGATCTCAGAAGAGTGGCTGAAGCGGCTTTTTGAAGGCCAGGGGTCCGTGCTGGATCTTCCCTTCGCGTACGGCATGGCCTGGATGGACATAGCGATCATGCGCAGGGTAGAGGAAAAAACGGGCTCGATGATCCCGTGCCGGACCCCGCCCGTCTTTCTGGCGGTCATTGCGGCCCTTTCCTGTGAAACGTATCTCTGTGTTGTCCCGGGATTCGGATGCCCCGCGGCCTCGGCTAACAGCATCGGAGTCAGTGTGCACAGCCCTTCTGGAGACCGCCAGAAGGACCTGCAGTACTTCGAGGAGACGGGCATCGAGCTCAAGGATGTTCCCTTCCATCCTTTCATTGGTAGCTCCCGCTCAGAGCACATGCATGTGGCTGAGACGCTCCTGACCATGCGTGATCACGGTCTTCTGCCGTCGGATGTGAACATCAGTTGGGATCGTCTGGTGGCCAATGCGCACCGTGAGCTGGCCTCTGGAGACTGGAGTCCAGCGGATCGGGAGTTGAACGTGACGCATCTGGTGAAGGCGTCCCAGCACCTGGGCTGCGAGCACATCATGAAGCTTGCGCTTGAACATCCCGACCTCGCGGAATGGCAGGCGGCCCTTCCCTTTGAACAGACTCGCACCTACTGCCCGCCACCCCTGCTGACGCTCGACCTCCGCCCGCTGGGGGTCCGGGACGTTCTCGGTGCGTCACAGATCGCCGGATTGCTTCTAGCAGATCTCCAGCCTCACACCGCCCCTCGCATGGTTTCTGCGGCCAGCGAGAATCCCGCGTACAATACCACTACGGTTGAAGTGCTGGAAGGTGTGTCCTCCATGGCAAAGATGGTCTTGGGGCTGCAGCAAGAACTTGGGAAACGAACCGCAGAATCCAATCGGCGTGCCGCCGAAAGAGATCGGGCGAAGTCCCAGGTCCAGGCGCTGCGCAAGGAAGTGTCGGGCCTGAAGGCGAGCCTGGGAGACCAGCAACGACCGCCCAAGGGAGGCTGGATCAAACGAGTGTTTCGCGGAGGCATGTGAACACCCGACCCGGTGAAACCAAGATGACCCGCTTCTCCGTTATCATCCCCACGAGCAATCGCTGCCAGACTCTGGAGCAGACGATCCGCTCCTGCATGGCACAGGACGATGACCATCTCCGGATCGTCGTCAGTGACAACTACAGCACCGATGGCACGCGAGAACTGGTGAAGCAACTGGCGGAGAAGGATGGCCGCATCACCTACCAACAGCCGCCCCACAGAATGTCGCTCGCGGCCCACTGGGAGTATTGCCTGACGACTCAGCCAGAGGGGCAGTACGCCATGCTCCTGGGCTCGGATGATGCCCTGCTGCCAGGCTGTATGAAGCGAGCTCGTGCGGCACTCCATGCCCATCCCGAAATCGAGGTGCTGCACAGCTATCCCTGCCCTGCCTACTACTACGACGATTCGCAGTCGCCGAATGCGGGCAAGCTCTTCATGGTCTTGCGGCAGGAGAGTGAGGTGCGACAATCGCACCAATGGCTGCGGCAGGTAGCGGGGGCGAAGGCTGAAATCACCCAGCTGCCGTTCCCTTATCAGCAGAGCTGGGTGAAGACGGAGGTGTTTCAGCGGATCATCTCCAAAACCGGCCGGCTCATCCATTCTCCCATGCCTGACCTGTTTCTCGCAGTGGCAGTGGCGGCTGTGACCGAGTCCTACCTTTCGGTGTATCCCGGATTCGGACTCGGTGGATACTCGGCTTCAAGCAATGGCAGCGCCACGACGCAACCTCGCGGCGACCGTGCGCTGGAAGACCAGTTCTATGCCGAGAATGAGATCACGCTTCACGAGAAAGTGAACTACTCGCGATCCCTTCCCGTCCTGGTGGGCGAGGTGCTGCTCCAGGCAAAGGAGAAAGGCCTGCTCCCACCGGACACGATCATCGCCTGGGAGAAGTTCATCGCCCGCGCCTGGGTGGAATGTCACACTTGGGATTGGTCTCCGGAAGAAACGGCCGAAAACGAAGCGGCTCTCCGTAGGCTCGCGCAAACCATGGGCTGCGAAGAGGTGTTGCAGCAGTCCAGCAGCTTCAGGTCCATCAGGGATTGGGAAGCGTCCACTGACTGGCTGATCGACTGGCCCCGTTACCCCATCGATCTTGTCTTGGACACCCGGCCTTTGCAGGTTCGAGGGGTGGATGAAGTGGCGGCGCTGGCAGAAGACCTTCTCCAATGTGCGAGCCCGGACAATGCTGTGCCGGCCAAGGCGATCACGCGAGTGATTGAGCATCGCATGAAGCGGATGGCACCTGCTGCGGATGCTGACCCCCACCTGCTGCTTCGTGCTGTGGTCGTGAAAAATGTCGAGTTGCAACTAGAGCTGCAGGAGTCTGCGAGTCTGATCACGCGATTGCGTGCGGAATCGGCGCGACGTGCGCAGGAGAGGGACAAGGCCAAAGCCAAAAGCAGGGAGTACCGTGAGCAGATCGACCGCTTGCGGAAGGAGAAGATGAAATAGGCATCCTACGACTCGCATCATGTCCATGTTTACTGTTGTGATCCCCACGCTGGACCGGGCTGAGACCCTGGTCCACACCCTGCAATCTTGTACGGTTCAAGGAGGCGACGACTTTGAAATCCTGGTCAGCGACAACTTGAGTGTTGATGACACGGCTCAAGTGCTTGTCGAGTTCCAGAAGACGGAGCCGAGGCTAAGAGTCGTTCGCCCCAGTCGTCGGCTGGGGCAGGCCACGCACTGGGAGTTCGCCCTCAGTCATGCCAAGCCCGGCTTTGTGATGGTGCTGGGTGCGGACGATGCGTTGTTGCCCCATTGCATGCAGCGTGCGAGGACGGCACTCGGTCACCATCCCGGGGTGAAAGTCCTCTCCAGCACAGCGGGGCTTATCTACTTCTACCCCAATGCAGGGGGCAAGGAGGCTGGTCAGCTCAACCTGATTGATCAAGGGTGCCGCATGGAGCTCAGGGACTCACAGGCTGGGCTGTCGAAGCTCCTGAATGCGGACTGCCGGGTAACAGATCTGCCGTATCCCTATGGATGTGCGTGGATGCACACGAGCCTGCTGGATAGGGTGCGGGAGGCAACCGGGCGCTTGATCCCCTGCCGGACGCCGCCTGTCTTCCTCACGCTGGCCTGCCTGGCTTACACAGACAACTATGTGCACGTGGATCCGGGATTCGCGTGTCCCGGGGTGTCCGCAAAGAGCATTGGATACAGTGCCCAGCATGCTCACGGAGACAGGGAGCGCGACAAGGAGTTCTTCGAGGAGAGCAACATTGAACAGAAGGACATTGCGTTTCATCCGCTGGTCGGGGATTCCCGTGCGGAACACATTCATGTGGCGGAAACGATTCTGATGGCGCAGGAGGCCGGGGTGCTTCCGCGTGAGCCCGCCATTCCCTGGCCCAAGTTCATTGCGCTCGCCTACCGGGATTTTCAACGAGGCGAGTGGAGTGAGAGTGATCAGAAGTCGAATCTCCAGTCGTTGCAAAGTGTCAGCAGGAACATGGGGTGTGAGAGGATCATAGAAGGGGCTCTGGAAACAGGGGACATCTCCCGCTGGAAGAAGACTCTGGGTTTTGCCCTGCCGGAGTACACGATTGACGGGGCCAGTGTGCAGGTGAATACCTCCGCGATGAAATTGGAGGGCGTGCATGAAGCGGCCCAACTGGCGGATACCCTGCTCCAAGCGCGGGTGGATGGCAGCAGCGGGAAGGGGCTTTCCTCCATGAATCTTCCCGCGGAGTACTTCCTCCGCTGGCTTCTCAGTTCTCTGGATGAAAACCGAACTCTCCGTGCCCAATACAACGCGAGGTGCCGGGAGTCAGACAGACGTGCCGCTGAGAGAGATCGTGCGAAGGCGCTTCTCGTGGAAGCGAGGACCCAGTTGCGTGTGGTGAAGGCCAACCAGCCTGACAAGTCAAAGAGCATGGTCAGCCGTCTCTTTGGCAGACTCCGAAAAAACAAACTGTCCGGTGAGGGAGGAACCTTTTAGTGGTAGCTGAAGGGCATCCCGAAGGCGAGGTCCAGATTGGGGAGTTTGCCCCACCGCCTCCTCGCCAGTAAAGATGACACCCCCCTGAAGAGTCCACCAGAGCAAAGACCCAGTGCCTAACACAGAACTATCCAACATCCATCACCCCACCTACATCCCTGCTGCAATGCCAAGTTGCGAAGACCTGACCGTATTGATTTTGGCACACGATCGCCCGCACTTTCTGCGTACGGCACTGGAATCTGTGCGCGGACAAGCTCTGGCGGGACGGTTGCGTGAAGTTTTGGTCTCTGACAATGGTGCCAAGGGCCTGGCTGCTGAGGTGGTCAGAGAGTTTTCGGGTCTGCCGATACGTTATCTTGAGGCTCCCAAGGATACCGATTTTTGCCAACACGCGCACTTTGCCATATCGCAAGTGGCTTCGCCCTTGCTCGCGTTTCTCCATGACGACGATTGGTGGCATCCGGGGCATCTTTCCTGCTCGCTCGGTGCTCTTGAAGCGAATCCTGATGCGGCGTATGTCGCGTCTGCGAGTCTTTGGCTTGAAGGCGAAAGGAGCGTGGCGCCGCCCTTCTACTTCAATTTCCCAATCCTGACAGAGCTGTCTGGCAGTGACGGCATCAGGCCTGTGGTACTGGACTGGAAGGAAGTGTTGATGCTGTCCTGGATCTACACGCCCTACCATCTTTCCAGCCTCGTGGGGAAGACCTCGTGTTTCCTGAACTCCCTGGAGGTGTGGCAGGAGACCAACTTTCTGGTTGATCGTGCGCTCTTTGGCCTGGTTGCTTCCAAGGAGAAAAAGCCGGTGGTCTTCCTGCCCTATCCTTCAGTGTATGTGAGACTGCACGACACGCAGGTGACGAGGGAGCAGGCTGAGATCCAAAAAGCTGGAGCTGCGCTCACGGTCAAACGGATGCGGGACCTGGCTGAGAAGGACGGCATCCATCTCAATGACCTTTGGAATCGTCACCGGTCCATGTTGAAGCCGGCCACGAAGTCCCTCTTCGATACCGTAGCCCGGGAGTGCCTGACCACCGCGGACCTGACAGCGATGGGGTGTGACCCTCATGCCGATGCTCGTCCGTGGGAATCACCTGCCGCCGACCTGGCAAGGAGACAGGGGGAGGAGCTCAAGGCCCGGTTGCAATCCACTCGAAAGGAGCTCGAAAAAACTCAGAAGACACTGGCTTTCGTGGTGGCGGGCATCCAGACCTTTGTGCAGAGGTTGCTGGGTGCCGTGGACCGGGGGGGCAAGCATCCTTCCCGGGCAGCGATCGAGAGTGCCGGGGCAGCAGGTGCCACGGCTCTAGCTGAGGCAAACCATGAGAAGGCAAACGCCCTGCACCTGGATGCGGCTGAAGAAGGGGCGCATCTGCTCCAGCGCCTGTCACCCCGCTGGTACAGGAACTGGAAGACCTCGGGAGAGACTGTGCCGGGGCTGCTGCAACTGCTCGGCAAGGTGCGAAAGGCGATGGGGCAAAGCAAAAAGCCCCCCGTCAAACAACGGCTGAAGCCCGACCTCAAGCATTACTCCAAAGCCGCAGGGCGGGTGTTTTCCTCATCGAGTGATGCGGTGAGCCACTACCGTGAAATCGGATGGCACAACGGCTGGTCCCTTCATCCTCTCTTTGACCCGCTGCACTTCCGGAAAAGCAATCCCGAAGTGGACGCGGAGTCCGAGCCGCCGTGGAGCATCTATGAACTGATGCTGAATGATGGCAAGCTGCCGGAGGCTCATCCCCAATTCGGTGCCCGGTGGCTTCGCGATTACTTCCTGTCTGAGGCACCACCACTCCCTCCTCAGTCGGTCCCTTTGCCCGAGCCGCCAGCCTCGTCGAATGGTTCCAAGGTGTTGGGCTCAACTCAGATTGTCGTGGGGGTGATCTTGTTCCATACAGACCGTGAGGAACTGGTCCATTTGTTCACCACGCTGCGGAAGGCGGTGGAGGAAGCGCAGGCCGAGGGGCATCTGCCTCCGCTCATTGTTCTAACTGACAACTCGCACCGCTGGAACGCAGCAGACGTGGAGGAGATGGCGGACCGTGCGCGCGTGAATGCGCACTTTCACCCTACCTCGTCAAACATCGGATTTGGCGCAGGGCATAACTTCCTCATGAGGCATGCGTTCCAGGTGCATCACGGCACTCACTACTTGTGCCTGAATCCTGACGGGCACATTCATCCGCAAGCGCTCGCGGGCTTCTATCGGATCCTGGCGACATTGAAAGGTGAGGCTTTGATCGAAGGCTTGCAGTTTCCTGCGGAGCATCCGAAGGACTATGACGCTGCCAGTCACAATACCAACTGGTGCAGTGCGGCATGTCTCTTGATTTCAAAGCCCCTTTACGAGGCAACAGGGGGCTTTGACGAGCGGTTCTTTATGTACTGTGAAGACGTGGACCTGTCCTGGCGGGTGTGGGAGATGGGCCACAGGTGCATCGTGCATCCCGAGGCGCTCTTTCTGCATCGAGTGCAAAGCCGGGAGCCCAATGCCCTGTCACAAAAATGGATCTTCGAGTCCGGACGCATCCTGGCAACGAAGTGGCAGTCGAGACGGTTCAGGATGGAGTGTGAGCGCAAACTCATCGAGGCCGGGCACTACGAGCACACCGGGAACTTCCCAGATCTGGAAGATGTGCCGAAACACGTCCCTCATTCCAGAGTCGATTTCAAAAACCACTTCACTTTCGCAGCAAGACGATGGTAGCCAGAACTTCCAACCACAAGCTTTCCATCGTCGTCTGGCAGGCGTCAGATTCCCAGGTGGGATTCAAACTCCTCGACCGCACTTTGTTCGCCCTGTCCGGCAGTCTTTATGACATCGACGAAGTGGTGATTGGAGTAGAGGGCCAGTCGATTGAACGAGCGCGGGAACTCTTCGCGAGGCATTTCCCCGGAGGAAAGACACGCGTGGTTTTGCATGAGGTGCTCGAGTCCGGCGGCCTCCAGGATTGCCCGGATGTCAGCTCTTTGGCGAGCGGGCGTTTTGTAGCGCTGATCCGCCCCGGGGTCTACCCCTATGAACATGCCTACTCCACCCTCGTAAGAGAGGTGGATCGGCTGGGCGTTCCCGGTATTGCCGGGGGCTTTCATATCGCGGTGCCAGAAGTGGGAGGGGACAAGATGGCCTCCCGGGTGGAGGCTGCGGCTCCGGGGGCGAAGTTTCCGGGAACCGCCGTGTTCGACACCAGCCACCCCGAGTTCGCAAGATTGTGGGAGACCTGGAGTGATGCCGGGCAGGGAACTGCTCAGGATGCCGATGGCGCTGGAACCTTCCCCGTGCATGCGGAGCCTCTGTTTCTTGTGGCTGGGGCCATGGACGTGGCCAGGCTTGGTCCTCCAGCGAGAGAAGCGAGCTCGACGGACGGTGCAACTCTCCGCGCAGACCTGGCATCCAGGCGGTCTCAGGCACAGCCCGGTGTGGACATCATCACGCGTACTTTCCAAAGGCCCATCCTTCTGGAACGCGCCCTGAAGAGCATCTTGGACCAGACGTACGAGAACTGGACCTGGGTGCTCGTGGACGGTGGCAACACGGCGGAAGTGCCGGCGTTGCTTGAGAAGTACAAGCGGGAGCTTCGTGATCGCGTCACCTACGTTCCTTTTGTCAGCAACCAGCCTCGCATGCGGGGCGTTCCCATCAACACTGGCATTCGGGCAGGCTCAAATCCGTTGATCACCTTGCTGGACGATGATGATACCTGGGCTCCAGAATTCCTTTCAAAGATGGTTGCCGGGCTGGTAGATGACAAGCCTCATCCGACCGTTCGAGGGATCGTCTGTCGAACCACCTGCATTGAGGAAACTTCGGTGGAGGACGGACTTCGGAAGCTGGGGGAGCGCCCTTTGAATGACGACCTCCACAACGTCACGTTGGCGAAACTCTCAATGGTCAACTGCTTCTGTACGCACGCGTTTGTCTACGAGCGCGAGGTAATCGCGGAGATTGGCGGCTATCCAGAGGATTATCCCGTGCTGGAGGACTGGCACTTCAATCTGCGTTTTGTTCAGAACTTCGAGATATCGGTTCTGCCGGAAGTGCTCACCTACTATCACTTCCGTCCTTCCAACACGGACACGTCCGAGGCCAATTCGCAGGTGGCAGAAGTGCGGCACCATAAATTTCACGAGGGCAGATTGATCAATGAAGCCCTGCGGGAGGATCTTCGCTTGGGACGGCTGGGGCTCGGGCACGTGCTGGCTCAGGCGGCGACGATGCGGTGGCTGGGTGACAAACAGCACAACCTCAACAGCAAGGTCAAAGCCATTGGGGAGAAGATAGGAAAGATTGACGCCCGTACTAAAGCTGTGAAAGACAACATGGCCCCGAGAAAGTGATGGTCCCTCAAGACAACCACAGGCAACCTTCCGGCATGGCGCAGGGCGTCGCGATTGTCTGCGAGGTGCTGGAGATTTGTAGGCAGAGGAGCTACATTCAGCTGAAACTACGGTGCGGTGGTGCAAGCAATGGCCGGAGGAGGGGCATGTGCGATCGAGCCTTGCAATAGGGGAAACTTGAATTCCAGGACAAGAGGCTGCCCCTGGCACTTGAGATGCGTGTTACCGGGGACTGCCACGTTGAGGCCTTCTGCTTCCAACTGGATACACCTCTTCCCGTGGCTGAATCCCCCCGTAGTCACCCCCCTTTAGCCCAATGCCATCAGGGAAAAGGTAACCCGGCCGATGG
>NZ_BATR01000186.1 GCF_000739655.1 Verrucomicrobium sp. BvORR106 | reverse complement strand
TCGTCGAGATCGAAGTGATCGCTGAGTTCGCGGCGTAAGCCGGCTCTCTCCATCTGTTCTCGTTTCGCGCTGGCCGACTTGTTTGTCGGCCAGCGCTTTTTTCGCCTGTCAGTGGGCGTTGCGTGGGCTTGGAGGTGTGCGATACTTAGCCCATGGGAACCACTGTCTCCAAGGCCAAACATCGCAGCAGTGAGGCGAAATCAGGAAGCCGCAAAAGGGTGGCGAATCCTGAAATGAAGGTGTTTGCAGAGAGAGCTGCCAAAAGACTCCAAGCTTGGTATGGTTCCAGAGTGGTCGCGGATTCCGGAACGTTGTTGAATGACTTGCGGAAGGACTCCTCCCGTTGATCGATGAGATAGTGCCCTCCCAGTTGGTGCGTGTCAGACTGATCATGTCCCTGACGACCTATTCACGATAGTTTCCCCGCCTGGCGGGCGTTGAGGGTCTTCCATGACATTCCTTAACTCCTCCCGCACTTTCCTTCTCGGTGGCATGCTGGCCGCCGGGCTCAGCGCTTCCGTTTTCGCCGCAAGCCCTTACGAGGGTCGCTGGGCGCTCACGCTCCCCAATGGCGGTGCTGGCTGGTTGGGGGTTGAGGAAACCGGCGGCAAGCTTCAGGGCAGCATCCTCTGGGGTGGTGGCAGTGTGGTGCCGGTGCAGGAAGTGAAGGTGGAAGGCGATACCCTCAAGGTGATCCGTCTCTCCAAGGCGAAGAACCCGAAGACCCAGGCTGAAGAGCAGGTGACAGAGACCATCACGGCGAAGGCCACGGGCGATGATCTCAAACTCAGCACCGTGAAGGTGAAAGCCGACGGCAAAGAGTTCGCCCAAGGCGATTTCACCGGCAAGCGAATCGCCGCCATCCCGGCCAAGCCTGATCTGGCCAAAGTGAAGTACGGTGAGCCAGTCTCCCTCTTCAACGGC
>NZ_BATR01000187.1 GCF_000739655.1 Verrucomicrobium sp. BvORR106 | reverse complement strand
TCCACGTTCCAGGCGACGTCGGTCGTAGGGGTGGTGCGTGTTGACCCCGCGAACTGGATGATGTCAGGAGCCGTGGGAAGCGTGGGATTGGCTGGGGCGACATTGCCGGCCCAGTTGTCAGCAGAACTCCAGTTGTTGTCGTCAATGTCACCGCCATCCCAGATCACGGTGGCTGCTGGCAAGAGTGCTGTACAAGAGGCAAAGCCGACGATGATCAGAGAAAGTACGCTGGGGGACATGAGAGGGCGCTCGAAGGGGGCGAGACAGAAAAGGGGGGGAACCATACGTCTATTTGTGAATAATCTTCTGATCAAATTTAAGGGGCAAGTATTTACAGGGTGTGGCCCGCGGCAGGGTTCCACCAAGCCCGAAAAGAAAACCGCCGCACCCCAGATGGAGCGCGGCGGCTTGTGAAGAGATTGTGGTAGGGGGCCGGGGCGGCTACTGCGCTGCGGCCGTGGTGGTGGGTTTGGCACCTTCGCCGACCAGCTTGTTGTACTTGGCCACGGTTTCGTTGAGCTTCTTGTTCAGCGAATCCCGCTCGTCCGTGAGTTTCTTGATCGTCTCGTTGCCTTGCTTGATGGCCACGTTGGCCTGCTCAATGAGGGCGTTTTGCTTCTCGATGGACTCGTTCTGCTGCTTGATGGCGGCGTTTTGTTTCTCGGCCATCTCGCGCAGCTGGGTGTTGAGCACGGTCTGTTCTTCGTGCTCCTGCTTGGAGACGGAGGTCTGCCGGAGTTCTCCCAGGGAGGCGGTGAGGCGGAGGATTTCACCATCGGCGGCCTTCACCCGGTTCTCCAGTTCCTGGTTGGCGCCGGCGAGCTTGGTGGTCTCATTGCGCAGGTCCACCCCGAGCTTGCGGAGGTCACTCTCACGATACCACTGAATGGTGCAGAGCCCGCAGAGGGCCGCCAGGAGCGTGACGAGGATAGTGGAGGAAATAGGGCGCATGGAAGATGCAGAATTCTGGTGCGAGGCGGGGCTTTCGAAGGCTACTGCTTGTCCACAGGTTTCACATTGAAGGCCACCTTGGTGACGCCGCAACGTTTCACGTAGTCGAGCACCGCGATCATCGCGCCATGGGGCGTGGCCGCATCCCCACTGATGTACACGGGCAGCTCCTTGTTGGCGCTGAGGCGTTCCTTGAGCATCTGGTCCAGTGCTTCCAGGGAAATCATGTCCTTGTCCAGGAACACCTGGCCCCGGGCATCCACGGCCAGCGAGATCACATCGGGCTTGAGGTTGCTGTGGGAGGTGGCGGCGGCCGGCAGGTTCACGTCGATCGTGCGCTGCTTGGTCATGCTCATGGTCACCATCATGAAGCTGGCGAGCAGGAAGAACATGATGTCGATGAGCGGCACGATTTCGAGCCGGGCTTTTTTGGCACCAAGGGGCGAGATGATTTTCATCGCTTCGCGAAAGACGGAAGTCTGGGGAAGGGGGGCGGCAGGGACCTGTGCGGGCCTTTGGCCAGCCCGGCTTAGACGTGAACGGACACGCGGTGGGTGGCGACGAAGACTTCCACGTTGTTCGCGGCGGTCTCGATGTCGTGCTGCAGTCCGGCCACCTTGGAGTGGAACCAGTTGTAAGGGATGAGCGTGGCGATGGCGATGCCGAGGCCGAAGGCTGTGGCGATGAGTGCCTCACCGATACCGCCGGTGACTTTTTCCACCGCGAGCTCTGCACCGCCGACGGCGCTGAAGCTGCCCATGATGCCCGTCACGGTGCCCAGCAGGCCGAGCAGAGGGGCGAGGGTGATGATGGTGTCCATGGCGGTGAGGAAGCGGCCCGCCTGGCGGATCTCGATGCCAGCAGCGGCCTGCAGAGCGCCCTGAAGGCTGGCGTGACGGTGGGACAGGCCCGCATGAACCACGCGCAAAACCGCATCGGAAGAGTTCGCGGAGAGTTTCTGGGCATGGCCGAGGTCACCGGACTCCAGGGACATGAGCACGCGCTCCAGGTCCTGAGGCTTGCGGTTCTTGGCATGCATCAGCCACCACCAGCAACGCTCAAAGATGATGGCAATGGCGGCAAAGGTGACCACGCCAATGGGCCACATGATAGGGCCACCATGGCGGAAGAGATCGACGAGGGCGTTGGCGAGGAGCGGGTTGGGCATGGGGTGCAGGGAGGGAAAGGAAACGAGGTGAGCGAAGGGGGGAGGGGAATCAGCGGAGGACAAAGCGCACGGGCACGATGTAGCGGCGGATCTCACCGGCCGGCCAGCGCCAGCGGCGGCGCACGTGGTCCTGGGCGGCGCTGTCCAGCTCTCCGTTGCCGCTGGAGGATTGTACGGAAACGGAGCCGGGAATGCC
This sequence comes from Verrucomicrobium sp. BvORR106, assembly GCF_000739655.1. Taxonomy (GTDB): domain Bacteria; phylum Verrucomicrobiota; class Verrucomicrobiia; order Verrucomicrobiales; family Verrucomicrobiaceae; genus Verrucomicrobium. The sequence goes on along the minus strand of NZ_BATR01000187.1, from coordinate 14,587 downwards.
GCTCATCTCCACGACGACCAGGAGACGCACCGTGCCCTGAGCACCGGATTTGCGGGCATTGTAAGGATAAGAGGGGTGGGGGAACCGCCCTGAACCGCCGCGGAAGAGGGTGGGGGAGCCGCTACCCGTAGCCGCACTGCCTGAGCCACCGGAGCCTGAATTGGACGGCGGGGTGGTGGAGCGCCGGGGTTGAGGCTTGGGACGGTCCACCTGCGGTTTTGGCTTGGGGGGAGTCGTCGTAGGCGTGGGGGGCGGCGGTGGCGGGGAGTCCAGTGGCAGGATTTCCGACATCTCCGGAGGCGTCAGCGGGGCCTCGATGGTGGGGACCGGGGGAATCTCCAACTCCTCCACCATTTCTTCAATGGGCTCCTCGGTCACCTCGGGCTCCACCGGAGGCGCTTCAGGGGCGGCCTCTGCAGGGGCGTTAAATTCTTCCAAAGGGATCTCATCGCCCATCTCCATGATCATGGGCATGTCCTCCGTCTTGGGCAGGAGCGGCAGGCTGGCTCCGTAACCGCCGATGCCAAGCATCACCAAGGCCACCCCTGCCACCCAGGTGGAGGCGAGGTGGGAGTCTTTCTGACGGGGAGCGATGATCATGGGGCCGTAGTTACCAAGGACTCAAAACGTCGTGGCAGGGAGCTTTTAGCCGGGGGCCTGCATGCCGGACGTGAAAGGCGCCGTCCCTAGCAGAGTCAGGCGTTTGCCGGTAGGGGCGAGGCTGAGCGAAGCGGATTCGAGAGCGTACGAAGACACGGACTGGAATGGGAAAGCGGCTGCGCCACGATCTGGGGTCCACGCGGCGGGGCGTGATATAGAGACCCAATCGCATATCGCGGCAAGAGCTTTGTTGAGATCTCCTCTCATTTATTGTCCCGAATTGTAATCGGAGAATTTGCATTTTACACGCTTTATCGTCCAAGGTGAACAAAGGTATGTTGACCCTGTATCCGGCCATCCGGGCGGGGTCAGCCCGCTTTTAGAGCCTTTCGTTCCCACCAGTTCGCACTTCCTTATCGATTCCCATTTCATGTCTTCTGATTCCCCCAGTTCGCACAAGTCTCCCGACGCTGCCGCCTCTCTACCGGCCCCAGTTTCACTGCCCTCACCGGAGGGCCTGCCGGCTGCCGACGCCAGCGCCTCCCAGGCCGCACCCGCCACGGCGGAAGCCGCCGCTGCCAATGGACCGGCTCATGAGATCCCCCGCATGCTGGCGATGGCCCAGCAGCTGATGGGCACCGGTGCCCCTGACGCGCTCAAAGGCGCGGCTGAGCTTTCTCATCGCGCCATCGTCCTGCTGAAGCAGAAGCCGTTGGCTGATGAAGACATGTGGCACCGCCAACTGGCGGCCGCATGGATCATTCACGGTCACGCTCAACGCGAGTCTGGCAGCCCCTCCGGGCGAACGGCAGCAGTGAAGGCCTATGATGAGGCCCTGGCTCATCTGGCCAAGGTGCCGGACATCATCAATGACGAGGAGCGCCATGACCGGGCGAACCTCTGGACCAATCGTGGCCGCACCTACATGGAGGAGGAGTCTCCAGAGGCGCAGAAGGAGGCGGTGCGCTGCTTCGATGAGGCGGTGGTACTTAGGAAACAACTTCCGCTGGAGAACCCTTCATTCCGCTGGGGGCTCACGGCATCGCTGATGAACCGCGGGGATGCGCTCACCCGCCAGAGTGATCCCGCCGCCCTCAAGGAGGCGGTGGCCAGCTATGATGAGGCCATCGAGCATCTCAAGCAGCTGCCCTATGAAGAGCATGCCGGCACGCGCTCGCGCCTGGCCATCGCTTTCATGAACCGCGGCATCACCTGGCAGTGCCATGGCAATCCTGAGGCTGCGGCGGAGGCTGTGAAGTCCTTCGAAGAATCCGTGAATCTCCTGCAGGGTGACTTCGAGGCCAAAGAGGCCGAGCAGGAGGGCATCCTCTCCTGTGCGCTGATGAACCACGGGAACTCCCTGCTCTCCTGCCAGCCTCCGGTGCCCCTGCAAGCCCTGGAGTCGGCCCGGGTGGCGATGGAACTGGTGACGGACCGTGAGCGGACCGAACCCATGTGCGGTGAGGTGGGCATCAAGGGCAGGCACCTGAAGTGCCGCGTGCTGGCCTATCTGCTGGATCATCCGCCTCAGGGCACCGGAGCCCCCACGGGCCAGGACTGGATCACTGAGGCGACAGACGCTGCGGATGAAGGCATGGAACTGGCACGGCATTGGAACCTGCATGGCATCCCGCAGTTCCAGCCGCTGGCTGGTGACCTGTTCCGTTTCGGTAGCCGCATCTACCAGGTGAGCCAGCCTCACTTCCTTGCAGAATTTCTGCTGGATAGCATCGACCCTGACCGCTCCCCGGGAGCCCCCGTGCGTGACCCCTATATGTTCCACATCGCTGGTGAGGCTCTCTGGAACGCCGTGGTAGCCCTGGAGAAGGCGGTGCCGCGCACGCAGGACCCTGAGCAGCGGGAAGCGCTGCTGGAGGTGCTGGGAGATCTGCAAAAGGCGGATGAGCGTCTGCGAGAGCTGCGTGAGACCCACCTGGCCCCTGCGCCAGGAGTGGGACCGACGCTGGCCATGGCGTGACCCTGATGGCACCCGCCACGCTGCGTGACGGGTGCCTTTGTTTGATCTAGAACCTGCCTTCCATCGGAGAAGGCAGGCGGAACCCAAGCTCCCATGAATGCAGCCCCCGCATCCGGACCGGTCGCCCCGCGCTGGATGCGGACCCTGTTGCTGGTTGCAGGAGCTTACAACATCCTGTGGGGCGCGTGGGCAGTGCTCTTCCCCGCCGCGGTCTTTGACTGGTTGGGGATGGCGCAGCCCAATTACCCGCAACTGTGGCAGTGCATCGGCATGATCGTTGGTGTTTATGGGGTGGGTTATGCCATCGCCGCCACCGATCCCGCCCGCCACTGGCCCGTGGTGCTGGTTGGTCTGCTGGGGAAGGTGTTCGGACCGATCGGCATGGCGCAGGCCGTGTGGGAGGGATCGCTGCCGGCAGCCTTCGCGCTGACCTGTGTGACCAATGACGTCATCTGGTGGGTGCCGTTTGCCCTGGTGTTGAAGCACGCTTGGGAGGTTCATCTGGGGCAGTCAGGAGAAGCTGGGGAGGTCCCTTTGCCGGATGAGAGGACCTTGCTCACGGAAGCTACGACTTCCACGGGGCGGTCTCTCGCGGAGCTTTCCCAAGAGACCCCGTTGCTCCTGGTGTTCCTGCGTCATTCAGGCTGCACCTTTTGCCGGGAAGCCTTGGCAGATCTGGCCCGGGTGCGTGGGGTGATTGAATCCGCCGGCACGCGGATCGCGTTGATTCACATGGGGGAAGCGTCGGCCTTTGCCGCATTCACCGCGCAGTACGGCCTGTCAGATCTCCCGGCGGTCTCTGATCCGTCCCGACGGCTCTATCGCGGCCTGGGGCTCAGACGTGGGAAATTCTCCCAGTTGCTGGGGTGGAAGGTCTGGTGGCGCGGCCTGCAAGCTTTTCTGAAGGGGCATCGGATCGGCAAATTCGAGGGCGATGTCACGCAGTTGCCTGGGGTCTTCCTTATTTTTCGCGGTGGCGTATTGAGGCGGCACTTCCCCCAAACATCAGCGGACAGGCCTGACTATCAAGCCCTTGCAAAAGTGCCCTGAGTTGCGCCAGGAGTGCTCCGAACGCCAGTGAAGAATGTTCCATTATTTTTTGGAGAAATTTTCCATCCAATTGCAAGTGAGCCTACGAATAATGAGCTAGAGCCGGAGGGCGGTTGGCATGGACAACGCGGAATCCAGCCGCCGCCCTCTGGATGGGGTGGACAGATGAGGGTTCACCGTCGTTGTTGGGGGATCTATGGTGATCGCCCCCATCAAGATTGAGACGCTGGCTTCTGGACGCCCGTGGACAAACTGGGCCGTGATGGCCGTGTGTGCCCTGGTCTTTTTCCTCGGTGGAGATTTCCAGATGGAGCCCTTGGCGCTGGATCGTCCTTTCAGTCTGGCGACCAGCCTCTTTTACCATGCGCAGGTTGCCTACTTTGTTTATTCCCTGTTGCTGCTGTGGGTCTTCGGGAATGTGCTGTGTCGCAGTGTGGGTGGCGTGTTGTACTTGCACATCTTCCTGGCGAGCGGTGTCGTGGGATCTGTGATGGGACTGCTGGTGGCCGGGGCCGCGATGCCGGGAGCCGTCGGCGCGGCGCATGGCGTGGCGGCAGCCGTGGTGGCTCTGTATCCGCTGAATGAAGTGACCCTACTTTTTCTGGGTCGCCGTGGCGCGGGGGTTCATCACGTGCCGCTGTGGATGGCCGGCCTTGGCTGGCTGGGGATCTGCATTTTTGTAGCGCTGCTGCAGGTGTCGTGGTTGCCTTGGTGGCCCTTCGTAGGCGGCATGCTGGCAGGCTCCATCGCGGGAGTGGTGCTGCCGGCAACAGGCATGTTCGATCGGGTTCGAGATGAAAACCCGACCCTGTGGGATCTGCTCGTCCGCCCGCCCCGTGAGGGCCGGCGCTGAGATGCGGGAGCTACCCGCGTAGTCGCATGTCTGCTGGAGTAGACAACGGCAGGCACGACTAACCCTGCGCCAGCCTTCAGGTCTTGAGTCTTCACGTCTTGAGTCTCCCACGCCGCGGGCTCACACAAACTCCAGCATGGCCTCGTCGTCGTACCAGTCCAGCCCGTGCAGTTGCTCGATCTCATACTCTCCAGACCGGTGCAGCGGGAGGCCGAGATACTGCGCCAGGGCCAGGTCATAGGTGGTGAACAGGGACTTGAGTTCCGCGCTACAGCGGGCCGGATAAACCTCAAAGCACACCAGCCGCAAGTTGCTGGAGATGGCGATGAGCTGCCGCCCCACCACCTTGTGTTCCGCGTTGCGGGCATAGAGCACGTGTTTGTTCGCGTCCAATGCCACGACCACCGCAGACTTGTCCCAGGCTCCTCCGGGGGCCAGACAGCTCTTCGCGTAGGTGCCCAGCTTGAGCTTCTCCTGCAGGTTGTGCTCCAGTGCCAGGCGCACTGTGCCTTCCTTCGTCAGCGCACGTTCCACCTCGAACCCGCTCTGCCAGTGCTCTCGCACCTTTGGCGGCAAGGCATGCAGCCAACGCGCATTGGCCGGATGATGGTGGAGCGTTGCGGCAGGCTGGTCGGCCACCATGCGGAGGGTGCGGTTCAGGGTGCGACGTCGGGTGATCACGCTGCGTGCCATCAGCAGAGAGTGAAAATCCACTGTCGGCGCATTGCGCACCGCTGGGAAACTGCGGCGCTGGCAACAAGCCGCCAGATCCAGCAGGACCCGGGCTTGCATCTTCACAGTCTCCACCCATGCCTCATACCGGTAGTGAGCCAGCACGTGGTCTGCCAGGGTGATGCTCCCGGCATGGTGTGCTCGCAGCTTGTCCGGCACCGGCTTTTCCCCGTCCTCCGCTGTAGCATCCAGCAGCGGGATCAGGCGGTCCAGGTCCAGCCCACCGGGGTTGCAGGAAACCAGCGGATGCTCCTGGAACATCTGCCAGACCTCCTTCCGGGCGTGCTCTGGCAGGGTGCCCAGCGCATGCAGGAAGGTGACAAACCGGCCCGGGCAATGCTGTAGCAGCGGCAGGTACAGGGTGGCATTCGCGTCCGCGTCTTGCAGGGCCATGCAGCCCTCCACCACCCACCACTTGTAGGAGCAGGTGCGGGAGGCCTTTTCCAGATGCGCCAGGAGTGGCTGATTCGCCGCCACCTGCTGGAGACGGGAAGGGGGAAGCCGTCTGAAGAGGCAACCCAGAGGTTCTGCCACCTCAGAGGAGTTGTATGAGGAGGCGGTCAATGTGCGGATCAGCGTCGGCGTGACCTCGACCAGCTCCCGCGTGGGTTGCATGCCGGCGTTGACCAGCAGACTGGCGAACACCTCAAGCGCCTTCAGTCGCATTTTCAAAGGCGTCTGCTCCAGAGTGCGGATCAGGCCAGGCAGGACAGGCCTGAGCTGGGACCAGCGTTTCTTGATCAGATCCGGATGCTGGCGTCGGCAGCGCCAGATATCGGCCAGCTTGATGAGGAGTCGCGCCAAGTGGTGCTGGGGCCACCAGCCGGGGCGGATGCTTTCCAGCACCTCGCCAAAGCCCTCCAGGCGTCTGGCCGCCTCCCAAAGCCGTTCGCTGAGCATGATTTGGTCCCGTGCCGCCTTCTTCTTCATGGTTCTGACCATCAGCACCCGCGGGAGTAGTTTCCTAAGGGGGCGATAATGCGGCTGGCAGGGCAGGTTACCATCGGGAGCGGGCACGGGCAGGCCAGCCGCCCGCAGCCGCAGCCAGCCCACGACGGTGCGTGGTTCCAGTCCCTTGGTGAGCAGCGTCAGAGGCTGCCTCCAATCCGGGGTGTGGGTACGCTTCAGATACTGCAGCAGGTGGTCCATGCCAGGCGGGCATGGCTGGCTGAGCAGGCCAGAGGCGCGGGCGAGTTCAAGGAAATCTGTGCTGGTGTGCACGGGATGGGCCAGTTGCGCTGCGCGTTGCCAGCCCGCGCCATGACGGCAGGCCCACAGGTGCAGTGCCGTCTGCCGGCTCGTGAGGTCCAGCGGCGTGCGGGCCAGGCATTGCAGCAAGGCCGCGCTCTGGCGTGCGGAGGTGCCAGAAGGCAGGGCCAGCATCAGCAGCGGTGCATACAGCGTGACGTGGCGGGAAGCCTCCAGATCCACCGTGAGATGCGCGTGGTAGTGCAGCAGGGGATCCAACACCAGCGCTGCGGTGGGCGCGGGCGGGGGCGTAGTCTCTCTGGCCACGGCCTCGCCCCACCAGGGGGCAAGCTCCAGCAGTAGTTTCCTGACGCACGCAGGGTCGTTGAGCCACGGGCGGATGTCCCGGGCATGGTCCAGCGCAGGCAGCGGGCGACTGGCCAGTGCGGACGGCCCGTAGGTCTGGCGCAGCACCGTGAGCAGCGCGCGCAGCGTGGCGGTGTTTCGCCTCGCATGGGCCAGCGCCTGCCACGCGGCGTGGATTTCCACAAAGGGAGACCTCCGGCCGGGGAGCTTTTGCGGAAACGGCTCCAGGTGGAGCTGCAGGGTTTCTCTTTTCAGCCGGCGGTCCATCTTCTCCACCACGCCCACCCAGGTGAGCCCATGAGGTTGGCGGAGAACAGGCAGTGAAAGCGATGACATAAACAAGAACAGGGTAAAAGGAGGGGTGGGATACTCGAAACAAGCACAGGGAGAGCGTCCGGCCGTCAGCCTGCATCGTGGCAGGGAAGGTCGGTGGAAAATGGGGGCCCCGGAGCGGGGCGTGATCAGCCCGGGAGAGAGAAAGAGAAACCCGCCGCAGCAGAGGCGACGCGGGCACACGTACTAGCTCACGGCACCGGAAGGTGCAGGGCCATGGTGTCTCAGAGTCCTGGGATTGCGGCAACAGTTGAGCCGCGCCGGCTCACTTTAGGAGCCGGGACTTGATACAAGAGGGAATGGAGCGATGGCATTCACCATGCAGCCATCGTCCCATGCTGGCGGAGAAATGCAAGAGACAATTTTTCGATGGCGAAGGGGGTGGGGTGTAGGTTGTTACATGAACCCGGTGCTGTGAGGAACGTGTCTCACACAAAGGCACAAAGGGTCGGGCGGCGAGAGGGAGGGAGTTTCCGGGCGATCAGTACGGTTTGTTGAACTCCCTTGGAGTTCATCGGTGCTGTGCGCTACCCGGGGTGGCGACCGCTTCGCGGTCTGACCCCGGGCTGTTGTGTATCACGCCGTTGGCGTGAAGTTTCACTGGACCCTGGACGCCCAAACACGTGCGCGACGTGTTGTTTTCAAGGAGCGGCGGTTTGTGCTTGCACAACCGCCGGTCGTTACCGGAGGAACAGCGTCTCCAAGCAAGAATGCAGGGTGAGACCTCCGACAGCGCGGGGGTGTTTGTCTATCGATCCGCTCCGCTTGCCCTCGGCGGTTGTGCAAGCGCAAACCGCCGCTCCTTGTGGGGCGTGCATGCGTTGGCCTATGCGGCTGGTCCTGCTGCCCTACCTCTGCCCCTTCTGCTCCCGCCACCACTCGGGCAGACGGGGATTCACGCGCTGCCAGAAGATGCCGTGGTAGCGGGGCAGGCGCGTCTCCCTGAGGATGAGCAGTATGCTCAGCCCCAGCGCCAGGCCCAAGGCCACACGCAGCTCTAGCCACTCTAACCCGAGCGACAGAGCGGCCAGCGCAATGAAGGCCCCGGCCCACACCAGCTCTGGCTTCCGGCCAATGCGGAAGACATTGCAGAACAAAAAGAAGTGCCCGATGACAAATGCTGCCATCACCGCGAGCTCACTCGAGAACCGGGCCAGCCAGGTGATCAAGACCGCCCCGACGACGAGCACGACCGCATCCGTCCACGAGAAGCGGAACCCCGGGGCGTACCGGGGGATGTCCGGCGAAGGCATGGCGAGGTCGGATCAGGCCGGGGTGCCATTCGCACTGAGCGCGGCTTGGGCCCTGGCCTGGGCTTCCTCGGCCTTGCGCATGATTTCGTCTGGGGAGGGCAGGGAGGCGAGCACCTCGGCGGGGATGAAGCCATCCTGGGCCATTTTGGTGAGGCACTTCTTCCGCTCTTCCAGGGCCTTGTCCGCGCTGCGCTCCTTGGAGAAGCGCGACTTCGCCGCTTCACTGCGGTCCCTCAGGCGGGCGTAGATGTCGCCACCCAGGAGGCTGCTGATGTCCACTTTCATCTTCTCCCGCCGGAGGTCTTCCTCATTCACGACTTCGCCGTTGATCGGGCCAGCCTGGTGCTTGGGGAACATGATCGCTACTTCCGGGCAGACTCGGGAGCAGGCGGGGCAGTTGGTCTTGCAGTTGTCGTTGTTCTGCACCTGGATCTTGCCGTCTTTGCTCACGCCATAGACGTCGAAGAGGCAGAAGCTCAGGCACTGCATGCAGTTGGTGCACCGGGAGTAGTCGATGACGGGGAACCAGGGCTTCCAGGTGCCAGGCTGGTTCATCGGCTTGTTGCCGCGGGCCTTCTCCACGAGGGAGACGATGTCCAGGGTCTCCAGTCCGGTGATGTCCCGGGCCTCGATGGTCACCTTGCCTGTGGCATCCTCCAGGTCGGGTGCCTGTTGATTCTGAAATTGCCCCAACACCAGCAGGGAGCGGTCATCATGCGGAAAACCGGTGGAGCCCTGGGCGGTGGCCCGGGTCACGGCATATCCTTTGTCCAGCAGGGCCGCCAAGACCTGGGCGCGCGCCGGGGCAGAGAGGGCGATGGCACCGGTGCCTTCATACAGGACGACTCGCAGAGGACGGGCAGTGTGGGTGATCATGTGCCGGTAAGTGGTAAGAGGTAAAAAGGTAAGTGGTGCCGGGCGGGCGGGAGCCTCACACTCCGGGGAGAGGACGGTCAGGCTTTCAGCATGCCCTCGGAGACCTCGTCGATGGACTGTACGCGCATGTTCAGGATCTCGACGCCGTCTTCAGGCAGAGGACTCTCCGCCTGGCGGAAAAGGCCGCGGACCACACGGGGGAAACAGGCGGCAATGCGAATGGGGGTGGTGTTGGCAAAAGCCTTCAGCCGCTCGTCGCGGTGGGCGGCCATTTCGCAGAGGTCGGCCACGGATTCGAAGCTGGTTCCCGAGTCGCAGAGCTTTGCCAGCACGCCGTCTTTGACCGATTGCGGGACGACCTGGGCGTACGCGCAGCGGCAGTAGAGGAGCTTGGGTGATGGCGAAGAATCAGACATTGATTTGGAAGACTATGAAGTATGACGGGACTGGCTTGGACACACAAGCACCATTCAAAGCAGACGCAGACTGGAGGGCAGTCTTTCAGAAAGAGGCCATTCCGGTGCGTCAGTGAGGATGGGAGGACTGGTGGTGATTGGGGGGCTTTGGCGAAAGTGGGATGCCATGTACCTTGAGCGGGCGGGAATTTGGACACGGATCGCTGCCCTGCTGTTCGCGATTTATGGGGGGCAGGGCTACCTACGGCCCGGAAGGCAGGGGCTTTGCTTCCAGTGCTGGTATGCGGCTGCCACCGCTCGTCGGAATACTGACTTGAGTGTGCAGCCTCGGGAGTGCGAAGTCCTAAACGCTCAAATAGCGGACTTCCAGCCTCTTTTGGACATGCCTGTCAAGCTAGCCGCAAAAGTAGGTGCCTTCGATCGGGGCTGTGAGAATGTAACGAAGGTACTCCGGATAGGAGAAAGGGAATTTGCGAAAGTAGGAGGGACGGAATTGATGCTCGTCTTCCAGGTGAACAGTTTTCTCAAATGCAAAGGCACCGACGTGGAAGCCTTTGCCAGCGGTGGTATTGATGGCCAACCTGCTTCCATCCAAAAGTGAGCCCACTGGGAGGAACTTCTTGTTCGATTTCGACATGTTGATCGCCTCAATGATCCACGATTCGGGCCAAAGGTAGCAGTAGCTCCAACCGCCAAGTTCAATCTTTACCTGAGTAGATGGCAGCGTCTCACTAAATTGCTCCCATGCCGACCAATTGGGATACCTGCTTTGGAGCAGAGCGACGAAACTCGTGGAGCCCTTTGTGGTTTCAATTTTGAGTTCGGCGAAGATCGTGGCGAGTTCGAGATCCATCTGGTGTTTGTAATAAGGAGTAGTGGGATTGCAAGTGTGAGCTTGGTCGGTTTCAATCTCGCGGGGCCGGAGACCCCGCCTCCTTTACTCTGCGGCCAAGTGGCCTGGCAGTTTGATTGCGGAATAAGGGAGGCGGGGGTTCCCAGCCCCGCTCACGCCGCAAACGTCTCATGAACGCTTCACGCTTGCCGCCTCAGGAGCCGTTCGTCGTGATGCCCCACTGCCAGAAGCCTCCCACGACGGTCAGCCCCAGCGACAGGCCATACCAGCCGAGTTTGTCACGTCGGACAAGCAGGGCCACACTCCAGATCGCGCCAATCATGAGCAAGCTTCCTGCAGCGGGAAACCAGAATTTTCCAAGCAACACGGCGAAATGGTAGCTGGCAGTGGGGAAATGCATGAGGCCAGCCATGGTGGGCATCCAAAAGACTCCCGCGCCGAACGTTGAGGAGACCAGCATCAACATTCTGACAACCTGGTTGGCTGGAGTTTGACGGCGATCTGTTGGGAAGGGCGAGGGGTTCATCGTTTGGCCGGAGCCTAACAGTTTTTTCTCATGGTCCGATCCCGCGCACGAGTAGTTTCATCGATAATAGTATTGTCATCGCGCAGAACAGTCCAAGCGCCATCGTGAGTCCCACGCCGATCACTGACTGACGGGGTGTGATCATGGCCACGCGTCCTTCGGTATCCGCCCAGAGAGTGGCGGCGAGGCCCCAGACCAATGGCACCAGCAACAGCAGAGGGCCCGAGCTGAGCATCCACTCGACCATGCCGGAAAGGCGATTGAAGTGCAGTCTCGCGCCCGCCATGTGCACCTCATATATCCTGTGAAAGGTGCGGACCACCAGGATGGAATCGACAACCACGCTCGCCTGAATGATCGCAAGCGTCCCGACAAGCGGTGGGGGGAACCGGAGCATGATTTGGTGAGCTTACCCGGGTGGCGGCGTGCAGCACAAGCCGTAAGTGATTCTCAAGTCGCCTGGGCTTCGTCCCCTCCGCTCCTGTGCTCGCGGGGGTTCCCAGCCCCGCTCACGCTACAAAAGTCCCATGAGGTGCTTTCTTGTCTGCCACGTCAGGAGTCGTGCGTCCTGACCGCTTAAAAGCGGAAATCCAACCCTGCCTGTGGACCTGAGCACCTAGCTTGACTCAGTCACCCACCTCTGACTCTCTCCCTCACTTCTTCAGCGAGTGATACACGCCGAAGTCCTGATAGAAGAAGCGCTTGGCCACCCAGTACATCCAGTGTTGCTCGGGGATTTCCTCTTCCTTCACCCACTGGCTGGTGCGTGGGGTCATGCTGTCCAGTTCCTTCATCGCGGTCTGGCGCATGGTGGTGTCATGGGCACCGTGTTTCAGGGCGATCTCCTTCACCAGATCAGGGCGTTCCAGCACCACGCAGCCGCGGGTGTGCTGTGCGGCGATCTCGCGGAAATCCTTAAGGAAGCCAGAGGAGGTAAAAGTTTCATAGACCCCGCGGGAGTCTTTGATGTTCTCCGTGGCGAACTGGATGATGGGGCAGGGCTCGATATCGCCCTTGGGGCCGACGTGGTGGCTGATGCCGGTGGCCATGGGGCAGAGGGCCTGGCCGGCGTGATCATAGTAGGCATCCACAATGGCAATGGGCTGCCGGGCCCGCTGCTGCACGATGAATTTCCTCGCCCGCGTGATCTGCTCTGGTGTCAGAGCCAGGTCTGCATTGATCTTGGGACCGACCGGGCGGTAGGTGTGGAACCAGGTGTAGTGCACCCCCATGTCGATGAGCTTCTTCAGCCATTCGACAGACAGCAAGTCGTCGATATTGGTCTGGCACAGGCTGGTGGCGACCCCTGTGAGGAGCTTCTGATCTAGGCAGTGGCGCAGGCCACGCAGGGTGCGATTGAGCACGTCCTTGTTGCCCCGGCGCTCATCGCTCACGGTGCTGGTGCCTTCGATGCTGACCAGCGGGGTGGCGTTGCCGATCTGGCGCAACGCCCTGGCGGTCTTCTCCGTGATCAACTGGCCATTCGTGAACACCTGGAAATACGCATCCGGATGCTGGGCGAGAAAGTCGAGCAACTCCGGATGCATGAACGGCTCGCCGCCCAGGATGCCGAAGAAGCTGTTCCCGTGGGACATGGCGTTGTTCACCGTCCGGTTCAGCGTGTCCAGATCGATGGCATTGCGCGGCGCTTCCACATCCACCCAACACCCTTGGCAGCGCAGGTTGCAGGAGTTCAAGATCGAGAGGTACAGGAACGGCGGGAAGTACACGCCCTGCTTCATCCGCTTCTTAAACAGCATCACCGACCGTGCGCCTTTATAGCCAAAGTTCCACGCGAGCTTCGCCAGACACTGAGGATCTACCGTGCTGAGAATGCGGGAGCCGAGGGTGAAGATCATGTTCTGGGTGGTTTGGGAGTGCTGGGGCTGCGGGCGTCAGTGGGCAGTGGGCAGTGGGCAGTGGGCTATAGCAAGGCAGGGCTAGTCTGAAAAGAGACAACGTCAGGCGAAGCCCTTTTGACACGCAAAATCTCGATTCGCTGGATATGGGAGGATCTGACGCACTGGCCACTGACTGCTGCCCACTGCAAACTACGATGCCAGTTGTTTAGCCCCCTGAATTTCAAGCTGCTAAGACTCCCCGCCCTCGCCCGCGTCATCCGGGTACCCCGCGTCTTGCATCTTCTGGATGATCTTGCCCAGCAGCTCCACGTACTCGTGCACGTCCAGGCTCTCGGGTTCGGGTTCGCCGCGGGCGGCGTAGAGCCAGCCGTCCACGTAGGGATCGCTCTTCACGATGCAGGCATCGGCCTGGAGAATGGGGTTGGTGCCGGCGAAGGTGCCGTCCATGACACAGTACACATCGCTGGCGGCCTTGAAGCCCTCCACGCTGCCGATGGTCTGGCCGGGCTCGATGGGGGAGCCGATTTCCAAGGGAAACTGGCTGTCCACGAGTTCACCCAGCATGCGCGTGGCGAACTTGGTGAATCCCACGTGCCACAGTCCCTCTTCCCCCTCCACCTGGGACATCCAGTAGTGGGAGGGCGAGTAGCGGAATCCCTCAGGGAAGCGGGCGGAGAACCGGGCGTGCTTGAAGCGGACGTAGTTGAGGGAGGCCATGGAGGAAGGGCGGGAAAGGGAGAGCAGAAACGGAGGGATGCAAACGTGTTTTCCGAGTACGATCTCCCGGCGGCACGCGGGAAGAAATTTCATTGGCCGTGCACCCCGGGCCAATGTAGGCGTGGCGCATGAAGTCCCTCCGTGCCTTGCTCGCGTCATTCGCCGCGCTTTGCGCCCTTATCCTGTCCTCCTGCACGTATTTCGGCGTGAACGCCCCTCCCGTGCCGACGGTGGGGACGCAGGTGACCTGGCCGCCCTCGAATTTCTCCGAGGTGCGAGGCTACTGCTATGACTACACGGCGGAGGAAGAGCGCTCCTTCTTCGTCAACGGCCGCATGCACAACGGGGTGATGGACCCGCGCGGTGTGACCCTGCGCCCGGACCAGGTGCGGCGCCTCCTGGGGGCCTTGACCGTTTCCCAAGGCAAGCAGTCTCGCACCCCCTGCTACAAGCCGCATCACGCCTTTGTCTTCTACAACCCCCAAGGCAAGGTGGTGGCCGTGTTTGAGATGTGCTTTGGCTGCAACAAGTTCCGTGAAACGCCGGAAGGGCTCCCTGAGTACGTGAACACCGCCGAGCTCTACGCCCTCTGCCAGGAGCTGGGCCTGCCGCTCGGTCAGGGAAATCAATTTTACACGGACGTTTGCCAGCTTCGCCGGGTGCGCTAGTAAATAGGCCCGCGCTGAGTCCAACCCCTCGACGCTCTACATCCCTCACCATGGAAATCATCTCCGCCCCCAACGCCCCGGCCGCCGTCGGCCCGTACTCCCAGGCCGTCCGTACCGGCAATCTCCTTTTCTGCTCCGGCCAGATTCCGATCGTCCCTGCCTCTGGCAAGATCGAAGCCACGGACGTGGAAGGCCAGGCCCTCCAGGTCATCGCCAACATCAAGGCCGTGCTTGCCGGTGCTGGTCTGACGATTCAGAATGTGGTCAAGTCCACGATGTTCCTACAGGACATGGGCGATTTCCCGAAGGTGAATCC
>NZ_BATR01000188.1 GCF_000739655.1 Verrucomicrobium sp. BvORR106 | reverse complement strand
TCAGGGCGTTTATTTCTCCCACGGCCTCTGCCGATTGCCTTCGCTTTAGGGCTGGGGCCGTCTTCTCCGCCAGATGAGGGCGGCGAGGCCGAGGCCGAACAGGGAGGCCATGCCGGGTTCAGGAGTCACATTGACATAGACCGCATTGGCAAAGCTGGTGGTGTCGATGCTGTAGGAAAAGCCTCCGGGTGTGGTGCCGATGCTAAGGGTGTTGTCGGTGAGGGTGCCGGTGTAGTCGAAGAGCTTGTAGCTTCCATTGCCGAGACCGCCGAGGTTCGTGATGTTGAGCACGCCGTCCAGGGTGAGGTTGCCGGTCACGGAGATCTCGTCATCCAGCAGGCTGCTGGGGGAGGAGAGGTCGAAGTTCAAGACGGAGGTGGAGTTCAGGGTCAATCCTGTGCCGAGGGTGAGTTTGCCACCCAGGGAGATGCCTGCGGCGTCAACATCACCGGCGGAGAGGATGCCGCCATTCTGGATGGTCACGGCGCGGTTGATGGTGCCGGTGCCGCCCAGGCGTGCGGCCGTGCTGACGATCACTGCGCCCACGGCTGCGGCATTGGGGCTGGTGGCGGAGAGCACGCCGTTCACCAGCAGCGTGCCGACGTTGACATTGGTCTGGCCTGAGTAGTTGCTGGTGCCAGTGAGGGCGACGATGCCCGCGCCGGTCTTGGCGATCGTGTCCAGCCCAGCACTCGAGGTCGTCGCATCAGAGCGGCGGGTGATGCTGTTGATGTTAACTCGGCCGCCCGCGACGGCTGTGACCTGACCGGCATTCGAGTCGACGGCACCAGTATTGCCCGTGTAGATGGTGCCCGTGAAGGAGGATATGTGGGCGGAATCCCCGCCCACAGTGTAGGCGATGTTTCCCGTGTTCGTCATGAAATGGATGTCTCGCCCAACGGTCACAGCGGCCGTGGTGAGGAGTTTGGCCCCTGGAGAACCACTGTGGCCCATGGTCACGGATGAGGAGCTGTTTCCCAATGATCCGGCCTGACCGTTGAGGGAGCTGGTACCGAGCTTCAGGGTGCCATTCCAGACGGTGGTGCCCTGCTGGTACGTGTTGATGTTGTTGAAGATGGCTGTCGCTCCACCGTTCACGGCGATGGCTCCGGCAGGGGTGCCGGAGATCACTCCGTTGATGGTTACGGAACCTGCGCCTCCCTGAAAACGGAGCGCGGAAAGTCCATTGATATCGAGATTGCCATTGAGGACGAGTTGCCCGCCTTTCACATTGATTCCGGAGCCTCGGGAGCCAGCTCCAGAGATGGCCTGCATGACGACTAAGTTGTTGTTGATCGTCTGGAGAGTCCCGGAGTCGTTGACGAGGAAAAATCGGTCGTCGTGGGTGGTGCCGTTGCTCGGCTGGAAGGTCAGAGTCTGACCGCTCAGCGTGTAGGAGGTGGCGCTTGTGAAATGGAGCGTGTCC
>NZ_BATR01000189.1 GCF_000739655.1 Verrucomicrobium sp. BvORR106 | reverse complement strand
AAGAAAGGCCGTGCCTGCAGGCCGCAGGCCTTGGCTGGCGCGGTCAAATGGGCTGGTCACGTAGTCCCGCCCCCCGCACGTGACCAGCACCGTGCCGGTGCGGTTGTCGAGGATCACCACGGCAGCTTGCAGCTTGCCAGCCGCAGCGGCCTCCTTCTTGTCTGCGGAGGGCAGTTTGCTTTCAATCCTGGCGACATGATCACTGACCAGGGCGCTGATCTTTGCCTGGA
The DNA here is from genome assembly GCF_000739655.1 of Verrucomicrobium sp. BvORR106. GTDB lineage: Bacteria > Verrucomicrobiota > Verrucomicrobiia > Verrucomicrobiales > Verrucomicrobiaceae > Verrucomicrobium. The sequence continues at coordinate 4,352 of NZ_BATR01000189.1, read as the reverse complement.
GGGCGCCATCCACCGTGACGGAGACCGTCTTCCAAGGTCCCCCCTGCCCTGTCCGCGCCAGGGTCTCAAGCTCCTCCTCGACGGCCGCCAGCGCATAGTTCTGCCTGCCCAGTCTTGCGCCTTCCTCCAGGGTGCCTAGTGGGAGCCCCTGAGCGGAAGCCAGCGTGTTGGCGTCGATCATCTCCAGCCGGTGCATCCGTTTCAGTGTCAGGTCTCGAACCCGGCGGGCCGCCTCGGCATTGCGGAAGGGGGAGTAGGGCACTGGGGCCTTGATGATGCCGACGATCAAGGCTGCCTCATGAAGGGTGAGGTCCTTCACATCCTTGCCAAAGTAGCCGCGGGCGGCGGCCCCCACTCCGTAGAACCCGTGGCCCAGGTAGATGCGGTTCAGGTAACACTCCAGGATCTCAGATTTGGAGAAGGAGTTTTCAATGCGGCGGGCGACAAAGGTTTCCAATAGCTTCCGGTCGAAGGTTCGGCCCTTGAGGGAGAAGGTCTGCCGCGCCAGTTGCTGGGTGACGGTGCTGCCGCCTTGTTTCACAGACAGGTGGGCCAGATTTTTGACCATGGCCCGGGCAATGCCGACGTAGTCCACCCCGTGGTGCCGGTAAAAGCGCGAGTCCTCTGTGGCAATGAGTGCGTCGATCACATGCGGAGGGAACTCATCCAGCGGGACGAAGCCGCGGTTGTTGTCGTTCAGGCTGCCAAGGGGTTGACCGCTCCGATCCAACACCATGGTGGCGGTGGAGGTCTCCTTGAGCTTGCGCAGATCATACTTGGCGGCCCGCGCTCCATAGGCCTCGCTGAGCTGCCATCCACCGATGAACAGGGCGGCTGCGGTGATGCCTAGGACGAGGGCGCCGACCTTCCACCAACGACGCCATTTGGCATAGAGTGAAGGGCGGATTTCAGGCGAGGTCTTGGGATGGTCAGTCATCGTCATCGTCGTCGTCCTTGTCCTTCTTGGGTTTGTCTTCATCCTCATCGCCATCCCCAAAGAGCCGGAAGCGGCGACGTTTGGGTTCCTGCGGAGGGGGCTGGGTGATCTGAGCCGGAGGCGCGGTGGACGGGTCAACAGGAAGCGCCCGAGGCGGCACGGATGTGGTTGTCGATGGGGATACGGGCGCGCCAGGATCCTCCACCGCCTGGGCCTTGGGCACCGGGGTGCGGGGCAGGGGAGCTTTGTTTCCTCGGCCACTGGCCCCGTTGGATCCGTTGGATCCGTTGGAGCTGCGAGGCTCGGTGGGGACGGCCACGGGCACCTCAGCGGTCACGGGCTCTGCGATGGTAATGCTGGCGGGCGGAGCCTGTTCAACAACCGGTGGCGGTGGTGGTGAGGCTGGAGTGGACGGGTGCCGGGATGTGATGGATCGCGTGCGGGGTGCAGGTGCGGTGGCGACCACGCCGTTGCCACGTGTGATCACGGGGGACGGGCTCGTTCGGGTGCGGGATCGTGACTGACTCGGAACCGCTGAAGAGGGAGCCGCCGCCGGGTCTGGAATCACGGTCTGCTGCGCCGGCATGTCGTCAGAAGAGGATCTCGCGGTAAGCCGGATGGGAGGGCTGGCGGGTGCAGGCTCCTGCGGAGGGGCCTCCATGGCCGGGATGGCTTGAGCGGGTGGAGGGGGCGCATCTAAAGGCAGGCTGCCATCGGCCAACACCGGGGCGGGCACGGTCGCAGTGACGGGGAGGGCTGGAGGAATGCTGGGCGGCGGCGGCTGCTGGAAGAGCGGCTCTTCCAGTAGTGGTGCAGCTTGCTTTCCGGGGCGGATCCCATGCCTCGCCGGATCCTGAAAAATGGCAGTGAGGAAACTACCCACAACGGGTGCCGCCGTCTGCCCCCCGGAGACCTTCTCCCCGGGCTTGCTCTCGAGTGCGAGTGCGTAGGCCAGGGGGGGATGGCAGTCCATGAGGAATCCCGCAAACCAGATGATGTTGGCCCGCCGTCCGCCTGATGACCACTCCGCGGTGCCGGTCTTGCCAAACACCCGTTGCTTCTCCAGGCGAGCTTTGGTGCCGGTCCCCTGGGTGTGGTTCACCACTCCATACATGCCCACTCGCACGTGGTCGAGATCTTCAGAGCGATAGTCGAGCCGGTGCCGGATGGTGGGGGGAAAGTACTCGGTCACTTCCTGATGGGCCGACTGCACCTGGCTCACAAGGCGGGGCTGCAGTCTCCCCACGCCATTCGCCAGCGCTGCCATGGCCATGGTCACCTGTAGGGGCGTGGCCAGTACGTCACCCTGCCCGATGGAAAGGTTGGCGAGAGCCTGACGATTGGGCACCTTGCCGGGGAGTTCACCGTCCGAACTGACCGAGAGAGGGAAGGGATCGCGATTGCCGAAGCCAAAGGCCCGCGCCGCCTCCAGCACAGGGGTGCCTCCCGTGGCCAGGGCTGCCTGGTAGAAGTAGGTGTTGCAGGAGCGAACCATGGCCGCCTGAAGGTCGAAGTAGCCTGCGTCATTCTCAGACCAGTTTCGGAACTTCCTTCCGTCGATCTCCAGACTGGGGCCGCAGAGCAGTCGTGTCTGCGGCTGGATGTGGCCGGCCCTGAGGCAGGCAAGTGCCACGAAGGGCTTGAACACAGAACCCGGCGGGTATTGCCCCGCCACCGCCCGGTGGTGCAGCGGGCCATTGAGGTCTTTGATTAGTTCATCGAACTTCTCCTTGCTGATGCCTCGGGCGAACTCAGCGGGGTCGTAGACAGGAGTCGAAGCCAGGGCCAGAAGGTTGCCGTTTCTGGGATCGGCGACCACCAGTGCCCCAGGCCGTTTGGCAGCACGCAGAGCCTCTTCTGCACTCCGCTGGACCTCGAGATGCAGGGTGGTGATGACATCGCGACCGGCTTGCGGAGGGATCATCACCCGTTGCTCACAGGCGTGGGTGGCCCGGTCCACGTTGATGATGAGCAGGCCTGGCTGCCCGGCCAGCTGTTCTTCGAAGGCGGATTCTAACCCGTCCTTGCCGGCGATCTCCCTCCAGAGCGGTTCACCGTGATGCAGCGGCCCCTGCAAGGGCGGACCCACGGGTGACACATAACCAATGGCGTGAGCCGCGAGGGTGCCAGCGGGATAGTCCCGACGGTACTCGACCTGCCAGCGGGTGCCGGGCACGGCGCTGGCAGGGTGGCCCGTGGTGTAGGTTTCATCAAAAGTTTGAGCGGTGGGGACAGGGAGCTTGCGCCGGTGTTTGAAGTGATCCTCCAGAGCCGCGGCATCCGGCAATGCGACGCCGGGGAAGGCGCTCTGGAGTTTGGGCTCCATGTCGCGCAGCCATAGGAAATAATTCTCAGCAGTCTCCTCTTTCAGCGGTGGCACTTCGATCACCAGCCGCGAGGCGGTGGTCATGCGTGCGAGGGGGCGGCCTTCGCAGTCGAGGATCTGGCCGCGAGGAGCGGGGATCTTGAAATAGAACGGTGTGACCTCAGGGCGGGTCTGCACCGGAGCCGGGAGTGCCTCAGCTGCCTGGCCCGCGGTGGAGAGAAGCAAACAAGTCGCCACTATGCCCTTGCCCAAGCGGGCACAGGTGGGTCTGTGGGAGGGAGGGGACGTGGAACACTTCATGGAATGCGCGGGATCACGTTTTCAGTCCGTGTATCGCGCCTCCCTCCTGATCGGCTCCTTAATCCATCCCCCTTGATGCAGACCTGATGGGCAGTTCGGTGGTTGCCCGTGTTTCGCCACTGATACTCACTCGCAACTGTGAATGTGCGCAGCATGGCAAGTGCGGCTGGCTCGCAGGTGCCTAGTGGGCTGTAGAGGCGATGACGTGAGAAGGGTTGAGATTGAGGTTCGATGAAAATATCGCACCTCGCCTCCGGTGCGCTCAATGGTCAATCCCTGAGCCTGCTGTCCGTTTCTGAAAGATCACCATGTTGGGAACATGGGCCCAGGGGTGGGAATGGGGCTCGGTAGTCAGGATGTGACGGCAGAGACGGTTGACCCCGGCGAAGAGGTCGGAGTCATGCAGGGCAACGAAGCCGCCGTCAGCGACGAGGCTGCTCCAGGCATAGAAATCAAACCTGGCATGCAGGTACCTTCTTCGCGCAGGGGGCAAATCCGCGGAGTTGTCCCAACACGAAACCCCAACACAGTTTCACCGCTTAAAAGCCAATGCCATCAGGGAAAATAAATATTCCCCGAGAGCGAATGAGAGACGCTGCGGCGCATCCACTTCAATGTCGGCTGATTGTGCAGACTCATGAGGGCCGAAGGTCCGGCGTGATACCAGCCTTGGGCAACGCCCAAGGAATAGGTGACCAAATATCCCTTGAGGGCTGAAGGCCCGGCCTCATCAAGCCTGCCCACGACGAGCATCCCTGAATGACCCCGGGCCTACAGCCCTCACATGTT
>NZ_BATR01000190.1 GCF_000739655.1 Verrucomicrobium sp. BvORR106 | reverse complement strand
CTGAGAGGCTGGTGATCTCGTGTTTGCATAACGGCAACCCTCCACGCCAACGGCGTGATACACGACAGCCCGGGGTCAGGCCGCGAAGCGGTTGCCACCCCGGGTATCGATGGGATGGCAATGGAACTCCAACGGAGTTCTACAGTCCGTCCAGATCACTCGGAGACGCTCTTCGTGCATGCGGTGGACACCTCAGGGATGCGGCCACGGTTTGTAGAACTCACTTCGGAGTTCCGGTTAATTTGCCCATGCACCCAGGGTGGCGGCTCGTGCCTCGCCTGACCCTGGGCTACTTTGTATGACGCCTTTGGCGTCAGGGCACCCTCGCGCGACTACGGCGAGACCCATTAACCTGACTCGTATGCGCCTCGTTGCACTCGGTCGACCGAAGCCTATTCATGGTGAACCCTCCAGGTTCGTGGTTCAGCATCTCGTCTCGTGAAGGCTCATGAATCTCGACTCCCAGAGATTGCGGCAACTTTCATTCTCCTGCCAACAGACGCCCCACCCGTCCGGCGTCTCATGCGTCAACCAAGCACTAAGAACGAAGCACTAAGAACCAAGAACCCCTCTAAGCCACCTTCGGCCGGAGCTGATGGGCCTGTGCCTTCCCGCTTGGGCTCGCTTGGGCCGCAGCATGGGCCGGCGCAGGCATTTTGACCAGGCCTATCGTGGCCCGGCGCACCACGTGGTAGTGGTGCTGGCTCTTGTGGCAAACGGTTGTTTCAAAGTAGAGATCCATGGCGGCCTTCCGCTCTTCTTCGGAGTAGTCGTGCCAGTAGATCTCCCACAGGCGGTGTTCCTCATCCACATGCACGTCGTAGCCCAGTTCGGCCGCTTCCTGCCCCATGCGGTGCAGGGTGCGGATGAGACACGCGGGTTTCATCATCATGAGCAGGCAGACGTAGGCGGGCATCACCTTCACCTGCCGGTGCCACACGGCATCCCAGCACTCGGGGCTTACGCAGACGTCTATCAGTACGCCGTTCTTGTAGTGAACGCCCAGTCCGTGGACGGCCAGTTCATAAGTATGCACCACATCAGAGAGGGTGCCGTCATGCACGGCATTGCAGGTGATCTCAATGAGATGGCCTTCCAGGCGGAATTTGAGAGCGTGCGGATGCTGGGCATCGGGCACCAGAGAGGCCCCTCGCTGAATCAGGGCCTGGCAGAGCTTCATCCGGTCTTCTGCCGTGCGCACCCAGAGGTCCACATCGTGGACGGGCAGGCTCTTCTTGAGCAGCGGCTTAAAGGCACTTCCACAGAGAAATATCTCGCCGGGAAATCCATGCGGGAGGAGAAAATGAAACAGCCGCTCAGCATGCGCTTTAACACGCCTTTTGAAGAGGTGGCAGAACATGGAACTCGGACCCTCCGGTTTGGTTTTTATAAACTTGGGCCGAAATTACCAATTTTTCAGCGAATCGGCAAGAAGTATTTCGGAATTGTAAAATAAACCTCAATAATGAGGAGGATTTCTTAAAATTTGGAGAGTGAATTCTCAGGGTCCTGCATGAGTTTTTAAATGATTTACCATGTCGAGGTCGAGCAAATTCTCCGGACGACCCATAAACTGACGTAAAATATTTTGGTTCGCGTCCAAATTCGCCCGCTAGAGTCGGCCGTCTTGCCATAGACAGCAGAATTTGGTATTCTCAAAACCATCACCAAAGTGGAGGCCAAGGAGTGCACGAAGAAGCTGCCTCGGAGCCGGTTCGACGGGACCCAGCGGGGGCCAGCCAGAGCCTTTCCCCGGATCGTGTTTATCTAGTACTTCAGGGCCGCGCTCCCGCTGCCAATGGCCATGCGGTAGGGGAGGGTGAGCCTTTCTCCCATCCGCTGGAAGGGAGCGAGCTGGCGAGGAGCCGTGACCCAGACAGCTGGTGCCCCTTTGCCCCTCTGGCATCACTCCTTTGTGGGAAACTTCACGATTTTAGTTCATCGAACCCAATCCGCCGCCATGCAAACATCCACCCTGCCAGCTTCGTCAACCGGGTCATCTGCCACCATGCCGCCGGTGGATGAGAAGAAACTCAACGCCTTCGTGGGCAAGATGGTGGGGGACCTCGGGGCCGCCGCCAGTGGTGCCCTGGTGCTGCTGGGGGACCGGCTCGGCCTCTATGCCGCCTTGGCCGGGCAGGGGTCCGCCACCTCCACCCAGCTGGCGGAGCGCGCGCATTGCTATGAGCGCTACGTGCGCGAGTGGCTCGCCTGCCAGGCGGCCTCGGGCTATGTGGACTATGACTCCGCCACGGAAACATTTTCCATGAACCCGGAGCAGGCCGCCGTGCTGGCGGATCCGAATAGTCCCGTGGCGATGGTGGGTGGCTACTTCGCGATGGCGTCCATCTACATCGATGAACCGCAGGTGGAGACCGCCTTCCGCACCGGGCGAGGTATTCCGTGGGGAGACCACCACAACTGCCTCTTCTGCGGGACCGAACGTTTCTTCCGCCCGGGCTATGAGGCCAACATCGTCCAGCACTGGCTGCCGGCGCTGGATGGGGTGATCGCCAAGCTGGAGCGCGGGGCGCACGTAGCCGATGTCGGGTGTGGCTGGGGAGCCTCCACCTTCATCATGGCGCGAGCTTTCCCCAAGTCGAAGTTCACCGGCTTCGACCTGCATGCGGAGTCCATCGAGGAATCCAACCGCAAGGCCCAGCATGCCGGGCTAGACAACCTCAAGTTTGCCGTGGCCTCCGCCCAGAACTTCACGGGTCTGGAATACGATCTCGTGACGGTATTCGACGCTCTGCACGACATGGGCAATCCGGTGGGCGTGGCCTCCCAGATCTGCCGTCATCTCAAGCCGGACGGCACGTTGATGCTGGTGGAGCCCATGGCGGGCGATTCTCTTTCCGCGAACCTGAACCCCGTGAGCCGGGTCTTCTACGCTTTCTCCACCATGATCTGCACTCCCTGTGCCATGAGCCAGGGACTGGGAATCGCCCTCGGTGCGCAGGCTGGTGAAGCCCGCCTGCGCAAAGTGTTGGAAGAGGCCGGGTTCACCCGCATCCGCCGCGCTGCCGAGACTCCGTTCAATATGATCCTGGAGGTAAGGCCTTAGCTCGGTAAATCAGTGATTCGGTAATTCAGTAAGCCAGTAGTTCAGGGACTCACTGGACCTGCATCCTGGAACCCAATAGCTTGTAATGGCCCCTCTCAAGCCCAGCTGTCTGGCGTCTGGATAGATCTTTTCGGATTTTGTGATTTTGATCTCGCGCCATCGCGGTTCAAGATGGCGGGATGCCGATGCCCTCATCTGACATGTCTCCTGAGCCCGCCAGCCGCCGCGCCGCCCTTGCGATGCTGGGCCGTCTTGGTCTGGCGGTAGGGGCAGGGGTGCCGATTCTGGGGTGCAGGAAGCGGGATCGCAGTCAGCCGCAGCCGGATCCTGCGGCGCCGTCGCTGCCCGAGAAGCAGGGGGTGTTTGGCAAAGACTCTACCAAGCGGCCCAAGGTGGTGGTGTTTCTGGACTCGCTGGAGACGCCTATGCGGAATTTCCAGCAGGTGCTGACGGAGCGCCTCGTCCGGTCCCGCGCTGGGGTGGATCTGGTACAGATCCGGGCGCTGGGGAACGTGCAGCGTCAGATCTCCCAACTCCGCACGCAGGTTGCCCAGGGGGCCACTCATCTGTTCGTGTTCCCGGTGGATGCCCCGGCGCTCGTGCCTGTCCTCACCGAGTTGAAGGCTGCGGGTGTTATCATCATCGCGTTTTCCAAGGACCTGCCGGAGAAGGCCTGCACCACCGCGCTCTATGTGGAGGAGGCCAAGATCGGCGATCTGGCCGGGAGCTTTGTCGTCTCGGCCCTCCAGCAGAAATCGGCCGATGAGGGGCGGCCGGAGACCGTTGGTCGGGTGGTGCAAATTACCGGACCAGAGGGCAACGCGTATTCGAAGGCGGTCTCCACCGCCTTTCAAGCCGCGTTGAAGAAGGCCCCCGGCGTGGTCCTGGTGCATGATGCCCCCGCCAACTGGGCGGCGGAAGAAGCCGGTTACCGGTTCAACGACGCCCTGCGCCTCCAGAAGCAGTTCGATGTGGTGTTCTGCCACAGCGACTTCATGGCCTTCGGTGCCTCGCGCGCGGCCCGGGTGGCCCAGCCCCCCGTTCGTGACTCCCTTTTGATCCTCGGACTAGACGGCAACCCCGGCAACGGAGGTGGCCTCAGCCTTGTGGTGGGCTCGGAAATTGACGCGACCGTGCACGTCCCACCTCTGGTGGACTTCGCCTGGGACATCTGCGTCAAGATCCTCGACGACCCCACCTACACGCTCAAGCCCCGCTATGAGCTCCTGCCCGTCCTCGCCTCCGGCGACCTCGCCGCGACGCTCCAGAGCAAAGGCTCGCCGAAGCCGAAGCTGTGAGGGTGGGGAGGGGGAGTTGAGATGTGCCGCAAGCGGCACGTTGAGACGCTGCGCTGGTTGAGACGCTGCGCTGGTTGAGACGCTGCGCTGGTTGAGACGCTGCCGCTGGTTGAGACGCTGCCGCTGGTTGAGACGCTGCCGCTGGTGTAGGTGACATGGGCGTCCCGCCTGTGCGTGCTACCGGCATCCTGCCGGTGGGGAAGCTCAGCGCAGATTGGCAATCGGCATCGTTCACCGGAACGAACGAGCTGTATCCTCACACGAAGGCACAAAGACACGAAGGATTCAGGCGGCTTTGCCGAAGCTCGGCTGCTCAGGTAGGTAAGCTGAGGCAAGTCGCAAGCCTCTTCACCTGAACGGGATCGCAGCATTCCAGGCCCCAACACCTTCTCCGTCCTCAACTTTCCCGGGCTCAAAAAAATCTGAAAAAATCTCTGCCCGAAGTTTGACAAAAAGCGCTTTCCGCCTATTCTTCCAATCCCTCGCCGACACGATCTGCGAACGACACAAGCACCCGTAGCTCAACGGATTAGAGCATCTGACTACGGATCAGAAGGTTTCAGGTTCGAATCCTGACGGGTGCGCTTTTTCTCTCCTGAAAGGTGATCAGATCAAGATCCCTCTGCGAGCTTCCTGCCAGACTAAGGAGTTGCTAGTTGCTGTTAGCGAACCCTGTCGGTGGGTTCTGCTGTTGTTGCCGTCAAAGCGCGTTTCCAGTTTCAACCTGCATGATGCCAGCGGCGGAAAGGGGGGGGGTGGAGAGTTGCCTCTGAAGGTGAGACTGGCTATCGTGGCTTCGATGGAAGTTCCGCCCCGCACATCTGCTGAGGAGCACCGCAACTACTTCCCAGGGAAGATGATCCATCTGGGGGAGGGGCCGGCGTGGCAGAACATCCTGGTGGAGATTCACACGAGGCCGGCGGTGGGAAGAACAATGCTCATCCCGGCTGTGGCTGAGCCGCAACTGCACTGGCAGATTTCCGGCCATGTTGTCTGTGAAGACAGGGAGTTGGGAGGGAAATGGAATACGCATCGCGTGGAGCCAGGGACTCTGTTCTTGATCACCTCGCCGGACCCTTACGAGCTAAGGTGGGAGTCCACCGGACCGGACCCGATCATGGTCATGCATGCCACGATCGGACTGCCGCTTTTTGGGCGGGCTGCCAAAGAGCTCCTGGGGTCAAGTGCTAGAACCCCTCAGTTGAAAGAGTTCAACGGCATTCGGGACCCCGTCATTGTTTCCTTCCTGGAGATGTTGCGGCAGGAGCTCTGCGAGCAAAAAGTTGCCAGCCCGTCGTTCGTACAAGGCATTGCTCAGAGTCTGGCAACGCACCTCGTCCGAACCTACCGGGACGACGAACACCCTCGCCATCATCGGTCCAGCTCACTTCCCGCGTTTCAGCTGCACCGCATCTTGAAGATGATGGACAAATCTCTCGCTGAAGGAATCAACGTCGGAGCCTTGGCAGCGGCGGTCGAGATGAGCGAGTCGCATTTCTCCCGCCTGTTCAAAGGCAATACTGGATTCTCTCCCTCCCAGTATTTCATCCGTCTCAGAATGTCGAAGTCGCAGGAGCTTCTGCGCGATACCGCGAGACCCATCATTGAGATCGGCATGGATGTGGGCTACACGAGCCCCAGCCATTTCGCCCATGTGTTTCGCAAGGAGACCGGACTCAGCCCTCACGAATACCGGGAGCGGACAAAGAGCGATGTGTCTCCAGACGATTTTAGCAGAATCGCGACAGGCTGAGCAGAACCACGAGAGCAGGCGGGTACTCAACCGGGTATCGTGGTCTCACCATGAAGAAGCACCACGACACACCTTGCGAAACGTCACCTCTGAACCCGCCGCACCGCCCGCGTCGCGGATGGCGGAAAGTGACCCGCACCATGATCGCCGCGATGAGCCTTGTTTTTGCTGCGGAGGGCCCTGTCATTGCGCAAACGGAGGGTGAATGGGATAAAATTTTCCCCAAGAGCGCAAAGGTCGATCACAAGAAAGTCTCTTTCAAGAACCGCTATGGCATCGCCTTGGTCGCAGACTTGTATCTACCAAAGGACCATCGCGAGCAGCGGTTGGCGGCCATTGCTGTAGGTGGCCCTTTCGGCGCGGTGAAAGAACAATCGTCCGGATTGTATGCGCAGACGATGGCGGAGCGCGGATTTGTGACCCTGGCCTTTGATCCGTCCTATACGGGTGAAAGCGGTGGCCAGCCCCGTCATGTCGCATCGCCGGACATCAATACCGAGGATTTCAGCGCCGCGGTGGACTTTCTCGGCTTGCAACCCGAGGTGGATCGCGAACGCATCGGGATCATCGGCATTTGCGGCTGGGGTGGCATGGCTCTGAATGCCGCGGCTGTGGACAAGCGCATCAAAGCCGTGGTGACCAGCACGATGTATGACATGAGCCGGGTCATGTCGCGAGGGTACAACGACAGAGTGACCCTGGAAGAGCGCACGAAAACGCTGGAGCAGCTCAGCCAGCAACGCTGGAAGGATGCGGAGAAAGGAGAGCCGGAGCTGGGCCCTCTCTTCAATGTGCTGAAAGGGGGGGAGCCGCAGTTCATGGTGGACTATGCCGACTACTACAAGACGCCACGCGGATTCCACCCCCGCGCGATCAATTCAAACAGCTCATGGACGATCACGAATCCGCTGTCCTTCATGAACATGCCGATACTGACCTACATCAAGGAAATATCGCCCCGTCCGATCCTCTTTGTACATGGGGAAAAGGCTCATTCGCGCTACTTTAGCGAGACTGCCTATGAGGCGGCGGCGAAGCCGAAGGAACTTCTCATCGTCAAAGAGGCGAACCACGTTGATCTGTATGACCAGGTGAAGGTGATCCCCTTTGACAGGATCGGAGAGTTCTTTACTGCGAACTTGAAATGATGCCTCGACGGCAGTTTCTGGGAGCATTCGGGATGCACGTGGTCTCAAGCTTGCAGGCCAGCATCCTTCCGGCGCCCAAAAGCACACCCACCCAAGCAGAGGATTCCACCATGAAAATCAGCCGTAATGGATCGCGCCCATCCAACAAAGGCCCCGCTGAGTGGTTCACGGGAGCGGTGCGCATTGACATGTTGTTCCAGCCCGAATCGCCCGCCAGGACCTCTGCGGCCACGGTCACCTTCGAGCCCGGCGCACGCACGGCCTGGCACACCCACCCGCTCGGCCAGACCATTGTTGTCATCTCTGGATTGGGCTGGGCGCAGTGCGAAGGCGGGCCCGTGGAGGAGATCCACCCCGGCGATGTGGTCTGGTTCCCGCCCGGGGTGCGGCACTGGCACGGTGCCAGTGCCAGCGTCGCCATGAGCCACACCGCCATCAATGAAGCACTGGAGGGCAAGGTGGTGGAGTGGATGGAAAAGGTCAGCGATGAACAGTGTCGGCGATAGTCGAGCCCCCGGCCTTAACCCTTCCTTAACGCATGAAACTACCGACCGATGTTTTTGCGCGGCTTCGGAACGGCGAAACCATTCCCGCTGATGATCCCGAATTCGGCAAGCTCATGGACGCCTCCTTTGCCACGCGGAAGTTGCTGCTGCGATTGAACCAGTCCGCAGACTCTGCGGAGGCGCGCCAGCTTCTGAGCCAGATCACAGGCAACGAGATCGACGCAAGCACCGCGATCTTTCCACCCTTCCATGTCAACTACGGCAGGCACACCAAGATCGGGAAACGCGTCTTCATCAATTTTGACTGCGTCTTTCTCGATCTGGGAGGGATCACGATTGAGGACGACGTCTTTATCGCCCCAAGAGTGAGCTTGCTCACTGAGGGGCATCCTGTATCTCCTGAAAACCGGCACTCTCTCACCGCGGCACCCGTCCTCATCAAAAGAAACGCCTGGATAGGCGCGAATGCCACCGTCATGCAGGGAGTCACCATCGGGGAAAACGCCGTCGTCGCGGCCGGTGCGGTGGTGACCAAAGACGTTCCCGATAACACGATTGTGGGCGGTGTCCCTGCCAGGATTCTCAAGTCCATCGCATGAAACTGCCAGTCGTCACCGTCCTCTCGACAATGCTCCTATCCATTGGCGTCCCAGCGGTGTGCCAAGGAGACCCGCCGCCGGATGCTAAGATGGCGCCGCGGAGTGAGACATCCAGCGCTGGAAAAAACGTGAATGCAACTCGCATGAAGATCTGGATCGGAGGGAAGTCTTTTCCAGCCACATTCGCCGACAACCCTGCTGCGTCTGCTTTTAAGGCCCTGCTGCCTGCAAGCTTTGATATGACTGAGTTGAACGGAAACGAAAAGCTCTTTCGACTTCCATCCCGCCTGCCTTCGAATGACGTGAACCCGGGGACAATCAGGGCGGGTGACCTGATGCTGTGGAGTTCAAACACCCTGGTGCTCTTCTATCAGACCTTCCCTACTTCTTACAGTTACACAAGATTGGCGCACATCGACAATGCCGAGGGACTCTCCGCTGCCGTCGGAAAGGGCGGTGTCACCATCAGGTTTGAGTTGGAATAGTCGGTCGGTGGATCCCGACTGCGGTAGTTTAATCTAGAACCCGAGGGCTGTTTCAAAAGATTCGCGCTCCGGATTGAGGGAGAGGTCGCTCGCTCCGGCCAAGGGTGCCAATTTCATCTGAAGAGCTTCCGGTGAAGAAGGAAGGGCTGGATCTGCTGCAGGCAGAACCAGCCCGTTTTCATTTTTGGGGTCGCCGCCTGAATGCGTGCTGCGTTTTGGGGCCTCCAGCGAGGGGGAAGAGCTCCTGCTCGACCACCGTCCACCCAGTCGGTCTCAAAAACTTCTTGCCAGTCTCAATTCCCCGTGACAATCTAGCGGCGTTATGAACGCGATGCTCTTCCCGTACTACGGCGTCTCCTGGAACAATCCAGGGGTGGAGAGCTGCCTGATCGCTGATTGACTTGATTCCCTTTTCGAGATCCGTCCAGCCAGTTCCTCCACCAAAGCCAGTGAGCGGGTGGCAGACCGGACCAGATCGAAAGTGCAGGCATCTCGTCTAGGAAGGAACGCCCCCGCTGCCGCAAAATCGGTCAGTGCCCCTTTGTCAGTGTTCCTCTTCCGAAAGCTTCTTTCGGCATCCCCATCAGAATCCGCCTCTTCGCCTCTCTGTCTGTTTCCGTCTTCGTCCCAGTCTCCCGACTTCGTTCGTCAGTTCCTGCTCACGCATTGCAACGCTCTTCCATAGCTCTCCACTCCCATGGGAAATTCATCCAGTGATTCATCGCCATCTGACCTAGCCGCCTCTGATACAGGGGGGCAACCGGTCGCCGATCCAGACTCGTGTACCAGCCCGGACTTGGATTCGGGTTCGAGTTCCAAGTCCCAGTCCAAGTCTGAATCTGGGGCCGAGGCAACATCCGCCGCCGCAGCTGCTCCTGCTCCTGCGGCGGCTCCGGCCAAGCCTGCTGTGTTGCATCGGCCCGCAGCCCTGCTCTGGAGTCTCATGCAAGGGTTCCGCAGCCAGTATGCAATGGCCATTGCGGCGTTGCTGGTCTTCACGGCGATCAACTACCTCATCCCGCTGGTGGGCAGTGCGACGATCGACTTTGCCCTGACCTCCGGCGTGCTGCCGGGAGTGACCCCGGCCAAGGCGGCACCGGAAGCGGTGCTCTCTTCGGTATTGGTGTCCTGGATGGGGGGAGCGGATCTGGTGCGCAATCACCTCTGGCTGCCAGCGCTGGTCATGGTGGGGCTGACGGTGCTCGCGGGTGTCTTCAGCTACCTGAAGGGGCGGTTTGCCGCGCAGGCCTCGGACGGTATTGCCCGGCGGCTCAAGGACCGGCTCTATGATCATCTGCAACGCTTGCCGACCCGGTACCATGACCATGCCGAGACGGGTGACCTGATCCAGCGTTGCACGTCTGATGTGGAGACGCTGCGGATGGCCCTCTCCACCCAGGTGGTGGACATCAGCAATGCCATCCTCTTGCTGCTCACGGCGTTGCCCTTGATGCTGTTGCTTGATGGCCGGATGACGGCGATCTCCTTTGTCCTTGTGGTGCCGATTGTTCTCTTTGGCTACATCTATGTGGGCCGGGTGAAACACCTGTTCCGCGAGGTGGATGAGGCGGAAGGACAGGTGACACGCGTGGTGCAGGAGAACCTGACCGGCCTGCGCGTGGTGCGGGCCTTTGGGAGGCAGAGCTTCGAGATCAACAAGTTCGCCAAGCCGAACCAGCTCTACCGGGATCGGAGTCTGCGCCTGTTGCGCCTCATGGCGTGGTATTGGTCCACCTCTGACCTCATCGTGCTGATCCAGCAGGGGATCGTCCTCATTGCGGGGGCCTGGTTCATCTCCCAGGGCACGCTCTCGGTGGGCACGCTGTTTGCCTTCATCATGTTCCTGAACATGCTCCTCTGGCCGGTGCGTCAGATGGGCCGCACGCTCACGGACCTGGGCAAGGCCACGGTGGCGCTGAACCGCATGGGCGAGATCCTGAGCGAGGCGGAGGAAAGCAAGCGGGAGCCTGCCGGAGTGCATCCAAATCCTTTCCGGGGTGGCATCGAGGCACGGGATCTGGTGTTCGACCACGACGGCAAGAGCGCGGCGCTCAATGGCATCAGCTTCACGGTGCGACCAGGTGAAACTCTGGCGATCCTGGGGCCTTCGGGTTCAGGGAAATCAACCATCATGCACCTGCTGCTGCGGCTCTATGACTACCGCTCCGGCTCGATCCGCCTGGACGGTCAGGAACTCACCACCCTGGACCGCCAGTGGGTGCGCTCCCAGTTCAGCGTGGTGATGCAGGAGCCTTTCCTGTTCTCCAAGACGATTGGGGAAAACATCCGTCTGGGACGCGAAGGCGCGGCCAAGGAGGAGATCCAGGAGGCGGCGCGACTCGCAGACATTCACGATACGATCAACACCTTCACCGCTGAGTACGGCACCCTGGTGGGTGAGCGTGGGGTCACTCTCTCGGGTGGTCAGCGTCAGCGTGTGGCCCTGGCTCGTGCCCTGCTGCGGGAGACGCCCGTGCTGTTGCTGGATGATGCCTTGAGCGCGGTGGATGCGGAGACAGAGACGAACATCCTGCATGCCCTGCGCAGTCGCCACGGCCAGCGTACCACGCTGGTCATCGCCCACCGGCTCTCCACCCTGGCACATGCCGACCGCGTGATCGTGCTCGACAAGGGCCGGATCATCCAGGAAGGCCGGCCGGAGGACCTTCTGAAACAAGAGGGGCTCTACCGACGACTCTGGACCATCCAGAACGCGGCCCAGCAAGAGATCCTCGACAACGAGCGGCCCGTCGCTGCAACCTCGGCCGCCCCTGCGGCCAGTGCTGCCCTGGCCTCCGCCTCCGCCCATGCTTCTGCCACCCCGGCCTCAACTCCCGTCCCTGCCAGCCGATGAAAAACGAACCTCAGGAAGATGTCTTCAGTGAAAAGCTTGATCTCAAGCTCTGGGGACGCGTGTTCCGGCATGCCCTGCCGTATAAGAAATTGTTGACTCCTCTAGCCATCGCCGCCGTGGGCATCGCCCTCTGCGATGCCAGCTTCGCGCTCATCACCCGCTGGACGGTGGATGCCGTGGCCCAGCAGCAACAGGTGAACCTGTGGCCCTACGCCACCGTGTACTTCGTGGCCGCCCTGGCGCTCTCCATTGGAGTCTGGATGTTCATCAACGCGGCGGGCGGGCTCTCCAACAACATGAGCCACGACATCCGACAGGAGTGCTTCAAGAAACTCCAGGAACTGGAGTTTGCCTACTTTGACCACCGGCCCACCGGCTGGTTGATCTCACGGTTGACCTCCGACTGCGACAAGCTGGCCCGCATCATCGCGTGGGGCACGCTGGATGTGCTCTGGGCGGTGTGTCTGGTGTTCATGATCGCCGTGGTGATGGTGGTGCTGCAACCGCTGCTGGGCCTGCTGGTGCTCTCCGTGGTGCCGCCGCTGGTGTGGGTGAGTGCCGTGTTTCAGAAGAAGCTGCTGCTCAGCTCCCGCGAGACGCGGAAGTACAACTCCATGATCACGGCCTCCTACGCGGAGGAACTGCAGGGGCTGCGGACCACGAAGTCCCTGGTGCGGGAGAATGAGAACCAGCGGGAGTTCGAGGTATTATCCACCCACATGTATGGCGTTTCCATCCAGAACGCCCTGCAGTCGGCGGTGTACATTCCCATCGTGCTCACTCTGGGCAGCGTCGCGGCCGGTATCGCCCTGTGGCGAGGTGGCGCGGATGTGATGAGCGGCACGCTGAGCCTGGGCACCCTGGTGGCCTTCATCTTCTACGCCGGGCAGTTCTTCAACCCCATCAACCAGATCGCGCAGACGCTCGTGCAGATGCAGGGCGCGCAGGCGGCGGGCGAGCGGGTGCTGAGCCTGCTGGCCACCATGCCGGAGATTCGCGACCACGAGGAAGTGTGCGCGCGACTGCACCTGTGGGACCGGGCCGACCGGCCTGCGGAGCTGGCGCCGGATGGCTACGAGCGCGAGATCCGCAGCGTGGCCTTTGACCATGTGGACTTCTCCTACCAGACCGGGGAGCCGGTATTGAAAGACTTCAACCTCAAGGTGGAAGCTGGTCAAACCATTGCTCTGGTGGGGGCAAGCGGTGGGGGCAAGAGCACCATCGTGAACCTCGCGGCGCGATTCTATGAGCCAACTGGCGGACGCATCCTGGTGAACGGGCGGGATCTCCGCGACCGCAGCCTGGAGTGGTATCATTCCAACCTGGGCATCGTGCTCCAGGGGCCGCACTTGTTCAGTGGCAGCGTGCGGGAGAACATCCGCTATGGCCGGCTGGATGCGACCGATGCCGAGGTGGAAGCCGCCGCCCGCAGTGTGAATGCGGACAGCTTCATCCGGGCGCTGGAAAAGGGATATGACACTGATGTGGGCGAGGGCGGCAATCGCCTTTCCACCGGTCAGAAGCAGCTCGTGTCCTTCGCGCGAGCGCTCCTAGCCGATCCGCGCATCTTCATCATGGACGAGGCCACCTCATCCATCGATACGGAGACAGAGCAACTCATCCAGCAGGGGCTCAAGGCGATCTTCCACGGCCGCATCAGCTTCGTGATTGCCCACCGGCTTTCCACGATCCGCGGGGCGGACCGCATCCTTGTCATCGAGAAAGGCCGCATCCTGGAAAGCGGCACGCATGACGAACTCATGGTCGCTCGCGGGCATTACCATGCGCTCTATACCCAGCAGTTCAGGAATGAACAGGTGGAGCACATGCTGGATGTAGGTGTGCTTAGTGCTTAGTGCTTAGTGCTTAGTGCGTGGGTAGTGGAGTGATGGAGTGATGGAGTGATGGAGTAGGGGGGGGGCTTGGGCATCTTGCGATGTCGCAAGCCCTTGGTGCCCCCAGCTGCTGCGGTCCTCTGCACCTGTTTCCCTCAACACGTGCCTCTTCTTAAGGAGCGCTTGATTCAGTGCGGGTGTACGCCTGGTAGGGATCGCGCCCTGCGAGGGCTGGTTCTTTTGGCTGAATGGGGCGTGCTTCGGCCGATGGGGGAGGCGGTGTGGGTGATGTGGCCTGTAAGGCTTTCAAGGGGGCTACCTCTTGGGCCAGGTCGATACGTGACAGGGGGGCTGGCGACGGAGACGGGGCCTCCGGATCTGCGGGCCAGCCCTCTGCCTGTCCGGCAGCGGCAGCGGCCATGACCTCGGCCCAGAGTGGAAAGGCGACGGTCCTGGACCAGGCCTCCGGCCCGAGGGTTTGTGTTTCATCGTACCCGATCCAGACGGCGCAGGTGCGGTGGCGGTCGCCGCCGATGAACCAGGCATCCGTAAAGCCGTGAGCGGTGCCGCCCCAGCCTGCGAGTCCTTTTCCCTCCAAATGGCGAGCCTGAAGGTCGGTCTGGAATTCGGGGCGGAGCAGATGCTGCACCAGGATCTTGCGGATCTGGTCTGCCGCCGCCGGGGCCAAAGGGGACGTTTTGCTGGCGCTCGCCGCTGTGGGCTGGTGGGTGCCGCGCTCGGAGATGGCTGCGGTGACGAGGGGCATGGCCGGGGGCAGATCGCCCGAGCTCGTGAGAGCCACATAGGCACGCGCCAGGTCCATGAGCCGCACGGGGCTGTTGCCTAGTACCACGGATGGGTATTCCTGAAGAGGGGACGTGAACCCGCAGTCTTGCAAATGTGTCTGCACCTCCCGGAGGCCCGCTTCCATGGCCAGGCGCACGGTGGCTCCCGTTTTGCCTCGACGTAGGCCGTCGAGAGCCGGGAGGTAGCCTTCATAGCGAAGGGTGGTTGTTTCCGCGGCCCATTCGCCCAGCAGGCCTTCTTCCCCGCCGATCATGACGCGGCGGTTGTCCATGGGACCGTCCAGGACTTGAGAGGCCGTGATCTCCGGTCGCACCGTGAGGATGGCCGCATAGGCC
>NZ_BATR01000191.1 GCF_000739655.1 Verrucomicrobium sp. BvORR106 | reverse complement strand
GACACGGAGGTGGTGGAAGGGCTGGCCGTGGAAGGGTATCTGCCGAGTGGGACGAAGAGTATCCGTGAGTGGGTGCGCAAGTACCTGAAGGCGGAGGCCAATGACCCACTCTGGACGCTGGATGCGGAGGACCGCACGCCGGGGAACATCTTTCTGAAGGATCTGGACAAGGGCCTGCAGCAGAACTGGCCGGGGCTGGCGAAGGACAGCCTGGGGGTGCGCTTCCGCAACCGGAAGTTCAACCGCGTGCAGTGGAAGGAGTTCCCGCAGCCCACGCAGTTCAACACGACCACGGGGACGTACACGCAGAGCGACCGCGTGAGTGCGGATGGTTCGAGGTTTGACACAGTGGACATTGAGATCGCCAGCGTGCAGTTTCCCACGAACAAGGCGGTCATCAATGGGGTGCGGATCATGGACATGCACAACCGGCGGGCGGTGGTGAGCATTGCTCCCCGGGCCCAGGCGGGCAATTATGACATGACCTTCACCATGCAGCCGTTCGACCTGGAGAATCCGGACTCCGGCACGGGCAACTACACCTACGGGACGGATGCGTATCTGCGCAAGAAGCAGGTGACGACGCAGCATGTCAGCACGGTGGATGACCAGTTCAGCTTCAAGGTCACCTACCACCGCCAGCGCAACTATGGCGGACCGGTGGGTGTTGCGGATCAAAATCTGCTGGGCGGCTGGAGCCACTTCGCAGGCATCACGAACCTGGACTTTGGTCCCAACCAGACGGCTCAAGCTGGTAGCGCGACGACTTCTTATTTCAATCTGGGCGATCTGAATGCCTTCTGTCTGAACACGGGCAGGGTGACGGACCGGATGCTGAAGGTTCACCTGGAGCCGTTCTGGAAGCATGAGCAGGAACGGGCTGCGAATTCCAGCATCAATCCGGACTACGACCTGATCCAGGGCACCATGGCCTATCTGATGGGCATGTCTTACTATCAACGTGTGTCCCGCTCATTTGAAACGCTGAAGGACACGTTCAAGGTTCATGCGGTGTCGATGCGCGCCCACGGGTTTGCCCAGCTGGGGGCGGAGCTGAATGGAACACGTGACCCGATCATGGTGACGGTGCCCAACCAGGCGGCCAAGCGGCCCAATCTGGTGTACCCGGTCGTGGATATGAACTTCAGCCGCACGGCCTGGGCCGGCTATGGGGACTTGCGACCAGATGCGGGCGGCCAGGGGATGATCACGGGGGCGGACTTCATGACGAACCTGTTCATCGCAGAGATCTCTGCTCTGGAGCACCACACCATCAAACAATACATCAAGGTGGAGGACAGTGATGCAGTCTCCACGGTGGATCTGATCCATCGGGTGCAGCAGGATGGGAACGTGAACACCAACGTGGTTGAGCTTACGGCAGACAACTACGTGACGGAGAAGACGAAGACGTACTCCTTTGAATCGCAGACAAAGACGTTGCAGAACTGGGCACCCAGCCTGTGGACCAGCGTGGAGGCGGCCTTTGCAGGGTGGGACAAGAACCTGGCACGTGTCTTCATCACGCCCGGACCGGTGGCGGGTGCGGCCGGACAGTGGAAGGGCATGGGGGCGCTCATCATTGGCAAGAGCCAGGCGGGGGCTTTGATCGGGCGCATCAATGGTGGCGCTTCGAACTGGCTGTTCGGCGGCTCCAACACGTACTCATCCTCCAACCTGAGCTTTGGCAACTCCACGATCAGCATCTCCAGCGGCGGCACGTTGAGTTTCTCACCCCAGCCTGCCTATACGCCCAGCTATGGCTTTCTCTCGGACAGCTGGTCGATGAGCTCCACACCCAGTGTGGCCAGCCTGTTGGGATCGTCAGGTGGTTTCCTCTCCAGCAGCAGTTCGTGGTACTACGATGTGTACAGCACGCCGTCGGGCTCGCTCGGCAGCCAGTTTCTGAGCAACGTCAGCACCGGCATGCTGCTGGGCAACACGAGCAGCACGCTCACCTTTGGTGACTACTACGGGTCGTCTGGCTACGGGGGCTTCGTAGGGGACCCGGTAAACTCCATCACCGGGGAGCTGTATGCGGATGAGCTGGATCTGACCCTGCCGGGCCCGATCCCACTCCAGATCCGGCGCAACTACAGCAGCCAGTCCCGCGCGTACGGTCACTTTGGCTACGGATGGAAGATGTCCTACTTCCCCTACATGGTGCCGGTGGATGGTACTGACAAGCTGCAGGTGGCCGAGCTGGATGGCTCTGTGATCGTGTATGCCAGAAACACGGCGAACCTGGCGCAGGAGGAATGGACGGTGCGCGCCCAGGACAACCCCCATCTCACCAACGGTGACGGGCTGGAGCTGGGATCTGTACGCAATCTCTTCCGAAACCGGATCCTGCGCACTAGCCCGGGCGGTGTGGTCACGTACACGTTGTATGGGGCAGATGGGAGCACGCGGGTCTATGAGAAGCGGAGCTATCCCGTCTTTGGCGCCAGCCCTGCCATCAGCCGCGAACGGCCGTATCTGAAGCGCTGGACAGACTCGGCTGGCAACTACCTCGATTTCAAGTTCTTTGGCGACGGGGTTTCGGGGGATCCGTGGTATGTGGCGACGTCAAATTCCTCTTACGGTGAGCTGGCGCGGGTGCAGGCCAGCAATGGCAACTATTACGGGTTCAAGTACGATGTGTATGGTCACATTGTGGAGATCTATACAGGGGACGGGCGGCGCATCTCCTACCGGTATGACGGCTCTGGTGACCTGGTGGAGGTGACGCTGCCGGACAACGCGTGGGTTCGATACGACTACCTCCATGAGCAGAGCAAGGTGGGGAGCACCAGCAACACGGCATGGTCGTCCACCCACCTGATCAAGAAGGAGATCCGTCCTGGCGGCCGGACGGTGGAGAGCGACTACCAGCTCTATGTGCAGGGCGACCTGGACCTGGAGGGGAATGCCATCGGTGCCGGGAGCGACAAGATCGGCAAGACATCGCACCTGCGGCGTGTGGTGCAGCAGCGGGCGACGGTGGGCAAGCACAGTGGAGGAAACAACCAGGCCTTGCCTGCCGCGGAGTCCTATGAGGCGGTGCGCAATGCCACCTACAGCTACTTCAACAGTGAGGATGCGAACGGGATGACGACCGGCCGGACGGAGATCCTGGACGCGTACAACCGCAAGACCATCTACTACTACACCAACAACCGGCTGACCAAGGTCTTTGACCCGGTGAGCACGGTGACGAATGCCGCGACGGGTACGGGCACAAATCCGAAGATGGAGCAGGAGTGGTACACGGCACTGGATGTGACCAACGGGGTGCCGGGGGCGTTTGCGGGTGCCTTGAAATCGCTGCAAAACCGTGGGGGAGTGCGCACGGAGTTTGGCTATAACAGCGGCGGCGATGCGACGGAGATCCGTGTGAAGGGGGACCTTGACGGTGATGGCGTTTCTACGGATGTGGCAGTGACGACCGCCATCTACAACAGCCTGCACCTTCCGGAGTTGATCACCCATCCGAATCCCACCACGGGTCTGGCCACGGGCAGGCGCACCCGGTACTACTACCAGGATGCGGCGCGACCCTATGCAGTGACCCGGGTGGAGAACCAGGATGCCTCTGGCACGGTGCTAAAGGCATCCACCACGAGCTATCAGGATGCCTTCAGCAACCCTTCCAATCAAGCCCAGGTACCGTTCTGCAAGGGCATGGTCTACACGACCAAGATGGCCGAGGGCACAGCGGAAGAGGCGGTGACGGTGTATCAGCAGGATGCACGTGGGTTCATCACCAAGAGAACGGGCTACAGCGGCCAGGTGGATCAGACAAACTACCCTGACCTGGTCATCGAGTACTCCCACAATCTGCGGGGCGAGCTGGTGGAGGAGCGGGTGATGGATGGTGTGGTGGCCAAGAAGGTGAACCGCTATGCCTATGATGACATGGGCCGCCGCTTGTGGGTCGAGAATCTGAACGAGTCCGGCACGCAGTTGGGCTGGAACTACACCTACTACAACCTGACCGGGGAGGTGGAGTGGACGGATGGTTCAAAGACCAACCCGGAGGACTACACCTACACCCGGTACGATGGCGCGGGACGCAAGGTGGAGCAGGTGTCCTGGCGCTCCCGGGCGAAGGCGGACGGCACGGGAGTGGAGGCTGTGCCGGGAGTGGAGCAGTACGCCACGACGAAGTATTTCTACAACCTCTTTGGCGATCTCATCAAGATCATGGACCCCCGTGGGCATACGGGGAAGGCGGGCTACGACGGCATTGGCCGCAAGATCCTCACGGAGGCCTACCAGGGTGACTGGCAGAATGGCGGAACCCTGCTGGCAACGGAGACGACTGCCTATGATGATGCGTTGCTGAAGGTGACGCAGACGGATTCCCGCGGAGGGGTCACGCAGAAGTTCTTCACCTCTGATGCGAGACCAAGACGGCAGATCAATCCGGACGGGACGGAGCTGGAGTGGCGCTACTATCTGGACGGGAGGATCAAGCGGGAGCCCGTGAGCGAGCACCAGTACCACGAGTATGCCTACAACGACGCGACTCGCACCACGACGAAGACCCTCAAAAATGCCAGCGCGCAAACGCAGGGCAGTGAGGTCACGACGGCGGATCGCAGGGGGAACGTGGTCAGCTCGACGAACTTTGTCGGGCATGTGACCACGAGCACGTTCGACAAGCTGGATCGCGCCATGACGACGGTGCTGCCAGCCTCTGGTGCCACGAGTGCCGCTCAATCCACCACCGTGTCCTATGACGCCGCCGGTCTGAAGAACAAGGCGGTGAGCAGCCTGGGCGAGAGCACGGAAACGATCTGCGATGCACTGGGGAGGAAGGTGAGCGTGACCGTGAGGAATGCTGCAAACACCATCATCACTCAGTCTGTCTCGACCTACAGCCTGGACTCCCACCAAGTGACGTCCACCACTGGCTCAGGAGGGGAGCAACTGACCCAGTCAACCTGGACAGACACGGCGGGCAGGACGGTCCTTGTCAAAAACGCAGACGGAACCTACGCACGCACGGAGTATGATGCAGCGGGGAATGCAGCCGCGGTCACAGACGAATCTGGGCAGACGACGAAGACGAGCTACGACGGGATGAACCGGATGGCTCTGACGCTGCTGCCAGACGGGGCTGCCACCCAGTATGTTTACACGAACCTGGGCGGGGGCGGGCAGAAGGTGGAGCGCCTCATGCCTCAAGGGCTGAAGGAAGTGGCGACGTTGGATGCGGCAGGGCGCCCTGCGGAAAGCTACCTGGAGGGGAGTGGGGGCGTGCAGAGCCGGCGCTACCACACCTACCAGTTCTACACGGCGGGCAAGGAGAAGGGGATGCTCAAGCAGTTCACTGATCCGCGTGGCCTGGTGCACACCAGCACGTATGATGACTGGCAGAGGATCCTGGCTACGACGGTGGGCACGGTGGGGAGCCCGACCTATGTGAAGCGGGAGATGCTGGCCTATGATCTGCGGGGGCAGGTGACCCATGTCAAGGAAACAACAGCAGCCGGGGTCACGGAGATCCTGCGCGCCTATGACGGGCAGGGGCATCTGGAGTACGAGAAGACCAAGCTGGATGGCGTGGTGGTCTCCCATCTCACCAACACTTATGACGGCTCCGGACGTCGCAACGGTCTGGCCCGGGGAGGGGATGTCTCAGCCCTGGGAAGCGGCGCCGGGGGCAGTTGGGGCTTTGGCTACCGTGCGGATGGCCTGCTGGCGCAGGTGACCCTTGGGGGTGGCACCTTCAATTACACCTATGGCGACAGCGGCCTGCTCAAGACTCGCAGCAACCCCTTCCGCACCTACACAGTGCCGGGCAGTGGCGGCCGGGACAACCGCGGTCGGGTGCTGGCGGCGCAGACGCGTCTGACGGGGCGCAGCGTGGACGTGGTGGCAGAGGCCATCTCGTGGACCTCCGACAGTCGTCAAGCCAGCTACGCCGCCACCCGACTGACAGCGAACGACGGCACGGGCACGGCCACCTGGCAGGATGCGAGAAACTACCAATACAGTGCCCAGCGGCGCCAGTTGATCAGCGAGAGCTGGGTGCCCGGTGACGGCCAGAGTGCGAGGACCCAACTGCACGAGCATGACTACGGCCAGCCGGGCGGTCTGGGGATCTACACCGGGCGTGAAACGCCGGCTCCGTCTGGCAGCACGGGCAGCCAGTTGTTCCTGGTAAATGATGCCGGGATGGAGGGCGGTGCCGGCCTCAATGCCCTGGGCCGCGTGACGCGGGAAGTGAGCGGCTTCGAAACCCTGGGGCTGACCGCGCAGGGAACGGCCAAGGGGGCGAAGAACGTGGAGCTGGTGGTGAACACCAAGAGTGAGTTGAGCGAAGTACAGCATGCGGCGGCGACCCGGTTCACCAGCGGAGCGTGGAGCAGGCAGATGTGGATGCCGGCGGGCGGCTACAATCTGCTGGCCAAGGGGAACCACCCCAGCGGGCTGTTTAGCGCCCAGGCGAATGCGACGTTTAACCTGGGGGTACGGCATTTTGGCGTGGAGAACCTCTTTGATGACGATGGCAATGTGACCCAGCGACACATCGCGGGGGGCTTTGCCCAGAACGGCCGTTCGCAGAGCCTCACTTGGGACGGGTTTGGCCGTCTGGTGAAGGTGGTGCAGGAGGAGTTTGGCGGCTTTGGCTACGAATGGACGGCGGTGTATGATGGCTTTGGCCGCAGGCTGCAGACCAAGTATGTGCCGAAGCGTGGCAACCTGTATCAAAGCACGGCGCAGGTGACGGAGCGCTCATGGTACGATCCACTGGTTGAGTTCCTGGAAGTCGGGATCGAGGTAATACGAGGCTCTGGCGGCGCTGCGGTCAGGGAGCGCTGGTGGAAGGTTCACGGCCCTGACTTGAGCGGCGGCTACGGCGGCCTGGTAGGCATGGGCGGACTGGAGGCTCTGGTCAATGAGGCCAATGCCCAAGCGGTGGGCACGGTGGATGATGCCTACGGCCACATCGTGGGCTTTGCCAGGGCGGCCACGCTGAGTGCGGCCGCTGGCGGGACTCTGACGTTCGAATGGAATGATGCACGCTTCGGCGGGTATGGACCGTTGTCTGGTTCGTGGAGCCCATCCATACCGGATGGCTTGAGCGTGTGGCGCGCGTTTGGCTGGCGTGGGAAGAGGCAGGATGTGACGGGCTTCTATCACATGGGAGCGCGGTACTATGAGTCTGCAAGCGGGCGGTTCCTCTCCACGGATCCCATGGGGCATGAGGCGAGTATGTCTCTCTACGACTATGCGGGTGGCGACCCCATCAACTTCGTGGATCCACAAGGCAGAAGCGCCATCAACATCTGGAGCTCTCCGGTGCTGGGTACGTCCTATGGCATCTACAGCGAGTCCTGGAACAGTGGCGGCAGCAGTAGCGTCGGCAGTGCGCAGTCGGCGGTGCCGCCAGCCGCACAGCCCAAGACGGGCTTCTTTAGCGGGCTGTGGGGCGGTACGAAGGATCTCGCTGTTGGATTCTGGGAGGGTGCAGAGACGATCGGCCATACCTTGGGTTATGCCGCAGTCACAGTCTTTGACAATGATCTGGCGGAGGACCTGTACGGCACGGGATATCACCGTATGGCGGGCTTCACGTCTGAGGTGGGATACCAGCTCACGTCCGTCTATGACAGGGATCTGGCGGATGACATCTACGGCTCCACTCGCAACGGCTTTGCCGATACGATCTCCAACTACGGGTTCGATGTCTATGAGGGAAATCGCAACGTGGGCGCGGACATCCAGTTTGTCCTGAAAGAGGCGTCTGGCGGACAGGATGCCAGCTGGGAGTATCGCGCTGGATATGTGATACCGGCCATCGTCAGCGCCATCGTGGAAAGGAAGATGCACACGGGTGGTGGCCTGCCGGGCTACTGCTTTGCCCCGGGCACTCCGGTACTGATGGGTGATGGCTCAACCCGCCCTGTGGAAACTATCCGGGAGGGAGACTGGATCATGGCCGATGATCCGGAAGACGAACGGGCTGCGGCACCCCAGAGAGTGCTGGCACTGCATCAAAACTGGTCAGATCACCTGTACGAAGTGCGGGTGGACAAGGACCAGGATGGGCTGCCGGATGGCAGGCTGAAGGCGACAGGGGGACACCCGTTCTGGACGAAAAACCGCGGTTGGATCAAGGTCTGCAACCTTCAACCCAATGACATCCTGGCTGATGCCAGCGGGGGTGATTCCCGGGTGCTGGACACGAAGATCGAGGAAAGAATATCCGCCACATACAACCTGAGTGTGGCCAACATTCACACCTTCTTCGTCATGGCGGGCAAGGTGCCGGTGCTGGTGCACAACACCAACCCGGGACCGAGGACCTACATCATCTACCAGGCCCCCATACCGGGGACGAACCTGATTTATACAGGCCGGGCCAGCATGCCTGGGCTTGTCAGCGGTAGAGAAGTGCTCGAATATCGGTTCGGTGGGGGGCATCATCGGGGACTCGACTTCAATAGCGCAGACGTCGTGGCCCATGTCCAAAGCACGATCGGCAGAGGCTCTATCGAGTACCAGGCGATTCGCGGTGCAGAGCAGATCTGGTACGACCGGGCGGTGCTGAATGAACAGGCCGTGCGACAAATTGCACCGATCAGTGCGTCCAACGGGATGCGGGATGACTACCTGCGGGCAGCACAGACACTTAACCAGAGTGGGTCGCTGGATCTGCCTTGCCCTCGCAGATAAGATACGCTTCGGCTTGTAATCACGATCGGTTGATGGGCGGGAGAAATAGAGCTTGGGCACTGCTCAAGCCAAGTTTCTCCCGTCCAGTCGTCTCACGGGATGGAATTGGTCTGTTGCGTGCAGTACGCAGGATCTTAAGAGAGACAGTCCGCGAAATGAGTTGCAGGCAGAGATGCCAGGAAATAGGGATCGGACACCATGGCCAGCAAACCCAAAGCGACATTGCGGAAAACCAAACCCGGGGACTATGTCGCCATCGCGACAGGGGCCAATGAGTATTGCTATGCCCGATTTTACCGTGATCGGACCATTGGCGTGCTGCCGGTGCTGTCGAGGGGGCTGGTCAGTTTGGATGAGGTGAGTGGCTTTGAGCCCGCATTTTTTGCCAGACTCTGGGTGTATGACGATGATCCTACGCCGGCATCTGTCTTGGGCCACCGCGCCTTTGAGAGCGAGGAGGCCTCCTGCCCACCGCCGCAATACTACCCTCCTGATAAGTTTGATCCGGACTACCGGATCCACGGGTTCAACCATACCCTCTACTACATCAAGCGGACCAGCAATCCCGAGGATGTGAGAGGCATGGAAGAATACCTCAAACTGCAGCCGGGAGATCTGGGGCCTTATCTAGCAAAGAAGAATGTTGAATGGCCCAGGCTGCAGGGCACTCTGGCTGGCTGACGGGATAGGGGGTGTGGGGGCGAGATGCGGGTGCCACAAGAAATTGCAAGCGTACAAATTTTGCATTGCATCCCGGTCAAGTACCTTGACCTGGCAATCGAAGCAGTCGCCCTAACTTCGAAGGCATCCCTCTACGGATCTCTCTCCAGTTTTCGTGTCTACTTATCCGAGAGCTCCCGTGCGAACTTCACGTAGATGATCTCGCAGGCCCCCTGTCCGGTGTCATCCCGTGTGAGCGAGCTGCGCCAGGGATGGCTGGCTTGGGGATGAGTGGCCTCGACGAGGTAGCCGGTAAGCTTCACCACGGAGCCGGTGCGGAAAGTGGCGAGGACATCCGCGACCGCAGGCGTGGCGGGGATGAGGTGCATGTTGGCGCTGTGGCGGGTGATCTCCGTCTCCGGGATGGGGCTGGTGCCCCAGTAGCGCCAGTGGTAGCAGCGGTTGCTCTGGGAGACGTCGAGCTTCTCCAGCACCGCGGTGTCAGACATGGGGCCCCAGCCGAGGGCGAGGTCGTAGGGGGCGAGCAGGGCGGGGGAGTCGCCGGTGTAGCGCTCCTTGGCCAAGACCCGGGCCTGGATGTCAAACCAGGCGAGGGGTTTCAGGGTCCAACCCTGAATCAGGATGGGGGGCTCCTCCTTCGTGAGGGCGATCTGTTCCGGCTCCCTGGGCACGAGCACTCCCGGGGCGTGGGTGACGGGGGCTCGGGTGGTCTGATACCAGACCAGCGCTCCGAGCACCAGGACACCGATGCCCCACTTGATCATGCGGAGGCAGCGGGGGCGACGGTGATGATCACCGACTTGGATGTGGGCGTGTTGCTCTGCTCCGCTGTACTGTCCACCGGCACCAGGACATTGGCTTCTGGGAAATAAGCGGCAGCACTGCCCCGGGGCATGTCATACGGGATGGCGAGGAAGTTGCGCGCCAGGCGGGTCTGCCCCTGCCAATGGCTGGTGATATCCACCGGGCGGAGCGGCAGGATGCCGAGGCCGCGCAGGTCTTCCGGGTTCAGGAAAATGATGCGGCGCTCGTTGCTGATACCGCGATAGCGATCATGCAGACCGTATACGGTGGTGTTGAACTGGTCATGGCTGCGCAGCGTCTGCAGGAGAAACTGGCCGGGCTCCGGCTGCACGGATTGCAGGGCGTTGGCGATGAAGGTGGCCTTGCGTGCCGGGGTGTCGAAGGTGAGCTCGCGTGCGCCGTTGGGCAGGTAGAATCCGCCGGGGCGGCGGACGCGCTCGTTAAAGTTCTCGAACCCGGGGATGACAGCCTCGATCTTCTCGCGGATGAGGTCGTAGTTGGAGGCAAGCTGAGTCCAGGGCACGCTGGTCTGCTTGGCCAGGGTGGCCTCGGCGATGCGGGCCACGATCATGGTCTCGCTCAGGAGTTTGTCGCTGGCGGGCCGCAGATTGCCCTGACTCATGTGAACCACGCTCATGGAATCCTCCACGGTCACGAACTGGGGCATACCGCTCTGGTAATCCATCTCCGAGCGGCCCAGGCAGGGCAGAATGAGGGCGCGTTTCCCGGTGATGAGGTGGCTGCGGTTGAGCTTGGTGGAAACCTGCGCGGTGAGATGGCAATTCCTCAAAGCGGTGGCGGTGAATTCCGTGTCAGGTGTGGCCGAAAGGAAGTTCCCACCCAGGCCGATGAAGACCTTGCCCGGGCTCTCGTGCATGGCCTTGATCGCCATGACCACGTCGTACCCGTGGTGGCGCGGTGGGTTAAAGGAAAAGACCTGCCCCAGCTTGTCGAGGAAGGCATCGGGCATCTTCTCGAAGATGCCCATGGTGCGGTCTCCCTGCACGTTGCTGTGGCCGCGCACGGGGCACAGGCCCGCGCCAGGTCGGCCCAGGGCGCCCAGCATGAGGTGCACATGGGTCACTTCCTGGATGGTGGCGACAGCATTCCGGTGCTGGGTGAGGCCCATGGCCCAGCAGGATATCACGCGCTTCTGGCCGCCGGCGAGCTGACGGGCGAGCTTCTCGATCTCCTCCTGCGCGATGCCGCTGCCGTCCACGATCTCTGACCACGAGGTTTGGCGGACCAGCGTGGCGTACTCGGCGAAGCCTGTGGTGTGCTGACGGAGGAAGGTGTCGTCGAGCACCTTGCCAGGCGAGGCCTCCTCAAGCGCCAGGAGGGCCTTGGCGATGCCGCGGAAGAGCGCCATGTCGCCATTCACCTTCACCTGCAGGTACTGGGTGGTGAGCTTGGTGGACAGGCCCATCATGCCGCTGACCTCCTGCGGGTGCTTGAAGCCCAGGAGCCCGGGCTCGATGAGGGGATTCACCGCGATGACCTTGGCCCCCTTCCGCACGGCGGCCTGCAGGGTGCTCAGCATCCGCGGATGGTTTGTGCCCGGGTTCTGCCCCACGACCAGGATGGTGTCCGCTTGGGCGAAGTCATCCAGACGCACAGTCCCTTTTCCCACGCCCACTGTGGCCTTCAAGGCGCAGCCGCTGGACTCATGGCACATGTTGGAGCAGTCGGGCAGGTTGTTCGTGCCGAACTGGCGGACGAACAGCTGGTAGAGGAAGGCGGCTTCATTGCTGGCGCGGCCGCTGGTGTAGAAGACACCGTCGTCTGGAGACGGGAGCTGATTCAGCTCTGTGGAGATGATCTGGAATGCCTGATCCCAAGAGACGGGCTTGTAGTGTGTGCCGCCAGCTTCCAGAAGCATCGGCTCCACCAGACGTCCCTGCTGCTCCAGCCAGTAGTCTGACTCGGCCGCCAGTTCCGTGATGCTGTAGCGGGCAAAGAAGTCCCGGGTGGCCTTCCGCGTGGTGGCCTCGGCGGCGATGGCCTTGGCACCGTTTTCACAGAACTCCGCAGGGGCCCGGTGGTCGTCCGGATCCGGCCAGGCGCAGCTGGGGCAGTCGAAGCCGTTTTTCTGGTTCAGCTTGAGCAGCGCTTCAGTCCCACGCACCACGCCGGCCTGGCCGAAGACGTGGTTCAAGGAGGACAGAACCGCAGGGAGCCCTGCTGCAGCATGAGAGGGACTGCCGACATGGATGCCGGTGTGCTCCTCCGGCGGCTGGGCGGCGGGCAGGACAGGCTCATGGGGGGGCGCAGGACGGGAAGACATGGTGAGCAGGGGAATAGCGAACCTGGGGCTATTTTGGACGTGGTTCGCCGGGCTTACAAGACTGGAACGTGAGGCCTCTTTGCGGGACAGGCCCGCTGAGGTGACATCGGCGGGAACGGTGGGGGGTAGGGCTGCCGCGTCACCCCCCATGGGAGATTACGCCAGCACCAGCCGAACGGCTGCCACCAGCGCGAAGACGAACATCACCCACTCGAAGATCTTCTGGGGCAGAATCTTCACAATGCGCCAGCCGATCACAGCACCTAGGAAGACGACGGGCAGCAGGCAGAGATTGGTCAGCAGGGTGGGGCCGGTGATGAGGCCGATCTGGGCGCTGAAGGGCACCTTGACCAGATTGATGAAGAGGAAGAAGCGGCTGAAAATGCCCAGGTACTCGCTCTTCTCAAAACGCTGCGCCAGCAGGTATACGGTCATCACAGGCCCGGCGGCGTTGGCCAGCATGGTGGCGATGCCAGCGGCAATTCCCAAGATGGCGGTGAAAACGGGGTGCTTGTGCAGTTCGGCCAGTTGGTCCCGCTTCCAGTCCAGCACTAGCTTCACTGCCAGCAATGCGATGATGAGCCAGCCGATGGCCAGGCGGGCGGTGGCATTGTCCAGCAGGTCCAGCAGCCACCAGCCGATGACCACCCCCAGGATGGCGGGGGGAACTAGCGGGATGATCTGCCGCCACTTCCCGCTGCCCCGCAGCAGGTAGTAGCCCATGAGGTCCGCAGCGATGAGCATGGGCAGCACCACTCCGGTGGAGGCCTTGGCCCCGAACGCCTGGGCAAAGAGGAGAACGCTGACCAGTCCCGTGCCTGCCAGTCCTGCCTTGGCCATGCCGATGCAGAGCGCTCCAATAATGGCCAGCCACAGTACTTCGGGGTGGCCGGCAAAAAGCGTGTGGCTGAGGAGATCGGGCATGGAGGCAGGACTGAGCGATGGACCGGAATTGGGAAATGCCAAGCAGCAATCGCATGACCATGACGCGCGGTGTCGCCCTGTCGATAAAAAGCAAAAGATTTACCAGAGTCTGCTTGCCCGGCCCTCGCTTCTCCCCGAAGCGATTTGATGCGGCACTCCATCGATCAAGTCACTGTTTTCTTTGAGGGGATCACCTCCGTGTGGGGGCGTGCGCTCGTGTTCGCTTCTTGTTGCTGGGCGGGCCACTTTGCCGGCGCGGTCTTAGGAGCTTTGCACTGGACCGACGGCAAGGTGGAGTTTGAGTTTCCTTTCGTCAATGTGGCCTTGGTGCCGTTTTCCTGGCTCATGTCGGTGGCGGGCGGGGCCGCCTCGGTGTGGGGCGTGCTTTGGCTCTTGTTCGTCGCGGTAGCGTTTTACGCCATCATCGTGCGCGGTGAGCGGTTGGCATTCTGGGCCTGCGCGCTGGTGACGCTGGAAGCCTGGCGCTCCTGGTGGCAACAGGCGGAAGCGATGACCCTCTGGGGTCCCATGCGTGGGGAGGCCGCCTGGCTGGGCGCTCTGCCGCTGGCTGCCTGCAGCCTGTTCTCAGGCTGGCTGGCCTGGCGTTCGCTGCGGGACTGAGCACGGCATGGCAGTTGACATTTTGGCCAGACTCCGCGTCCGCCCTTGATGACGGGGCAAATCAGTGTTTGTTTGGCGGTTCATTTCAAACCGACTCCCCCGACAGCTCCACTCCAACCCTTCAGCATGAAAAAGAAAATCGTTCTGGCCTACTCCGGCGGTCTCGACACCTCCGTCCTGCTCTCCTGGATCAAAGACACCTATGACGCAGAAGTCATCGCGTTCTGCGCGAACATCGGCCAGGACGACGAGCTGAAGGGGCTGAACGCGAAGGCCAAGAAGACCGGCGCCTCCAAGATCTACATCGACGACCTCCAGGAGGAGTTTGCCCGTGATTTCATCTACCCGATGATGCAGGCCGGAGCCATCTATGAAGGCCAGTACTTCCTGGGCACCAGCATTGCCCGCCCGCTGATTGCCAAGCGCATGGTGGAGATCGCCCAGGCCGAAGGCGCCACCGCCATCGCCCACGGTGCGACTGGCAAGGGGAACGACCAGGTCCGTTTCGAACTGACCGCCGCCGCTCTGGCACCCGAGATCGAAATCATCGCCCCCTGGCGTGACGAGCGTTTCCGCACCGCCTTCCCCGGCCGTGCCGAGATGATTCAGTATTGCGCAGACAAGAACATCCCGGTGCAGGCTAGCGCGAAGAAGCCCTACTCCAGCGACCGCAACCTGCTGCACATCAGCTTTGAGGCCGGCATCCTGGAAGACCCCTGGTTCGACGCCTTCGCCCCGTCCAACAAGGACATGTTCACCCTCTCCGTTGCTCCGGAAGACGCTCCCGACAAGGCGGAGTATGTGACGCTGGAGTTCGTGAAGGGTGATTGCGTGGCCGTGAACGGCAAGGAACTGAGCCCCCTCCAGGTGATGAAGACGCTCAACAAGCTGGGCGGCAAGCACGGCGTGGGCCGTGTGGACATGGTGGAAAACCGCTTCGTCGGTATGAAGAGCCGCGGCGTGTATGAGACGCCCGGCGGTGCCATCCTGCACTTCGCCCATCGGCAGATCGAAAGCCTCACCATGGACCGCGAAGTCATGCACCTGCGTGACAGCCTCATTCCGAAGTACGCCACCCTGGTGTACAACGGCTTCTGGTACGCTCCGGAGCGCCTCGCCCTCCAGGCCCTGGTGACGGAGAGCCAGAAGAACGTGTCCGGCACGGTGCGTGTGAAGCTCTACAAGGGCGGCATCTACGCTGCCGGCCGCAAGTCCGCCTACAGCCTGTACAACCCGCACATCGCCACGATGGAAGCGGACCCGACCAAGGCCTACAACCAGGACGACGCCACCGGCTTCATCCGCCTGAACGGCCTGCGCCTCAAGGTGGGGGCCACCGTGGAGGCCGAGGTGAATGCGCAGGCTCCGAAGAAGGCGGCGACGGTAGCGAAGGCTCCCAAGGCCAAGAAGGCTGCGAAGAAGAAGTAAACGGCGGGTAAACTTCAAAATTCAAACACGAAACTTCAATGGAGTTTCGTGGTGCTTGCGGGCAGATGGCTTCGGCTGTCTGCCCGTTTTGGTTTTGACCATCACGGGTCGATGGCTTCGGTGACTGTCATTTGCCCGCGGAAGGAGGTTGGTGTAAGAGGTGGGTGAACAGCCAAAGCCGACTCATGCTGACCATTGAATTTCTTTTCACGAAACAAATGGCCGTCGACTCCACAGTCGAGGTCACCAAAGCGGTTACGTCCTCTCGCTGGATGTTGCCTGCTATTGGCTTCTTTGCAGTCTTGACGGCCATCTGGATGATGTATCAGGAGTCGCGGTTTTCTGCAGGGCTCGGAACGCTCGTGTTTGGGCTGTTCATGCTCAGTGTTCCGCTCCTCACGAGGCTTTTGATCATGCAAAGGGCCAAGAGTTTTCCTGCAATTGGGCAGACCATCCAATGGACATTTGATGAGGAAAAACTTGTGAGTGAAACGGTGGGGGCGAGGAGTGAGTTTGTGTGGAGCAAGCTGATCCTGGTGCGGGAAACCAAAAAGGGATTCCTGCTCTTTCCTCAACCAAGATTGGCCCATTGGATTCCCAGGACAGCCTTCAAGAACCAAGAAGAAATTGGCCAGCTAAAGACTCTTGTGAAGGATCACAACATTCCTTTTAAGCTCGCGTGACCACGGGTGAAATCCCAAAGGGAGATTCGGTTGCGGCGGAGCACCTGTAAAGTTTCACATAACCTGCAACAGCTTCCATGAAACATCTTGCCCTCGTGCTCATCGCCCTGTCGCTACCAGCATTCTGTGTGGCTCAGAATCCGGCAGATGTGCGCATGCAATTCGTCGAGACCGAGTTGCGGGATGTGCTGCAATTCTATGAGAAGCTCACCGCCCGACCAGTCTATGCTTCATTGGATTTGCAAGCGGTGGTCTCAGTGGGGGATTACAAGCCGCTCTCCAAATCGGACGCAGCAGACCACATTCAAAGCATATTGCTGGAGCGCTACGGCATCGAACTGCGCACGACAGAAAAGGGCGAGACCTTGGCAGGATGGTCCAAAGATCCCAAGTACCCCCGTCGTACGGACAAGGCCGCAGCAGCGCCTCGAAGACGATTGATGACTCCTGCAGAAGCACAGAAGTGAGGGGGGACTGAGTCTGTGCCCGACGGCAAAGAACCATGGGCGTGGATTCGGATTCGGAACTCTCGAAAGGAGAAGGCGGTCGGATCAAGTCAACTCGCGAACGGAAGGATGGTGGGGAACTGAGTTTTTCGGAACGTGACCATTGCGCATCGGCGAGCCTTTGTTGAAGGTTCCAGGTCTCCTTTACCCCCATGCCCACCGGATCCGTCTCCTGCACGATGTGCCGCCCGTCACTGGAAGTGTTCAACGTGCTTCATGACTATTCCCGGAGGCTGGAGTGGGACACGCTCCTTTCCAGTGCTGCTTTGACGCGCGGGCACACGGTGGCTGGAAAGGGGGCCTCCTCACTTTGCGTCGGCAAACGGCGATTGGGAGGGATTGGCATCGAGACCCGCTATGTTTCTTTTGCTCCCGGCTCGCTTGCGGCGGTGGAGATGATCAACCGCCCGGCATTTTTCGAGAGCTTTGCTGCCAGCATCCGCCATGTGGACACACCGGAAGGTTCCCTGCTCACCTACAAGTTCCGCTTCACCGCCAAGCCGGGATGGCTGCGCTGGGTTCTTGAGCCGGTCATGCTGGCCGCGCTGCGAATCGAAACGCAGAAGCGGCTAAAGGCGTTGGCAGCCTTCATGGCGACCCAGCCATTGAAGCCGTCTTGACCTGCCTCCGCACCGTTCTGACATCATGGCACGCACGTTCGAACAGATTCTCGAGGCGTTTGACGCACTGACCTATGAGGACTTTGACTGCATCCGCCGGGATTCGAATGGTATCGGGACGCTGTATGCGTTGACGGAGGAGCTCATGGCACTGCCGCAACCCGAGCGAGCGATCCGCCCCATGTTCGAGCTCATGGAGCGCTTGCCGGCGTCAGATCTCGGGTCTCCGGGCCCTCTGGTTCACACTCTGGAAAAAATGGAGGGGCGTTATGAGGCAGAGCTGGTGGAATCCATCCGGCGCAAGCCGACCCCTCTCTCCGTCTGGATGGTCAACCGGATCCTGAATGTGACCAACAAGCCCCGTCAGCGCGAGTTCTATCTGGATCTGCTGCGGCTGGTGATCGAGCACCCCGAAGCGTCAGAAACCGAGCAGGATCAGGCGGAACGTTTCATTGAACATCAAGCGAACCGTAAACGATAGGGGCGACAAAGGCGTTGACGGCGCGGAGAAAATTTTGGACCATGGCGCTGTCAGTTGAATTAGGAACCCAGAGAAAGGGCCTGGCCATCGGATCACCCAATCAGAGGAGCCAGGGAAGCGAATCTCAACCTGTTGATCCTATGGCAACCAAGAAAGCCCAAAAAGGTACGACGGCGAAAGCGAAAGCCACGGCGACCAAGGCACGCATCAAGAAGACCAAGGTGGCGCTGGCAGGAAGTGACACCCGCGTCAAAGCGCACCTCAAATCGACCACCCAACGCCAGCAGGCCAAGCGGGACAGCAAAAACGCAGGGTGAGTTGGCCTGTTGATGCCAGGAAGATTGCGGTGGGTTCAGTGGTCTCGGTTGCCGCTTCCCCATGAAGCGGCTCCTTGATGTGAGCTCCCTCCGCATCAAAAATTTAGCAAGCATGTGAAGAGGACAAAGAAGGCTCAGCAGATGGACGTTGATAGGCACTGAAAATGGACACCCTCGATCCACGTGTGGAAGAAGCCGCGGTCGTCTTCTACACGGCCGCATATCACTATAGGAGGAAGTCGGTGGTGGCAGTTGGGCTGGTTCTCCTGGCGGTTTGCGCGCCGTTGTTCGTTCAGTTTCTTTGGGAGCTTGTTCACTCCACCCCATCCTCTGGCGCACTTGCCATGGGAGTGATTTGTACTGCGGTCCTTGGACTCTTCACCGTCATTGGCGTCGTTTTGATCCGCTATTTCCTGACGTCCCGCACGCTGCCACTTGTGATCAATCGGGAAGGAGTGCGCTACGGGGATCGATTTTTCCCCTGGCGGGACATTGGCTCTCTCCATGCCAGGCCGGGGGTGATGCCTGTGCAGTTGCTGCTGCTTCGTCGCGGTCGGATGGAGTCCATTTGTCACTTGATGACCAATGACGGCATGACCGCCTCAGAGTTCGAGAGGCTCATGAGAACCCTTCGGACAGAAGTGGCTCCTTATTACGATCATCTGAAGTTACAGTGAAAGTGTCGGGAAACTCAGTGTGTGGCAGGCCCCTATTTACCAACGAGGATCAGAAGCATGGTATTCGAAAAACTGGAAATCGCGCCTGTGACAGATTCTTCGGCGCCAGACTGTGATCTTGTTCGCCAGTGGCTCCGGGAACACAACTGGACGGCTAATCCGGATTTCATGGAGCAGCTTCAGCAGCCGGAGCATCAAGCTCGGGCCCTGGTTCTTCTCGCCCGTCGAGATGCCCGCGTGGTGGGTGGGCTGCTTGCCGAGACCCAGATGGCCTGGCTGCGCATTTCCATCATGGCGGTCAGCCCCGAGTGCCGGTCGCAAGGCATTGGAGCGGCACTGCTGGCGGAAGCAGAGAGACAGGCTGTCGCACGGGGCTGCAGGCATGCGTATGTGGATACCATGGAGTATCAGGCACCCCGCTTCTACCTTGCGCATGGCTTCAGTATCGTCGGCCAGATCCCGGACTGGGATTCGCGCGGTCACGCCAAGTTGTACTTCTCAAAAGACCTTCGTGAAAGCAGCTCGCCATCCCAGACTCAAGAGCAGACTTAATCCGAACCTTCCATCACCCTGTTTACGCCGTGAACTCCAAGATTGAAAACGCTGACCTGTCCAGTGCTGAATTCCTCAACACCAACCTTGGCGGGGCGCAGTTTCGCGATGTGCGCCTTGCCGGGGCCCAGTTTACCGATGTCAATCTCTCAGAGGCGCGGTTCGAAGATGTGGCGCTGACACACGTCGTCATCCGCAACGCCAACTGTTCCCATCTGTCGATCGACGACGCCTGTTATGAGGGGATGCTGATTGACGGGGTTCTCGTCACCGAATTGCTCCGCGTTTATCGCAGTTCAGCCGGCGATTCTGCCTCTGAATCCGGCAAGAGCTGATGAAGATTCTCTATGTCGAAAACCACGATGTTTTTGCGGCGAATGTCATTCGTCTATTCCTTGCGCAGCATGATGTCATCGTAGTGCCGAGCATAGCCAGAGCGTTGGAAGCTCGAGCTGTAGAGACGTTTGATTTGATGCTGGTAGACTTTGATCTCGATGACGGAAAAGGCGATGCGCTCGTCAGCAAAGTCCGGGCGTCGGGCGACCCTGTCACCATCGTGGCAGTCTCCTCCCATGACGAGGGCAATGCTGCTTTGGTCAGAGCAGGCGCATCCGCCATTTGCGGAAAGATGGAGTTTAATCAGATTGAGCAGGTCATTCAAAGGGTGTGTGGGTGAGAGTTTTTGGAACGGCTTGCTCGCCTCCCTGGCAATCTCCAGTGCTGGGGCTGGCATTGACACTTGATGCTTCATTGCGCATGGTGATTCCCTGATGAAACCCGCATTCAAATGGATGATGACCATCGGCGGTCTGCTCATGGTGGCTGGACCTGTGCTCGGGATGCTGGGGACGGTAATGGGAATGACCCAAAGTTTTGAGGTCTTGGGGGCCAACGGAGTCGGCGATCCCGAGCAGTTGAGTGCAGCTATCGGCGAAACCCTGGTCTCAACCGCCGTGGGGGTTGGCTTTGGAATCGTCGGCGTTGCATTGTTTTTGGCGGGGCTAATTGGATGTTTGGTGCAGAGGAAGCGCTTGAAATCGCAGCCTGCCGGTGAAGTGCCTGCTTCATGAAGACCTGCTCTCTGCATGCGAATTTATCCTTACGTGGGTCCCGCTGCCATCAAGGAGAAGGTCAACATGGCCACTCCCAGGCATGAGGTAACCACGGCGGACGGTTTGGTGAAGTGGGCGCTTGATGCGGGATACTTTTCTCACGGCACCCCTTCAGAGGTCTTTACCTACACCGTGCTGCCTGGGCATCACTTGTTCATCGCGGACCGGCATTCTGAGCACATCGCCTGTGCCAGAGGTTCGCCCGTGGAATGTGCGGGTGAAATTGCCTTTCGCAGGTCCAAGAGGGGCATGGTGGTCGAAGAGGCATCCAATCTCTCAACCGGGTACTGTCCTGAATCGAGTGCATGGGTTGCTCTCGATCTCGCCCTGAAAGCAGCAGGTTTCCCGGGTGTTCAGGGATTCACTGCCGCGTTCGAATTCCGCTACTGCCACCGATGTCTCCAGACCTGCGTCATCAAGGATGAGGTCTATGAGTGTCCGGCATGTCTGCAACTGCTTCCCGCTGAGTGGAACTATGCGGCAGGGGCACCCTCTTGACGTCGTTGCTGGGTGTGGTCCTATTCTGGCCCCCGCCTCCTTCACATGTCCTCAAGCCCTCCCCAGCCAGATTGTCCCCGCATCAAGTACGTACACAGCTTTGAGGAGCTCGTTTCGACCAAGTTTGCGGACGGCATCAACGCGCTCTGCTGGGCGAGAACCCTGCCGGGTGACTTCGATGAGATTGTGGCCCAGTTTGACGTGAAGGAAGGGCGCCTCGCACTGGATGAAGCCACCCTCAGCGGCCTGGTACTGAGTCCGGCCGGGCAGGCCGCAAGGGACATCCTGCTGGCGGATCGCAAGGCTTTGGCGGATCATGGTCTCTCACCCGTGCTGGATTGCATTCACGGCTATCCACGAGATGAGGAAGGCGGCCCGGTGATCACGGATGTGTACTCCTTCCACGTCGACAGCGCACCGGTGGAGGCGGATACCTACCTGTGCAGTTACAACCACACGGCCTCGGAAGGATTGCTCAATGAAGAGGCCGTGCTCAAGGTGGATGTGCCGGAGATCCGCGCGGAACTGCTGGAACTGTATGGTGGCGAGGATGACGAGGAATTTGAGGAGTTCCTCAGCGATAACTGTTTCAACCTGCACTACGCGCCACTGCCGGAGGCCCAACCTTACTTCTTCGGCATAGGTAACCTGTGGCGTATCGCCATTGCCCATCCTGAAAGCCCCGTGCCGCCTTGCATCCATCGTGCACCGGTGATCGAGCCGGGGCAGCCGGCGCGGCTGCTGCTTATCAGTTGAAGTCCAGGGGGGAGAGGGTGGATTTCGTTGTGGACCTCCTTGGAGCAATCCTTTAGGGTGAGGCCCCCCCAAAAAATCCCCAATATCGTTCATTGCCCACCTTCCCGCGGGTTATCTCGGCGCATGCCTGCTAACCCGGAGGGCGGCCCAAGCGCGCCGCCGTCTCTTGTTCGCCCCCTTCGTGGTCGGCAGCATCTTTCCGGATGCCGACATGCTCTATTTCTACCTCATTGATCGAGGGCGGCATCTCCATCACGATTACTGGACCCACTTGCCGGTCTTTTGGCTGGCGGCTCTTGGGGGCAACTTTGCTCCTGGCGTTGCTTCTGCGCAGTCGTGCTCTGGCCCTTGCCGCCAGCTCCTTCGTTGGTGGAGTCTTCCTCCATCTGTTGCTCGATACTCCTTTCGCAGGCATCCGCTGGCTCTACCCACTGTCAGATCATTCGTACTATCTCGTCACCGTGCCCGCCACCCGCAGCTGGTGGGTGTGGAGCTTTGTCTTCCACTGGACTTTCTTGTTTGAGATTGCGATCTGCATCGCGGCGCTGGTGGTCTTCATAATCCGTCGGCGACGATCCTGATCGGCCCCGCGTGAAGAGGGCGGTGCGCGTTGGTGCCGGAGTCTTGTGGAAAAAAGTAACGGTCGTATGCTGGCCGAGGTGTTCCGCGCCCGTGAAAAGATGTCGTCGCTTGAACTCATCGATAGGAAGCGGTTTGAGAAATGACCATGCCATGAATCCCAAACTGAAACGTCAACTCGGCCTGGACCGTCCGAAACGGACGGCGGCCATCATCGCAGTCTTGGCCTTGCTGCATTTCTGCTTTCCACGATACGTGGTAGCGACGGGATCCATGGAGCCCACCATCCCAGTCGGCTCCTATGTGGTGACCTCCCGGCTGGCATTCCTCTTTGGACCGCCCAAGGCAGGGGATATCGTTGTCTTCGACCCGGTGGCGGGTATCTCGACGCGCCCTTGGGTCCACCGTATCCAGGCGGTGTCAGGAGATCGGTTTGTTCCCTCGGAACGGGCGGGGCGGAAAGACACGGATTCCGAAGCACACCATGTTGGAGGTGAGGGGGTGCCGACCGGGTATGTCTATCAGAGTGGGGATTCCGCCAAAAGCTACCACGGGCTGGCTGCCCAAAAGCTGATCACAGGGAAGGTGTTCTGGCATTTCCGGCTGCCTTGGAAATCCTGAGCGGGGGGCGCGGGTGCGGTCGACGGGATTGACAGTGACTGCGGCCTCCGGGAGAATCATGGGGAGAAAGGATTGAGCGCATGCCTTCTGTTTCTGACTGGCTCCCTCCCACCGTCGTGGGTGTGACCTTTCTCACGCTGGCGTTGCTGAAGGTTTACGGCTTTCACATGGGTGTGGTCGGCGGTGGTGGTAAACCGGCACTCTGCCGTTTGCTTGGTCGATGCCCGTCCTGGAGCCCCATGGTGAACAACATCATGGTGGCCTTCTTTTTTGTCCTGGGTGCCGGGAACTTGGTGGTGGCCGCGCTGGCGTTTTGGGCACGATAGACCCAAGTGTTTTGGACGGAGGCGACAGGTGTGCGCCATGGTTGCAAGGCCGGGGTGCGGAGATAGAGTAGAGGCAGTGGACGGTCGTCCAAGTGCAACCGCATTGTGTCATGCCCCTCATCACCAGTTCTTACCATGAAATCCGGCCCCGAATGCTGCCTGGCGATGTGGTGGCCTTCTCCGGGAAGAACAACTTTTCAGACGTGATCAAGTGGGCGACGGGAGCCACCGTTTCTCATGTCGGGATCGTGTACAGCATTGCGCCTGATGAAGAGGGCGCGGACGGAGCGGTGGCCGTGCACATCATGGAGTCCACCTTCCTTCATCGGGACGTGAAGACGGGTCAATCCTCTGGCGGAGTCCTGCGCAACCGGTTGTGCCACCATGTCGAGCACTACGAAGGGCACATCTGGTGGCTGCCTCTCAGTGCTGCCGCGCGTGCCCGACTGGACGCTGGCCGTCTGACGCAGTTCCTGCTGGATCAGCAGGGGAAGGAGTACGACGTCGCGCAGGCGGTCGGATCTGCGCTGGACGTCCTGGATGGGGTTCCCCTGGTGGGCGCGGCGACCTACAATGAGGAAAACTTCACCCGGTTCTTCTGCTCGGAACTTGCGACCGCTGCGCTTGAAGCGGGCGGCGTGATCGGCCGGATCAATGCCTCGGAGGTGACGCCGATCGATCTCTGCACCTTCAGCCTCTTTGCGGAGGAGTATCACCTGCTTAAAGGCGGGGCGGGATCGATAGAGATCGAAGGGTACAATTCCCGCAGTCCTGAGCGATTTGGCGAGGCGGGCTGAGGCGTGGGCGTGGCAGAACGGCGTCGCCGGGAGCGATTTTCCCGAATCAGCTGAATTTCAGTCTGTTGAGAGACGTTGCAAAGGGATGTTGCGACGTCCGTCCCCCTCCTTTCTGCTTTTGGTGTTTCTGTGCGCCGCTGTGGGAGGCTTGCTCTCGAGTGTCCGTGCTGCGGAGCCTCCGAACGTGGTCATGGTCCTCATTGATGACATGGGGTGGGGGGATTTTTCCTGCTTTGGCAATGAGGATGCCAAGACGCCGGCGATTGACCGGTTGGCCGCGGAGGGGATTCGGTTTACGCAGTTTTATGTGAACTCGCCCATCTGCTCGCCATCCCGTTGTGCGCTGACGACGGGGCAGTACCCGCAGCGCTGGGGCATCACTTCATTCCTGGAGAACAGAGAATCCAATGCACGCCGGGGCATGGCGAACTGGCTCGATCCCAAGGCGCCGACCCTGGCCCGCGCACTGCACGCCAGAGGGTATGCCACGGGGCATTTCGGCAAATGGCACCTGGGCGGTCAGAGGGATGTGGATGATGCGCCGCCCATCACCAGCTACGGGTTCGATGAATCGCTCACGAATTTCGAAGGCATGGGGCCGAAGCTGTTGCCCCTCACCTTGAAGCCGGGCAGCACTGAGCCGGGAAAAATCTGGGCCAACGCGGAGCGGTTGGGAGGTCCGGTGACCTGGATGCAGCGGTCGAAAATCACCACCGGCTTTGTGGATGCCGCATTGCCATTCATCGACAAGGCAGCCCAGGCTGGGAAGCCGTTTTTCATCAACTTGTGGCCGGATGATGTGCACAGTCCCTTCTGGCCACCGGTAGAGAAGTGGAAGGATGACAAGCGAGGTCTCTATCTCTCTGTCCTGGAGGAAATGGATCGTCAGCTGGGGCGCCTGTTTGAGCATTTGCGCGCCAATCCTGCCCTCCGGGACAACACCATCGTCCTGGTATGCTCCGACAATGGCCCCGAACCAGGCGCTGGATCTGCAGGGATGTTTCGTGGCACCAAGGGCACGTTGTTTGAGGGAGGAGTGCGTTCTCCTCTCATCGTGTGGGCACCAGGCCTGATGGCTTCAGGCAAAGCGGGTACGAAGAATGATGTCTCAGTGTTTGCCGCCATGGACATCGCGCCTTCACTGCTCGGGCTTGTGGGAGTGGATCGAGGCAGTGTCCCGTTTGATGGCGAAGATCTGTCTGGGGTGTTGGTCGGGAAAAGCGACGCCTCCCGCCAGGCTCCCATCTTCTGGTCCCGCCCGCCAGATCGCAAAACCTTGGGGCCAAAAAACAAGGAGCCGCTGCCCGATCTGGCCATGCGGGAGGGTTCATGGAAACTGCTTTGTGACAACGATGGGTCCCAAGCCCGGCTTTATGATCTGTCGGCGGATCCTGGTGAAGTGAAGGATCTCTCCGCAGAGAAAGGTGACCTTGTGCAGAGAATGAAGACAGCATTGGTGGCTTGGCACATACAAGTGGTAAAACAGGGAGGGAAGTGATGGTGACGGCCTCGCGGGGCGGTGCTGGACAGGTCGTGTTTTTGATGTAGAGAGATGCATGATCAAGCGTGCCATTTGTCTGACCTGGTTATTCTTGGGAGCATGTTCTTCCGTTGCCTTGAAGGCGGAGTCTCCCATGGCCATTCCGGGGACTCCCAAGGGGGATCTCCCCACGGAATTGCTCCAGTCCAGGATGTACGCCAAGGGCATAGAGTGGCAGCTCGACAAGCTGGAGAAGGCGTTTCCTGACCTCGGTGTGGAGGTGTATGCGGCTCGCGCCACCTGGCTGGCT
Source organism: Verrucomicrobium sp. BvORR106 (assembly GCF_000739655.1). Lineage (GTDB taxonomy): Bacteria > Verrucomicrobiota > Verrucomicrobiia > Verrucomicrobiales > Verrucomicrobiaceae > Verrucomicrobium. Next base: position 142,152 of record NZ_BATR01000191.1, on the reverse strand, counting down.
TCCCCGTTTGCCAGTGGGTGTGCCGCGATCGAGGCGGACATAATCAAAGAAGACCCGGAGAAGGGGAAGGCCATGCTCGCCCAGCTGGATGCGGCAAGCAGGAAGGAGATTGCCAAATTCCAAACCCTCTCGACGGCCAAAGCCGCAAAGGAGTTTCTCATGCTGGTGGATCGCAGGGCAAAAGGTGAGATCGAAGTGGATCTCGTGCGTGCGAATCTCCTTTGGAATCATCCAGGGTATGCCGCATCACCGGACAAAGAGTTTGCCGACGGCTTCTCCAAAAGGGTTCAGCATACAGCGAACAGCGGGATGGAAGTGTCCTTTGAGGTGCCCATGAGCTGGAAAGCAGAGGTGTCACCCAAGAAGGAACTGGTGGGGTTCCGCAATGCGTACGGCCATGGGAACATCTGGATGACGGTGTTGATCAGTCCGCTGGTGGATGAAAATGGAGCATCAATAACTGCCGATGAGCTCTATGGCCTCTTTACAGAAGAGAAGCTGAGTTTGAGCTACGAAGCGATGGGGATAGAGCTCACCTCTTTCCTGAAGACCAAGCTGAATGGGATGCCGGCTTTCATGTTTACTCGCAGGCAGCCGTACGAACAGCTTGGTGAGAAAGCCCTGCGGGCGGCCGAGGTCATACGCGTCCTCCGCGGCAGGCACATGATCAATTTTCAGATCAACACCTTTGGACCCGTGGATGGGCCTGCGGGGGAGGATCGGATCAAGAAGTACCAAAAGCTCTTCAAGTTGATCGGCGCATCTCTGCGGGTTCAGGAATAGACCCTGGCTGATACGGTGCGATGGCGGCGTGCCGTCAGCCTATGCAGGAAATCACCGATAGTGATAGTCTTGACCCAGCGCTGAAACACTGGGGCGCTTGAGCCAGTAGTCGGCGCATGGCTACTGCTCATTCTGTCGTTTCCGGTTCCCCGTCTCCGCTCAATTCTCGCCGTCGGTTCCTCCAAACGGCCGCCAGCGCCGTGGCGGCGCCATTCATTCTACCCAGCGGATCGTATTCGAAGCCGCTCAACTCGATGTTGCAGGTGGCCAACATCGGTGTGGATGGCATGGGCTTCGCGGATCTGAAGAACATCGGCAATCACCCCAAGGCCAAGCTGGTGGCATTCTGCGACATCGACAGCAACCGGTTCGAAAAAGCCGACAAGGAATATCCCGGCGTGCCGCACTACGTGGACTACATGCAGATGCTGGAGCAGCTGGGGGACAAGGTGGATGCGGTGTCCGTCTCCACGCCTGATCACGCGCATGCCCGGGCCTCCATTGAGGCGATGAAGCGGGGCAAGCATGTGTACTGCCAAAAGCCGCTGGCGCACACCGTCTGGGAGTGCCGCCAGATGCGTCTCTGGGCGGACAAGACGGGGGTGATTACTCAGATGGGCAACCAGATCCACTCCAACCTTGAGTACCGTCTGGCGGTGCGCCTTCTGCGTGAAGGGGCCATCGGCAAGGTGAAGGAAATCCACAGCTGGGTGGGGGTGGATGGGAGGGAGCGGACGGATTACCTCGACCGGCCTGCGAAGGAGAAGGAAACGGCTCCGCCGCCCAACGTGGACTGGAATCTCTGGCTGGGGGCAGCTCCTGAGCGCCCCTACGTGGCTGATGCCTACCACCCCTTTGTCTGGCGTGACTGGCAGGTCTTTGGCTCGGGGGCTCTGGGGGACTTCGGCTGCCACATCTTCGATCCGCTCTTCACCGCCCTCGAATTGACCGCCCCGGTTTCCATCCGGGCAGAGCATGACGGCATCAATGGCGAAATCTGGCCGGGGCCTGAGCGCGTGCACTACGTCTTCCCCGGCACCAAGTTCACAGTAGGAAACACCCTCAAGATCACCTGGTACGATGGCAAGCTACAGCCGGCCAAGGAACTGGCCCAGATGCCGGAGACGCTGAATCTGCCCAAGGCGGGCTCACTCGTCATCGGGGAACTGGGCAATGCCGTGATTCCTCACGTCGCAGGCCCGCGGCTCTATCCGCTGGAGAAGTTCCAAACGTTCGCCTACCCCAGGGACGTTACCGGCACGCCGCACTGGCATGTCTGGATCAACCACATCTTTGAGGGGACCAGGACGGACGGGGGATTCCACTATGCCGGCCCGCTCGCGGAAGCCGTGCAGCTGGGCAACGTCGCCGCCCGTTTCCCGGGGGAGACCATGGAGTGGAACACAGAGACGATGAAGATCGCGGGGAAACCTGCGGCGGAGGCACTGTTGAGCAAAACTTATCGCAAAGGGTTCGAAGTGAGCCCGGCCTGACTTTTGCAGTGAAAAGGGGAGGGGCGGCGCGCTGGTGGGCGTGCCGCCTTTTGCCGTTCAGGGTGAGGCGATTAGGCGAAAGTGACGTCCGCGACACCCGGAATGGTCAGAAAATGCAAAAATAGTTTTAAATTTTTTTGACAGAGCGAGGCAAGCAACTAACTTGCGATCCACTTTTTTCGGGTCGGCGAGTGATGATTTCCTCTGCGTGAAGACGCAAGGCAGTTCATCTTGGCCTCCTCAAAAGTGGTACATCCACGGTTAATGGTGCGCTCGTGTAGCTCAGTGGTAGAGCACGTCCTTGGTAAGGACGAGGTCGCGGGTTCAATCCCCGCCACGAGCTCCATCGACCCTCGGATTAGATTTTCAGTTCCCCAAACCCAAACGCGCATACTACAACACCCAAACCCATGGCTAAAGAAGCATTCCAGAGGAACAAGCCCCACGTCAACATTGGCACCATCGGCCACGTTGACCATGGCAAAACCACGCTGACCGCTGCGATCACGACCACGCTGTCGGAGAAGGGGTATGCGCAGGCCAAGAAGTATGATGAAATTGACGCTGCTCCCGAAGAAAAAGAGCGCGGCATCACCATCAACACCGCTCACGTCGAGTACGAAACCGACAAGCGTCACTATGCTCACGTGGACTGCCCCGGACACGCTGACTATGTGAAAAACATGATCACCGGCGCTGCCCAGATGGACGGCGGCATTCTCGTTGTTTCCTCCGCTGACGGCCCGATGCCCCAGACCCGCGAGCACATCCTGCTTGCCCGTCAGGTGGGTGTTCCCGCTCTTGTGGTGTTCATGAACAAGGTCGACATGGTCGACGACGTTGAACTCCTTGAGCTCGTGGAAATGGAAGTTCGCGAACTTCTCAGCAAGTACAACTTCCCTGGCGACGACATCCCGATCGTCAAGGGTTCCGCTCTCAAGGCTCTTGAAGGCGACGCCGAGCAGAAGGCCAACATCTTCAAGCTCATGGACGCAGTGGATACCTACATCCCGCTTCCTGAGCGCCCGATCGACCAGGACTTCCTCATGCCTGTGGAAGACGTGTTCGCGATCGAAGGTCGTGGAACCGTTTGCACCGGCCGTGTTGAGCGTGGCATCATCAAGAAGATGTCCGAAGTCGAAATCGTCGGCATCAAGGACACCGTCAAGACCACCGTTACGGACATCGAAATGTTCCGCAAGCTGCTCGACGAAGGTCGCGCCGGTGACAACGTGGGTCTCCTTCTTCGTGGTGTGAAGAAAACGGACGTCGAGCGCGGCCAGGTGATCGCGAAGCCCGGTTCCGTGAAGCCCCACCGCAAGTTCAAGGCTGAAGTTTACGTGCTCTCCAAGGATGAAGGTGGCCGTCACACGCCCTTCTTCACCAACTATCGTCCCCAGTTCTACTTCCGTACGACCGACGTGACCGGCATGGTCAAGCTCCCCGATGGCGTGGAGATGGTGATGCCTGGTGACAACGTGTCCGTCGAAGTTGAGCTGATCACCCCGATCGCCATGGAAAAGACGATGCGCTTCGCTATCCGCGAAGGTGGTCGTACCGTGGGTGCCGGTCGTGTGGCTGACATCCTTGACTGATTTTGTTGATTGCCGTTTGGGTGGCAGCCGTCGTGAGGCTTGCAAAAAGTCTCACGGCGGCATTGTCGCCAAAAGGCATCACAACACTTGCAGTTTTCAAATTGTGCTGTAAAACAAAGACTGTTCGTCAAGATAAACACGCCAGTAGCTCAATTGGTAGAGTAGTGGTCTCCAAAACCATTGGTTGTGGGTTCAAGTCCTACCTGGCGTGCCATCTTACCTGACAGTCTTTTTTGCCTGACGAACAACATGAGCCGAGTGTCACGCTATCTTTCCGAAGTCTGGGGCGAAATGAAAAAGGCCACTTGGCCATGGGACCCCAAGGAAAAGGGCTTCGCCCGTTACAAAGAGCTGACCGATGCCACGACTGTGGTTTTCGTTGCCATGTTGATCTTTGCCGGCTTCACGGGTGCTTTTGACTTCGTGATGCGCATGTTCTTCAAGGCGGCCACGATCCTCTGATCTGCCAGCCCTGTCAGTTTGTCCCGTCCGGCTTCTCTCATACTTTTCCATCATGCCCGCGATCCCCGCACCTCACGACCAGTGGTATGTCCTTCACGTCCGCGCCGGGCTCGAGCAGCGCGTGCGTGAAAATATGGAGCGCCGCATCCAGTCTGAGGAGATGGGGGAGTTCGTCTTTGAGGTGGTTGTTCCCACCGAGCGCGTTTCTGAAGTCAAGAAAGGCAAGCGCAGCGAATCCACCCGCAAAGTCTTTCCGGGCTACATCCTCGCCAACATGTGGCTGCTGGATGAGAACAACAAGCCCATGGTGAAGACCTGGCACTTCGTCAAGGAGACCGATGGTTTCCTGAACTTTGCCGGCACCAAGGATCACCCGATTCCTCTTCGTCCGAAAGAGGTCGAAGTCCTCCTCGCCCAGGTGCGCGAGCGTGAGGAAGGCGTGAAGCCGAAGTTCATGTTCTCCGTGGGAGACACGGTCCGCGTGGCGGACGGTCCCTTCGAGAGCCAGACCGGCATCATCGAAGAAATCGATCCGGAGAAAGGCCTGCTGCGCGTCTCCGTGAACATCTTCGGCCGCTCCACTCCGGTGGACCTGGAATACTGGCAGGTCGAGAAGGCCTGAGTTTTCTGGCCCGGTCGGCTCCTCCAACCCTTTCAACTCAAACCGTAGTAACAAGAATAAGCGATGGCCAAAGAAGTCGTTAAAATGATCAAGCTCCAGATCAAAGCTGGAGCTGCCAACCCCGCGCCGCCCATCGGTCCTGCCCTGGGTCAAGCCGGTGTGAACATCATGGCGTTCTGCAAGGAGTTCAACGCCGCCACCCAGAAGATGGCTGGCGACATCCTGCCGACCGTCATCTCCGTTTACAAGGACAAGAGCTTCACCTTCATCACCAAGCAGCCCCCGGCATCCATCCTTCTCAAGAAGGCTGCCAACCTGGCTTCTGGTTCCAGTGAACCCAACAAGAAGAAGGTGGCCAAGCTCACCCTGGCTCAAGTCAAGGAAGTGGCCAAGCTGAAGCTGGCTGACCTTAACACCCAGGACCTCGACGCCGCAGCCCGCATCATGGCTGGCACGGCCCGTCAGATGGGTATTGAAGTGATCGGTTAATCTCCAAAATCTCAAACCATGGCAGGAGAGCCTGCATAAAACTCAGGCTCGATCGAACTGCACAAGACCATGAAACAAAGAAGCAAGCGTTACAAGAAGGCGGCGGAACTCATTCCGGCCGACAAGTTCTTCTCCCTGGAAGAAGCAGCAGAGCTCGTGAAAAAGCTCCCCTCCACCAAGTTCTCCGAGACGATCTCTCTCTCTTTTCGTCTGGGTGTTGATCCTCGCAAGAGCGATCAGATGGTGCGTGGTACCTGTCCTCTCCCGAATGGCTCCGGTAAAAGCGTGAAAGTGGCAGTCTTCGCCGTGGGCGATGCCGCTGAAGCCGCTCTGGCAGCTGGTGCTGAACTCGTCGGCTTTGAGGACCTCATCGCCAAGGTTAAGGGCGGTTTTACGGGTTTCGATGTGGCCATCGCTACTCCCGCCGCCATGACCGAAGTTCGTAAGCTTGGTAAGCAACTTGGTCCTCGTGGTTTGATGCCCAACCCCAAGACGGGCACCGTGACCGACGACACCGCTGGTGCGGTGAAGGCCGTCAAGGCTGGTCGTGCAGACTTCAAGCTCGACAAGAACGGCAACATCTCTGCCGGTGTGGGTAAAGTAGGCTTCGAGCCGAAAGCGATCGTGGAAAACGCCCAGGCTCTCATTGACGCCGTGGTTCGTGCCCGTCCCGCTTCCGCCAAGGGCAAGTTCGTCCAGAGCATCACTTTCAGCGCGACCATGTCTCCTGCGCTGAAGCTTGATCTGGGCAAGTACGTAAAATCCGCCGCCTAATACTGAAGGAGAACAACGACGATGAAAGCTGAAAAGACGATCCTCATTGAGCACCTTCTGGAAAAGGTCAATGCCTCCCCGTTCCTGTTCGTGGTGGACTACACCGGGCTGAAAGTGGCCAAGTTTGAAGAACTGCGCAAGCGCCTCCGCGCTGCAGGTGCTGAGATGCACGTGTACAAGAACACGCTGGTCAAGAAAGCCGCTGAGCGCGCAGGGTATCCCGTGGAAATCGGCAATGTCCTGACGGGCCAGTCCGCTGTGGTGACCGGTGAGAAAGACGTGTGCGCCGCCGCCAAGGTCATGAAGACCTTCGCGACCGAGTTCCAGAAGCCCCAGGTGAAAGCCGGCGTTTTGGACGGCAAGTACCTTGATGCTGCTGGCATCCAGGTGCTCGCAGACCTTCCTTCCCGCGAAGTGCTCCTCGGAACCCTCCTCGGTGTGTTGCAGGCCCCCGCTTCCAAGCTGGTCCGCCTCCTCAACGAGCCCGCCGCCTCTCTGGCCCGCGTTCTCAAGGCCAAGGGCGACCAGGGACAAGAGCAAGCCGCTTAATTTTTCATGGGTTGCTCCGGCAACCCTTTTCTCAATTTGACTCGATGGTGGGGGCGACTCCACCTGAATACGCAAAATCCAATGGTTCCTTGCCGGTCTGGCGGCTGTCAGGCTCAAAACCTCTGAAGCTTCAGGGGACGGCGATACCGAAATACTACTATGGCAGACCTGAATAAAATCGTTGACGAACTCAGCGCCCTTACCGTCCTGGAAGTCGCTGAACTTGTGAAGTCCCTTGAAGACAAGTGGGGCGTGAGCGCCGCCGCTCCTGTCGCCGTGGCCGCCGCCGCTACTGGCGGTCCTGCCGCTGCAGCAGCAGTTGAGAAGACCGAATTCGACGTGATCCTTACGGATGGCGGCACGAACAAGATCGGCGTCATCAAAGAAGTCCGTGCCGTTGTGGCCGGTCTTGGCCTCGCCGAAGCGAAGGCTCTTGTGGAAAAGGCTCCTCAGCCTCTCAAGCAGGGCGTCACGAAGGAAGAAGCCGAAGAGATCAAGAAGAAGATCGAGGCCGCCGGTGCCAAGGTCGAGATCAAGTAAGTTTGTTTCTTTTTCAGGTTTCGCCGTCCCAGTGGGGACGGCGGGACCTTTTCAAAAAACCAGAGTTTTCTCAATGCCCGTTTTCTTCCCGTACAACAACTTCCAATCCGCCCGAAAGGTCGCCGGATGTGAGTTGGGGAACGAACCTGAAATTGATGAGACTGTTTTTCGCCACGGGCGCTTGCGCGCCCGGGGGTTTTTTTGTCCTCCGACATAGGCCGCAAAAACAAACGTTTTTGTCCGCCGCCCTGACTCTCCTTTCCCCGGCTTAACAGGCCGGTTTGCCCGCAACTCATTGCCAACACCCAGCCACCCCGCCGTATGTCCCAGCGCATTAACTTTGGCAAACTCAAGGAACCCGTTGAACCGCCGAATCTCATTGAGATTCAGCTGAAGTCCTACGAGGAATTCCTGCAAAAAGACATCGCGCCGAGCAAGCGCAAGGACCTGGGGCTGCAGGCGGTGTTCCGCGAAGTCTTCCCGATCTCGAGCTACGACGAGAAGATGACACTCGATTTCACGCAGTATGAAATCGGTGAGCCCAAATTGAATCCGCTGCAGGCCATCCGTGAGGCGGAGACCTTCAGCGCCCCTCTTTACGTCACCTACGAACTGCGTGACGAAGCCGGTGCCAAGCAGGAGCGCGTGTACATGGGCGAACTGCCCATGATGACGACCCGCGGCACCTTCGTCATCAACGGCGCCGAGCGCGTGGTGGTGAGCCAGCTGCACCGTTCCCCTGGTATCTGTTTTGAAACCCAGCAGCACCTCAACGGTCGCTGGCTGTATGGCTTCCGCATCATCCCTGACCGCGGCACCTGGTTGGAAGTGCAGTTCGACACGAACGACCTCCTCTACGTTTACCTTGATCGCCGCCGCCGCCGCCGGAAGTTCCTTGCCACCACGCTCTTGCGCGTGATCGGTTACCCCGGCGACGAGGACATCCTCAAACTCTTCTACCCGATTGAGGACCTCAAGCTGAAGGAAAACATGAACGAGGAAGACCTCGCTCAGAAGGTGATCTTCCGCGACATCCTGGATGGTGAACTCATCGTGGCCCGTGCCTATGAGCCGCTGACCCTTGGCATCGTGCGCCAGCTCATCCAGCTTGGCCACAAGAGCATCCGCTGCGTGACCGCAACGCAGGATGACCTGATCATCGCCTCCCTGCGCAAAGATCCTGCGCACGACGAGGATGAGGCTCTCAAGGAAATCTACCGCCGTCTCCGCCCTGGAGATCCGCCGACCATTCCGAACGCCCGTGCGCTCGTGAAGCGCCTCTTCTTTGATCCCAAGCGTTACGACCTGACCCGCGTCGGTCGTTACAAGATCAACCAGAAGCTCGGCATCAAGGTGGACAGCGAGGAGCGCATCCTCACTGCCATGGACGTGGTGTCCTCCCTCCGTTACCTCTTCAAGCTGCGCGCTGGTGAAGGTGTTCTGGATGACATTGACCACTTGGGCAGCCGCCGTGTGCGTGCCGTGGGTGAACTGCTTGCCAACCAGTGCCGCGTGGGCCTCGCCCGCACGGAGCGTCTGGTGAAGGAGCGCATGACCCTGTTTGATGTGAACATGGACGTGATGACGCCCCAGAAGCTCATCAATCCCAAGGCTCTTAGCGCCGTGGTCCGTGACTTCTTTGCCCGGTCCCAGCTGAGCCAGTTCATGGATCAGATCAACCCGCTGGCAGAGCTGACCCACAAGCGTCGTCTCTCCGCCCTTGGGCCTGGTGGTCTGAACCGTGACCGCGCTGGCTTCGAAGTGCGCGACGTGCATCCCTCGCACTACGGCCGTATCTGCCCGATTGAGACCCCGGAAGGTCCGAACATCGGTCTGATCAACTCCCTGTGCAGCTACGCTCGCATCAACGAGTTCGGCTTCATCGAGACGCCTTTCCGCAAAGTGGAGAGTGGCGTGGTGACCGACAAGATCGAGTACCTGACCGCTGACCAGGAAGAGAACCACAACGTGGCTCAGGCGAACAACGTCATTGACGACAATGGCAAGTTCAAGTCGGAGAAGGTGTCTGTCCGTTACCGCGGTGACTTCCTTGAGGTGGTGCCTGAACAGGCGACGCTGATGGACGTGTCACCCAAGCAGATGGTGTCCGTCGCTGCTTCTCTGATTCCCTTCCTTGAGCACGATGACGCCAACCGCGCGTTGATGGGCTCGAACATGCAGCGCCAGGGCGTGCCTCTTCTTGAGGCTGAGGCTCCTTTGGTGGGCACCGGCATGGAATCCAAAGCCGCCCGGGACTCCCAGGCAGTGATCGTCTCGGATTCCGGTGGCATTGTGGCTGCAGCCACGGCTGACTACATCATCGTCACCAAGGACGGTCAGTTGCCGATCAGCGAGAAGGCCTTCGCGGCCGAGCCGACCAAGATCACGACGGATCCGGAGCGGGGCATCTATTTCTATCCTCTGCGCAAGTTCATGCGCTCCAACGCCGGCACGTGCATCAACCAGCGTCCGCTGGTGCAGCGCGGGCAGAAGGTGAAGAAGGGCGACGTCCTCGCAGACGGTCCTTGCACCGACCACGGTGAACTGGCGCTGGGCCGTAACATGCTCGTCGCGTTCATGCCTTGGAACGGTTACAACTTCGAAGATGCCATCGTGATCTCCCGTCGCGTGGTGAAGGAGGACATCTATACCTCCATCCACATCGAAGACTTCGAAGTCGGCGCCCGCGACACCAAGCTGGGTCCTGAGGAAATCACGCGAGACATCCCGAACGTGGGTGACGAAGCGCTGCGCAACCTCGGTGCTGACGGCGTGGTCCGTATCGGTGCTGAAGTGAAGCCTGGCGACATCCTCGTCGGCAAGATCACGCCGAAGAGCGAAACGGAGCTGGCTCCTGAAGAGCGCCTCCTTCGCGCCATCTTCGGTGAAAAGGCCGCTGACGTGAAAGACACCTCCCTGCGCGTGCCCTCCGGCTGCACCGGGATCGTGATGGACGTCCGCGTTTCCTCCCGCAACGGAGCTGACAAGGAGCGCCTCTCCCCGAGCGAGCAGAAGAAGCAGATCAAGCAGGTCACGGAAGAGCACAAGAACAAGGTCGAGCAGCTCACTGAGCAGCTGACCGAGAAGCTCTCCGAGATCCTCCTCAACGAGAAGATCCCGCTCGACGTGGTGAACGGTGAGACCGGTGAAGTCATCATCGGTGCCAACAAGAAGATCACGAAGACCCTTCTTCGCACCCTGGCTGAGAACTACCGCACGGTGGAAATCGACCAGAGCCCGATCCGCAACAAGATCATGGACATCGTTTCGGCTTTCGAAGCGAAGTTCGATGAAGCGGACATCGAGCGTGAGCGTGGCCTCGACCGCCTGGAGCAGGGCGAGGAAATGGAGAGCGGCGTGATCAAGCAGGTCCGCGTGTTCATCGCCAGCAAGCGTAAGCTGAGCGTCGGTGACAAGATGGCCGGCCGTCACGGAAACAAGGGCGTGGTCGCGACCATCGTTCCTGAGGAAGACATGCCGTTCCTTGAAGACGGTACTCCGGTGGACATCTGCTTGAACCCGCTGGGCGTGCCTTCCCGTATGAACGTGGGGCAGGTGCTTGAGACCCACCTTGGCGTTGCTGCCAAGGCCCTGGGCTTCACGGTTGCCACCCCGGTGTTCGACGGCATCAAGGAAGACAAGATCCTCAACTACCTCAAAGAAGCCAAGGCCACCCCTGGCTTTGAGTGGATCGGCCTCAACGGCAAGAGCAAGCTGATCGACGGCCGCTCTGGCGAGCCTTTCGCGCTCGAGGTCGTGGTGGGTTACATTTACATGCTGAAGCTGGGCCACCTTGTGGCGGACAAGATCCACGCCCGTGCGGTGGGACCTTACTCGCTCGTGACCCAGCAGCCTCTGGGCGGCAAGGCCCAATACGGTGGTCAGCGCTTCGGGGAAATGGAGGTCTGGGCTCTCGAAGCCTACGGTGCCGCCTATACCCTGCAGGAACTGCTCACAGTCAAGTCAGACGACGTCCAAGGTCGTACCCGCATCTACGAAAGCATCGTCAAGGGCGACAACTCGCTCGAGGCAGGCACGCCGGAATCGTTCAACGTGCTCATCAAAGAAATGCAGAGCCTTGGCTTGGACGTCAAGGTTGTGAACCGGAACTCCGGAGAGGAAGAAATCCTGGGCGGCGGCGGCAGCTACGCCACGGCAGTTGGAATGTAAGAAGCAACCCCTGAATTCTCACGAACATGCAAGAAACTTCGAGCTTCGACAACCATCTCAAGGAACTCTTCGGGGAGCAGCACCGCACCGGAGGCTTCGACATGGTCTCCATCTCCGTGGCTTCTCCAGACCGCATCCGGTCCTGGAGCCATGGTGAGGTCAAGAACCCTGAAACCATCAACTACCGCACGTTCAAACCCGAGAAAGGCGGCCTCTTCTGTGAGCGCATTTTCGGACCCACGCGTGACTGGGAGTGTGCTTGTGGCAAGTACAAGCGCATCAAGCACAAAGGCGTCATCTGCGACCGTTGCGGCGTGGAAGTGACCCTGAGCCGCGTTCGTCGCGAGCGCATGGGCCACATCGAACTGGCCGTGCCAGTGACGCACATCTGGTTCTACAAGTGCATGCCTTCCCGCATCGGCCTCATGCTGGATATGACGGCCCGCTCGCTGGAGCGCGTGATCTACTATGAAGATTACATCGTGGTTTCCCCCGGGAGCACGCCGCTTCAGCGCGGCCAGCTGCTGACGGAAATGGAACTGCGCGAAGCTGAGGACCAGTACGGTGCCGACAGCTTCAAGGTCGGCATGGGCGCGGAGGCCATCCGCGACATCCTGGCCCAGGCCAACCTCGCCGAAATGGTGAAGGAGCTTGAGCAGTCCATGACCAAGACGCGCTCCAAGCAGCTTCGCAAGAAGATCGCCAAGCGTCTCAAGCTCTGCCAGGGCTTTGCCGCCTCCCACTCCCGCCCTGAGTACATGGTGATGGAAGTGCTGCCGGTCATTCCTCCGGACCTCCGTCCGCTGGTGCCGCTGGAAGGTGGCCGCTTTGCGACCTCCGACTTGAACGACCTCTATCGTCGTGTCATCAACCGCAACAACCGTCTCAAGAACCTGCTCGCGCTCAAGACGCCGGATGTCATCATCCGCAACGAAAAGCGCATGTTGCAGGAGGCGGTGGACGCCCTCTTCGACAACGGCCGCCATGGCCGTGCCGTGACCGGTGCTGGCAACCGCCCGCTCAAGTCCATGTCTGACATGCTCAAGGGCAAGTCTGGCCGCTTCCGTCAGAACCTTCTGGGCAAGCGTGTGGACTACTCCGGCCGTTCCGTGATCGTGATCGGTCCTGACCTCACGCTGAACCAGTGCGGTCTGCCCAAGAAGATGGCGCTCGTGTTGTTCGAGCCCTTCATCATCCGTCGTCTCAAGGAGCTGGGCCTGGTGCACACCGTGCGCAGCGCCAAGAAGATGATCGAGCGTCGCACCCCTGAGGTGTGGGACATCCTGGACGAAGTGACCAAGGGGCACCCGGTTCTCCTGAACCGTGCGCCGACCCTGCACCGCCTCTCCATTCAGGCGTTCGAGCCCAAGCTCATCGAAGGTGAAGCTATCCGTGTGCACCCCCTCGTTTGTACGGCGTACAACGCTGACTTCGACGGTGACCAGATGGCCGTGCACGTGCCGCTTTCCATCGAAGCCCAGATGGAGGCCCGCCTCCTCATGCTGGCTCCGAACAACCTGTTCTCCCCTGCGAGCGGCAAGCCGGTGATGACGCCTTCCCAGGACATTCCTCTGGGTTGCTTCGCCCTCACGTATCTGCGTGAGCTTCCCGGAGCTCCCAAGGATGAGCGTCGCCTCTCCATCTTCAACGACCCGTCCGAAGTCGAGTTCGCCCTCAGCGAAAACGCTGTCGAAGTGAACCAGAAAGTGCTTTATCGCAATCCGGATTACAACACCAAGGGCCGCACCTATGGCGATCCGACCAAGGCGGTTGTCGAGACCACTCCGGGTCGTATCCGCTTCAGCGAGATCTGGCCGACAGAGCTTGGTTTCTACAACAACACCGTTGGCAAGAAACAGCTCTCCGACATCATCTGGCGTTGTTTCCAGAAGGCTGGTCACCAGGAAACGGTGGCGGCGCTGGACCGGCTCAAGCAGCTCGGCTTCCGCGAAGCCATGCGCTCCGGCTGCTCCATCGGCATCACCGACATGGTGATTCCTGAAGCCAAGTACAAGGCCCTCGACAAGGCCCGTGCTGACGTCGAGGTGGTCGAGAAGCAGTACAAGCGAGGCATCATCACCAACGGTGAGCGCCAGCAGAAGGTCATCGACATCTGGACCGGCGTGGGTGAAGAAGTCACCAAGGAAGTGTTCCGCACGCTCGAGTACAACGACGGCAAGAAGCTCCACAACCCGCTTTACGTCATGGTGACCTCGGGTGCCCGAGGCAACCAGACGCAGATCAAGCAGCTCGCCGGGATGCGCGGTCTTATGGCCAAGCCGAGCGGTGAGATTATCGAGCAGCCGATTACCTCGAACTTCCGTGAAGGTCTGACTGTGCTGGAGTACTTCATCTCCACCCACGGTGCCCGTAAGGGTCTCTCCGACACCGCCTTGAAGACGGCTGACTCCGGCTACATGACCCGCAAGCTGGTCGACGTGGCTCAGGATGTCATCGTGACCGAGGAAGATTGCGGTACCGTCAACGGCATCACGCTCGCCTCCATCTACCAGGGTGACGACGAAGTGGTGGACCTCAAGACCCGTATCTACGGTCGTGTCTCCTGCGAGACCATCCATGATCCCGTGGACAAGACCACCTTGGTGGACTTCGGCCAGCTCATCACGGAAGATGTGGCCAACCACCTCGTGAAGATTGGCGTTGAGAAGCTCAAGATCCGCTCCGTGCTCACTTGCGAAAGCAAGCGCGGTTGCTGTGCCAAGTGTTACGGCCTCAGCCTCGCCACTGGCCGCGTGGTCAAGGTGGGCGAAGCCGTCGGCATCGTGGCCGCCCAGTCCATCGGTGAACCCGGAACGCAGCTCACCATGCGTACCTTCCACGTCGGTGGTGTGGCCGCAGGTGCCTTCAAGCAGCCGATCATCGTCACGAAGAACGCAGGTTCCATCCGGTACAACGAGCTCCGTATCGTCAACACTCCGGAAGGCAGCGTGGTGCTCACCAAGAACGGCACCATCAGCATCCATGATGACTCCGGTCGCGAACTTGAGTCCCACAAGATTGTCCTCGGCGCCCTCATCTCGAAAGAGGACGGCGGCAAGGTCAAGAAGGGCGAGACGATCGTCACCTGGGATCCTTACAACGTGCCGATCATCACCGAGAAGGCTGGTAAGATTGAGTTCCGCGACATGCTTGGTGGTGTGACCATCACCAAGGAAGTCAACCAGGCCACCGGCAACGAGGAAACCGTCGTCATCGAGCACAAGGAAGATCTGCACCCGCAGATCGTCATTGTGGATCCGAAGACCAAGGAGATCCTGGCCAGCTACACCATTCCTGCAGGTGCTCACCTTTCCGTGAAGAACAACGAGAAGGTGGATGCCGGTACCGTGCTCGCCAAGACGCCGCGCAAGGCTGCCAAGACCAAGGACATTACCGGTGGTCTTCCCCGTGTGGCCGAGCTTTTCGAAGCTCGCAAGCCCAAGGATGCCTGCGAAATCGCCAAGATCGATGGCAACATCGAAATCGGCGGCCTGGTGCGTGGCAAGCGCCGCGTGATCATCACCGACCAGAAGACTGGTCAGCAGGAAGAGCACCTCATTCCCCGCAACAAGCACATCTTCGTGCAGAACGGCGATCACGTGACCAAGGGCGACCAGCTTACGGAAGGTGCAGTCGTGCCGCATGAGATCCTGGAGATCCTTGGGCCTCAGGCTCTTCGTGAACACCTCGTCAACGAGGTTCAGGAAGTGTACCGTGCCCAGGGTGTGGAGATCAACGACAAGCACGTCGAGATCATCATCCGCCAGATGCTGCGCAAGGTGAAGATCACTGAACCCGGTGACACCGCCTTCCTGTGGGGTGACCAGATCGACCGTCTTGAGTTCGAGCGTGAAAACCAGCGCGTATCCGACGAGGGCGGCAAGCCCGCGACGGCCGAGCCGGTGCTCCTTGGTATCACCAAGGCCAGCCTTGAAACGGACAGCTTCATCAGTGCCGCCAGCTTCCAGGACACCACCCGTGTGCTCACCGAAGCGGCTACGCTGGCCAAGAACGACTTGCTCCGCGGCTTCAAGGAAAACGTCATCATGGGTCACCTGATCCCTGCTGGCACTGGCTTCCGCACCAACCGCAACTTCAACGTCGTCGAGACGGTGAAGGTGCAGTACTCGACCGAAGGCGAAGAAGCTGTGGCCTAAGGCTGACGCTCTGTTCCCAATTTAGAACTGTTGAAAACGCCCTCTGGAAACAGAGGGCGTTTTTTTGTTTTTAAGAGGGGACCGCGTCAGCCGTCCCGCTTCCCCAACGCAAAGCCGTCACCGCGGCTTCAGTATTCTCAAGTAACTCCGGTACTGATGCCAGGCGAACAGGGCGATGCAGAAGGGGGCGAGTGCCACAGCGAAGGTTATCCGTACTCCCCACTTCGATTCCAGGATATCCAGGGTGCCGGAAGCGGCAAAAACGGAGAAGAAATAGACGAATGACGTGACTTGAAACACCAGGGAGGCCACGAGCATCAAGGAAGGCCGGGAGGTGTACCACCAGAGGCCGGCGGTCACCAGGCCCAGGATGCCGCCCACAAACACCATGAAGGTGAGCGCGCTAAAATCAGGGTCGTGTTTGATGATGTTGATGACCGTCTGGATGCCCATGGCAAGGAGCGCACCGCCAGCCAGGGTGGACGAGGACTGGTGCTTCAGCCGGCTCAAGCTTGCTTGAGTATCCGCCTTGTAGCCATCCAGCTGTTGCTGACTCACCAGCGGGCCTCTGCATTTGGGGCAGGCGCGCCGACCTTGCATTTCATCGGCGGAATAAGTCTTGCGGCAAGGGCGGCAGAGGAAGGTGGCGCTCATGGGTGAGGGTGTGCAAGAGGATACGTGAAAACCAAGTGTAGAAAAAAGATTTTGTGCCACGTGTTTGTCTGCGGCTCGCGCGGGTTCGCTTAGAGCGAGCATTGGCAAGCTCGCCCGAGTGTGGGAGGAAGCTCGAAGCGGTTCGTAGTACACGCTTCAGCCTGCTTCGCTGATCCATGGAGAAGCAGAAACTGCCCTGCCGCCCAGCGTAACCTGCTGCTTGCCCCGCAGATGCCCCGCCTTTGAATTCCATGCAATTCGATGCTAGTTTCCCCACCATGTCCCTTTTTCCACCGGTCGTCTTGCTGGCACCGCGAGTCACTCCCGACTCGGTGACCGTCTGGCGTGAGTGCGTGCGTCGCGGCTGGGAAGTGCAGCGGCTCTCAAGTTGGCGGATTCCTTCGGAGTTCAAGGAACAACCAAAGCGTTTCATCGTGTATGCCGAACCGCTGTTTGCCGAGGCGGTGGCAGATCAACTGGATTGCGTTCTGGTGGAACCTCCTCCGGACTGGCTTGAAAAGCTCCCTGAACGTTATCGCAAGCGTCGGGTACAGGTTTCTACATTGGGGAGGACGAGAGGTCTTGGCGGGCCTCTGTTCGTGAAGCCTGCGGAGGGGAAGTCCTTTGAAGCCAAGGTTTATCGGTCACCAGCGGATCTTCCTGAGATAGGAACCTTTGACGAGTCTCTCCCGGTGTTGTGCAGCGAACCCGTCACTTGGGAACTCGAAGTGCGATGCTTTGTGCGTGATCGTAAACTTGCCTCGCTGAGCCCTTACTGGAGAAGGGGAGAGCTTGCGCAGTCCGCTGACGGCAGTTGGCCATTTCTTCCCGGTGAGGCCGAGGAGGCTTTGGCCTTTGCTGAGAGCCTGTTGGCGGATTCTGAGGTGATGTTGCCGCCAGCTTTCGTCCTGGATGTGGGGATCACGAGGGAGGTCGGATGGGCCGTGGTGGAAGGCAACCCCTGTTGGGGCGCTGGCCTCTACGGATGTGATGTCGCAGCGGTGCTGGATAGCTTGGCTGAATCCATGGTGCCTCTTGCCAGCGCTACAGAGGACTTGATGAGTTGGACCTCGCCGCGAGTGCAGGAGAGGCTGCGGCAAATCAATCCTTCAATTCCTGCTCCATCCGCTCGCTCAACCACTGCTTGATCATGCTCTGGTAGTTCAGATACCGCCGGCGCGCGATGCGCTTGATGCGGGAGAGCATGCGGGGATCGAACCGCAGGGTGATCGTGGTGGACTCACGCACATCTGGACGGTGCATGGAGGTCTGCATCAGCCGGGCATCCAGCTGGTGCGTCATCCAGAACTTGGCTTCCTCCTCCTCATTTTCAAAATGAGGCATTTCACTCCAGGTGCGGATCAATTTCATGTGGGGGGAGTTCTGGGATGCCGGGGGAGGGAGGACTAGAGATCTTCGGATTTCTTGCGTTCGTAGAAGTGCTCTTCTTCAGGACTCATCGGACGGGAAAGAATCACGCGGTAGCGTTTTCCGTCCGTCCAGAAGACGCTGAATATGCCCCGGCCGGAAAGAGACTTGCCAAGGGAGAAGTAGCGAGCTGCTCTGACATCTTCGCTCTCACCATCGGGCAGCAGCTTGAGGGCAAAAGGGTCTTCAAAAGACTCCTCGATATCCTTGGGAGGCAGCGTGGTCAGGTCGAAAGGGACGTCTATCCAGTCAAACTCCATGAAGTTTCAAGGCGAAGGTCGAAGGGGACTCTGGTGCGCGCATCCATCACCCTAGATGGCAGATGGGGCAAGTTCTATTCTTGACGGACAGGCAAATACTGCCGGAAACATATCAACCTGAGGTGGATAGGGGAGGTGATTGCCGGTGAAATACGGACAGAATAGGACGAATCGGTCATGGGTGAGATGTTTGGTGGATGCGTGCTAAGAAACTCTCCGAGCTGTGGATCGTGCTCGCCCCTTAGTTTCTGGGCGGGGAGCGCGATACTAAAGTGACGTATGGAAGTGGTTCTGTGTCAGTGGACCATTCCGATCTTGAGCACCTCATGGCCATCGCTAGGCTGCGGCCATGAGCATGTTTTCCCTGCATGGAAAAACCGCGGTGATCACCGGCGGCGGGTCAGGCATTGGTGAGGCGATCGTGCGGGCGTTTGCCCGACAGGGCGCGACGGTTGAAATCTTGGACCTTGATGAAGCGGCGGCCAGTCGGGTGGCAGAGGCGGTCATTCAAGAAGGCGGGCAGGCGGGATCCTCATCCTGCGATATCTCGGATGCGGCGTCCACGGCGCAAGTCATCCAAGGTGTGGCCGCCAGATGGGGGAGGGTGGACATTCTGGTCAACAATGCGGGTATAGCGCACGTTGGAAACGTGCTGACCACCGCTGAGGCGGACCTCGACCGCATCTACCGCGTGAATGTGAAAGGCGTGGCCAACTGCCTAAAGCCTGCGGTGGAGATCATGGCAAAGCAGGGGGGCGGGGTCATTCTGAACATGGCCTCTATTGCGGGGCAAATGGGCATCGGCGACCGGTTTGCCTACAGCATGAGCAAGGGCGCGGTCTTGGCCATGACCTACTCGGTGGCACAGGACTACATGAAGCAAGGCATCCGCTGCAATGCCATCTGCCCGGGGCGGATTCACACCCCGTTCGTGGACGGCTTCATTGCCAAGAACTACCCCGACCGTCAGGCGGAGATGTTCGAGAAGCTCTCTAAGACCCAGCCAATTGGTCGCATGGGCACACCAGAGGAGGTAGCCGCTGCAGCGGTCTTCCTTTGCAGCGACGAGGCCAGCTTCATCACGGGCGTGGCCTATCCCGTGGATGGAGGCACTCTCTACCTCAGGTAGATCGTCGGGACTTCGGCTTCCCGTGTTTCACGGCACGGGTGAGGGCCAGCAACTCATTCGGGTGGCGGGCCAGATCGCGTACCGTGAAGGAGTCCAGCACGTCGAAGAAGGCCCGGCGGGCCTGAAACAGGATCGGCTTCAAGTCGCAGTTCCGGTGAATGGGGCAGGTGTTGGTCTTGGGCTGGAAGCACTCCACGATGTCCGTGTTCTCCGTGTAGCGGACGATGTCGCCCACCTTGGTGTCCGGGGTATGCTTGGCCAGCATGACCCCTCCACCGACCCCGCGGCTGGAGATGAGCCAGCCACCCCGAGTCAGGGACTTGGCGACCTTCACGAGATGGTTCAAAGACACGCCGTAGAACTCTGCCATCTCCCGGGTGCTGACAGTCCTGTCCGGGTGTGAGAGAAGGTAGATCAGGAGCCGTAGGGCGTAGTCCGTGTGGTAGGTGAGCTGCACGTACGAGAGCTTCGAATTGACCGAGGATCGCAAAATAGGCGCAATAATTACCCTTTTAAATAGGTATTTATTGTACCTATTTTAGACCAACCTGAAATCACTGCCATGCTAAGCCCACAAACCATCGCCATCGTCAAAGCCACCGCTCCCGTCCTTGAGCAGTATGGAGAACTGCTCACCCGCCACTTCTATGAGCGCATGTTCCGCCACAACCCGGAGGTCGCCCCGTTTTTTAACCGGGCCAATCAGACCAGCGGCTCCCAGCAGAAAGCTCTGGCGGCCGCCATCTGCGCCTACGCGGCCAACATCGACAACCTGGAGGTGCTGGGAGGTGCGGTGGAACTGATCGCCCAGAAGCATGCCTCGCTCCAGATCAAGGCAGAGCACTATCCTATTGTGGGAGCGAACTTGCTCGCCTCGATCCGGGAGGTGCTCGGCAGTGCGGCCACAGATGACATCGTCAACGCTTGGGCCGAAGCCTACCAGTTTCTCGCCGACATCCTCATCGGCCGGGAGAGCCAGATTTACCGGGAGCATCGGGAGGCTCCGAATGGCTGGGAAGGCTTCAAGTCCTTCTTCGTCACGCGCAAGGAGCAGGAGAGCGAGCAGATCACCTCTTTCTATCTGGAAACAGTGGATGGTAGCAACGTCCCGAACTTCAAGCCCGGGCAGTACATCACGCTGCGCCTGCCCAGCCCGTGTGGACACACCACCATGCGGAACTACAGCCTCTCAGACAAGCCGGGCCAGTCCTGGTATCGCATCAGCGTGAAACGGGAGGCCGCCGGCTCCCAGGGAACGCCGGATGGTTTTGTTTCCTCCTACCTGCATGATCATGTGCGTGTGGGAGATCGCCTGGAGGTGGGGCCGCCCTGTGGCGAGTTCTTCCTGGATGTCACGGAGAAACATGTCCGGCCGCTGGTGCTGCTCTCCGCCGGGGTGGGCATCACTCCGGTGATGAGCATGCTGCTCAGTGCACTGGAGGCCACTCCGGACCGCCCGATCTTCTTCCTGCATGGATGCCTGAACAGCCGTCACCATGCCTTCCGGCAGAAGCTGAATGTGCTGGCCAAGGATCATCCGAATTTGGTGGTGCACCATCGTTACGACGCCCCCACGGAGATGGACCGCCAGCGTATGCAGCGGGACCATGCCAGTGAAGGGCGTATTGACGCAGCCCTCATTGAATCACTGGTGCCGGGCCGGGACGCGGACTACTATTTCTGCGGACCCAAGCCCTTCATGATCGACATCTACCACCAGCTTCTCGCTTGGGGTATCCCCGCCTCCCAGGCCCGGTTTGAGTTCTTTGGTCCTCGTCAGGATCTGGAACGCCCACGCGCGGAGTCCGCGGTCTGCCCGGTATGAGTCGAGTGTCCTCATCTTCCCATCTGCTTCAGCGGCGGTCTGGTGGTCGGGTCGCCTGGCTGGTGATGATAATGTTCATCATCACCGCCACGGGCTTTATCAGTCAGGCTGCTGAAGGGGAGGTGAGTTCGAGGAATGTGCCAGGCCAGTCGGATCCGGTCCGCCGTCTGTGGGAGCAGGTGGCGGAGGGCCAGGTCCAGCTGGATGTCAGCTCGGAGTCCGCCTTTCTGAAGAGCGTGCTCCGGGAGCTGGACGTGCCCGTGGCCTCGCAGGTGCTGGTGTTTTCCAAGACCAGCCTGCAGCGGGATCTTATCTCTCCTCACCAGCCGCGTGCGATCTACTACAATGACGAATGCTACGTGGGCTGGGTCAGGGGAGGGGCACTGGAACTCATTGGGGTGCACCCAGTGGAAGGACCAAAGTATTACCTGCTGCAGCGATCGGTGGCCGGGCTGGAGAAGGGACCCGTTTTCCAGGTGGGCAAGGATTGCTTCAGCTGCCATGGCGGAGCTGCCTTGCAGGTTCAGTCCGTGCGCGTGGATGCCGAGGGGCAGCCTCTGACCGGCAGTGTGAACTTCTCCATCACGGAGAACAGCCCGCTCAGCGAGCGGTGGGGTGGCTGGTATGTGACTGGCAGCTCGGGCAGGGAAGCCCATTTGGGAAATTTGATCGACGGGAAACGCCGCTTTCCGATTGCGCTGGCGGAGACACTGACCTCCCTGCTGCCCAGGGCGACTTATCTCACCGATACCAGCGACATCGTTGCGCTCATGGTGCTGGAGCACCAGTACAGCACGCAGAACGCCCTTACCGAGACGGCCCGGGCCGCCCGCACCATCTTGGAGCGGATTACCCCGGGCGCAGAGTCGCCGCTGCCTGAAACCACGGGAAGAAGGCTCCTCCAGAAGCATGCCGACCGACTCGTGGCGAAGCTGCTGTTTACCGAGGAGCATGAACTGACCGGTGGCGGTGTGCAGGGGAGCGCCGCCTTCCAGGAGGCCTTTCTCAAGTCCCGTCGAGTGGCAGCGGATGGCAGTTCACTGCGGGACTTCGATCTGCGGACGCGTCTTTTCAAACATCGTTGCAGCTACATGGTTTACTCGGCCAGCTTCAACGCGCTGCCGGGTGAATTCAAAAAGGTGCTGCTCCAGCGGCTGGCATTCAGGCTGAAAGACACGGCCGATGCCGACACCGATTGGCTGACCAATGCCGACCGGGCGCAGTTGCGTCTGATTCTGGGCGAGACACTGGGCCTCCCGAGCCCGGGTGACACGCCGTAGATTTTTTTGCGATTCCTCGGGAAGGACCAGAAAGATGGCTGGGCAAACCTCGTATCAACTGGCATACCAGTTGGATTCCAGTGCGATTTTTGCCTCCCTGCCATGTCTGAACCAGCTCCACCTACCCGGCTCCAGTCACGTGCTTATGCGGAGCTCCGCCGCCTCATCGTGACGGGGGAATTTCCTCCCGGCACCTTCCTCTCTGAGCGGCAGCTTGCGGTTCAGTTTGGCATGAGCAAGACACCCATCCATGTGGCGCTGGAGCGATTGGAGTCAGAGGGATTCGTCACCATCTCTGCACAGCAGGGCATTGTGGTCAAAGGGATGAGCGTGGATGATATTGTGGACCACTACGAGCTGCGGGAGGCCATCGAGGCCTGGGTGGTGCGCCGGATGGCGGGCAAGCTTTCCGCCGAGCAAGAGGCGAAGCTGCGGGAAAATATCGTGCAACAAAGAGCTGCTCTGGAAGCCGATGATCTCGTCAGGCTCATGCACCTCGACGAGCAGATGCACTACCTGCTATGCTCGTTCCTCAACAATCGGGAGATCATCTCGACCATGGAACGGCTGCGCGACAAGATTCATCAGGTGATCCTCCGGGTCACTGATACGGACCGTACCCGTCCGGCGGAAAGCTTTGAGGAGCACGTCGGGATTGTGGAGGCGGTTTGCGCGGGGAATGGGCTGTTGGCTGCGGACCTCATGACGGCCCATCTTGAAGCGGGCAAGCGCCGAATCCTGAACCCCGAACGATTCTCCCGGAGATGATCAGTCGGATCCAGATCTGGGGGCTGCTGCCGATGGCTCTGTTGCTGAGCCAGAGTCTGGTGCATGCCGCAGCTGAGGTGGACTTCGCGCGGGATGTCCAGCCCATCCTGCAGCGTCATTGCTTGAAGTGCCATGGGCCGGACGAGAGCAATGGGGGGTTGCGTTACGATCACAAGCAAGGGGCCTTTGCTCAAGCCGACTCGGGTGCCCATGCCATCGTTCCGGGCAAGGTCGAGGAAAGTGCCTTGCTCAAGCGGGTGTCGTCCACGCACAAGGATGAGCAGATGCCGCCGAAAGGAGAGCGGCTGACCTCGCAGGAAGTGGAGGTGCTCCGTACCTGGATTTCAGCAGGAGCCACCTGGCCGGACAGTCCGGCTGCTGCGGACCCGGCCAAAGTGGCCGCCAGCAAGCACTGGTCCTTCCAGCCCTTGTCGAACCCTTCGGTGCCTGAGGTGAAGGACCAGAGCTGGCCGCGGACGCCGCTGGACCGGTTCTTGCAGTCGCGACGTGAGGGAGCAGGTCTGGAAGCTTCGCCCGATGCGGATGCCCGGACATTGATCCGACGTGCCACCTATGATCTCACTGGGTTGCCTCCCACCGCGGCAGAGGTGGAGTACTTTGTTCAGGCCTTCTCTCGGCCAGAGGGAAAAGAGGCCGCGATGGCAGCCCTGGTGGATCGCCTGCTGGAAAGCCCGCGGTATGGCGAGCGCTGGGGCCGACACTGGATGGACTGGGTGCGCTATGCGGACACGGCCGGGGACAACTCCGACTACCCCGTCCCGCAGGCCTATCTGTACCGCCAGTATATTATTGATTCCTTGAACTCGGATGTGCCGTACAACCGGTTCATCACCGAGCAGATCGCCGGTGACCTGCTGCCTGCGGGGAATCAAGAGGAGCGCAACCGTCTGAACATCGCCACCGGATACCTGGCGATGGCGCGGCGGTTTGGCTCGCTGGTGGAACGTTATCCATGGCATCTCACCATCGAGGACACGATCGACAACATGGGGCGCACCATGCTGGGGCTCACCCTGAGCTGCGCCCGCTGCCATGACCACAAGTTCGATCCCGTTTCCACGCGGGATTACTATGGACTGTACGGCATCTTCGCGAGCACTCGCTACCCTTTCCCAGGCCTGGAGCTTTTCAAGGCGCAGCGGGATTTTGTGCCGTTGATCCCGGAACTGGAGGCGGCGGAATCCATGGCCCCCTATCAAGAAGAAGCGGATCGGCTGAGAGCGGAGATGGAGACTCTGCTGGACCGGTGTGAGAAGATGAAGATCGAGAACGCCGCGCTGG
This sequence comes from Verrucomicrobium sp. BvORR106, assembly GCF_000739655.1. Lineage (GTDB taxonomy): Bacteria > Verrucomicrobiota > Verrucomicrobiia > Verrucomicrobiales > Verrucomicrobiaceae > Verrucomicrobium. Next base: position 117,872 of record NZ_BATR01000191.1, on the reverse strand, counting down.
AAAAGGAGCGTACGCTGCAGGAGCAGCGCCGGAAGAAAGGGGAGCTGGACGGGCTCCTGTTCCAGGCTCGAAAAGCTGGCGAGGCTTTCGCGGATTATTTGAAACAACTGCCGGTGCTGCCTGCCGCCTATGCCGTGCAGGATGGGAAACCGCAGAATGCCCGCATCCAGATCAAGGGGGAGCCGGACCGCTTGGGGGCGGAGGTGCCACGGAAGTTCCTGGAGATTCTGGGGGGCGCGGCGCTTCCGGAGGAGACCCAGGCGGGCAGTGGCAGGTTGCAACTGGCCCAGTGGGTGACAGACGAGCGGAATCCGTTGACGGCCCGGGTCATCGTCAACCGCATCTGGCAGCGTCACTTCGGCACCGGGCTCGTTCCCAGCACCAGCGACTTTGGCCTGCGTGGAGAGGCCCCCACCCATCCGGAACTGCTGGACTGGCTGGCGGCGGAGTTCATGCGCAGCGGTTGGTCCATGAAACAACTGCACCGGCTCATCATGACCTCGCGGGCGTACCAGCTCTCCAGCCAGGACACGGAGGACAATGTGGGGAGTGACCCCGGCAACCGCTTGTACTGGAAGTTCGGGCGACAGCGTCTGGATGCGGAGTCGCTTCGTGACACACTCCTGTTTGTCAGTGGTGGATTGGATCTGGCCCCCCAGACCCAACCCTACGCGATGCCGCCGACCTCGAACTGGGACTTCACCCAGCACCATCCTTTCAAGGGCGACTACCCCAACAGCAAGCGGAGCGTGTACCAAATGACCAAGAGGCTCACCGCCAAGCCCTATCTGCAGACTTTTGACGGAGCGGATCCGAACGTCTGCACCAGCACGCGGGATCGTTCGGTGACGGCATTGCAGGCTCTCTTCTTTGTGAATGACAAGTTCGTTCATGAACAGGCCGACCGGCTGGCCAAAGCCCTGTTGGAAGAGAAAAGTGGATCGGAAGAGACCCGTCTGCGCCAGCTTTACACCAGTTTGTTTGCCCGCGAACCTGACGAAACTGAAGCCCAGATGCTTCAGGATCATCTGGTCTCCGTACGCCAGGCCCTTGGGGACAGTGAGCAGGCCGAGACCAAGGCCTGGTCCAGCCTCCTGCGCAGCCTGTTCCGGCTCAATGAATTTCTGTACCTCGACTGACCGCCCCAGAGTGACCATGAATGCGTTCCAACAACCCCGTCGCGCGTTTTTGCGCTCCCTCCTTTGCAGCTCCCTGCTGGGTCCGGGCATGCTGTCTGAACTGCTGGGTGCTGATGACGGCCAGGACCCGATGGCTCCCCACCGCTCGCATACTGAGGCCAGGGCCAAGCGCATCATCTTCATCTATGCCACGGGCGGGGTGTCGCATATCGACACCTTTGATCCCAAGTCCATCAAGAAGGGACGGGACGGCTCCGGTCCGGACAATTTGATGGGGAACATCTTTGGTTCAGGTTATAACGCAAACTGCGGCATCGAGGTGAGCGACATCTTTCCCCATGTGCGCAATGTCATGGATGAGATCTGCCTGATCCGGTCGATGAAGGCGTCGCACTTTGACCACTCGGAGGCCACGCTGGGAATGCACACGGGGTCACCCACCTTCGCCCGGCCCAGTATGGGCTCGTGGGTGAGCTATGGGCTGGGGACGTTCAACCAGAATCTGCCCAGCTACATCGTCATCGCCCCGCATCTGCCGTATGGGGGGACGCAGGTCTACGGCAGTGATTTCCTGCCCGCCTGCCATCAGGGGACGCGGGTCATTCCGGGTGATAATCCGATTGCGAATCTGCGTTCGCCCGCGGCCGGTCGAGATCTACAGCCTCTGGAGCTGGACTTGGCGGACCGCCTGAATCAGCGGCATTTTGCCAGCCGCTCGCATGACACTGCGCTGGCGGCGCGCATCAAGTCATTCGAGACCGCCTTCCAAATGCAGCAGGCAGCGCCGGAGGCCTTTGACCTGAGCAAGGAGCCCGCTCACATCCGGGCTCTGTACGGCCTGGATCGCAAGGTGAAGGGACCGGGTGCGGATTTCGGCTGGCAGTGTCTGGTGGCCCGGCGGCTGGCAGAACGCGGTGTGCGTTTCATTGAACTCATCGACACCGGATCCCGCCCGAACTGGGATTCACACGGGGAGATGAAGGATCACGCGGAGCTGGCCTACAATGTGGACCAGCCCACGGCGGCGCTGATCACGGATCTCAAACAGCGGGGGATGCTGGACGATACGATCGTGCTCTGGGCCACGGAGTTTGGCCGCACCCCGGGGCGCGAGGGGACGAATGGCCGTGGGCATCATCGGGATTGCTTCAGCATCTGGGTGGCGGGTGGTGGTTTCAAACGCGGGCACGTGCATGGAGCGACCGATGAAATCGGCAAATACCCGATGGAGAAGCCGGTGGAGGTGCATGACCTTCATGCCACGATTTTGAATCAACTGGGTATGGATCATGAGCGTCTCACGTTCCGTCATGCGGGGCGGGACTTCCGCCTCACGGATGTGCACGGGCATGTGATGAGTGAGCTTCTGGCGTGAGGGGGGAGACGCGAGAGATATCCGCAGCTTCAAGGAGGAGGCGACATCCTACCGCTGCGGAATGATCGTCACCACTGTCTGTACCTCTCGCGCGACCCTTCAGGCCGCAACCCAGAGAAACGCTTCAACCCCAGGGTCTGCGTCCACTTCGTGGCCTCCGCCCCTGGGCTGGGCTCGGTGGGCCCTTCAGGCCCGAAACTTCAAACACCGACAACCTTAGTACGTGGCCCGGCCACCGGTGAGGTCGAATGTTGCCGCTGTGCTGAAGGAGCAGTCGGCAGAGCAGAGCCAGGTCGCCATGGCGGCGGCCTCTTCCACTTTACCGAAGCGGTTCATGGGGATCTTGGACCGCATGTAGTCCACATGCTGGGGCGTGAGTTGCTTGAGAATGTCGGTCTCGATCACTGCTGGCGTGATGCAGTTCACACAGATGTTTTCTGTGGCGAGCTCTTTGCCTAGGGATTTGGTCAGGGCGATGACACCGGCCTTGGCGGCACTGTAGTGCGAGGCATTGGGGTTGCCTTCTTTCCCAGCCACGGAGGCGATGTTCACGATGCGTCCGTAGCCGTTCGCCAGCAAGCTGGGTACTACGGCACGACAGCAGAGGAACACGCCGGTGAGGTCGATGTCCACCACCCGCCGCCAGTCGGCGGGATCCATTTCCCAGGTGCGTGCATTGGTCCCGGCGATCCCGGCATTGTTCACGAGGATGGAGAGGGCGCCGAAGCGTTGCAGCGTGTCCTTGGTGGCAGCAGCGACAGAGGTTTCAGAAGTCACATCCACCGTGGTGGAGTGCACCTTTTCTGGTTGATTCAAGGCCTCCTTGGCCTGCTCCAGCGCGTCCCCATCCATATCCCAAAGGCAGACATTGGCACCACTTTCCAAGAGCCGTTTGGCGATGGCAAAGCCGATGCCGCGGGCGCTGCCGGTGACAATGGCCGTCTGGCCAGAGAGATCGTATTGGTTCATAGGGATGTGGCATGATCCCACAGCGCCCCCTGTCAGCGAGGGCCAATACTGGGCATTTTGTGACAGGGGATCTTGGAGGCCTGAAGGACTGGCTAGTGATTGTCCCTTGGCACGGCTGCGCCGACGTTGCGGTAGCAAGTGGCAAAGTCCAGGCACATGCCGGTGCTGAGCTGGCCGGAGCAGCGTCGGTGGATCTCCTGCCACGGCGTCTGGTTCTCCAGCACAGGAGGTTGCCAGGCAGCGCGGCGTTTTTCGAGTTCCTCGTCAGACAACTGCACGTCACAACGGCACTGGTTGAGATCGATGACGATGCGGTCACCGGTCTGGAGGATCGCGAGGCCGCCACCCACCGCGGACTCGGGCGAGGCATTGAGGATGCTGGGGCTGGCACTGGTGCCGCTCTGGCGACCATCGCCAATACAAGGCAACTCGGTGATGCCGCGGCGCACCAGGTAGTCCGGAGGGGTCATGTTCACCACCTCGGGGGCGCCCGGGTAGCCGATGCTGCCGCTGCCGCGGATGACCAGGAAGCTGTTCTCATCGAGCTCCAGGGCGGGGTCGTTGATGCGCTCGTGATAGTCCTCGGTGCCTTCAAACACGACGGCCCGGCCTTCGAACCGGTTGGGACTGTCGGGGTTCGAGAGATAACGTTCACGGAAGCCGGTGCCGATGACGCTGGTCTTGATGATGGCGCTGTCAAAAAGATTGCCGGTGAGCACGAGGAATCCGGCATTGGGGCGGAGCGGGGCCTCATAGGTGCGGATGACATCCTGGTTCGAGGCGTGAACTGCGCCGGTGTTGTCCTGCATGGTGCGGCCATTCACCGTGAGACATTCGCCATGAATTCGGCCGGCGCGAAGCAGTTCGCCGATGACCGCCGGGACGCCGCCAGCCCGGTGGAACGCTTCGCCCAGATAGCTGCCTGCGGGCATGAGGTTCACCAGCAGCGGCACATCATAGCCGTGCGTCTGCCAGTCTTGAATATTGAGCTCCACCCCCATGTGGCGGGCAATGGCAATGATGTGGGGCGGGCAGTTGGTGGAGCCGCCAATGGCGGAGTTGACCACGATGGCATTCTCAAATGCCTGGCGGGTCATGACCTTGGAGGGTTTCAGGTCTTCACGCACCATGTTCACGATGCGGAGCCCCGTCTCATAGGCCATCTGTCCGCGTTCGCGATAAGGGGCGGGAATGGCGGCGCTGCCGGGCAGCGTCATGCCCAGAGCTTCTGCGAGACTGTTCATGGAAAGGGCAGTGCCCATGGTGTTGCAGTGGCCCAGGCTGGGCACGGAGGCGCAGGAGCGCTCCATGAACTCTTCGTAGTCGATCTTGCCCGCCGCATAGAGCTGTCGCGATTCCCACACGATGGTCCCGCTGCCTGCCAGCCTGCCCTTGTAGTGGCCGTCCAGCATGGGGCCGGAGTTCAGCATGATGCTGGGGAGATCGACGGTCGCTGCGGCCATCAGGGCGGCTGGCGTCGTCTTGTCGCAACCGGTGGTGAAGACCACGCCGTCGAACGGGTAGCCGTGGATGACCTCCACCATGCCCAGGTAGGCCAGATTGCGATCCAGCGCGGCCGTGGGCCGGCGCACGGTCTCCTGGATGGGATGCACGGGAAAAACAAAGGGCACGCCGCCTGAGTCCCGCACCCCGGCCTTCACTCGCTCCACGGTCTCCAGGTGCACCCGGTTGCAGGGGGAGATGTCACTGCCCGACTGGCTGATGCCGATGATGGGGCGGCCGCTCTGGAGCTCTTTCCGCGTCAGGCCGTAGTTCACGAGACGCTCCACATACAAGGCCGTCATGCCTGGATTGGACGGATTGTTCAACCACAGTTCACTGCGGAGACCGTGCGGCATGGATTCAGGAGCGTCATAGGACATGCGGAGATCAACGCAAATCCGGGCAAATCACGCAAGCGAATCACGTCAAAAGTTTTAGGACGTGGAGGTTTAACCACAGAGGCACAGAGAACACAGAGGAATACAAAACTTCAAAAGTCAGAGACCAAACTTCAAGGAAAGATCAAGATTCAAACTCAAACCCCAATTCTGTTAATTCTGTCAAAAAAATCAGTCTCTGTGTTCTCTGTGCCTCTGTGGTTTAACCTGCATTTCTTCTCTCCCAAGCACAAAAAAACTCCCGGGAAGGCTCTTGGCCTTCACCGGGAGTTGGGATAGATCGTGTATCTCTTACTTGAGCGGCTTCACGCGGATGTTGCGGTAGCGCACGAACTGCTTTGTGAAGTCGCCACCGCCGTGCACCTGGAGGCCGATGCTGCCGGCCACGGGCAGGCGGGCTTCGGTCTCGGTCCACTCCATGATCTTCATGCCGTTGATCCAGGTAGTGATGGTGGGTTTGTCACCGCCGGTGATGCGCATCTTGAACTCATTCCACTGGCCGGCCTTCCAGAACGTTTTCCACTGTTCGGGAGTCATCGCAACTGGCTGAGGAGTGCGATCAGGATTGAGCTCGATGTCGCTCTCCGTCTTGCCGAAGGTGAAGAAGCGCACGTGGGGTTTGCCGCCCAGACCTTCACCGTAGATGCCCATGAGGCTGCCACCGGTGTGGAAGTCGATCAGGCCCTGGTAGCACTTGCCGTCTTCCGTGCTGCGCAGGAAGAGGCCGCTGTCCGGACCGAAGTCGTTCTTCATCTCGAGTACGACCTCGAACTGGCTGTACTTCTCATCCGTGAGGATAAGGCCGCCGTTGCCGGGGACGTCCTGGCTGCCGGTGATGGCACCATCCACCACCTCCCACTTGCCGCCGGACTCGTTCTTGGAAGTGCGGCTATGGCCGGACTTGGCGCTCACGTGCCAGCCTTTCAGCGTCTTGCCGTCGAAGAGGGAGATGAAGCCATCCTTGTCAGGCTGGGCTGCCGGGACCTCCGCTTTGCGGACTTCCACATCGGTCTTGGCCGGGGCAGGTGCCGGAGCCACCACAGGAGGCTTGGGCTTGGTCACCATCTCGAAGTCATCGGAGCGGAACGGCGTGACGGGAAGTCCTTCCACGCTGTAGAGATTGAAGACCGGATTGTCAGCCCAGGCAAAGCGAACGGCGATGGGCTTGGCCACCTTGGCGCTCCATACTTCCACCTTGTCTTTGCCGACGATCTTACCCTCGGCCCAGGCCCACTTCTTGTCCTCACCGCATACGGCCAGGCCCTTGATCTCGTTCACATCCACGGTGCGCAGGCTGCTGCCGTAGCAGTTGATCGTGACGATGGCCTTGTTTTCCTTGAACTCAGCGCCGGTGAATTCCGGGCTGCGGTAGGGGATCTTCACGCCATAGTCCTTGGCCAGTGCCAGGCGCACGAGGCGGTCGGCCACGTCGCGCTTGTTCTTGGGGTGAATGTCGTTGGCTTCGCCGAGGTCGGTGATGACGGCCTGGCCGGAGTTCGGGAGCTTCTGGGTGAGGGTCTGGGCTTCGCGAAGTTCGGCCCAGGAGCTGTCGCCGGGTTCGGGTTTCTCGGCCATGAAGTCGGCCAGTTGCACCCAGTAGAAGGGGAAGTCCCCCTGCTTCCATTCCTTGCGCCAATGCTCAATCATGAGCGGGAAGAGATCGCGATACTCAAAGGCGCGACCGGCGTTGCTTTCACCCTGGTACCAGATGGCCCCCTTGATGCCGTAGCCGATGGTCGGAGCGAGTACGCCAGCGTAGAGGTTGCCGGGGCGATGTTGGCCTGCGAGCTGGTTCTGCGGAGCCCGGGGCTCGGGCGGCAGAGGTTTGCCGGCTTTTTTGGCTTCTTCCACCTTGGCGGGCCAAGCGGCCTTCGCGGCAGCGAAGTCGGCTTTGATCTTCTCGAAGTCGTAGGTAGCCTCGGTTTGCTTCCAGCGCTCCATCAAGCTGGCAAAGCGTTTGTCGCTTTCCAGGACGTCACGGCGGACCCAAGCCTCCGCAGCAGAGCCGCCCCAGGCGTTGTCGATCAGGCCGATCGGCACGTCCAGCATCTGGTGCAGCGTGCGGCCGAAGAAGAAACCCACGGCGGTGAACTGGCCCACGTTGGCCGGGGAGCAGGGTTCCCACTGGCCGTTGAAGTCCTTCTGGATCTCCTGGGTGCCCACTTGAGGCACGGAGATGAGACGGATGTTGGGGAACTTGGCCGTGGCAGTTTCGAGGTCGGCATCCCAAGAGCCCCCTACGGTGAAACCCATGTTGGACTGGCCGGAGCACACCCAGACTTCACCGATGAGGATGTTGTTCAGCCCCTTCTCGGAGGTGCCCTTGATGGTCATGCTCTGGGGCGTGGCATTGGCGGGCATGGGGTCCAGCTTCACCAGCCACTTGCCGTCTTTGTCCGCCTCGGCGGTCTTGGTCTGTCCGGCAAAGGTCACGGTCACTTTGGTGCCCGGCGTGTCCCAGCCCCAGATGGGGTCAGACTGCTTCTGCTGGAGCACCATGTTGCTGCCGATGATGGCCGGCAGCTTGAGTTCTGCGAAGCCAGCCGTGGAGACGGCCAGCGACGCACAAAGGATGAAGAGCGTTCGTTTCATGGTTGATGACAAAATCCTTGTGAGGAGTGCATGGGAACGTCGCGGGCGCGCCTTTGCTATCGGGAGGCGGCAAATTCTTGGTCCCGCGATGTTTATCCAAGAATCCGACTCCCTGATCGTGAAGCTCGAAAACCCCCTTCGATTTAATGAAATTGCCTTTAGAATCCACCAGCGCCCGCCGCTGTTTGAGCCTCGGGATCATCGTCTTGTTCGTCTGCGTGGGCCATATCGTCCGCGCAGAGCCACCCCCGCTGAGTGCCAAGGGAAAGGCCGCATTTGAGGTGCTCAAGGGCGCTCCGTCTTTCTCCAGCACGACCGTGGGAATCGCCGGGATCACCCCCAATGAGGTGTTTGCGTTTCGCGATCTACTGGACGAGCCGAAGGCAGACGAGGCTTTCAAGGTGCTGCTCAACGAGGCCACGCCTGAGGGAAAGCTCTACGCAGTGTGCGCGCTGTGGTTCACTGATCCGACGGAGTTTCAGACTCAAGTGAAACGGCTCAAGGACACCACCATGAAGGTGAATCATGTGGACGGGTGTGAACGGGGGGAGGAGCGGGTCAGCCGCCTGCTCTGGAGCCCTGAAGCCGGGGCGGTGCGCTTGAAGGACAGCCAGCAGACCATCAAGGAATGGCTGGAGGCGAACAAACCGGCCAACCTGTTCTACGACATCGGAGGAGGGGCCTGGTCATCCCTGCTGCGCGATGAGGGCGGCTTTCGCAAGCCGCTGCGGGAGCCAGCCAAACGCTGACGGTGAACGATCTTTACAGGGGGGCGGCGATGGGGCATTCTGGGAAGGTCTGCCTCATCGTCCTGTTTCATGAAGCCCCGAGCCCATTTCTGGAGTGGTCTAGCCCTGTTGGGCGTGTGTGCCGTCATTGACCCCGCTGCGACTCTTGCCGCGGAACCTGCGGCGACCCCGGCCATCGCGACCAATGCTTCTGATGCTGCCACACCGGCGGCCGCAGTGGTGGATAAGGACCTGCCACAACCCTTTGACCCCAAGGAAGCCGAGACGCTGCTCGCGCACTCGCCTTTTACCCGGACCCTGAACCTGTCAGACTCGCTCGTGCTCACGGGCATCGCCTATCTGGAGGGCAAGCCCGTGGCGACGGTGCTGGATCGGGCCACCAAGGAAAGTCACGTCGTCTCAGAGGTGCCGAATGCTCAAGGCTGGAAGCTGGCGGAGATTCACGCCAGCACCGTGCTGAACCGCACGGAGATCAAGCTCATGGTGGGTGGGGAGACCGTCGCCGTCCGCTACAGCGACGATCAACTCCTGCCCAAGAACACCCGTCCAGGTGGTGGTTTCCGCGGTCCTGGTGGGCCAGGAGGTCCTCCTGGGTCGGACGGGCAACGCTTCCGCACCTCCTCCCTCTTGGGCGACAATGGGCGTGATCGCTACATGGCGCTCTCCGACACCGCCCGGGACAAGTTCCGTGAAATGGTCCGCGTGAAACGCGAAGCCCAGCCCAATGCCTCCACCGAGGAACTCTCTGCCTTTGCGAAAAAGGAGTTTGAGCGGATTGAGGCGGAGGACAAGAGGAGTCGGGAGAGACGTTAGGAGTTATGGGTTAGATCTTATGGGTTATGAGAGGCTCAGTATGACCCATAACATCTAACGTTTAACACCTAACCCTTCACATCTCATTTCTCAATCGCTCTCACCACGAGTTCAGCGAGCGCCTTTGATCCTTCAGGCTTGAAGTGCACGTTCACGGGGAGCTGCCAGGTCTGGTAGTTTTCTTTGGTGGCGGTGTAGAGGTCATCCACGGCGATGTTTTTCTCCTTCATGATCTTCAGGGCTGCGGTGTTGTAGCGCTCCACGTCGGCATTGCTCCGGTACACCTTGTGAGGGCCCTCGGGTACGTAGGTGGTGGTGGCGAAAATGAGCTTCGCGCCAGTGGCCTGGAGTTTGCCCACGATCTCGCGGAGTTGTTTCTCGTAAACCTCCACGGTGGCCTGCGGTGGATCACTGGCCTGGTCGGACGTTTTGGTGGGATCATCACGCAGCATGTGTTTGAGATCGTGGAGGCCCCAGTTGAAGTGGATCACATCCCACTTGCCGCCATCGATCTGCAGCCAGCGGTCAATGTGTTGCACCCCGGCGGTGGTGCCGCTGCAATTCTCCGGCTTGTCGTTCTTCATGGGGCGTAGCACCACGGCTTTGTCCGCCAGCAACTGTTGTACGAAAGGCGTGTAGCCAATCGAGATGGAGTCGCCCAGCAGCAGCACTCGCTTTTTGGCTGGGGTCGCCGCTGGCTCGGCACCGGAGACAAGGGAGGTGAGTGCCAGGGCGGCAAGAACGCAGAACGTGGAGCGGGAGAGATGGCGGACGGACATGCGTGGTGAAACGCCTGCGACGGAGGGAAACTTCAAAAAAACAAACTTCAAATTTCAAACGACAAACTTCAAGATCCAAGGCTGCACCGTGAGGTTCACGTCAATTTGGGTTTTGAAGTTTGAACTTTGAAGTTTTTTTCACTTCGTCTCCGGCGGTGGCGGTGCCAGCTCCAGTTCACGGGCCAGCTTCTCCAGCCAATCCCGACGTCCCGTGGCAGGGACTTCCATGGCCTTGACCACGGGGGTGATGCGGGGGTAGCCACCGACTTGCTCCTGGCTGTCGATGATGTGGCCGGCACCGGTCAGGCTCTCGCGAATGATGCGTTGGTCAATGGCATCCCTTTCTGCAGGGCGGGCCCCGGCGAAGCGGGTGACATGCCAGAGGGTGGAGGCGGGGCTTTGAGCCTGCAAACCCTGCGGCCAGACGGGAGGCTCCGGCAGTGTGTCGAAGGGCTTGCGCAGCAGGGGCAGCGGTTTCCCATCCCAGAACCAGCCTTCGTTGTCTTTGAAATAACCGTCGGCGATGCCCTCGAAGATGGCAGAGGTCGGCTTGCTGCGGTCGCCGTGCAGCACCACATTCCCCACCACGGAGATTTTCGCCTTGGGGAGGTCTCCGGTTGTTTCATCGGGAACGGAGGCGTGAATCGCCCGCTGCCCGGGATTGGCGATGACGTTGTTCACCACCACACCGGAGGTGTTGAGCTTGAAGACCGGGTTGCGCTCCACATTGCTGGCGTAGAGGTTTCCCACCAGGGCGACCTCCTTGGTGCCATCCATCACCAGGGTTCCTTTCGAGTGCGGGCCCTTGCTGTGCGAGGAGTTGTCCAGGCCCTCGGCGATGATGCAATTGCGGATGATGATCTGATGTCCCTGCGCCTCTTCCAGAGGAGCGGATGATGAGGCAGAAATCTGCTCATCCAGACCCCAGGTGGCCGAGCAATGGTCGATCCACACCTTGGTGACACTGCCGTAGGTCGTGATGCCGTCCGGCTCCCAACCGCTCTTGCGGGCCATCCCGGCATCGCCAGGGCGGATGCGAAGGTGCTGCACCAGCACCTGACTGGCCTCGATGTTCAGCCCTCCTTTGATGATGGTGACACCTGGGCTCGGGGCCGTTTGCCCGGCGATGACCACCTGGGACTCCTCCAGTTTCAGGGACTTCTGGTCCAATTCGATCACGCCAGCTACATCGAACACAATGATCCGGGGGCCTTTTGCGCGCAGGGCTTCGCGGAGGCTGCCCGCTCCATCGTCCTCCAGGGTGGTCACCCGCACCACTTGGGCTTGATCCAGATCGAAGCCGAGATCAGGCACGATGGCGTCCTGCCACTGCCAGGCGGCCGACAGGAAGGACGGCGACGAGAAGGTGGCGAGTAATATGGCGGTGAGAATCGACCTCATGGCAGGGCAAACACTTTTCCACTCCAAGGAGTTGCAAAGAATTTACCCTCTCAGTCAAGGGGAGCAAATGAGCCTTAAGTCGTAGAAGCCCGCTCCTCGAATTCCTTCCGGACTGGAGCGGGCACGATGGATATTCGCTAGGGATTGGGCACCACCCGGAGCGTCCCACCTCCCGTGATCCCCGTGAAGTGCAGGCCCAGAGCGTCCCAGGTAAACTGCTCGGCACCGAGGGCGACCCCGTTCTGGTAGGCGGTGTACGTGGCGGTGGGGGAAAGAATGCCGCCATAACCAAAGTGGTAGGTCTTGGCGCCCGCAGTGTCTTCGGTCACTTGGGCGATGATGCCGAAGGCGGAGTACACGGCCGAGATGGCGCTGGTGAGGTGGGGGCTCTCAAAGTACGCCTCCGTGCCCTGGTGCAGCACCGAGCCATTCACGAGGGCAAAGGATGCGAAGGCCCCCGCGGTATCGCGAGTCACGGAGAATGCGGCATCGGTGAAGACGGCTCCGGCGGTATAGTCCGTGCCGGGAGTGGAGGAGAAGGTGAGCACATCATGGTACCCTCCAGGAACCGCGAGCTCCGCAGCGTGGGCGGTGGCCAGGCTGGTGCTGACGCGCGCCGCCGTGATGGCGGTGGCGCTGGAGTCTCGCGTGCTCAGAACCGAGAGAATGAGGCCACCGTTCGATGAAATAGCCCCCTGGACACCGGTGATGGCGATTTCCGGCGCGCCATAGGACTCCGCGTAGGAACCGGACAGGGAGCTGCCGCTGAGGTTGTGACTGGCGGCCATGAAGAGGTCGCAGGATTTGGTGCCCTTGTCCCAGCGATACTGGAGGAGGGCTGGCGCGATGGAGACCGGGTACTGGGTGCCCACCGGATGCCAGTTCACCTGGTTCGTCACGGAGGCGGCATTGGTGAAGCGGTCCAGCACGACGAAGTAAGTTTCATCCACCATCGCGAGGGTGCGACTGACGGTGTTCCCGCTGCCATTGATGCCGTTGACCGTGGTGGTGCTGAGATCGGCGAAGCGATTCGTCAGGCCGCCTTCATCCACACTGTCCAGCCGGGCGGCGCCCGTGATGGCATTGCCGTTGGTGATGTAGGAGGTGTTCCCGTTGACCGTCGGGATGTTCTTTCCGGTGACCGTGTTGATGTAGTAGGCGCGGTTGGCAGAGCTCGTCACCTGAGGGCCGCCGCCGGGCGTGACCACGCGCAGTTCGCCGCCATCGTAGATCACGAGGTCAAGCGGGTTGCGGGAATTGTGCCGGGTGTTGATCAGCTCATCGGACGAGTGATCGGTGGAAGTCAGCAAGGTGGCCTGGCGGGCGTTCGCGGCATGGCTGGAGCGCAGCACGGTCACTTCGACATCCGGAGAGCTCAGAAAGCGGGTGGGGGAGCTCATGGGAACAGTGGTGACAACCGTGTTGTTCACCGCCAGGAATCTCGTGGCCACGTGGTACTGCTGGTTCTCAAAGTTGCTGCTGATGGGGGAGGCGGTGAGATTCGCCTGGGACCAGCGCAGCTCGCCGCCGAGCGAGGTGCTGGTGTATTCACCCCAGATCAAATCTGCCGTGAGCCAGGTGCGGAGACCTTCCTCAAACGGCGCGTTGGAGCCATCTGGCTGGCGGGTGTGCAGGGCGAAGGTGAAGAGCGGTTGCAGGCTGGTGAACCAGTTCACCGTGCCTCCCGTGGCATTCCTCACATGGTGGGCGGTGCTGACGAGGTTGTTCAGGCTGTAGTTGGCGTACCAGGAGCTTTCACGGTACCAGCCGGTCTCGTCTGCCATGCGGTTCAGGGAGGCATTGACCAGCGTCTTGCCTTTGTTCAGCCAGGTGGCGGCGTTGGAGGAGTCCCACAACGCGAGAGACGTGCTCACAAGTGCCGAGCCGAACTTCAATGCATAGTTGTCGTCCGGGTGGAAGGTGTTGAGCTCAAGGTTGTTCCTTCCTGCATCCGCCCATTGCGCGATCTTGTTGCGCATGGTGGTGACATTGGCGGCCGTCACATTGGGCGAGCCTCGCAACAGGTCGAACGCCTCGACCATGGACTGGAGGCGGCCGCTGTCATAGATGTGCTGGAACGGGTTCGAGGGTTTAAACAAGATCCAGGCTGCCCTCGTTCCCATGCGGGAGATCGCCGTGGAGGCGGCCGCCCCGTAGCTCGCATAGGTGCCGGGTGGAACCTGTCCCATGCGTTCCAGGATGGCAGCTCCCTTGGCCACGTTTGCCAGGGTGTCCTCATTCGTGGCGGTGGCCAGGGAGGGGAGCTGGCCGTTCACGTAGTTTCTCACGCTGTTGTAGTATCCCGAGTAGAGGGGATCCAGGGCCCGGGCCTGGAGCGTGGCTGGCGGTGATGTCCAAATAACCGGTTGGGTGGCGGGGCCGGTGGGGACGGCGAAGGAGGTGCTGACCTGGATGCTGGCCGCACAGGCGGGGTGCAGGGGCGCGCAGGCCAGGAACAGACCCAGGCACGCGCAAGGGAGGTTTGATTTCATGAGGAGCAGGCAATTGTGATTTTTGTGGAGCCTGCGCTGGAATATCAAATTGCCCCGGAACCGTCAATGATGGACGGAGTGAGGTGAATTAGTTGCGATGATGAGCAAGTGTCGCCCCGCTAGGCGAGCACAGGCTTGATCACGTGTCCATGCACGTCTGTGAGCCGACGTTCGATACCATTGTGATAAAAACTGAGCCGTTCGTGATTCAGGCCCAGCAGATGCAGCATCGTGGCGTGGAGGTCGTAGATGGTTGTGACATCCTGAACCGCCTGGTGGCCAAAGTCATCCGTGGCACCATGGCTGTGCGCCTTCTTCACTCCCGCGCCGGTGAGCCAGACGGTGAAGCCCTTGGGATTGTGGTCACGGCCGTTGGCGTTTTTCTGGAAGGTGGGCATGCGGCCGAACTCGGTGACGAAGGCCACGAGGGTGTCATCCATCAGTCCACGCGCCTTGAGATCTGTGAGCAGGGCGGCACAGGGCTGGTCCAGGATGTTGGCGTGACTGGGGTACTGGGTTGCGATGGCCTTGTGACCGTCCCAGTTGCCCACGCCTTCCCCCATGGCGTAGCTGCCATTGAAGAGTTGCACAAACCTCACTCCACGTTCCAGAAGACGCCGGGCCAGGACGCAGTTTTTGGCAAAGCCGGCCTTGCTCGTGTTCGGATCATCCATGCCGTAGAGTTTTCTGGTCGCGGCGGATTCACTGGAGAAGTCGCTCACCTCAGATGCGGCGAGCTGCATGCGGGCCGCGAGTTCATAGCTGGCGATGCGGGCCGACAGCTCCGAATCCCCGGCATGTTGGGCGAGGTGACGCTGGTTGATCAGTTTCAGGAAATCGCGCGTCGAGGTCTCGGCCCCGGCACTGATGCTGGCGGGGCGGGCCAGATGAGGGATGGGGCGGTCGGCATTGAAGGCGGTGCCCTGAAAGGCGGCGGGCAGGAATCCGGAGGCCCAGTGACGCGGGCCGATCTGCGGGACCCCTCGTGGATCGGGGATGGCTACGAAGGCGGGCAGGTCCTGATTCTCCGATCCCAGGGCATAGGTGGCCCAGGAGCCCATACCGGGGAAGCCGTCCAGCGTGAACCCGGTGCTCATCTGGTTCTCCGCCGGGCCGTGCGTGTTGCTCTTGCCCGTCATCGAGTGGATGAAGCAAAGGTCGTCCGCATGACCGGCGATATTGGGCAGCAGGTCACTCATCATCTTGCCGCTTTGACCGCGCGGTTTGAAGTCCCAGAGGGGCTTGATCAGGTTTCCATTCTCTCCCTGGAAGGTGATGAGCTTCTCGCTCGCGGGCATGGGGGTGTCGTGCCGCCTCACCAGCTCCGGCTTGTAGTCGAAGGTGTCCACATGACTGAGGGCACCGGTGACAAAGATGACCAGGCAGCGCTTCGCCCGTGGCTCGAAATGCGGCGTCCGGGAGGCATACGGGTTCGAGGGATCAATCAACGGCCGGACCGGCGAGGGTGCGGCCAGGAGGCCGTCCCGGTCAAGGAGGTGGGCCAGGGCCATGCCTCCCAGCCCATGCAGCGTGGTGCCCAGGAAGGAGCGGCGGTTGAGGAGGTGGCTCGAAGCGGGAGTGTGGGCGTGCATGGGGGGTCAAAAGATTTGGATGAACTCGTTCGAGTTGATGAGCGCGCGGCACAGGGAGGGGAGACCATGCTGGGCGACCAGTTCCGCGGCAGCGGCGGCTTCCTCAAGGGATGGAGCCCGGTTGAAGGCGATCTGGAAGGCGCGGTCTACCTGGGATGCAGGAATATTTCCTGCATCCCAGGCCACCCGTGCGGCGAAGAATCCGGCCTGCTCCAGGGCAAACGTGCTGTTGAGCAGGCTCAGGGCCTGCAGCGGGGTGGTGGAAACATTGCGCCGGGGGGCGATCTGTCCGGCGTCCGGGCAGTCGAAGGCGCCGAACACGTTGTCCAGCTGCACGCGGGGCTTGTGCTGGTAGATCATGCGTCGGAAGTCGCCGGCACCGAATTCCGACTTGGAGTTGTAGATCTTCACGTAGTTAGTGTTGGGCTCGAAGAGGTCGAACCCAGGGCCACCCATGTGCAGGTCTAGTTTATTGCTGGCGGAGAGGATGGTGTCGCGCAGGACCTCTGCCTCCAGCCGGCGGGGCGGGAACCTCCAGAGGAGGCGGGTTTGGGCATCATGGGTCATGCCGGCTTGCAGGTCTGCCGGAGAGGAGCTCTGTCGATAAGTTTGGCTGAGGAGGATGACGCGATGCAGGTGCTTGACGCTCCACCCGTGGGTCATCAGCTCCTGCGCCAGCCAGTCGAGCAACTCGGGGTGGGTTGGCCTGCTACCATTGACTCCCAGGTCGCTGGGAGTGTCGACCAGCCCGGTGCCAAAGTGGTAGTGCCAGATCCGGTTGGCCATCACGCGGGCAGTGAGGGGATTCTGCGGATCCGCAATCCAGTCTGCCAGAGCAAGGCGACGCTGAGGGTCCGGGGCATCCTTTGGCAGGGAGGCGATGGGGTGAAGGGCCGCGACCACTCCAGGAGCGACCTCTTCACGGGGCTGGGTGACGTCGCCACGCTGGTAGCGGCGGGTCTCACCTGGCTTCCCCAGCACTCCGGCGTAGGCCATGGGGGCGGTCTCGGCCACGGCGATGGCGGCTTCGAGTTGTTTCCTTTGATCTTGTAGTTTATGAAACTTGGCTGCCTCACCGGGCGGGAGTCCCGTGCTGGTGGCGAGGCTGGCAGCGGCCAGCGTCAGCGTGCGGGGCAGACGGTCCTCATGCCCGGCCACCCGGGTCCAGGCCTGGCCGTCCTGGGAAACCTCCACCCGGTACTTGATGGGGAGCCGGTCGTTGTAGCGGGGGACGTTCTGACGGTCCCGGCTCCACACCACCCGGTCGATACGGGTGGGCCTGGCAAGCTTCAGCTGCACCCAGCCTCGTCCGTTTTCATTGGAGATCCAGCTGTTGTCATTGCCGTACAGGCCGTCGTTGACGTGTCTGAGCTGGTGGATGGCATAGCCTGGCAGCGTGCTGGAGGCCGTGGCCGTCGCGCCGGCGGAAGCCAGACCCACGTTGCGCGGCTCCGGCCCGGCGCTGAACACCTCCAGCTCATCCAGGCAGGGTTGCAGCTGCGTGGTTTCCTCGATCGTGAATCTCACGAAACTTGCTTCGACCTCGGGGAAGCGCTCCACGTTTGCCTTGCGGCTCACGGGCAGTCTCAAGGCTGGCCGCTCCTGGGGGGCGCTTTCCTCCTGCAGCACCAGGATATCTGCCGTGGGATAGCCCGCGTCACCACCGACCTCCAGAATCAATTTCGCCCCGGCCTCCAGCTCGTGCACGCCGATGTCCTTGAAGCCACTCCAGAGCTTGCGGTTGGGCATGGTGCCGGTTCCGTCGGCAAACTTGCGATGATCCGCCCGGGCAATCTCATGCTGGTCCTGGGTGGTTTCCAGCTTCCCGTCATCGTCCAGGATGTAGCGGGCATCTTCGTCATGACTGCGATAACCGGATCCCCAGGATACCCAGATGCGGAAGCGGCCCTGCACCTGGGGCTGCCAGGCCAGCACCTTGCCTGCCGCGTTGTCCCCCAGCCACACCCAGTAGCCATCCGCGAGGGTGGGTGAATGCTGGGCATCGCCTGGGAACGAGTTTTCACCACGTCCGGGGCCTCCCTCATACTTGGTACGCTGTGCGTTGGAGGGCTTCAGCTTCACCACGCGTGCGGCGTCATCCGGCGGGATCACCACGGTCCGGCGAGTGTGGGCCATGGGCTCAAATTGGTTGAGCTGGGTTACCACGGGAGCGAGCTCCGCGCGAAGGCCTGCGGCCCGGGCCAGACGGACCGCGTCATCCGCAGTTTTCATTGGCCGTGTGCCATGTCGCACCCCGGCGAACATCGCGGCAAGTGCGTAGTAGTCGGAATGGGTGACCGGATCGAACTTGTGACTGTGGCATCGGGCGCAGCCGATGGTGAGTCCCAGAAAGGTGCTGCCAGTCGTGGCCACCATGTCATTGAGATCATCCGCCCGCTGCTGGGCGGTGAGTACGGGATCCGGACTGCGGACGGTGTCGGTCGGGCCGCCCACGATGAAACCGGTGGCCACATCCTCACCCAGAACGTCCCCTGCCAGCTGCTCGCGGACGAACTGGTTGTAGGGCCGGTCCTCGTTGAACGCCCGGATCACGTAGTCGCGGTAGGGCCAGGCTTCCGGCCGGGGCGTGTTCTTCTCAAATCCGTCACTTTCCGCGAACCTCACGACGTCCAGCCAGTGGCGCGCCCAGCGTTCCCCGTAGCGAGGGGAGGCCAGGAGCTTTTCCACCAGCTTCGGGTAGGCGAGGGGGTCGGGATCCGCTACAAACTGGGCCACTTCCTCAGGGGAGGGCGGGAGGCCTACGAGGTCGAAACTCAATCTCCGGATGAGCGTGCGGCGGTCCGCCTCGGAGGCCCGGTGGAGTTGATGCTTCTCCAGCTGGACGGCAATGAAGTGGTCCAGAACGGCGGAAGGTCCCTCCTTGGCTGAGAGATCGGGAAAAGAAGCGATCGGCTGGTAGGCCCAGTGGGTCTTCGCCGGATGGGCGGGAGTCTTGTTGTCGTCAGGCCACTGGGCTCCAGCATCGATCCAGCGCTTGAGCAATTCCAGCTCTGCGGCACTGAGCGCAGGCCCCTTGGGAGGCATTTTTAGGTCAGGATCCTTCCCGCTAGCCAGGTGGTACAGAGGGCTTTCCAGGCTTTTGCCCGGCAGGATGGCCGCTCCATGCTCATCCCCACCCCGCAGAGCGACGTCGCGGCCATCCAGGCGCAGGCCCCCTCGTTGCTTCTCCGCGCCATGGCAGTCCAGGCAGTGCTCCTGCAGCAGCGGCTGGATCTGAGTGGCAAAATCCACCGGCACTCCTGCAGCCACTCCTGGCGCGGTCGGGCTGCAGGCCGCCACGAGGATGGAGGTGCTCAGGAGAAAACGCCGGGGAGTGCTGTGCATGCCCGATTATACGGAGGCACAGCGTTGTCTTCGACTCACGAGAGTACGTGAGTCCGTCTGCGGCAGGTCAGGGCTCGTCCTGTTTGCGCGCGCGCCACTGCTGGGGCGTCATGCCGTAGCGCTGGCGGAAGACCCGGCAGAGATTTTTGGCATCGCGGAGCCCCACATCGGCGGCGATGGAGTCCAGCTTGAGGTCGGTTTCTTCCAGCATCTCACTCGCGGCCGTGACGCGCAGGCGGGCGATTTCGTCATTGAGGGTGAGCTGGGCCTCCTGGCGGAGGGCGCTCTGGAGGCCGCGCAGGGACATGCGGGCGTGTTTGGCTACGCGGGAGGCCTGCAGCGGTTCGCGGAAATGTTGCCGGACAAACCTCAGCGCCTCGCTGACCCCGTGGTGAGAGCCGGCATAGGTTGCGGTGGATTCGCGCGCCAGCACCCGTCGGCTGGGGATGCGTATGGTGCTGGTCGGTTTCTCCTTGCCCTGGATCAGATCGGCCAGGATGCTCGCGGCGGCATATCCCACCCCACGAAGGTTGGTATCCACCGAGGAGATGGAGACCGGGGAGACACTGAGGGCCAGCCGGTTGTCATCAGAGCCCAGGATGGCCACATCCGTGGGGATGCGCAGGCCCATGGCGCGGACGGCATGCATGACCTCGATGGCAAAACGATCATCCTCGGCCATGATAGCCAGGGGCTTGGGCAGCGCGCGGATGCGCCGGGCCAGCCACTCTCTGCGATCCGCCCTGGGTACCCGGGTGAAAGCATCCAGATTGGGATGATCTCCCATGAAGTCCAGCACCGTCACTTGTTTGCCAGCCGCTTTCAGGGTCTCCACAAAGCCGTTGCGAATCGCCAGCACATCTGGTCCCACTCCCCGTTGATAAAAGGCAAAGTGCGGTTGCCCCAGCGTGAGCAGGTGCTTCGCGCCCAGCCGTCCGGCGCTTTCGTAGTCGGCTGAGACCAGAGGGATGTGGCTGGAGGCCTCCTCCAGCTCAGGGCTGGGAGCGATCAGCATGCGCACCATCGGGCAGTCGTACGGCTTCAGCCACTCCAGCGTCTCGGGGCGGGTGATGGTGGTCAGAATGCCATCGCACTTCGCCGTGGGCGGACGAGTCAGCACCGGGAAGTTGGAAACGTCCAGCTCCCAGTCATTTTCTCGAACCCACTGCACGATGCCGTCGTGGAGCGACGCATCATAGAAGCTCAGCGCCATGAACATCACGGGCTTGTGCTTGAGCGTTCGACTCCTGGGAGCAGGCACCACTACTGGACGCGGGCGGGAGCCTGCGACGGGTGCTGAATCTTCTGCGCGTTCTCGGAACGTCATTGCGTGATTTGCGAATCAGGAGTTGTGCCATGGGCACGGGAAAAGCATTCAAGTCGGGGCCGTTTCGCCCTTGTGCGTGAAGAAATGTCACGCTTTGAGTGCCGTTCCTGTCATGGCGTCAGGGAATGTGAAATGCGCAATATGTGAATGTGGAGCGGTGAAAAATAACGGGAAAACTGGCCCTACATGAGGCAGAGTCCTAGCGCTCATGAGAAGCGATGCGGGAACTGAACAGAAGGTAGAGGTCGGATCCGGGCGATCAGACGACCTCTTTGGCTTCATACCTGCTCATGTCCGGCCATCCCAAAGTGGGGCGCGTTTGACGATGAAATTTTTCACTTTGGGTGCGGGCAAGGACAGGCGCGGCGTCGCGCTGGTGCTCGTTTTGAGCGTAGTAGCATTGCTGGTGTTGCTCGTGACGGGCTTCCTCATGATGGTCCAGACGGAGACCCGGGCGAGTGGTGCCTATGCCAAGGTGGAAGAGACACGTCTGCTGGCGGAGATGCCGCTGAACATCGCCATCGCCCAGGTGCGCAAGGCCACGGAAAACAACGGCACCCAGTACACCTGGGCGTCACAGCCGGGGATGATCCGGCGCTTCGGACAGACGCTGGATTCCGCCACCCAACGTTCCCGGCTGGACCGCGCCTACAAGCTGTACAGCGCGGTGTCCATGGAGGTAGGTCCGGATGCCTCTGGTCTCGCGCCAATGGTGGATGTGAATGAGGAACTGCCCGCCACCTGGAGCGCCCTCCCCGCCCTCTACACGGATCTCAATGCCCCGGTGTTCACGAGGCGGGATGCCGACGGCCTGCCTGCTGACCCCGTGTACCCCATTGTGGATCCACGGACGTTTGAGGCGGGTGTCAATCCGGCCAATGCGACTGCGGTGATAGATGGCGTGGCGTTGGTCAAGAACGGGACGGGTCTGGAGCGGCTGTCCCCAGCCACGGGGACCTTGGCCAATCCTCTGCCCATGCCGCTGCGCTGGCTCTATGTTCTCCAGAATGGAGCCATTCTGACCGGGGAGGATCAAGGGGGAGGGAAGGTGCGGCTGAACGGGGCATCAGCCTCAAACACGGTGGTGGGGCGCATTGCCTTCTGGACGGATGATGAGAGCTGCAAGGTGAATATCAACACCGCGTCAGAGGGAATGTACTGGGATGTTCCTCGAACCAACGGCTGGGTGCATGGTGACCTCTTCGCCAACCGGCAGCCGGTGCGCAATGAGTTCAACCGTTACCCCGGGCATCCCGCCACCACCTGCCTCAGTGCCGTGTTGGACCCCTGGATCGGCCTGGGATACGTCAACCAGACCCGGCTGCCCAACTACTTCATCCCGCAGAGCGGAAACAAGAAGGAACCAGGAAACTACGGCGAGCTCAAACCCAGGCTGGAGACCTATCTCAAGCTGAGTCCGCGCATCGTGATGGGGCCCACGGAGGGCGGGCTGAATACGGTGAACATCTGGCAGAACAACACCCAGGTGGCACTCCCCCCGGTGCCCACACCAGATCGTGATCGCTTGTACGCCAGTGTGGATGAACTGGCCTTCCAGGCCTCCCGGGTGGCTCAGCCAGCGGCAAGCCCCTTTACGCGAGATGCCCTGGACCGCGTGCGGTTCCTCCTCACAGCGCACAGCCGCGCTCCTGAGGTGAACTTGTTCAACAAGCCGCGCATCGCCCTGTGGCCGGTGCAGCAGGATGCGGCCGACCGCAACGTGCTGGACAAGCTCATCGCCTTCTGTGCCCAGACGGGGACAGCGAAAGGGAAGAATCTAAATCCGTTTTACTTTCAGCGCCTGACCGCTCATCAGAAAGGCCAGTCTGATCCGTCGAAGGGGCACGGCAGTGCGCTCAGTCCGTCCCAGGACTGGAGCATCGAGCGCAACCGGCAACTGTATGCCTATCTCCAGGCCTTGACCTCGCATCCCATTCCGGGATTCGGCGGTACCTTTACTGACAAGTATGAAGAAGCCAACTCGCGCCGGGACCAGATCCTGACGGAGATGGTGGATCATATCCGGTCTGGGCTGAACACTTACTCCGTGCAGGTGCCCAGTGGCGGGCCAGGCAGTGAGACAACCTACTGCTATGCTCCGCCGCGCGCCTTTCCCGGGTATCCGACTCTGGCTGCTGGCGAGTCCCAGGTGGTACCGTTGCGCATTGGGGCCTCCACCAAGGGCTTCGGCCGCTGCATCACCGTGACGGAGGCGGCTCTCGTCTTCTATCCGACCTCCACGGTGGCGGGTGCCACCGATACGGTGACTGCGGTGCCAGACATCAAATACAGCGTGCCGGGCAGCGCGGACCGGTGGGGCTTCGCCGCCAAGGAAATGAAGGCCTTCCTGCTGCTGGAGTTCTTCAATCCCATGGTGGGCAACCCTTCCACCAGTCCGTTTTTGGCCATCGACGTGAAGTCGGGGGTGAAAGTGAACGGGCAAGCCCTGGCCTTCCCTGTGAATGCATCGAACCCGCAGCTGGGAGATGTGTCCCGGGTCGTCTTGAAGACGGCAATCGGAACGGGGCCCGGTGCGGGGCACAACACGGCGCATTCGGCGATGTTTCAGCCCTTCTTCCAGGGGCCCTACGGAGGGGGGCGGCGTGATCCGGCCAGCAGCCATCCTGACACGGGATTTGCCTGGCAGAGCGCCACACCGCTCACCGTGCCAGCCCCCTCCGGCACCACACCGCCTACCATGACCCTCGATGGCGGTCCCCTCGAGATCAGCATCCGGACGCCAGATGGGAGCGAGGAAATACAGCGGGTGCAGATCTCGTTCGACTCTGCCCCAGCGATCCCGGCACCGTATGCGTACATCGTCGACGGCAACTACGGCGGACTTACCGTCGCGGCAGGCAAGGCCACCTCAAAGCACAAGCTGGACGGCCGGGAACTGAGTCTGAAAAGCCGGATTGCTGAGGGGCCCAACAACTACTTCGCCTGGCTTATCCGCCCGGGGGATTGCGTACGCTCCATGGAGGCTGCCTACGATGCCCGGCCCAAGGGGGACTTCCGGCTTTATGCGGCCAGGACCGAGGTACCGGCTGCATGGTTTCGCCGCAGCGGCACCTACAGTATGAGCAATGGGGCCGTGGTGTGGGCGGATGCTTACCGCAATGCGTCGGCCCGGTTCGCCCATGGCCTGCGGCATTCCTCGGACTGGCAGTATTGGGGTCACTTCTGCTCGGCCAATTCGGCAGAGTGGAACATGTATCTGGTGGGAGGCGGTGGCTCCGGGACGCTCGCCACGCATCCCTACTATCGCAACTCCTCCTACTTCATCGCTGGCAGTCTGGTTAAAGGCATTGGTGGTGGGCCGATCGACAATTCGGACCAGGTAACCTACTTCCGCGATGCGCCGCCTGTGACGGCACGAGGTGTGGACTCCGCAGCGAGGGCGGATGGCATGCCGGGCGACTGGGACAATGGATTGGGCAACGTGGAAGACGGTCCCTATGTGAACAAACCGGACGAAGACGCCGCCAACCTGACCGCTGGCTACTCCAACGACGCAGGGGGCTACTATGGACGTGCGGGCTCCAGCCATGACTCGGCCAGTGGAGATCGAGGGATCAACTACGCCCCCAACCGTCAGACGGCCTCAGCGGTGCAGTTCGGCTCGCTGCCCACCGGGGTGGTGCCGGGCAATCCTGCCTTGGACCGGCCTTGGGAGACCCTGCTCTTCTGCCCCAATCCGGCGGGAAGGACGAGCGCCTCCGGCAACCGGGGGCTGGACACAGATCACATCGGCTTTGCCACGCCGCCGGATCACCTGCTGCTCGATTTCTTCTGGATGCCCGTGGTGGAGCCCTATCCCATCAGCGAGCCGTTTTCCACGGCGGGCAAGATCAACATGAAC
Source organism: Verrucomicrobium sp. BvORR106 (assembly GCF_000739655.1). Classification (GTDB taxonomy): domain Bacteria; phylum Verrucomicrobiota; class Verrucomicrobiia; order Verrucomicrobiales; family Verrucomicrobiaceae; genus Verrucomicrobium. The sequence goes on along the minus strand of NZ_BATR01000191.1, from coordinate 93,536 downwards.
TATGACATCTTTCCCTTCCGCTACATCAAGCGGCGCACAGGATTGCATGCGGTCATGAAACGGACGGGGATGGCCGCGATCCCCAGCAGTGGTGCCTCCTATGACCAGCCGCCCAAGCCGGCCAACTGGCCATGGTTCAACAAGACCTCCAACTACAAGGGCGGCAGAGACCATGCTCCCTATCAGTCCCGCTATGACATCAATCTGAGCCCAGTGGACGGCACGCTGGCTGCCTTTGAGCGTCGTTTTGGCCTCCAGGGGGATGTGTTCCGCTCGGCTTCAGAGATCTGCAGTGTGTTCCTCATCCCCCAGATGTGTCCTAACCCCTATATCCCGTATCCGCCGGAGGCCACCAGCCGCACGCATCTGATGAATACAGACCGGATCACGGAGTGGTGGAACGGCGACCCAGCCCGTGCCGATGCATTTGAGCTGACGGGGGACAACACCCGCGAGGCTCCGTACGGCCAGATCTATCCACGGCTCACCACCAAGTCGAATGTGTATCAGGTGCACTACAAGGTGCAGTTGCTCGGCAAGGTGCGCAGCACGGACCCCGCCGTCTGGGAAGAGGGGCGGGATGTGGTCACGGGAGAGCAGCAAGGCTCCGCTTTGTTCGAGCGTTATCTCGATCCTGGAGACCGGCACATGCCGGACATGGCGAGTGCTTCGAGCTTCGGGAACTCCGGATATTCTGTAGATTCCTATTACCGCTATCGCGTGGTGAGCCAGCGTCGTTTTGCGCCGTAGATCATCTGACTGGGCGGGTTGTTCGATGTGCGCGATCCGGGAATGCGAGTGCGTTCATTGCGAAGAGTGAAGTGCACGGCAGGGCACGCTAGTAGCGTTCATCCGGTCCGTCGTGATGCTCCTTTTCGCCATCCAACTTGATTCGCAGTCTGTGCGGTTCTGCTCCGGTTTCCGGAGGAGGACTGGATCGCAGGTTGCGCAGGCTGGCATCTGACCCCTTCACCATGACGCCCCCCAGCATGAAGAAATCCCTTAGTCGCGACTTCGTTTTCCGGTATGCAGGATTCTATGTCCGGTGTCTAGGAATGGCTGCGTTGATGCTCCTACAGTGTCTCACCACCGCGCCCGGATATGGAGCGACCTACACCTGGCAAACGGCGGGCACGACGAATGGCTGGAGCACGGCGGCTGGAGATACCAACTGGTTCGTTGATAGCGGCACGACACTGGCCACCTGGCTTGATGGGAATGCGGCGGTGTTCAATGCCACCACCGACACGACAGTCACTGTGACGGGAGTTGTCTCTCCTACCTCCATCACTTTCGGATCCGGCTGGGCCAACAACTTTGCCATCACGGGCGGGACCATCAGTTTTGGATCGTTGCTTGGCGTCATTGACTCCTCGGCCGTGACCAGAACCGGTGCTCGCACCATCACGATAAGCAGCAGTCTGACAGGCACCGGCGGACTCACCCTCAATGCCCATGGGGATCTTACCGGGAGCGGTGGAGGCAACGGGGCCTACCTGGCATTGGGTGGGAACAACACGGGGCTTACCGGAGGGATTGCCATTACCGGCGGGCTGGTGGATGCGGTGACCAGTGCCGCTTTTGGAAACAACACGATCACGCTGAGCAATTTCGGCGGCATTCTGGATGCGAATCACAGCGTTACTCTGGCCAACAACATCATTGTCCAATTCACAGGGGGAACCCTGCGCACCTGGGGCAGCGCGACCATGGCGCTGAATGGGGCTATTTCCGGCACGGGCGCGCTCAATCATACAGACAGCGGAAAGGTGGTGCTGGCAGGAGATTTGTCGGGCTACTCCGGTGCCTACAGCAACCTGGCGGGCACGACGGTGATCGATACCAATAGCTCGCTGACGGGCTCGGTGTCGATCACGGGTGCCCTGTGGGTGGGAAACAACAGCACCCGGGGCTCTCTGAGGAATGCCACTTCCATTGCCATTGCAGCCAGCTCCAGCTTGCAGATCCGCCGCAGTGACACGGTCAATGCCTCGGACATCCTTCCAACGAACATCACCTTTGCCGCCACCTCTTCCGTGGTTGAGTACAACCCGACCAGTGCGACGGCGGTGATGAATCTCGACATGGCGTTGGGATCCAGCACCACCCTAGGCACTTTCCGTGTCTCGGGCGGTACCGTGAATCTTGTGGCGGGCGGCTCTGTCACAGTGAACTCCGTCTCCATCGGGCTCCAGTCCAGCACGAACCGCGGCACCCTGAACATCGGTGTCGGATCAAGCCTGACTACGGCCTTCTTCAACATTGGAGCGGATGGTAGCAATTCCGGAACGGTGAATCAGACCGGAGGCCTCGTTACCCTGGTGGCAGGAGGCAACGGATTTCGCCTCGGTCACTGGACGAATGGCACCAATCCCGCGAACGTGTACAACCTCACCGGAGGAGTGCTGGACGGCACCGCTTTGTCAGCAAATTCTGGTTCGGCGCGATACATCAACATCGGTTGGGATGGCAACGCCACCATGGTGGTGGGGGGCGGCGGCGGGGCGGCCACGCTCAAGGCATTTGGCATTTCCATCGATGCTTCGAGCCAGACGGCGGGGGCAGACACACTGACAGTGAAGGCCAACGGGACGGTCGAAATTGGGACGGGTGGCACGGTGACCACCTCCGCGACAGACGCGATCATCCTGGATGGCGGTACCTTGAAGGCCACGGCAGCGTCAACCTGGGCGGCAACGATCGATGCAGGGGCTGGGCCGGGATCGGTTTTGGACACGAACGGTGTGGTCGTCTCATTGACGGGCAACATGACAGGCTCCGGGATCATCACGGTGGCAGACTCTTCAGGATCCTCTGGCGTGCTCAACTTTGCCCCGACGTCAGGAACACAAACCATCTCTGCCAGCCTGGCGGGTACGGCCGCCATGACGAAAACTGGAGCGGGCACCACGGTGTGGTCCGGGGCTGGCACTTACTCCGGGACCATCACCGCATCAGCGGGCGCATTGGTCGTATCAGGAAACTACGCGAGTGCCAATGTGAGCCTGGCAGCGACAGCCTCACTGGGCGGGGAGGGGACGGTGGGTTCGCTGAACAGCAGCGGAACACTGCTGATTGATCCCACGACCATTGCGACCAGCTTGGCCATCACGGGAAATGCCGTCTTCAATAGCGGAGCACTGGTCGATTTCAGTCTGTCTCCTACAGCCACTGGGCAGGCGATCAGAGTGTTCAGTTACGGAGGTTCCCTGACAGGACTGGCCAATCTGGCTCTGGTTGGGGCTGCGAACTATCGGAACGCTGTTTTCAGCAATTCCGGCGGCGTGGTGTCGCTGACGTTGGGCAACAAGTCCCTCGTGTGGAACGGTGCCTCCGGTGGCCAGTGGCAGGTGGGAGTGAGCCGGTGGGCGACAGGCGAGGCAGATGCCTTCTACTGGGCGGACAATGTGAGATTCGACGACACAGGAACGAATCCCAGCATCACGCTGACGGGTGAACTGCGCCCTGCTTCCATTGTGGTGGATTCTGATGTGAATCAATACACCTTCACAGGGAGCACGGGCAATTTCATCGGAGGGCTCTCGTCCTTGTACAAGAGCGGCAGCTCAACGCTGACTTTGAATGGACCGAATACTTTCAGCGGCGGTACCATCATCAGTGAAGGCACCGTCGCGATCCGGACAGCCAGTTCACTGGGCACAGGCACGATCACGCTGGGCGATGCCCTGACCGGAGCGTCCAATGTGGCTCTCTATCAGGAAACATCGGCCTTCACCCTGGCCAATTCTGTCATCGTCTCTGCCAACGGAACGGGCACGGTGACGATTGGATCGAATGTGTTCACGGGTGCCGCAAAGTACAACAGCATCATTCTGAACCGGGACGTCATCTTCGACAGCAATGCGTCGGATCGCACGGACTACAACAATATCTCAGGCACCGGCAACATCCGGATCACCGGCACCAAACGGACCATCTTCACGACCACGAATACTTTCGTAGGGGATGTCACAGTGGCCACCAGTTCCAGTGCGCCGCTGCAGCTTGGCGTTGTCTCCACCAACAACTATATTCCCGATGCCAGCAACGTCACGGTGCTCGCGGGGGCCATCATGAACTTGTCCCTGGGAACCAACGGGGTGGAGTCCATCAACGGATTGTTCGGGGCGGGCACGATTGGCACCAACTCGGGCACGGGCAATGTCCTGCTGGTGGGCGCGGCGAATGGCAATGGCGACTACTCGGGGCTCTTGCAGCACACCATTGGCTTCACCAAGGCTGGCACCGGGACGCAAAAGCTGACCCATGTGGCCAACACCTACACGGGCGTGACGAGTGTGACAGGCGGTGTATTGGAAGTCTCCGCTCTGGCGAATGGCGGCAGCAACAGCTCCATCGGTGCCTCAAGCAATGCGGCGACTAGCGTGGTGCTCAATGGCGGGGTGCTGAGGTATGTGGGTGGGGACGTTTCCACGGACCGGAGATTCACCATCGGAACTGCAGGAGGTGGGGTGGAATCCTCTGGAAGCGGAGCGCTCACGCTCGCGGCGGTGGATGCCCTGACGCTCTCTGGCACCAATGCGGCTCGCACCTTCACTCTGGGAGGCACGAACACGGCAGCGAATACCTTTGCTGGCATCATCGGCGACAATGGCACTGGGGCAACGGCCTTCACCAAGTCGGGTGTTGGCTCCTGGGTCCTCAATGGGCTGAGCACCTATACAGGCGTGACCACCGTCAGTGCCGGAACGCTGAATGTTTCTGTGATCGCAAACGGGGGCGTGGCCTCCAACATCGGGCAGTCGGCCAAGGCGGCGTCCAATCTGGTGCTCAATGGCGGGACGCTCCGGTTCACCGGGGCGAGCACCACGACCGACCGGGCTTTCCAGACCGGAACATCCGGCGGAACTATCGACGTCGCGTTGGCGAGCACGGTCCTTCAGTTTGGATCCGCCTCCACTCCGTTCTCCTTCGGCGGCACGTTGACGAAGACGGGAGAAGGGACGCTGCGCTTTGTCAGCTACAGCGGATCGTCGGCCGCGGCAGCCACAGACTTGATCATCAATCAGGGGGCGGTGGAGTTTGGCACGGGCTACTTCAACAGCAGCCCGTTCGGGAAGTACGGGTTGTTCATCACCGTCAATACTGGAGGCATCCTCCGCACCACCACCTCCCATGCTTTGGGCGGCGACAACATCGAGGCTGGGACCTCACTGGGGCAGATCCGGTTGTTGGGGGGAACCTTCCAAGTCAACGGCACTCAATACCTCAGCAGTGGTCTGGTGTCGGGAGAAGGCCGCCTGGTGCTCCAGGGAGGAGTGGTAGAGGGCTCGGCGGATCTGCGTTCCGTTCCCAATGGCGCAACCATCACGACCCTCGCCAGCAGCACGACCTCTGAAATTCGCAACGTGGGCGGCATCAACTTGCAGTACGGCGCTCTCGTCACCGATGTCGCGGATGGTGAGGCTGCGGTGGACTTGTGGATCTCCTCTGTGATCAGCCACGTCAACAATGGTGTCACCAAGAACGGCGCGGGTGTCCTGGAGCTGACAGGCGCCAACACTTACGGCGGTGGTACCACGGTCAATGCGGGAACGCTGCTCGTTAACAACACCGCTGCCGACCAGTCGGGCGTAGGCACTGGAGCCTTTGTGGTTGCTGCTGGAGCAACCGCAGGGGGCAGGGGGGCGATCCTGGCCAACAACGCCAACATCACCATCAATGGCACGCTGAGCATTGGAAACAACGGCGACGACCTGTTCACCTCGGATCTCAATCTCCATCTCGGTACCGGCACGGGGGCGGTGATCTTCAACGGTGTGCTGGTGTTCGATATCTTCGGGCAGGAAGATGATACCCTGGGCAGCGAGCACGGGCAACTCTATGGCGACGTTCTCAAGTTCAGCGCCACTGGATCGGTGCAGCTCGGCGGTACGCTCAAGGTGAATGATGCCACAAGTGATGCCCTGAACTGGAATGAGGGGGATTCCTGGCAGCTCATTGACTGGACGAATGTGGTGGCAGGCACCATCACCGGGAGCTTTAGCAACTACGAGCTTCCCACGCTCGCGGAGGGGCTGAAGTGGGACACCAGTCTGCTGGCGGAAACGGGCGTCATTTCCGTGACGGTGGTCCCTGAGCCCGGCCGGATGCTGCTGCTTTTACTGGCTGGTGGACTGCTCCTGGTCCGCAGAAAGCGAAAAGTAAATACACTGCCGGTAGGATTCACAACTCGCGCGTGATCAACGTGTAACAGGTGGTCTAATGCATCATTTGGGAATGATCTTTCGCGCTTCGGGAATCCAGACGGCTCGCCAGAAGGCGGCAATTCGTTGTTCAATCCTGCGTGACGCTGGCTTCACCCAATCGGGAAAGCTGGTGGCCCAACCTAGTGCCAGAGCATCCCGTGTGATCGGGTAGCTCAATCAGTGCCCTCCGGGGATTCCGGATGATCTCATGAGAAACAACCCACAGACGAAGATTCACAGTTTCAGTGTCCGGTATATCGGATGCTTCTTCCGCTGTGTGGGGGTATTGTTATTTCATGTATCCGAGAGGGGTGCGGACTTTGTTTGGCCCGGGAAAATGGCGCTTTTTACACCGAGCAAGGTGCCGAGTGAGTTATCCGGTGATGCGCCAAACGCGAATGCGAATGCGCAATTTGCGAATCTGTCCCGTGCCCTGTTTGGCATGGGCGGCATGCTCTTAGCTTTCATCCAACCCAATCCCACCTGGAAAGCTTGCTGAAGTCTTTTCAGCATTTTTTCGAGACTAACGAAACGCCTCCTGAAGCACAATGAAAAACTTCGAGTTTGTTTTCCTGCCGACAAAAAAGGTTTATGAAGCCGGAAGGAAGTTCTTCAAGCCGGGAGTCGCTCGCCGCCGTCAGTCGGGAGTCGCATTGATCATGGTGTTAAGCGTGGTGGCTCTGCTGGTTTTGCTGGTCACTGGCTTCCTCTCCATGGTGCACACAGAGACCCGTGCGAGTGGTTCCTATGCCAAGGGTGAAGAGGCCCGCTTGCTGGCAGACTTGCCTCTCAACATTGTCATCGCTCAGGTTCGCAAGGCGACAGAAAACAACGGCAGCACCAAGACCTGGGCCTCACAACCAGGGATGATCCGGGTGTTCGGTCAGGATGTGGATCCGACCACCCTGCGGACCAAGCTGGATCGGGCTTACAAGCTGTATTCTGCAGCGGAGCTGGAGGTGCAGCCCACTGCAGGAGGCATGGCCCCTGACATCAATGCCACGGATGAACTGCCCACCCAATGGCATGAAAAAAAGGCGCTTTTCACCGACCTGAACGCCCCGGTGTATACCTCCCGTGATTCGAACGGAAAGGGGATCAAGCCTGTGTATCCGATCGTGGACCCGGAGGGGTTCAAGGATCATACGGTGGCCGTGGGCGGGCAGAGCCGCATTGCGGGAGCCGAGCTGCTGAGCGCAGGCTCAGGGCTTGAGAAGCTGCCCCTGGCGCCGGCGACAGGAAACAACCCGAGCAATCCACTGCCCATGCCGGTTCGCTGGATCTACATCCTGCAGGACGGCACCATGAGTGCGGGCACTGCGAGCGGAGCAGACGGCTTGAAAGTGTCCGTCCCAGGCGCTTCTGCCAGCAACCCTGTGATGGGACGCATCGCCTTCTGGACGGATGACGAATCCGGCAAGGTGAACATCAACACCGCAGGGGAAGGTGCATTCTGGGACCTGCCGCTGGGCAACACCAACATTGAGCGAGGCAACGCGGCCGCTCTGAACTCCGTAGCCACCGCGCCCTACGGGTACGCCACGAGCCTGCTTGTCAGGGATGAGTTCTCCCGTTATCCGGGGCACCCCGCCCGGACCAGCATGAGTTCCGTGCTCGGCACCTGGCTGCCCATGAACAAGTCCCCGCATCTGGCGGCGGAGGCTGCTGAGTATGCCACGCAGCTGGAGGCCTACTACAAGCTGGCTCCCCGCATCGCCATGGGGGGCACGCGCGGGGGCACCGCCATCACCACCAGTGGCACCTCTGCTGGGGTGAACCCTCGTGATGCCGACCGACTCTATGCCTCCACTGATGAGCTGATTTTTAATCCAGCCCGGTCCAATGCGGGCTCGAGCGTGATCAATTCAGAGGTGCTTTCTCAAACCCGCTTCTTCCTCACTGCACACAGCCGGGCACCGGAGGTGAATCTCTTCAACAAACCCCGCGTCTCCATTTGGCCGATCAACTTCAACACCGCTCATCGTAATGCGGTGGACAATATGATCGCCTTTGCTTCCACGGCGAACAAGCGCCCGTTCTATTTTCAAAGGGCAAGTTCGAATCCCACTCCTCCGGCTGCTCAGCAGCTTACCAGTGCCCACTACCTGTCGAAAGACTACACAGATGCCACCATGACACGGAATCGGTCGATCGTCAGCTACTTGCAAAAGATGGCAGAGACCAATATACCTGGGTTCGGCGGTAGCTTTGCCCAAAAGTATGCAGACGACTCCGACCAGATTCTGACTGAGGCTTTCGACTACGTCCGTTCGGCTCCAAACATGATGTCGAAGGCTTTGTCTCCGACGTACAACTATTCAGGATCGGGTGGGACTGACGGCTTGCTTGGCGAAAGCTACGTGGTGCCCCTACGGCTCGATCTTAACGGTAAGCCATGCAAAGGCTTCGGGAGGTTTCCCACACTGACCGAGGCGGCGCTGGTCTTTACTGGCACGGAGAAGGATGCGGAGAAGCGCGTGACGAAGGTGGAGTGCTTTCTTCTACTCAACTTTCTGAGACTCATGCCAGGAGAACCACAGTTGTCTCCTCGCTTCCGTGTCAAGATTACGGGCATGGACGGCTTCCGGCTTGGTCCAGTGCTGGCCTCCACCTCCAATCCGCCAACGCTGCCCATGGGCTTCTTGAGCAGCGCCACCACTCGCCTCCACACCAACTCCACATCCGGTGGATGGGGATCTTGTCAGGCTTATCAGAATCTACTGGTGTTGCTCATGAAGGACCTGAACAATTTCAAAAGTCCCATAAAACCCGCAGGCGATGAAAGGACTGACTATCCATTCTTCTCTGATCAGGTGTCTGTGCCAGTGGGAGATGACCCTACCAAGATGACCTTCACCGGCAGCAATATCACAATTGAACTGCGCACCGTGACGGATAGCCCGCAGAACGGTGGCGAGCTCATTCAGAAGCTGACGATGGACTTCTCCGGCTCGCACGTGTTCCCCCGCCCGAGGATGGACGATGAGAATCTTGACGGTACGAACACCAGCACCAACAAGGATACTGCGTCACTGGAAGGCAAAGAGCGACGCACCTTCGCCCAACGTCTCAAGCGGCTGAGCGTCAACAGTGACTACAACTATCCCGCCGCGCCTGCGGGGAAGTTTGGCAGCCCAATGTACACCAGCATGGGTTACTGGAAGGATCATCGCTTCACCCTGATCAACAAGGAGGATGTCGTGCGGGCCGTGCAACTCAATCCCGCGGGGCCGAGCAAGGGTGACTTCCGTCTGCTTGCGGCTACTCCCGAGGTGCCCGCAAGCTGGTTTTCCAAGAACACGAAGTGGAGCAGTTCGAACTACGCGGATCGCGACGGATGCTCGCTTCGTGAAGACCGGTGGAACTTGCTTGGCCAAGTGGGCTACAATCCCACGCCGAACACGACGGATGCTGACATCGCCCTGACCGGGATTGCATCGAACGCGAACCGACCTACAAACATCTCGCGGGCTGGTTATCTGGTTTCAGGTATCAAGTACGGCCCCAGTGCTGTTCCCATCGTGCCCAAGGGGCAGACGGCGGCTTTGAATGCAGACAATCGTCCCGGCGACTGGGAGACAGGGGTGGGCATCTTTTCGGACGGTCCCTTCTTGCGATACCCCATCCTTGCTAGTTTCAAGTACAATGGCGGGGGGTTTTACTCCTACGGCTACGACCCCAGTGATGCCACAGACACGAACTATACCCCGAACCGCCAGATCGCCTCACCTGTCATATTGGGCGCCCTGCCCACCGGCGTGAAGGCGGCCCGTCCCTGGCAGACTCTCTTGTTCTGCGCCAATCCGGCCTCGCGGCAGACCAGTTCAACCGCGAACCCGACAGTGCAGGATCACTTTGGGTTTGGTTCCCCCAAGGACCATCTGTATCTGGACTGGTTCTGGATGCCGGTGGCAGAACCCGGAGCCATCAGCGAGCCCTTCTCCACGGGCGGCAAGATCAACATGAACACGGAGATCTACCCCTTCCGCTACATCAAGCGCCGCACCGGTCTGCATGCGGTGTTGAAGAACACCCGCATCACCGCCCTGCCTCCGGACCTGGCTGCTGACAAGACCCTGGGGAACTCAGACAACTACAAAGGCCTCAACAAATCCCCCTATGACTTCCGCTATGACATCAACCTGGACGCCACCACCGGCACCCTGCGCGGTTTTGAGCTGCGCTTCCAGGCTGGCGATGTCTTCCGTTCCGCCTCGGAAGTTTGTGACATATTCCTCGTACCTTCGGCGTTGAAAGGGGCGGTCTACCACCCGAATGCTCCTGCGGCGCCCACCTATGCCAGTTCGGTGCTGTGGTGGCGCAAGATGACGCTGACCGGAGACAATGCTCGTGAAAGCCCCTACAACGACATCTACCCACGCCTCACCACCAAGTCCAATGTCTTCCAGGTGCACTACAAGGTGCAACTCCTGCGCAAGGCCCGCAGCACAGACGCGGCCGTGTGGGATGAAGAGAATGACCAGGTGGCCGCTGAGCAGCGGGGATCCTCGATCTTTGAGCGCTACATTGATCCCGGCGACCGCAACATGCCGGATATGGCCAGCGCCTCCGAGTTTGCCAATCCCAACTACAGCCTGGACCGCTACTACCGCCTTCGCGTGATCCAGAGCCGCAAATTTGCCCCTTGAGAAGACTGAATCCACCCCTACTGAACCTCAATATCCCGCCCTATGAAACTCATCACCCGCCGCCCCTCCCGAAGCCGGGGCTTCAGCCTGGTTGAAGTTGTTCTTGCCGTCGGCATCGCCGCCACGACCGTGGTGCTGCTGATCTCCCTGCTGCCCACCGGCATGGACCAGATGCGTGCTTCATCGAACCAGATGGCCACGGCCCGCATTCTGCGCTGGATCTCCCAGGATCTGCAGATGCGTGACTTCGACGAGTGGGCCAACAATGCGGCCGCCATCACCTACAAGTTCGATGCGGGTGGGGATCCCGTGCAGGGCGGAAAGGTGGATGTGGTGAACAGCATCTACACCGTGCAGGTCTCCCCTGACACCTCCGGCAGCGTATCCGGAGTGGACCTCCCGGGAAACGCCCGCAATGGATTCCTCCGGCAGGCGACGGTGGCCATCAGCGACAGCCCCCGCAATGATCCCTTCAGTGATCCCAGCCGGGTGTGGAAGCGCGCGGTGACCGTGGTGCGGATGGAGAAGACGGAAGTCGCCGGTCCGGCCGCCGCATCCCTCTGACCGCCCTCCCCTTCCTCCTCCGGCACGCACCGAACAACCTCGACCGACTGAACGATGACTCGCCCCACTCTGCCCCCTGCCCGCGGCTTCACCCTGGTGGAACTGCTGGTGTCCATGACCGTGGTTGCCCTCCTCATGGGGGTGCTGTTGCAGACGGTGTTCCAGACCCAGGTCATCTGGACCGGGGCGAGGAATCGCGTGGAGGAGTTTCGTGAAGCCCGGGTGGCGTTCGAGGCAATAACGAGGCGGCTCTCCCAGGCCTCCCTCAATTCCGTGTGGGACTATGACAACCCCACCGCGCCCACGCGGTACCAGCGGTACTCGGATCTGCATTTTGTGACCGGTCCCTCCCACAAGACCTCCGGAGGCCAGGGTGTGCTGCAGACGGTGGGCAACACCTGCGGCCACGCGGTCTTCTTCCAGGCTCCGATGGGATTTGCGGGGCAGGAGGTGGGCGGCACCAGCGCTTCCGCCGCCTACGACAACATGGAGGAGTTGCTAAATGGTTGGGGGTTCTACGTCCAGTACCGCAGCGACCTGGCTGACCGGCCTGAATTCCTGCGGAAGGATAGCGGGCCTGGGGGGCGGAATCCCGAGCGGAACAACTTCTCGCTCATGGAGTTTCGCCAGCCCTCAGAGTCGCTGCCGGTTTTCCTTCAGGGCACGGACCTGAAGCCTTTGCTGGCGACCCAAACGGCTTCCGCCGGTCTCTACAGCTGGTTCCGTGACGGTACGGTAGGAGGTGTGAACCCAACGGTGACTTGTGACATCAATACCGGCTCCCGGGTGCTGGCCCGCAACATCCTGGCCCTGATCATCAGCCCCAGGGTGCCCACCCAGGGGGTGGGCAGCGCCTGTGACTATGACGTGGCTCCTAGTTATTTTTATGATTCCCGGGAGTTCCAACTGGGCACCCCCACCAACAGCGGGACGGATCGCAACGGCACCCAGCTCATTCAAGCCTCCCGGCACCAGCTGCCCCCGGTGCTGGAGGTGACACTCGTCGCCCTGGATGACGCCAGCTGGGAGAACTATCTGGCAGGCGGGGGTGATCACTCCAAGTATCTGGACTACGTCCGCACCCACTTCCAGTCGGTGGGCACCGTCACCAATCGCAACTCCTCAAGCTATGAGGGCACGCTGAGGACAGATCTGGCCAATCTCGAATCCATGCTGGCAGACGACAAGGTCAGCTACCGGATCTTTTCGTCCTCTGTTGAAATGAGGGCTGCCAAATGGACCACCGACGCGGACCTGCCTGCCACGGCCTCCTCCACCCCTTGAACCTCCCTATGAACCGGCACCATCCCCTGTCCCGGGCTGCCAGCAGGCAGGCCTTCACCCTCATTGAGATGCTGGTGGTCATCGGCATCGTGGGGCTTTTGCTCGCCCTCACCGGAATGGGTTCCGTAGGGAGCCAGACGGCCCAGAAGCTCAAGACGGAGGCCATCAATCTCGCGGGAGATGTCCACAATGCGCTGCTCGAAAGCGTGAAAAACAATCACCCAGTGGTGCTGCGGTTCTATGAGCATGCGGACCCTTCACAGCCTGGTACGGAAGTGAAATGGCGCAGCTGGCAGACACTGCGCCGCACAGATGAAGGGGAGATGAAAGCGGTCACGGAGCTTCACCGGATGGACACCGGAGTGGTCATCAATGAGAGCGAACAGTTCTCCACCATCTTTGACCAGGCCGCGCTGACCAGCGGCACCCAGAATGCGAATGCCAACAAGGATCCTGAACTCACTGCGGGTATAGGTCATAACTATCGCTACATCGAGGTGGAGGTTCGGCCGAACGGGTCCAATTCACTGAAGTGGAATGCCACCAACCGCACGTGGGCGGTGGTCTTTGTCGCGGAGCATGGGCCTGCCTCCGCTGATGCCGGGGTGCCTGCGGACAACTACCGCGCAGTGTTGATTGATCCCTTCAATACCCGAGCGACCGTTTACTGAGGGGGGATGACTTCCGCTTCGGGAATCCAGTCCGCGATCGTGGCGAACTCGAAACCTCGATCCCTCAATGCGGCGATGATCGCTGGCAGTGAGGCCACGGTGTCGGGTTTGCCAATTGTGAAGTGGAGGATGGCACCATCCAGGTCCTCGTTGCTGTGCTGAAGAATCCGATTCGTGATGAATGCGGCAGACTTGGGCGGTGGAGAATCGTCCAAGCTGTCGATGGACCAGCCCACGATGTGGTAACCAAGGCTCTTCACCAGTTGGTGGACCGGGGCCGAATTTACTGGGTAGGGAAGCCGGTACAATTTGCGATATTGCGTGCCATAGAGGCTGACGAAGCGGTCTTCCACACGCATGACCTCCTGTTGCACCTCCCAGGCCTCCATCTGTGACGGGTCCCTGTGTCCCCAGGAATGGTTGCCGATGATGTGACAGCTGTCCGCAATGAGGGAGGCCCATGCGGGGTGTTCATCGGCCCACTTGCCGGTGAGAAAGAAAGTGGCCGACACCCGACCGTCTTGCAGGGCGGACAGCAGATCGGCCATGTCTTCATCACCGCCTTCGGCATCGAAGGTCAACGCGATCTGGTGGCGTCCCATGGGGCCGTGCTCCATCGGGCTCGACGAGGTGGTCTGTTCCTCGGTCGACGGTGTTTGAGATGGGGGCGGCGAATGCTGCGGAAAGATTGCCGTCACGATGATGGCGACCGCGAGCAGCACCAACCCCAAAACCATCCTGGATGACTTCATGATCTTTCGAAGGAAGAGGGGATGTGACACTCCTCCTTCGTGAGACTATCATCCCAGATTCATCGCCCCGGTGCGCCGCAAGCATTGCGCATTCGCTCGCGTGGTTTGCGCGCAGGGGGGCTAGAATCGGGGCTATCGCATGCGATAGAGCTCCATCATCTGAATGGATTGGCGGGAGGGGAAGAGGCGCACCTTCTCAAACAGTGCCGGATCTTCCACCATGGCGATGATTTCTGCATTCGACGATTCCGCCAGAGTCCTGAAACCCACCACCATGTAGAGCTCGCCTTTTTTCGCCTTTATTTCCTCCATCCTTGCTCTGAGCCCGGGGCCGGACCTGACCTGGATCTCCCCGCGCGGATCATAGACGGCGCTGTAGCGCCACAGCCAGCACATGAGCACATTGGAAGTGGCCTTGGGGGAGAAGTTCTCGTGCTTCTCGCGCGATGCAGCAAGCACACCGCGGTAGTCTTCGAAGGGCAGGCGCATCTGGCTCCAGTTCATCACCCACAGGGAGGCGGCCGCGATCAGCAACAAGGCGATGGCGACGGTTGCCGTGGCAAGGTGAGACCGTAAACGAAACACCCGGCAGAGTCCCGTGCCCAGCAACTGGAGCCCGCAGGCCACGGTGATGCTGAGGGCGGGCAGGGCGAAGATGAGATACCAGGAACGGAGCTCGTCTTTGATCCCGAACTTGAAGTGCACGGTGCACAGCACCACTGCGATGAAGGTGCTGATGACGAGCAAGGCCCGCTGGCGGTGCCACTTCCACAGCCCGACGAGACCGGTCAGAAAGGCAAGGATGATGAGGGCGAAGCCTGAATAGGTCAGCACAGGGGATGTCTGCATGAGGCCTTCCCAGCTGATCTCGCCCGGGTTGCTCGCGATCTGGCGATGGTAGGGGATGCCCGTAAAGAATTCCGCCACCAGATTGTGAAACCAGACGGCATCCATGGGCAGGCCGCGCAGCCATTGCAAACGTTCGTGGGCCTCTGCGATCTGCGGTACATGGGGCGCATAGAGGGAAATGAACAGCATGGCTGCGACGAGGTTCACTGTTACCCAGCGCACTATTTGCTGGGCCCGACCGGCCTTGGAAACCATCAGCCCCAGCGCGACCAGATTGAGCAGGGCCATGGCGTAGGCCATGCCCGCCCAGGAATACATGATCAGGAACTCCAGCAGCCCAAAGGTCAGCCACGCTCGCCAGCGGCCCCGATCAAGCGCATGCGAGAGGGCCAGCAGGAGGAAGGGATAGAACGCCAGGGCCAGCGCGTAGCCCCGCGCCTCTGCCGAGTAGCGAACATGCCACGGATGGAGCGCCATGAACAGCGTGGCCAGCAGGCCGAGCCACGGCACGCCCCACCGTCGCAGCAGCAGAGCCAGCCCCGCCAGGGAGACGAGGCCTCCGATGAGGCTGGGGATCCTCGCGACCCACTCCGTGAACTCCGTGTCCTTGCGGCTCGTGATTTTCCGCCAGGCCTCCAGGCAGAGACGGCTCGATGCACTGAAGAGCACATGGTTGTTCGGGCCATGTCGGGCGCTGAAGAAGGTCTGCGGCCAGATGGCCCCCTCAAAGTACACAGGACCTTGCCGGTCCTTCTTCTTCAGAGGCTTGTACATGCCGTGCACATAGGTGGCCAGGGCGTCAGCTTCGTCGCCCCAGAGGGAGTGCGTCATTCGCGGTACCCGCATGGCCAGCGCTCCAGCTAGGATGGCTCCCAGAAGACTGTAGAAGACGACAGGTGATGGCGATGAGGCCGCCTCGCTGGTGGCCAGCAGCGTTTGTGTGCCCGCGGAGGTCGGCGCGGTCGTCCTCCGCCAGGCCAGGGAGAGGAGCAGGATGGCCCCCGCGATGCCAGCGCGAGCGGCGGTCCCATACCACAGCCCGGCGGACACATGTTCCCGGAAGCTGGGATCCACCCCTTCAGCCTTGTGGCGTCCCCAGGCGGATTTCCAGGGGGGCTTTTCCTCACGCAGATATCCAATGGCCTGAACACAGATGATCAGCAGGACGATGCGAAAAACGTTGGGGAGGGTGAGAAGGCTTCGGAGTCGGGGCATGGCTGGCTTGCTGCTTGAACTTTGGCCTGACACGGCTAGCGTCCAGCGCCATTTTTTGGACCGGTTTTCATGATGTTCCCCCGCCCATCAGTTCTGCTTCTCCTGACCGGGTTACTCGGTCCAATCGCCGCCAGTGCTGCGGAGAAGATTAGTTATAACTTTCAAATTCAGCCAGTTATGGCTGAACACTGCCTCAAGTGCCATGGGCAGGATGAGAAGCAACGGAAGGCGAAACTGCGCCTCGATGTCCGTGAAAATGCCCTTCTGAACAAGGTCATTGTGCCCGGCAAGCCAGATGAAAGTTCGTTCATCGAAAGGCTCCTCACCCATGATGAGGATGAGGTCATGCCGCCGCCGAAGGAGAACAAGAAGCTGACGGCCGCTCAGATCGATCTCTTCAAGCGCTGGATCGCTGAAGGAGCCGTCTATGAGCGACACTGGTCATTCATCCCACCGGCCCCGGTTCCAGTCCCAGACATTCCCAATCGCGAGATCGCCATCGAAAATCCCATCGATGCCTTTGTCGTGCAGCCGCTGGTGGCGGCGGGCATCTCCCAGGCGAAGCCCGCAGAGCGCGTGGAGTGGCTCCGCAGGGTGACCTTTGATCTGACGGGGCTGCCTCCGACTCTGGAGGAGTTGGACAACTTCAGTACGGACACCGCGTCGAACGCCTATGAGAAGGTGGTGGATCGTCTGCTGGCCTCGAGTGCGTATGGCGAACGTATGGCGATTGAGTGGCTGGATGTCTCCCGCTTTGCAGACACCTATGGCCGTCACGAAGATCATGACAGTTTGACTTGGCCGTATCGCGACTGGGTGATCCGGGCCTTTAATGATAACCTTCCCTATGACCAGTTCGTCACCTGGCAGACGGCGGGGGACATGCTGCCTGCTCCGACGCAGGACATGTACCTGGCCACGGCCTTCAACCGCCTGCCCCAGCAGTCCAACGAGGCGGGCAGCAATGAGGAGGAGTTCCGCCAGGACATCGTGGCAGACCGTGTTCATACCAATGGTATTGCCTTCCTAGGGCTCTCCATGGAGTGCGCCCGCTGTCACGATCACAAGTATGATCCGATCAGCACCAAGGATTACTACAGCCTTTCGGCCTTCCTCAACAACATCGACGAGTGTGGCCTGTACACGGTGTACACCTCGAATATTCCGGCTCCGTCTATGTTTGTGTACGAGGGCGACGACGAGCGTCGTCATGCGGAGTTGAAGCTGCAGATCAACCTCAAAGAGCAACAGCGCCAGGCCATGCAGGAGTCGGGGCGTGAACGCTTTGCTCATTGGATGGCCTCCCGTGACGCTTCGGTCACCCCTGTGAAGCCGCAGGTTCATCTCGACTTTGAGTCCTTGAGCGATGACAAGGTGCTGGCCAACCGGGCGGATGAGACCAAGCCGGGCAAGGTGCGGCTCAAGACGAAGCTCATGGACGGGCACGTCGGCAAGTCGATCCGCTTCCAGGGGGACAACTCCTTGAGCATTGCCAACGCTGGCGATTTCTCCCGGACAGATCCGTTCTCCTTCTCCATCTGGATGAAGTTGGAAAAACCACTGGCCCGTGCCGTGGTGGTGCATCATAGCCGCGCAGGCCTGGATGCTGGCTCCATGGGGTACGAGCTTCTGCTGGAGGATACCAAGCCCTCCTTCGCCCTCTGTCACTTCTGGCCCGGCAATGCGGTGCGGGTGCGATCCACCAAGCAGCTTCCGCTCAACCTCTGGACGCATGTGGCGGTGACCTACGACGGCTCCAGCCGGGCCTCGGGCATGCGCATCTATGTGAATGGTCAGCCGGTGGAGCAAGAAGTCGTACGCGACAATCTCTACAAGGACATTGTTTACGACAACTCCTACGAGGGCAAAGACATGGTGGAGATCGCCACGCTGACGCTGGCGGGCCGCCACAATGACGTCACGCTTTCCGCTGCATTGCTGGATGACTTCAAGGTGTATGGCTGCGAGCTCTCTCCCGTGGAGGTGCGTCTGGATGCCGGTGCGGCCGTCTTGAACCAGCCGCATGAGTGGTTCCAGTGGTGGCAGCGGGAGGCGGATGCTCCTTTCAAGAAGGTGGTCGCTGAACTCAAATCCCTCCGTGAAGAGGAGAACAAGATTTCCAATCGCATGCGGGAGATCATGGTGATGCGGGAAATGCCGGGCGAACGCCGCGTCACCCATGTGCTCAACCGCGGTCACTTTGAGGCGAAAGGGGATCTCGTGCAGCCGGATACGCCCTCCAGCGTGTTCCCGTTCCCGTCGGAGTTTTCCCGGGATCGCCTGGGCTTGGCCAAATGGCTGGTGGACAGGCGTAATCCGCTGACCTCCCGCGTGTACGTCAACCGGGTCTGGCAGATGTTCATGGGACGCGGCATTGTGGGCACCAGTGAAGACTTCGGTGTCCAAGGACAACTGCCTACGCATCCGGAACTGCTCGACTGGCTGGCGCTGTGGTTCATGGACAACGGTTGGGATACCAAGGAACTCTGCAAGCTCATCACGATGAGCGCGACCTATCGCCAGTCATCCCTGCCGCAGCGGATTGAGATGCTGAAGGAGGATCCCGATAACAAGCTACTGGCCCGCGGTCCGCGGCAGCGCCTCACCGCTGAACAGCTGCGTGACAATGCTCTCGCGGTCAGTGGGCTGCTGGATCGTCGCCTGCTCGGCCCGCCCGTCATGCCCTATCAGCCAGCCGGACTGTGGGAGGACTCCGGCACCCAGCACAGCTACAGCCAGAGCAAGGGTGCGGACCTCTTCCGGCGCAGCGTGTACACCTTCTGGCGTCGGACCCTGCCGCCACCGGCCATGAGCGTCTTCGACGCACCCACTCGCGAGTTCTGCAAGACGCGTCGCGACCGCAGTGCCAACCCGTTGCAGGCTCTCGTGTTGTTCAACGATCCGCAGTTCCTGGAGTCTGCCCGTGTGCTGGCAGAGAATCTGGTGCGCGAGTTCCCCAACGATGATGCCGGTCGGATTCGCAAAGGCTATCGACTGCTCACTTCCCGCCAGGCCGCAGACTGGCAGGTGGAACTCCTTACCGGTCTGCTCAAAGAGCAGCGCGAACACTTTGCCAGCCAGCCTGCGGATGCAGACAATCTGCGCCGCAAAAATGGCGAGGCCGCCGTGGATGACAAACTGCCAGCGGTCGAAGTCGCTGCCACCACGCTGGTCACCCGGGCGCTCCTGGCCATGGACGAATGTGTCATGAAGCCCTGATCCACGTCAGTCTCTCTTTCTCTCCATTTCATCACCCCGATTTCCCTCATGTTTTGCCAACAGCGCACTTCTGCCTTCGGACTGACCCGCCGGGACATGCTGAGCCGTATGGGCTTGGGTTTTGGTGGGCTGGCCCTGGCGGACATGCTCCAGCAGGGGCAAGCGGCGGCTGCGCCGTCAGCTGCCGTCGCCTCGGAAGGCGGACTTCCTGGGCTGCCTCACTTCGCGCCGAAGGCCAAGCGGGTGATCTTCCTGTTCATGAGCGGCGGTCCTTCGCAGCTCGACAGCTTTGACTACCGTCCTGAGCTGATGAAGCGGCAGGGCGAGGGGCTGCCGGACTCCTATTTGAAGGGAAAACGCCCGCCCGGCATGGCCGGCTCCCAGACGTCGTTCCCGCTGGTGCCATCTGCCTTTGAGTTCAAGCAGCACGGCCAGAGCGGCGCATGGGTCTCGGAGATGTTTCCTGAAACTGCGAAAGTGGTGGATGACCTCTGCTTCATCAAGAGCATGACGTCGGAGGCCGTGAACCATGACCCGGCGCTGACCTTCATGCAGACGGGGGCCCCGCTGCCGGGCCGCCCGAGCATCGGATCCTGGCTCCAGTACGGGTTGGGCACGGACAATCGTGACCTCCCGGGCTTCATCGTCCTCATCTCCCGCCGGCCGGTGGACCAGCCGCTGAGCTACCGCCTCTGGGATGCGGGCTTCCTGCCCACCCAGTACCAGGGGGTGCAGTTTCGCGCCGGAAAGGATGCTGTGCTTTATTTGAGCGAACCCGAGGGGATCGCCCGCGGGGCCACCCGCAAGATGCTGGACACGCTGAAGGCCATGCATGAGCGGCAGTTCGTCTCCCGGCCGGATGCGGAGATCACCGCCCGCATCGAGCAGTATGAGATGGCCTTCCGCATGCAGGCCTCCGTGCCGGATGCCACGGACTTCAGCAAGGAGCCGGAGTCGGTCTTCCAGATGTACGGCCCGGATGCGAAGACGCCGGGGAGTTTTGCCTCGAACTGCATTCTTGCCCGCCGCCTCGCGGAGAAGAACGTGAAGTTCATCCAGCTCTACCATCCTGGCTGGGACCACCACGGTGGCCTGCCCATGAACTACCCCGTTTCCACCAAGGAGATCGACCAGCCCTGCGCCGCGCTCATCAAGGATCTGAAGCAGCGGGACATGCTGAAGGATACTCTGGTCGTCTGGGGTGGGGAGTTTGGCCGCACCAGCTACTCCCAGGGCAGCTTCAGCACCAAGAGCAAGAGCTACGGCCGCGATCACCACCGGGAGTGCTTCACCTTCTGGATGGCCGGCGGTGGCATCAAAGGTGGCATCACCTACGGCGAGACGGATGACCTCGGCTATGAGGTCGCCCGCGATCCCGTGACGGTGCATGACTTCCACGCCACCATGCTCCACCTGCTGGGCATCGATCACGAACGCCTCACCTACCGCTTCCAGGGCCGAGACTTCCGGCTCACGGATGTAGCGGGGAACATCGTGAAGGGGATTCTGGCGTAGGCAGACTGGCCCGTCTTCCAGTTTTGCGCCGTGTGCTGGCTTTGGCCGACCAGCACACGTTGACTCTGTGAGGACGAGGCATCAACCCGCCAGCTGGCGGAGATAGTTTCGGCCCGCCCAAGACCCCTCGAGAATGCTCTGCGCCTGGATGGTTTTGGATGTCACTCCTTCTGGTAGTTTCCCACCTGGGAAAGCTTTCTCCGCTGCCTCATCCCGGGCGGCATTGTAGAAGCTGGACCAGCTTTCAAAGCGGTCATCGCCAAAGTCAACATGGTGCGTCTCGGGTTTGTCCAGGACGTAGGGGTCGAACGCCTGACAGAAGCGGTTCATGCCCTGGCTCAGGAGGAAGTTCGTGAAAATGATGTTGGTCATGGCCACTGTCCTTTCCCCTTTGAGCTGGGCCATCTGACTGATGTGCTTTTTGCCCTGGTCGGAGACGATGCTTAGTGAGGCCTCCACCGCGTGGTTGTCGAGCAGGGTATGCACTACGGGGAACTTCCTGTCGAGCATGATGTCTTCCAGGGCCTTCTGATTGCGGATGAGCTGCTGTTTGCCCGCATCACTCTTGTACTTGGAGTTCTTGAGCTCTGAACACACGTGGTAGTGCAGGCGGGTGAGCTCAGCGGTGGAGAAGGGGGCGAGCATCTCCGAGGTCAGATCCGTGGTGCGGTAGGGGAGTTGTTTCACGGAATCCCCGGAGAGGTCCGGCACCAGGAGGTCCAGCACCTCGTCGCGGTTGCTTCGGGGGTGATCTGGCGAGAAGTGCGCCATGTGATCGAGGATCATGGCGGCGTAGATCTCCCCATCACCCTCCTCTGGCACGGGAATGGAGGGGTCCAGGACGCGATGATGATGGGCGAGACCCCGGGTGACCTCGGCCCGGAAGGCGTTCATGCTCGTCCAGAGACGATCGAGATGGATGGGGCTGGCAGTCATCTCGGACAGCACGGCCTGACCGAGGCGTCGGACTTCCGGGTAGCTGGATTCGATCCTCGCCTTGGCGATCTCTCGCACTTGTTCTCGCACATTGATCTTCGAGGCGGGCAGCTCATCGAGGTTGACGCCTGCTTTGCCGCCGATCTCCATCAGCGTGGTGAGATCTTTGCTGCTGAGCTTTTCAAGCAGGCCATCCGTCGTCGCGACCTCTTCGAAGACGGAGGTCAGAACGCCCTCGAAGCCACCTTTGAGCATGCTTGTGAGGGTGGTCTCTCCCGTGTGGGATTCCAGTTCCTGGGCGACCTTGAGAATGCTGGAGAAATCCGAATAAGCGGTGTCCAAGGTGGGAGCGATTTTGTCCGGCGCTCCGAAGTCCAGCGCGGCGAGCGGCGCTGTTAGGGAGTTCATCCGGTCCAGAAGCTTGTGGGTAACGACCTCCTTCAAAACGCCAAGGAGGGGCTCCTTGGCATTTTTGGCCATGGCCGCAAGCCGGGAAGGCTCAATGAACTGAGCCACCTGTTTCATTTGGTCCGGATCGGTGAGCTCTGACATGAGCTTCATCCGGATGTGGGTCGACAGGGCGAACGGCAGGACCTCGACCCCATTTTGCTTTGGGAGAGGTTCTCCCTTGAGGCGTTTAGCCACGATCCAGCGGTCGATCAGCACTTCGACGTCATCATTCAAACGCCGGGCGGCTTTGCCGGCGTCCATGGTGGGGTTTGAAAGCTCTGCCCGTATTGTTCCCAGACCGCCTGCGAGGCGGGCATCAACCTCCTTGATCACCGCCTGACGAAGGAGCGGGCCATCGGGCCCCAGCTCATTTTGCGAGTCGGTATTCACGAGCTTGGCCATCGTGAACAGGGTGGCGTCATCGATCTGCGCTAGGTGTTTGCCAAGCCGGACCTGCAGGATGTGATCTGCCACCTCCTTGGGCGTGTGTTGGCTGCCGGAGAGTTCAGAGGCCTGAGCCAAAACCGCCTTGTCGAGCATGGGTTCGAGGTTCTGACGGGCCTGGGTCAACCACTTGCCTGCCGTAGGGATGCTGCCAGAGGCCAGTGCGCCCAGCGCCTCACCCATCGCGCGGCTGGCCGTTCGCACCGATTTTTCAGTGATGCGGGTGGCGCGGGTCGTGGGCTGGCCTACCGTGGTCAGCTTGATGCGGGTCAGATTGGTGCTGGAAAAACGTGCGCTGCCCCGCGCAAACGGCGTGCGCTCGCCCCGACCGACTTCAGGTCGGCGTCCGGTGCTGAAGTCTTTGGTGACGAAAGCGGACAGGTCGACACCGTGGATGGTAGGTCCTATGGAGGGCATATGGCTGGCGTTTTACTTTTTGAGAACGGGAGGTTTTCTATGCTGCGAAGCGGGTTAGGGAGAAGACAGGTCTGAGAGCAAAAGGTCCAGACTGTCCTGAGGTCCGGGACTGTGACGGCTCATGCTCAAGGAGCGGTTCAAGTCTCCCCGCAGTTCATCGATCTGCTGAAGCGCTTCTCGTACGACGTGCGGGTGAAGGTTGTTCTGATGCCATTCCTTTCTCCAGACGATTTCACCCTCCAGCCTGTCATAGGAGAGGGTTCCCATCCCTGCGGCATGGAGGTCCATGTTCGCCTTCAACACCGCCAGCATGCCATCGGGATGCAGGGAATCGGGTCGGGATGCGGACGAAATCACTCCCAGGCAGCAGAAGCGTTCTCGTGCTTCATCGTGCTCCAGTATGAAGGTGGTGTTTCCGATAACCACCTCCAGCGCAGATGACTGCGGAAGGTTGCCGAGATCGTTCCCGAACAATGCATAGGTCAGTTCTTGCCAGTCCATTTTTGGGCAACTTGAGGGTTTCAGGAAAGCTAAGCGATGAAGCGATAGATGTCGGGAGAGGCCTGCAGCCCGAGCGCGGAATGCTCTTCTTCGTCTGCAGACAAGGCCGTTGTGGCCAGGCTTCCATCGAGTCGTCCGGGAATCGTTGTGCCAAGTTCCGCAAATCGCTTCAGGCAGTTCGCGAACTCGCCTGGCATGAACTCTGTCGCCTTGACCGACTGGAGCAGGTGTAGCTCACCGCCTTCATCGCAGGCCAGAGTGGAGTCCTGCAGATCAGCATTGAGCGTCAGGACGTCCAGATAGTGTTGGGCGAGGTCCTCTGGAACGCTGACCAGGATGGACCGGTGCAGGGTGACCAATGGCCAGTTGGCGAGGTTCATGCTGACCACTTCGTCGTGGCCAAAACTGAGACCGACTGTGTCCCCGCCTTCTGGAAGGGACAAAGGAGCATCGAGAATATCTCCAGTTTCTTCGAGGTAGGTCGAGCAGTTGATCATGGATGAGGAGGGCCGGCGGGGGGAGTTTTTTGCCAGCCTGGTGGCGTGGCGACCCTCCTGTCTACTCATCGAACTGCCTGAAAGGAAACTGGAGTTACTGAAAAAACTGTAAATTTCAAAGCTTTCTGGACCGCTCCACCATCACTACTTCTTCTCCATGGCGGACTTAACCCGCAGCGGTTCCTCGTTGCCCTCAGGCCCGTCTTTAGGGTCATCGGACGAATTGTCATCGTCTGACGATGGTTGGGACTTCGCCAGCGGTGCCGTGCGAGTGATGTCCACGCTGGCCGTGGCGCTCAGGACGGGGATGCTCTGGCGTTCAGGGTCGATGTCGGTAACGAGTTGTCCCTGACCCTGCACGAGAGCCTTCTCGAGCCGGACGTAAGAGATGAGGATGCTCAGTTCTTCTGACGTGTCATTGCTGGCATGAAGGGCGTGAAGGTGACCCTCCAGATCATCGAGGTGCTGGAGCATGTCTTCGGCCCGCGCTGACTCATCTTTGAGCTCCTCGTGGTAGCGTTCCGCCGCCTTGAGGGCTGCCTCGGTTTCGACCTTTGACGTTGAAATTGAGGCAGAGTCCGGAGAAATGGTCCGCGTCACCAAAGGTTTAAATCCATCCCGGCTGATGCGTTGTTCCGGGGAAAGATCCCGCCAGCCTCCGGGCGCTGACTCGGTGCGGACCCGCATTTGTTCCCAGAGGACCTCCTGAGTTTCGCGGGGATCTTCGACTTCGTGCGGCGAGGGATGGGTCGAGATTGGGATGTCGCGTTTTGCGGAATCGGATACGGGAGTGGTCATGGGAAGGCAGGCGAAGGAGTTTCCGGAGAAGGGGGCAGGCGCGGTGCAACCCTCTCCTCCTAATCTGGCCGGGATGCCTGCCTGATTACACCCATTTGCCGAACAGAGCCCCGGAGGGTCAGGGCGGTGAAGTTGGTGCGCTCTGCTCGATAACCTTTCGATTGAGCCAGAAGGAACTATCGTCCCGGGCTGGCAGCTCCCAAAGACCAGGCGTCGCGAATGCGACTGACAGGGAGAAATGGTCTTCAGGAAATGGGCGGGGCAGTGTGACGAGTTCCCACCACCTTACTTCACCTGCTTGAATGCTCTGCCCCGGTTCCAGTACGACTTCGTCTGCTGGCGACGAAGACGGGCCGGGGGCAGGGCTGCTGTATTCTCGCCCGTCACTCAAGGCGATGCGAACAATGAGAAGCTGCCGCAAGTCTTTGCAGGGAAGTCTGACGCGCTGAGGGGAGATATTGGTCACTGTGAAACTCGCAAAAGGCTGCAAGCTTTCGGTGCTTGTAAAGCCTCCGAAGGGATCCCGACCTTCAGGGCTGGAGAAACCAGAGCTTAACTTGAGCGCAATGAAGGGGTTGGCGAAGCTCGACTCAAAAATATCCCGGGCTGCGCGTCGGGCTTGTGCGGGATATCCAACGTTCGCTATGGCTGCCTTCAACATCGAACCTGATTGTTGTTTGGTGTAGGCTTTGGGCAACCCTTGGAGTGCCACGATGAGCGCCTCATCGCCAGGATCGGCCAATACAGACTCCATCAGAGGATGAATCACCTTCCCTCCATTGTAGGGTTGATTGATCAGCCATCGCAGAACCGTGCTCCGCCAAGGGTTGGTCTTATCCCGAAACTGTCCTTCCAGATGAAACCACACCTCGCCATTCCCCGGCGTGTACAGCATGGGGCTTCCGAGAATTCGAAGGGCAGATTCATAGCGCCGCAGATGCACGGACCGGTTCCAGTCTTCACTTTTGGCGGCATTGCCGCTGCCGGCTTCCAATTCCGCGACCCTCGCGCGTTCTTGCACCAGCTTCAGCGTGTCGATGACCCTGTCACTCTTGACGAATCTCTCCAGTGCCTCCACCGCTGAAGTCTCTGGATCCTGCCATTGATGGGGATCCTTTTTCAGGGTGATGGCACCCGTTGCCAATGCCGCTACATCATCAAAGGGAGCTGTGCGCATTGCAAGGATGTCATAGCGACAGCTGTGGATCTCTTCTGCGAGAACAGTCGCTTCTCCCTCATTGGAGACGAGATCATTCGGAGCGGCTTGGTAAAGGCGGAAGCGAACCTGTGCCTTGGTGCCGCCCGGCGAGTTCAGTTGCTGGGTCCAAGAAATGAACTCTCCCTCAGGAACAGTGCGCATGCCGTAGCTGTTGCCGCAGTCGCTGAAGATGTGGCCGTCACAGCGTCTCCAGACTGCATCTGAAGCAAAAGATTCACGTTTGGACAAGATGTCACCGTCTTGGGAGTGGAGGACGATAGGGTCGGTGGTCGGGTTGAGGAGATAGACCTTCACCTGGCCGTCCACTGCATTCTTGAAGTCCGCGTACAACGTCGCCTTCCCTTTCACCGCCTGCTTCCTAATGGCTTCTGGCAAAAGATCGAGGTCGCCCTGCGCACGCCCGAAGGCGGATAGAGGAAGGACAAATGCCAGGAGGACGAGGCAATACGAGGTGAGGGGCATTAGGAGGTTCTACCAGTTGCCAATGTCCTTGGCATCGATAAAATTCTCGATGGCATCTGAGAATGAGCATTGCCCTAGCTGGAAGCCCTCCCGAGAGGATTTTGGTGTCAGGAGTGGCCCGTTGTGGGGGAATGAGGAATAGACTTCCGTGCTTGCTCTTCGCTGTGGAGGTGAGGTAAATAAACGATCAAATGCGTGGATTGAAAATGACCCTGCCGCTGTTGGCGGCCATCCTGCTTGGAATCGCTCCTCAAAAAGGGGCGGCTCAAGGTTCGTCCCGGGAGTTCCAGCTGAAGCTCGATCTGGCCCCGCTGCTGGTGATCCCGGAGGTCTGGCAATTGTCCCAGGACAATCTGACGGGCAAATTCCCGGCAGAGGGCTTCCGGTCCAACCCCTACATCAACTGGCAGGGGCGCAGCCAGGGGGCACGGGATCTGGCCGTGTTCTCCCCCCGGCCGTTTGAGAATGTCGGGGTGGATCTCAGTCTTTTCGAGCAGAAGGTCCCGGTGGAACGGGCCATCGTGGAGTTTCGCGAAGGCAAGGCGATCCGTACCCAGATCCTCATCAATGGACCGGGCAGCTTGCCCAATGGCGACCTGAAGGCGCTGAAACAGACCTGTGAACAGCAGTTGAGCTCCCTCCTGGGAGTGCCTGCGGCTCCGCTCCAGCGGGAGTTCGGGACTTTGGCAGAGAGCAAGGCGGAGTGTCTGGTGTGGAAAGGCGAGCGCGGGGTGGCCTGTCTGGACTATTCCAGCTCCAGCGGCTTGCTGAGGTTTTCCATCGCGTCGGCCACCGTGAATCCAGGAAGTCTCGCCGCGCTCTATTCCAACGACGGTCCCACCATGGGAGAGGATGGAAAGCTCCAGTTCTTTCTGAATCTGGACTCCATGCTCAACATGCCAGATCTCTGGAATCTGACGCCAGATGCTGTTGAGAAGAAGTTCGCTCTGAGCGGTATGAAGGAGCCGCCCTACTATCAATGGCTCACGGCAGACAAGTCAGGGGTACGTTTCACCCGCCGCCCCTACGGGAATGTGGACGTGGACATCTCCCTCTTCGGCGGCACGGTCCCTGTGGAGGAGGCGGTGGTGGAGTTTGTGGACGGCAAGGCTGCCAAGGTCTCTGTCTCGCTCTATAACCGGGGTGACAGCGGCGGACTAAAGCG
The DNA here is from genome assembly GCF_000739655.1 of Verrucomicrobium sp. BvORR106. GTDB lineage: Bacteria > Verrucomicrobiota > Verrucomicrobiia > Verrucomicrobiales > Verrucomicrobiaceae > Verrucomicrobium. Next base: position 65,720 of record NZ_BATR01000191.1, on the reverse strand, counting down.
GCCGGAATTTGAGCAGCGCTACAAGACTGCAGGCGTCGCGATGGGGAAAATGCTGGCGGTCCGCCCCACGGAGCGGAAGCCCAATGCACAAACGGCCATCAAGATCAGCGGCTGGATGTGGAACTCCCCAGGAGGGCTCGCGGCACTGGAATACAATACCGAAGCCCTGACTGGACCCGCTGAGCCGGAGTTCCTCCGCATCAAGCTCGCCGCCCCGGGTCAGAAGGCCGCTTTCCTGCAGGAGAGCGGGCAGACGATTCGCAAGACATCGTTGGGCCGCTCGGAACTCCCGCGATTTGTGAAGCGGGAAAGCAATGGCGATACTTATGTGAGCAGTGTGCCAATGGTGGACCAGGGGGCCAAGGGCTACTGCGTGGTGGCCTCCTGTCAGCGCCTCTTTGGCTACTTGGGCATTCCGTGTGACCAGCATGAGATGGCTCAGATTGCGGGAAGCGATGCCGACCGGGGCACCAGCCCCAGGGCCATGGAGGAGGCATTGAAGAAGATCGACTCCAGGTTCAAGGTCAACTTCAAGCCTCTAGCCTACCGTTTGCGTGACGGAGGGCTTGGTGTCCCCTCTGGCACCCGTCTCGTTGATGTGAACCAGGCAAAGTTCCAGAAATCGATCCAGGATTACACCAGCAAAGGAGTTCCCCTCCTCTGGGCCTTGCAGCTCGGGCTCTACCCGGAAGTGCCACAGATCTCCCTGCAGGCGGGTGGCGGGCACATGCGCCTCATCCTCGGGATCAACGCGGAAAAGGGAGAGCTCATCTTCACCGACTCCTGGGGGGCGGGACATGAGGTCAAGCGCATGAAAATCAGCGATGCCTTCCAAGCCACGCTGGCAGTCTACGTCATTGAGCCCAAAGAGTACTGAGAGGCGGTTTGTGGCGAAAAAACTTGAAATGGAATCAAATGAGGTTATTTTTAGTCTCAAATGAGAAGAGAGGAGAGCAAGGTGAAATACCAAACTGCCGCGGAGCAGGGCCCCATGGTCGTCTCGGACGTCGTGGCCACCTACATGGTCCCCTCAGCCACCACCCATTGGCCCACCTCGGGTGAGTTGATCGCCTCCATCGTCAAAGGCCTCGCCTTCAAGGAACTGACTGCCCTCCAGGAAGGTCTCGGCGTGAGCCTGGACAAGCTGGCAGGCACGCTTGGCATCGCCAAGGCCACCCTGAGCCGTCGGAAGGTACAGGGGCGGCTGGATCCTGAGGAGTCGGACCGGGTGGTGCGTTTCGCCCGGCTCATGGGCAAGGCCGTAGAGGTGCTGGAGTCCCAAGACGCCGCCCGCCAGTGGCTGAACGCGCCCCAGAAAGGTTTGGGAGGCGCTGTCCCGCTGGACTACGCCCGCACGGAAGTGGGGGCCCGGGAGGTGGAGGCTCTTCTCACCCGCATTGAGCACGGCGTGTACGCATGATGTTGGAGGCCTGGCGCATCTGCAAAAGCCGGCACGCCGCTACCGCCTTCACCGGTGAAGGGGCGGCGATTGCCGGAGGTCGTTGGAATTCGCCGGGCATCCGGCTGGTCTATGTGAGTGCCTCCCAGTCTCTGGCGCTCCTGGAGAATCTGGTGCACGTCAATCCGGCGGTGCCCTTCAAGCTGGTGGCGTTTCACCTCAAGTTTCCTCCAGCTTTGGTCAAGGTGCTGGAACTGGCAGATCTCCCTGCGAACTGGGACGAATCACCCGCACCCGTGGCCAGCCAGAGGGTGGGCGACACCTGGGTGGCGGCAGGTGACTCCGCCGTGCTGTCCCTTCCCAGTGCCATCGTTCCCGGCGAGCGCAATTATCTCCTGAACCCGGCGCATCCCGACTTCAAAAAGATTGAGGTTCGTGGGCCGGTTGACTTCCCGGTCGATTCCCGGTTGCTGTGATGCAGGCTCCTCAGTTCTGACCCGCCTGGATGGAGGTGAGGGCGATGGTGTACACAATGTCCTCCACCAGGGCTCCCCGGGAGAGGTCGTTGACCGGCCGGCGCATCCCCTGCAGCATGGGGCCGATGCTCACCACGCTGGCACTGCGCTGCACGGCCTTGTAGGTGGTGTTGCCGGTATTCAGATCGGGGAAGATGAAAACGGTCGCCTTGCCCGCGACCGGGCTGTCGGGTGCCTTCGAGGCCGCCACTTCAGCCACGGCGGCCGCGTCATACTGGAGCGGGCCGTCCAGCGTCAGATCGGGGCGCTTGGTCCGCGCGATCTGCGTGGCTTCGCGGACCTTGTCAACATCCACCCCGCTGCCGGACTCACCAGTGGAGTAGCTGATCATGGCCACTCGAACCGGAAGGCCGAAGGTCGCTGCGGAATCGGCACTCTGAATGGCAATGTCCGCGAGCGTCTCCGCATCTGGATCCGGATTGACTGCGCAGTCGCCATAGACAAGCACCTGGTCGGGCAGGCACATGAAGAAGATCGAGGAAACGACTTTGGCCCCGGGCCGGGTCTTGATGATCTGCAGCGCCGGCCGGATGGTGTTGGCGGTGGAATGCACTGCCCCTGACACAAGACCGTCCACCTCGCCCAGCGCCAGCATGACCGTGCCGAGCCAGACGTTGTCCTCGAGCAATTCCGCAGCGGCTTCAGGAGTCAACCCCTTGGCCTTGCGCATCTCCACCAGGGGGGCGATGTAGTTCTGCCGTAGTGGCGCGGGATCGAGGATCTCCACCTGCGGCGGGAGTTCGACCTCCTGACCCCGGGCGACGCGGCGGATCTCCTCGGGGGAGCCAATGAGGACACAGCGGGCAATGCCGCGCTGGGCGCAGATGGCAGCGGCGCGGATGGTGCGGGGTTCGTTTCCTTCAGGCAGAATGATTCGCCGGGTGGTCTGGCGCGCCATCTCCGTGAGACGGAAGCAGAATGCGGCTGGCGACATGCGGGCCTCCACGGGGATGGCGGCGTGAGAAGCGATCCACTCGCTGTCAATGTAACGGGCCACATAGTCCATGCTCTGCTGCACCCGCTCGATGTCGTCCACCGGCACCTCTGCACTCATGCGGGTGAGGGCGGTGGCGGTATGCCAGCTGTTGGTGGGGACCTGGAGAATAGGCAGGCCGGTGGCGAGCCCGGCCCGGCAGAGGTCGAAGATGGCCGGGGGCACCTCCATGTCACCCGTCAGCAGCAGGGCAGCGATGGGGATGTCATTGAGGGTGGCCATGCAGGCGGCGACGATGACGTCACTGCGGTCTGAAGGCGTGATCAGCACCGATCCCGGCACAAAGGTGTCCAGCATGTTGGGCACGGTCCGGGCCAGCATGGTGAAGCGGCGCACCCGCCGCGTCTTCAGCTCCCCCTCATGCAGCACGGTGGCATTCAGATAGCGGGCCACATCCACAGCGCGGCAGGAGGCCAGTTCCGCTTTCTCCGGCACCGCCCCGATGAGGTGGAATCCACTGCGATGGAACAGGCGGCTGCGCAAGGCGAAGCTCACGGCGAGTTCCTTGAGCGACTGGTCAACGGCGTCCGGAATCCGATTGATGATGCAGCCCACCACGGAGTCGCCGAACTTCTTGGAGGTGTACTCCATGCGGGACTCGAACTCCGCGATCGGCACATCTCCCAGGGACCCCACAAGGATGACTTCTGCGCTCAGGGTCTTGACCAGTTGAAGATTGAGTTCGTCAGCTTGAGGGGTCTCGGCCGTGTGGACCAGCCCTTCCACGATCACCACATCCGCATCTGCCGCAGAGGCGTGGTAGTTCTCTATGACCCGTTCCATCAGTTCGTCCAGGCGGCCGGTGGTGATCAGCCTCTCTGCCTGATCCAGCGGGATTGGTGTCGAAGGGCGCAGATGCGTCGCCTCCCGAACGAAGTGGGTGGAGCGTTCCGGTCCCTTGTCCTGGCTGGTGGACTGGCCAATGGGTTTGCAGAACGCCACCTTCACACCGTGAATGTCAAGGGATCGAACCAGGCCGAGGGCGATGGTGGTGAGGCCGGCGCTGCTGCCGCTGGGGGCGAGATAGAGGGTGTGGGGCATGCAGGAGGGGCGTTCAGGGTTCAGTCAGACGAAGCCGGTCGGCCTCGCGGGCAATCACGAGTTCTTCATTGGTTGGCACCACCATGGCCAGCAGACCCGAGTCCGTCGTGGTGATGCGTCCAGCGACCGCCGAGCCGTGTTGGGCATTGAGATCATGGTCAACCCGCGCCTTCAACAGCCCCAGATGAGCCAGCGTGCGGGCGCGCACTGGGGCGGAGTTCTCACCAATCCCACCCGTGAAGACCAGGGCATTCAGGTGATCAAGAGAAGCGCAGAGGCCCAGAATGGCCTTGGCAAGCCGGTAGCAAAAGACCTCGATGGCGAGGTGGGCGTGGGTGTCGCCCTGTTCGCTCGCGGCCACGAGGGTGCGCATGTCATTGCTCAGCCCAGAGAGACCCAGCAAACCGCTTTCACGGTTCAAGAGGTCCGTAATTTCCTGCAACGTGCGCCCGGTGTGTTCGGCCAGGTACTGGTGGAGGTTGGGATCCACGTCCCCGCTGCGGGTGCCCATGACCAGGCCTTCCAGGGGCGTGAACCCCATGGTGGTATCCACGCTGCGACCATGCCTCACCGCGCAGGCGCTGCACCCGTTCCCCAGATGGGCGGTGATGAGTTGCAACTCCGTCGGCAGCCGACCCAGGCGGGTGGAGGCCTCACCTGCGACAAAGCGGTGACTTGTGCCATGGAAGCCGTAGCGACGGATCCGGTGTTTCTCATACAGCTCATGCGGCACCGCATAGAGGTAGGCATGAGGCGGCATCGTCTGGTGGAACGAGGTGTCGAAGACCGCAACGTGGGGCAGTTCCGGGAAACGCTCCATGGCGGCGCGAATGCCGGTCACGTTGGCCGGATTGTGCAACGGTGCCAGTTCGTTGCAGGCTTCGATGCCGGCGAGCGTGGCCGTACTCAGCCGGACACTGTCGGAAAACTGTTCCCCGCCATGCACGACGCGATGCCCCACCGCACCCAGCGCAATCCCCTGCAGCCCTGCCAGGATGACGTCGAGGGCTTCTTCATGGCCCGCTTTGGGCAGGAGTTTGGTGTGCTTTCCCCCATCCGTCGCCGTCCAGATTAGGCGCGCCTCCGGAGTGCCAAGCCTCTCGGCCAGACCCTGGCTCAACACCTTGCCCGACACAGGCCAGATCACTGCGAACTTGAGCGAAGAGCTGCCGCAGTTGATGACGAGGATGTTCGGGGAATCCATAGGCTCAGGGGGCAAGGGGGCTGCGACCGACGTCGTGCCAGCGTCGCGCACAGACCATTGACGGGATGAAGTGAGGCAGAAGAGGCATGTGGTGACGATTCTGTGAGGTGCCTGCCTGCCGTCATTTTATACGGACTTGCCACGAGCCGTGCTCGTCTGCGGGTGTTTGATGGTGATATGATGCACAAAAATGGCGGTTGTGTCGAGCGGGTAGTGCCTGCCCCGGTTTGCTCCGCCCTGCTTCGGCGGTTGTGCAGCGCCCGACCCTGACTCATGGTGGAGCCATGAGATCGTTCGTCGCGCTTTGTGCCCTCAGTGCCAGTGTTTCCTCCCTCCTCGCGCTGGAGGTGCAGGTCAGCCCGGATGGACCGGTGAAGACACTGGAGCAGGCGCGGGATGCGGTGCGGAACTGGCGGGAGGGTGAGGGCAAGGGAAAGGCGGAGCCGGTCACCGTGCGACTTGCGCCGGGCACGTATCCCATCACTCAGCCGGTGACCTTCGGTCCTGAGGACGGTGGCACTGCCGGGGCATCCGTGACTTATGAAGGCGGCGGCAAGGCGGTCATCAGCGGGGGGCGGGGCATCACCGGGTGGCAGGATGCGGGCAATGGCACCTGGGTGGCTGAGATCCCGGAGGTAAAAGAAGGGAAGTGGTACTTCCAGGACCTGTGGATCAATGGCCGGCGTGCCACCCGGGCCCGCACGCCCAACACCCGCTACTTCCACGCCACGCGTCCCGCTCTGGAGGCTCCGGAAGGGGCTCCTCCCATGGGCAAGCCGGAGTTCACCGCCTTCTATGCAGAGGTGGGCGACTTGGCCCCGCTGGGCAAGCTGGAGGCGGGGGAGCTGAAGGATGCCGAGGTGGTGGTGTTCCAGACCTGGCAGATCGCCCGTCACCGGGTGGCTTTCCTGAAACCTGAGGCAGGCTATGTGCAGTTCACCGCCGACTCGCGCTGGCCCTTCCTGGTCTATGAGACCCGGCAGCGTTATTTCCTGGAGAACATGAAGTCGGCGCTGGACGCCCCCGGGGAGTGGTTTCTGGACCGGTCTGGGAAGCTCTTCTACAAGCCGCTTCCAGGTGAGGAACTGGGCAAAGTGGAGGCGGTGGCTCCGGTCGCGGATCAGCTGATCCAGATTCAGGGCGCTCCGGACAAGGGCGAGTTCGTCCAGAATCTTCACTTCAAAGGACTGGCGTTTAAGCACAGCCGTTTTGAGCTGGGCAAGGACGGGCACATCGACTCCCAGGCGGACTCCAAGGTGCCGGCGGTGGTGATGCTGGACGGCGTCAATAATGTGACGTTCGATTCGTGCGAGATCGCCCACACCGGCATCTACGCCATCTGGTTCCGCAAGGGGTGCACAGACAGCGCCATCACCCGGTCCTATCTGCACGACATGGGTGCGGGAGGCGTGCGGATTGGCGATGTGCCGCTGGACCCGGATCCCCGTGGGCGCACCCACCACATCACGGCGCACAACAACATCATTCACACCGGCGGGCGTTATTTCATGGGCAGCGTGGGGGTCTTCATCACGCACAGCGGTGAGAACACCATCACGCACAATGACATCGGGGACTTCTTCTACAGCGGTGTTTCGGCTGGCTGGGTATGGGGCTATGCGGAGAGCGTGGCTCACCACAACAAGATTGAGTTCAACCACATCCACCACCTGGGGTATGGAGTGTTGAGCGACATGGGGGCGGTGTATCTCCTCGGACCTGCCTCCGGCACCACCGTGTCCAACAACCACGCCCATCACGTGAACGGCTACCGCTACGGCGGCTGGGGACTGTACACGGACGAAGGGAGCTCCGGTGTGCTCATGGAAAACAATCTGGTCCACCACACGCGCCACGCGGGATTCCACCAGCACTACGGGAAGGACAACATCATCCGGAACAACATCTTCGCCTTTGGCGAGGAGGCTCAGATTCAGCGCTCCCGCACGGAGGAGCATCTCTCCTTCAGCTACCAGAACAACATCGTGTACTTCGACAGCGGTCTTCTTCTCTACGGCCAGTGGAAGAGCCCCAAAGTGCGCATGGAGCAGAATCTGTATTGGGATGCCAGCAAGCGTCCGATCGACTTCGGGGGCGGGGACTTCGCCGCGTGGCAGAAGCAGGGCTATGACCGGGGGTCAAAGATCGCTGACCCGCTCTTTGTGGATGTGGCGAAAGGCGACTTCCATCTGAAGCCGGAGTCACCCGCTCTGGCCATGGGCTTCAAGCCATTTGACTACAGCCAGGCTGGCGTCACGGGTGACGATGCCTGGAAACAACTCGCCGCCAGTCTGAAGCCTCTGGAACTGGAGCGCGAAGAGCTGCCCAAGTTCACCCTGCATGATGACTTTGAAAGCACTCCTGTGGGCAAGACGATGTGGAATGGCCGCGTCAGCACGGATGAGAAGGGCGGCACCATCCTGGTCAGTGAGGATCGGGCAAAGAGCGGCAATCGCAGCCTGAAGTTTCAGGATGCCCCCGGGCTCACCCAGCGTTACCAGCCGCATCTCTCCTTTGATCTGAATCACAAAACGGGCACCACCACCGTCCGGTTCAATCTCTGGCTGGAGCTGGAGGCTGAGTTCACCCATGAGTGGAGGGACAAGAATGCGCCCTATCGGGCAGGTCCGAGCCTCGAGATTCGCAAAGGCTCGCTCAAGGTGGCTGGCAAGGAGTTGTTGAAGCTTGAACCCGCCCAATGGGTGGGGATTGAGATCCGTGCCGCCCTGGGCGAGTCCAGTGCTGCGAAATGGGATCTGACCGTGACCTTGCCGGATGGGACCCGTAAAGAGTTTAGGGAACTGGCATTCAAGAACCCAGACCTTCGAGAACTCGAGAGCATGGTGTTCGTGAGCGACGCCAATGTGGCCACCTCCTTCAGCCTGGACGATCTCGACATCCGCAATGAGTGACCCCCGCGAACTTCGCATCGGCATCATCGGTTGCGATACGTCGCACGCGATCGAGTTCACGGCCCGCCTGAATGACGCCGGGCACTCTGGTCATGTGGCCGGAGCCCGGGTGGTAGCGGCGCATCCCACCGTGAGCCCGGATATGCCCTGGAGCCAGACCCGGGCGGCTGGGTTCGTGGAGGAACTACAGACCCGCCATGGTGTGGAGATGGTCGGGAGCATTGAAGCCCTGCTGGAACGATGTGACGCGGTCCTGCTGTGCAGCCTGGATGGCCGGGCCCACCCCGAACAGGTGGCACCCGTGTTGCGGGCGGGATTGCCGGTGTTTCTGGACAAGCCCGTGGCCGGCAGTTTGGCGGAGGCGGAGCGCATCTATGAGCTCGCCGCGGAAACGGGCACGCCGCTCTTCAGCAGTTCCGCCTTGCGTTGGTATCCTGGCATCCAAGCTCTGGTCGAGACCGATGCAGGAGTTGTCCAGGGGGCGGTCTCCTATGGGCCGGCCCCGATCGAGCCCACCCATCCGGATCTGTTCTTTTACGGCATCCATCCCACCGAGGCGTTGTTCACGGTGCTGGGCAACGGTTGTCAGAGTGTGCAACGCACCACAACGCCGCATCTGTCCGTGGTGACCGGGTTGTGGAAGGATGAAAAGGTGGGCACTCTTCATGCGCTCCATCGCTGGCCCGCAGAGTACAAAGTGATCAAGTTCGGCGACGCGGCGGTGGTGGAGCAACAGGATGTCGGGGACTACACGCCGTTGCTGAAACGGATCGTCGCTTTCTTTGGATCAGGCGTGGCTCCAGTATCGCCTGCCGAGACGCTGGAGATCTACGCCTTCATGGCCGCCGCGGACGAGAGCAAGCGCCGCGGTGGTGCCCGGGTGGAGCTCAATGAAGTGCGCGGCGAGCACTGGTGGACCTAGGCTAGCGGATGCTTCGGGGATCCAGAGCGTCGCGCAGGCCATCCCCCACGAAGTTCAGTGAGAGCAGAGTCAGGGAGAAGAAGACACCGGGGAAGAGCAACAGCCAAGGGGCAGTGTCCATGCGTTGGGCACCGTCATTGATGAGCACACCCCAAGATGAAGCGGGGGGCTGAATGCCGAGACCTAGGAAACTCAGTGTTGCCTCCAGCAGCATCACCCCGGGCACCGTCAGACTGGCATACACAATCACCGGCCCAATGACATTTGGCAGCAGGTGCCGCAGAAGGATGCGACTGGTGCCCGCGCCATAGCTCCGGGCAGCGGTGACGAACTCTTGATTCTTCAGCGAGAGCACCTGACCGCGCACGACACGGGCCATGGTCAGCCACTCCACCGCACCGATGGCGGCGAACAGAAGGAGGAAGCTGGCATTGAAGCCGAGGTCCGTCGCAGCTCCTTTGAGCGCAGGGATCACGGAAAGCTTGTCCATGACCCAGGCCTCCGCGCCGACTAAAAATGGGTGGGTTCCCAGAACCGCGGTGAGGATGATGACGAAGTTGAGGAAGGGGAAGGCATAGAGAATGTCCACCACCCGCATCATGGCGGAGTCCGTGCGCCCTCCCACCAGGCCTGATACCATGCCGTAGATCACGCCAATCGCCACGGCGACGCCGGTCGCCACAAAGCCCACCAGCAATGTCACCCGGCCCCCATACATGGTGCGGGTCATCACATCGCGGCCCAGGGGGTCAGTGCCCATCCAGTGACTGGCACTGGGAGCGGCCGTCTTGTTGTTCAGATTCTGGTCGGTCTGCTTGTAGGGGGAGAAGGCTGGACCGACGATGCAAAAAGCAAAGAGCAGGGCCAGGAAAATGAGGCCGGTCACCGACCGCGCATTGCTGAACAGTCGTCGTCTGGCCGTGCGCCAGGGGGATTCGATGGAAGCCTTGGGAGGCGCGAGAGGAGCCAGGGTCATGACTTCAGTCCGATTCGCGGGTTGAGCGCTGCCTGGATGATGTCCACCAGCATGTTAAAGACGAGGATGAGGACGGCAAAGAGAAGAGTGATGCCGACAGCCAGGGTGTCGTCCCGGTTGATCGCAGAACTGATAAAGTGCTGTCCGAGACCCGGGATCTGAAAGACGGTCTCCGTCACCATGGAACCTGTGAGCAGACCCGCTGCGGTGGGACCGAGGAAATTCAGCAACGGAAGGCAGGCCAGCTTCAAGGCATGACGGATGACTACCACGGGTTCACTCGCTCCCTTGGCGCGGGCCGTGCGGATGAAGTCTTGAGCAAGCGTTTCGCGAAGTCCACCGCGGGTGAGCCGCGCCACATAGCCGCTGTAGATAAGACCCAAGGTGAGCGAGGGTAGCACCCAGTCTGCTGAATCGTGCCAGCCTGCCACATTGAACCAGCGCAAATAGAGCCCGAAGATCATGGCGATCAGGGGGCCGAGGACAAAGCTGGGGATACAAATTCCCAACGTGGCCGTGGCCGTTGCCCAGTGGTCGTCAAAAGTGTTGGGACGCAGGGCGGCGATCGCGCCCAGTGGAATGCCGATGGCCAAGGCGATAAGCAGTGCAGGAACCGCCAGGGCGACAGATACGGGAAAGGCTTGTGAGATCACTTCTCCCACGCCGCGGCCGGGTGACTTGACGCAGTCGGGCGGGTTGAAGGTGGCGAAGGCCTTAATGTGCAGCCACATCTGGACAAGCCAGGGCTTGTCGTAGCCGTAGTAGGACTCCAGAGTCTTGCGCACTTCTTCCGGCACATTGCGCTCCCCGTTGAAGGGACTGGTGGGCGAAAGCTTTTGCAGGACAAAGGTGATAACGAAGACCGCCAGGATCACGACGATGCCTTGCAGAAAGCGGCTGATGAGAAACCGGGTCATGCGATGTCAGGGGGCAGGGGGGCCACGGTTGCGGGTTGATTGAGGACGGAATGGTCCAGATACCAGCCCTTGTAGGCGCGGTGCTGCAGGACGCTCGGTACCCGGCCCTTGAGTTCCGGTCGCGAGGCATACACATGCACATACCAGTAAAAGGGGATAATGGGCATCTCATCCAGCAGGATGGATTCCGCCTGACCGAGTAGATTGAGGCGTTTCGTCGCGTCGGCCTCGCGGTTGGATTGGTTGATCAGATCGTCATACTGGGCATTGCTCCAGCCCGTTTCATTGTTGCCGTCACCCGTCTTCCACATCGACAGGAAAGTGAGGGGATCCGGATAGTCTCCACCCCAGGCGGCCCGGCAGACGGAGTAGTTCATCTGACGCTGGGATTCCAGATAGACCCCCCAGTCCTGATTGAAGATCCCGACATGGATGCCCAGATTCTTGCGCCACATTTCCTGAACGGCTTCAGCGATGACCCGGTGCGCCTCGTGGGTGTTGATGAGGATGTCGAACTTCGGGAACCCCTTGCCTCCCGGGTAGCCCGCCTCTGCCATCAGACGCTGCGCCTCGGCTGGGTCGAAACGGATGACCTTGGGCGCCTGTGGGTAGTCGAGGCTTTCAGGGTACGGTGTGAGACCTTGGGAGGGCTTCTGTCCTGCCCGGAGGATGTTGTTGATGATGCCGTCGCGATCAATGGCTAGGCTGAGGGCTTTGCGGACCCGCACGTCCTTCAGCATCTCCCGCGTAGTGTTGATGCGGTAGAAGTACACGCTCAGGATCGGCTCACTCGTGAGCACATCCTTGTGGTTTTTGGCATACTCCTGCACGAGAGGATTGGGCAGGGTGAAGGTCGAGTGGATCTGGCCGTCCCGGAAGGCCCGCTCCTCGGTGGTATCGCTGGCGATGGGCACGAAAACGATCTTCTTTATGCGGACGACGCCAGCGTCCCAATAGTAAGGGTTCTTTTCCACCGTCAGGGAGTGCGTGAACCGCCACTCCTTGAGGGCAAAGGGGCCATTTCCTACTAGGTTGCCCGCCTTCGTCCAACGGCTGGCCCGGTCCGTGGGGCTGCCGAATTTCTCGATGACATGGCGGGGCACGGGAAACCAGGAGTAGTGCTTCATCATGCCCAGCAGGTAGGGCATGGGGCCGACCAGCGTGAGCTGTAGCGTGTGGTCATCCAGGGCCTTCACTCCCACCTGGGTGAAGTCTTTCAGTGTGCCCTTGTTGAATTCCTCCGCATTCTTGATGGGGAAGAGCATGGACGCATACTGCGCCCCGAGGGCTGGCGTCAGGATGCGCTGGTACGACCAGACAAAGTCGTGGGCGGTGAGCGGGGTGCCATCGCTCCACTTGCCGTCAGGTCGGAGGTGGAAGGTCCAGTTGATGGAGTCCGCAGTTTCCCAAGAGGCAGCCGCGCCGGGGGCGGGCTTGTCGGGATTGGCCACATCCGGAGCCACCAGGCCCTCGAACAGGGCGGCGAAGACCATGTGCTCTGGTTGCCCAGTGGCCACGTGGATGTCCAGGGTGCTCAGTTCCGTGGCATTTCCCAGCAGGAGTGTGTCCTCCTTCGTGGCTTCGTTCACCCTCAGCGGCCTGTTCGACCGGATGATGTGAAAACACACCAGCCCGCCAGCGAGCGCAGCAAGTACCAGGAGGCGGGTGGTCCACTTCATGGGCGCGCATTCTAAGGGGCTTGGTCACCCAGTAAAGCCTGGACGTGAAAATGCGGAATTTTAGGCGGTTTTATGAAAGAAAACACGTCCCACCCCCGCGAGGGTGAACATCCTGGGACGGACAGATTTCTCAACCTTGATCCGGCGGATGTTGAAGATGAAAAACTTGTGCGGCCGTGCGTTCTGTACGAAGCGTTTTGATTGACTGAACATGAGGGACTATTTCATCCGCCGCCTTCTCCTCATCATCCCGACTTTGCTCGGGGCGACGCTCGCCGTGTTCTTCATCACCCGGATTGTTCCCGGGGGGCCTTTGGAAGCTCGAATGCGACAGGCGATGGCGATGGCCTCCGAGCGCAGCATGAAGGATGCGGGTGGATCCCTCAGCGAGGAGCAAAAGGAGCAGCTCGCCGCCTACTATGGCTTCGACAAGCCGTTCTTTGCTGCCTACTTGATCTGGCTGGGAGCCGCTCCCCAGGAGGTGGAAAAGCAGTACATCAAATTCGAAGAAGGGCAGAATGAGACCAAGGTCACCTTGAAGTCGCTTCTGCCGCGAGCCCAATGGACGGCCACGAATGCTTTCAAGGTATCTGAGGCCACAGTGGACCGGAAGGGGGCGTTGACGGGACCGGATGTGGTGGGCTGGAAGACCAAGGCTGAGCCCGAGAAGCAACGGGTCACCGTTTTCCGGACCAAGTTCAATGGCTTGCTTCAAGGGAATCTGGGCGTCTCCACCCGGTACAACGACCGGGTCTGGGACATGATCAAGGAGCGCATGCCAGTTTCGATCTTCTATGGGTTGATCACCTTCATCCTCACCTACGCTGTCTGTATTCCGCTGGGGGTGATCAAGGCGATCAAGCACCGCACGGTTCTGGACAACGCCACCTCAGTGGTCATCTTCGTTGGATATGCCGTTCCTGGGTTTGTCCTTGGGAGTCTCCTCGTGGTTTATCTAGCCGCCCGCATGGGCTGGTTCCCGACGGGAGGATTTGTCGGGGAAAACTTCAATCAACTGAGCCTGCCAGGAAAAGTGTGGGACCTGGTGCATCATGCCGTGCTGCCCCTGATCTGCTACATGGTCGGCGGATTTGCCTTCATGACCATGTTGGTGAAAAACAACCTCATGGACAACCTCGCGGCAGATTACGTGAGGACTGCCATTGCCAAAGGGGCAACTTTCCGTGGTGCCGTTCTGGGGCATGCCCTGAGGAACTCCCTCATCCCTCTGGCCACCACACTTGGACAGGTCGTCACGGTGTTTGTCGGGGGCTCCATCCTGATCGAGCGCATCTTCGACATCAATGGGTTTGGCATGTTGAGCATCCAGGCCATCACCGACCGGGACTATCCGCTGGTGATGGGCGTGTTGGTGGTTTCCGCCTTTCTCACCCTGCTTGGGAACATCCTTTCTGACTTCTTCGTGGCGCTGGCGGATCCGCGCATTCGTTTCCGATGAGTTTATCTCCACGCAAACTAGGTAGCGCCCTGCTGGGCTGGGCTTTGGGGTCGGCAGCCTTTCAATGGGCGGGCCTTCGGGTGCCCTTTTTTAAGCTTCCGCAACTCGCGGGGGAGGAACTCACGGAGGTGATCTTCTCCGTGGCCAGACTCTGTGGAGCCAAAGGGGAGTGGACGGCCAATCCCGTAGGGTTTGCCAGCGTGGTCTCATGGATCGTGCTCGCGCTCGTGACGGTCGTCAGCCTCTATTTCCTGATCTGGCATGCGCCACAATGGCAGTTCAATCCTCTGACCCGGAAGAAGATGAGCCGGTTCCGCTCGATCCGGCGGGGATATGTGGCCTGGCTTATCCTGCTCGCGCTCATCTTCGTGGCCTGCCTGGACAACCTGCTGGTGGGCAAGCGGGCTCTGATGGTGCACTACGACGGGAAGTACTATTTCCCGTTTGTCTCTCCGCTGATCCCTGGAAGCACTTTTGGTCTGCCCTATGACAGCGAGACGGAATACCGGACGCTCAAGAAAAAGCTCGCTGATGAGAAAGACGGATCCAACTGGGTGCTGATGCCTCCCGTGCCCTACGGGGCTCATCTGGATGCACCTGAGGTGGTGGAGGAACTGGAGGATCGTGGCGGGATTGTCTATCGCCCCGGTGCCGCCCAACCCTTTGATGGTCGCGCCTACAGCGTGTTTCCGTCCAAGCCCAGTCAGCCACGCCAAGAGTGGACCTATCGCAAGGGGCTTCGACACGGTGACATGCGGGGCTGGAATCCCGCAGGGGAGCAGGTGGAAAAGGGCAAGTTCGAGGAAGGGAAGCAGGCTTCCTACAGCGACTTCACCGATGGCAAGGCGGCCGAGCTGGAGGCTGGTTCCGGATTGCAAACCCAAGTCTTCCCGCCGATGGCACCCTCGCTACTGCACAAGCACTACCTGGGTACCAACACCAGCGGTGGGGATGTGCTGGCCTCACTCTTCGGTGGTCTTCAGCAATCGATCTATGTGGTGATCTTCTACCTCGTGATCACGGTGACCCTGGGGGTGGTGTTCGGGGGGCTCATGGGCTTCTTTGGCGGATGGATCGACCTCTTCGGGCAGCGGATCATCGAGATCTGGTCCACCATGCCCTTCCTCTTCATCGTGCTGATTGTGAGTTCGGTGATCCAGCCGCAGACCTCCATCCTTGTGCTCATCATCTGCCTCTTCTCCTGGGTGAGCCCCACGCTCTACATGCGTACCGCCACCTATCGCGAAAGAGAGCGTGACTACGTGGCCGCCACCCGGTTGCTCGGGGCGGGTACGGGTCGGATTCTGTTCAAGCACATCCTGCCGAACACCATCGCCGTCTTTGTCACCCTGGTGCCTTTCATGGTGCCGGACATCATCATTTCACTGGCTGGCCTCGACTTCCTGGGATTTGGGCTTCCGCCGGATCAGCCCAGCTGGGGGCGCCTCCTCCAGGAAGGGACGGAGAATTTCAACTATCCATGGATCGTGAGCTCAGCCTTCTGCGCACTGGTCTTCGTGCTCGTGCTGGTCACGTTTGTCGGGGAGGCCGTGCGTGAGGCCTTCGATCCCAAAAAATTCACCACCTATCAATGATGCCTGCGATGAGGAAAGCCCTATGGTGGGGCGTGTTGGCTGCCTCCCTTGCCATGGGAGGAATCTCCGCCCATGCGGAGGACGACCGTTTCCCCCCGTATGACAACACGGAAGAGGTCAAGGCATTCTGGAAGTCCAAACCGGACTTCTTCCAGTGGAAGACACCGGCGGACCTTCCAACTGACCTGAAATGGGAGAATGGCGGCGATCTGCCGGAGATGGGTGATCCTGCTGCCAAAAAGGGCGGGACATTCCATGACTATATTGAGTCATTTCCTGCAACCTTCCGGGTCAACGGGCCGGATGCCAATGGAACGTTCCGTAGCGAGCACCATGACAACATTCTGGTCACGCTGGTGCAGCGCCACTTGAATGTCGATGGCTGGGTGCCGGGACTGGCCGACGAGTGGGCCATTTCCCCGGACAAGAAGACGATCTACTACCGGCTCTGTCCCACCGCGACCTACTCGGATGGCGTGCCCGTGGAGGTGGAGGACTTCTTCATGACGTTCTTCATCATGCTGAGCCCTCACATCCAGGACCCTTGGTACAACGACTTCTATGCCAAAGAGTTCAAGGCGATCACGAAGTATGATGATCACACCTTCTCGATCACCATCCCGAACTTGAAGCCTGATCCGCTCTGGTATGCGGATCTCCCGCCGTCCCCACGGCATTTTTACAAGGAGTTCACCGACGACTATCCCGCCCGGTATCAGTGGAGAAAGTCACCCACCACGGGAGCTTACGACATCCTGCCAGACGGCATCAAGAAAGGGCGCTCGGTCACCCTCACCCGGGTGAAGAACTGGTGGGCCAAGGACCGGAAGAACTTCCGCTACCGGTTCAATCCTGACTTCCTTGAGTACAAGGTGGTGGCCAACATGGACAAGGCGTTCGAGATGTTCCGTCAGGGTCAGCTCGACTTCTACATCATGGGCCTGCCGCGCTACTGGTATGACAAGGCGGAGATCCCGGAGATCTACAATGGCTACATTGAGCGCGGGCTCTTCTACAGCGTCTATCCCCGCATCTCCCGGGGTATTTACCTGAACCAGAGCAAGCCACCTCTCGACAATCTCGACGTGCGCCTGGGCATCAACCATGCGCTCAACTTCAAGAAGGTCATTGAGATCGACTTTCGCGGCGACCCCAGTCGCATGAAAAGCACTTTCGCAGGATTTGGGCGCTACACCAATCCGGCTCTCAAGCCTAGGGAGTTTGATGTCGCCCTCGCAGAGGAACATTTCGTCAAGGCCGGGTTCACCAAACGGGGTGCGGATGGGATCCGGGTGAACGACAAGGGGCAGCGCCTGAGCCTGACCCTGTCATTGCCCAATATCGGGCCCATGGTGCAGATCGCCATGCGATTGAAGCAAGAAGCCTTGAAGACGGGATTGGACCTCGGTGTGGAGGCGCTCGACACCACCCAGCTTTATAAAAAGATCGACCAGAAGAATCATGAGATGTGTCTGGTGGGATGGTCCGCGCAGCCCCCTTATCCACGTTTCTGGGAGTACTATCATTCCGACAACGCCTGGAAGTTGCAGCCAGATGGCACCAAGAAAGTGGTGCCGGACACCAACAATGTGACGATGACGGCCGATCCGGAAATGGACCCATTGATCGACCAGCAACGTGTGGCACCCACTGAAGAAGAGATGCAGCGGCTCTGCTGGATCCTGGAGGAGATGGTGGAGGCCAAGGCGGTCTCGATTCCCGGATGGGAGTCTCCCTGGTATCGCTACGGCCACTGGCGCTGGGTGCGCTGGCCGAAGGACGGCAACCTCAAGAACAGCCAGCTCCCGCTCGACACGTATGTGCACTGGCTTGATGAAGACGTGAAGGACGAGACCCTGGAGGCGAAACGCTCCGGAAAGTCCTTTGGAGAGACGCTGCGCGTGTTTGACCAGTACAAAGATCAATGAGTGCCGCTGAGAACATTCTTGAAGTGAAGGATCTGGTCACGGTGTTTGACACCGATGCTGGCCGGGTGACTGCCGTGGACGGGGTGCGGTTTGAGGTCAAACGAGGCAAGACGCTGGGTCTGGTGGGGGAGTCAGGTTGTGGCAAGAGTGTCACGGCGTTTTCCATCAACCGTCTGCTTCCTCAACCCCATGGGAAGATTGCGGGAGGTTCCATCTCGTTTGAAGGGCGCAATCTCGCGGGACTGAGCGTGGAGGAGCTTCGCCAGTTCCGAGGGCGGGAGATCAGCATGATTTTCCAGGAACCCATGACGGCTCTGAATCCTGTGCAGACGGTGGGCAAACAACTGGCCGAGGCCATTCTGCTTCACCAGAAATGCAGCTCGCGAGAGATCCTGCAACGGTCGGTTGAGCTGCTCACGAAAGTCCGCATCCCCTCGCCGGAAGTGCGACTGCAGGAGTATCCGCATCAGCTCTCCGGCGGCATGCGGCAACGCGTGATGATCGCCATGGCGCTGGTGCACAAGCCCAAGCTTTTGATTGCTGACGAGCCCACCACCGCGCTGGATGTCACGGTGCAGGCTCAGATTCTGGACCTGATCAACAGTCTCCAGACGGAGATGGGCATGAGCGTGTTGTTGATCACCCATGATCTGGGAGTGATTGCTGAGACCTGTGATGAGGTGGTGGTGATGTACGCGGGTCGTGTTGTGGAGCGTGCGCCCGTGGCCGAGATCTTTTCCTCCCCGCGACACGCCTACACTCAGGGCCTGCTGCAGAGCATTCCCAAGATTGAATCTGTGCCCAAGTCGCGGCTCAAGGCGATTCCCGGCAGTGTGCCCGCTATCGAGACCCTGCTCCCGGGTTGTCGCTTCGCTGAGCGCTCGGGTCGGCCCCACCTGCCGGAGCACTTGAACCAGCGTCCGCCCTTCATCGAAATCTCTCCCCAGCACTGGGTGGAACAATGCCCCGTTTGCGTCGCATGAGCTTGCTGAACGTTGAAAATCTGAAGATGCATTTCCCTGTGCGCGGGGGGATCCTGATGCGTGCTTTGAAGACCTGCAAAGCTGTGGATGGTGTCTCGATCTCCGTTTCCGAAGGCGAGACACTCGGCCTGGTGGGGGAGTCTGGCTGTGGAAAGACGACGCTCGGCAAGGCCATCGTACGGCTCTACCAGCCCACGGACGGCAAGCTCCAGTTTGAAGGGCAGGACATCACGCGTGTCAGCCAGCGGGCGCTTCGTCCCATCCGCCGCGACATCCAGATGATCTTCCAGGACCCTGCGGAGTCACTGAATCCGAGGCTGACGGTGCGTGACATCCTCGAGGAACCTTTCCTCATTCAAAAGCAGGGCACGACGGCGGAACGCCGCCAGTGGGTGGGGGAACTGCTCGACAAGGTTGGGCTTGCCTCGACCGCTGCGGACCGTTTCCCTTTCGAGTTCTCCGGCGGCCAGCGGCAGCGCATCGGCATTGCCCGCGCCATCGCGCTCAAACCCAAGCTGATTGTCTGTGATGAGCCGGTGTCCGCGCTCGACGTCAGCGTGCAGAGCCAGGTGCTGAACCTGATGCTGGACCTCCAGCGGGAGATGGGATTGAGCTATCTTTTCATTGCTCACGGGCTCTCCGTCGTGAAGCACATGAGCGACCGTGTGGCGGTGATGTATCTGGGCAAGATCGTGGAGCTGGCTCCTTCTGAAGAGCTCTACCACAATCCGCGTCACGCCTATACTAAAGCGCTCCTGGATGCCATCCCGGTGCCAGATCCCTCGAAGCGCCGCCCCCGTCGGCTGCTCTCGGGAGACGTGCCTTCCCCCATCGATCCACCCAAGGGCTGCGCCTTTGGCCACCGCATGAAGCATCCCAAGTGGGAGCAGAGTGTGGGCATGGACCTCAAGCTGGAGGAGATCTCCCCCGGTCACTGGGTGCAGAAGTGCCCCTGCTGTGTGGACTAGTCTTTGTTGATTCCTCAATCCCTCACCCCGACCTCCCTGCATGGCTGCTGACTTCACCCAACGCAAAGAGGCCTGGGCGCGGAAAATGCAGGAGCGGGGTGCGTATCGCCTGGAGGAGCGCTCCACCGATCGCTTGCCACCGGGCCAGCACTTGGCCTCCGGGTTCCCCGTGCTGGATCTCGGCATCCATCCCAAGGTCAAGTTGGACGACTGGCAGCTGGAGATTGCCGGAGAGGTGGAGGTGCCCCTGAAGCTGTCTTGGGCCGACTTGATCGCCCTGCAACAGGATCAGCGCACCAGTGACTTCCACTGTGTCACGACCTGGAGCAAGTATGACTGCGCCTGGAGCGGCGTGCCGCTGATGGATCTCCTCGACCGGCTCCGCCCCCACGAAGACGCCCAGTTCGTGTTCTACACCAGCTATGACGGCTACACCACCAACACCCTGGTGGAGGACTGGACCCATGCGGATGCCCTGCTGGCCACGCATTTCGAGGGGAAACCCATCACGCTGGAACACGGTGCCCCGGCACGGATTGTCATCCCGCATCTCTATGCGTGGAAGAGCGCCAAGTTCGTGCGCAAGATCGAATTTCTCAGTGCGGAGCAGCTTGGGTACTGGGAAAAACGCGGCTACAGCAACACCGCCGATCCCTGGTTGGATGATCGGTTCGCGGAAACGACGAAGTCGTATCTTCCTTGAGGGGAGGAGGCGTTGCGCGAGTGGATTTAGACAGAATTTACGGAATTTACGGAATTAGGGTAAGGGCTTTCAGCGGGCTGAAGATCTGGATGCCTCCAGCCACGACTTCCGCCAGGAGAGAATGCGACGCTCCAGGGGGGCACCGAGAAGCCAGCACGCGATCAGAGGTGTGGCAATGAAGACCGGGCCGGAGATCCAGACGGGGCTGCCTGCGAGTACGGCCCCGGGTTTGAAGAGGATGTCGGTGAGACCGATGACTGGCTGGTGGAGGAGGTACAGAGGGTAACTCCAGATGCCGAGGGTGTGGGCCAGCTTCCTCCAACGAACTTCACGCAGCCAGGTCGCGTCCTGCAGGCGGGCAATCAGTATTGCAAAGCCGATGCCGGCGATCAACTCCAGACCGTGCAGGAGGAAGACACGACGGGAGTACATCCAGAACCCCGTGTAGAGGGCCAGATAGACCAGTGCCCCGAGGGCCAACACCAGATTGAATCCTCTGCCGGGCTTCCATGCCTGGCTGATTTGAGCCCAACGATCATAGAGGCCCACGCCGACCAGCCAGATGAGAAACCGGACGGTCACGGTCCATGATTCATTCAAGGGGCCATGTGGCTTACCGTTAGCTGCCCACCAAAAGACGAGACCGCCAGTGACGAGCAAAGTGAGGGTGACCGCGCTCAACCAGGCTCGTGCCGAGTGAAAGCGGCAGGCCATCAAGATCAGGGGCCACACCAGATAGTAGAGGCACTCGTTGGTGAGGCTCCATGAGGGGGCAAAGTGCTCTGTGTAGCCGAGGAACCCCTGGAGCATGAAGAAATAGCCTGTGACTCTGCTCCAACTGAAAAGATCCGGCTTGGGGTTGAGCCATTCCGCGAGAAGACAGGCAGCGATGCCTACGAGAAAAAGCGGGTAGATGCGGCTGAACCGGGCCCGCAGATAGTCACTGAAGCTCCACGTGCCCGTCTCCAGACTGCGACGGATGCTCATCTGAATGCAGAGACCGGAGATCACGAAGAAGCCCATGACCCATACCAGGCCCATACCCACCGAGGCCTGGAGCACACGGATCACGAAGGCGTCACTCGTGGCCCACTCACTGCGCAGCATCGTCTGGCGGAAGGCGTGGGAAAGCAGTACTAGCACGGCCAGGAGCCCTCTGAGCAGATCCAGACCTGCCGAGGTGCTCTCATCCAACTTCGGTGCGGTCGCTTGGGTCAAACCAGCCCCTCCTTCAACGCTTTGGCCACGGCTCCCGTACGGGTGTTCACCTCCAGCTTGCGATAGATGCCGCGCAGGTAGGTATCCACCGTGTGCAGGCTCAGGCCCAGCCGGTCAGCGATCTCCTTGCGGATGAACCCCTGCACCATCAGTTCCAGCGTTTCCCGCTCGCGTGTGCTCAGGCCATAGTCCGCATGCCGCGGGGCGAACCTGGAGAAGAGTTCCAGCACTTGATGGGCGATGCACGGCGTCATGGGCACGCCACCCTTCAGCGATTGCTGGATGCCGGTGATAATTTCCTCGATCGAAGAGTTCTTCAGGAGATAACCCTGGGCTCCGTTGCAGATGGCCTGGGTGATCTTGGCGGCGTCTTCAAACACGGTGAGCATGAGCACCCGGCAGTCGGGGGCACGGTCGCGCATGGCTGGCAGGAGATCAATGCCGCTGCCATCCGGCAACCCGGCATCCAAGAGGACGATCTGAGGCGGCAGGCGGTCCTGCATGGCCTGCATCAGGGCCCTGCCCGTGCCGAACTGCTCTTCACAGTTCAGCTCACCGGTCGCGGTCAGGGCACGGGCCACCGCGCCGCGATACACGGCATTGTCTTCAACGATCCAGACGCGGGGCAGGGACATGGGCGAAGGCTGGGACGGGAAGGGGGGATTTGCAACTCACGAGTGTCCGGGAGGTCTGCGGTCCCGGTTCCGCCACCGGCTCACACTGGCCAGGGCACCCGGATCTGGACTTCGCAGCCACCTTCCTCCGGAGAGATCAGCCGCACCTCCCCGCGCAGGGAGCGCGCCCGCTGCCGCATGTTGTCCAGCCCGTTGCCTGAGCTGGGAGTTTCACCTGCTTTTGGCAGCCCTTTGCCATCGTCCTTGATGCGTACCACCATGAGGCGGCCCTCTCGGCTAAAGGAAATCACCACATGCTTCGCTCCGCTGTGCCGGGTGATGTTTTGCAGGGCCTCCTTGAAGATGAGGAAGAGCTCTCGCTTGAACTCCAGTTCCAGTCGTGGAGGCAGGGCAGTCTCCGGAGGTTGGAACTGCACGTTCAAGCCTGGAAGCATGCGTCCGGCTGTCAATCGCAGGCCGCTGATGAGATCCCCGGGCATGCCCGGCTGCACCATCCACACGAGGTCGCGCATAGAGGCCGCCGTCTCATCCGCCACCCGGCAGACCTCTTCCAGGATCTGGCGGCGCAGAGGCGGGGAGGCTGTGTGGCTAGCCTCCCTGCTGAGCAGGGAAATGCCGGCCAGATTGCTGCCCACCTCGTCATGCAGATCACGGGCAATGCGTTGCTGCAGGGCGCGCAATTCCTTGCGGCGACGCAGTGAATTGCGGACCAGGGAGGTGGTGAGCAGGGTCAGCGTGAGCAGCACCAGGCCGATGCCACCCCGCAGGATGCCGCGCTTCCATTTGGATTCCCGTTGGGTGCGCTGATCTTTCAGGGACTTCAGTTCATGCTCCAGACGGGAGGATTGCTGGAGTTCCTGCACCCACTCTTGCAGCGGCAGGATCGGGTTGTCACTGGCGTCGCCATCCACGAGGTTCTCATTCGCCCAGGGTTTGTCGGGGTACACGCTGGTGGTGGTGACCATCGCCTGCCGGGCCACGTTGGCACCTGCGGAATAGACCTGCACTTCAGACAGGGCGAACGCGTGATCCGTAAAACGCTCCCACTGCTGGGTGGCGGTGATGCGCACCATGCGGGCCTGAATTCCATCGGCCGGCAACGTCACGGCATTCATGCCGGGGTTGGGCACATCATGCCCAGTGAAGTCTGCGATCGTGCGGGGCGCGATGAACGAGGGATCGTCAGCGCACTCCACCCGGTAGCGCACTGGAAAGCCAAAACCGAGCCAGTGGGGGTAGCCCTCCCACCGCATGGGAAACAACCGCACATCATCCAGAGGCATCACCTGGCCAAGGTCCAGCGTGATGGAGACTGGGGTGGTGGCCTCGGGGTAGGCCACGCTGTGCCACCCCTTGCGTGGCTTCGAGCCTGAGCCCACTGGAGCCCCCAGCACGCTCTCGCCATCGGTGAGATTCTGCAGAGACCAGACGGGAGGCGCCTCCCGGGAGGTGGGGGCGGTGACCCGACGTCCCGCGGCGAGATTTTCGTCGCCATGCAACACCATCACTTCCGCGAGTGCCAGGGAGGGCCAGTTGACCCGACCGTCTGATCCCACTCGGCCAGTGGGTCCGGTGGCGGTCACTCGCAGGTGCCGTCCCTGGGCGCCCTTTGCGTGAACCAGCAGCGGAGTGCGACCGGGATTGGGCAGGTCTTCCGTGAGGTCGGCCAGCACTTGCTCATTGGCCATGTCGGACGTCTCGGCCACGGTGACTCGAAACCGCCTGGGGAATCCGTACCCTGAAATGCCGCCCAGTTCCCGGGGGAGCACCACGGGAACCAGCACCACGGTGTCAAACTCCCGGTTTGAGCCCAGATCCACCTGCACCCAGATATCTCCCGCCCTTCCACTCTGGAGAATGCGGCTGTGATAGCCGAGGCGTTCCCCTGTTTGCTCCTCAGGGAGGCGGGCCAGCGTGGCGTGGCGGGCCTGCAGGAGCGTGATGTCCTCATTCAGATGCTTGAGCGTGCCATCCAGACGTGAAAGCCAGGCCCAGCTGGAGACCTCTGTCTTGGCGGACAAAGAAGGGCTTTGACTCTGGGCACAGACCGGAATCCTCCATGCGAGGCACCCAAGTGTGCAGGCAATGATCAGGAATCGGGGGGAACTCATTACGTTGCAGAACGTGCCTTGAGTGAATCACGTTCTGCAACCCTGAGGAAGAAAGAATTCTTCCCATCAGCTCCGGCTGCGGCCGGATTTCTGTATTTCCTCCAGCTTGGCTGCCATGGCTGCGGCCTTGTCGGGATGTTCGCTCAGGACGTTCACCTTCTCTCCCAGATCGCTGGAGAGATCGAACAACTGCCCCTTCTCATCTTTGCCTGATTCGACTCCGGTGTTCTGCTGCCGCTTCGGGCCCTTGCCCGGGGGGATGTATTTCCACGTACCGTGACGCAGGGAGAGCTGGCTCGCGTGCTCCACCAGGTACTCCCGGCCGGTCTTGGATTCGCCCAGCAGCGCTGGAAGGGTGTTGAGACTGTCGGGAGCCACGTCCGCAGGCAAGGTCTGGCCGGTGAGCGCGGCAAAGCTGGCCATGAAATCGATCTGGCACATGAGGGCGTTGGAAGTGCCGGGCTTGATGCGATCGGGCCAGCGGACGATGAAAGGCACGCGGGTGCCACCTTCGAAGTTGCTGTATTTGCCACCGCGCACAGGGCCGGCAGGGCTGTGGGCGCCCAGCTTGGTCACGGCTTCATCCTGATAGCCGTCATCCACTACGGGACCATTGTCGCTGGAGAAAATGATCAGCGTGTTTTCCGTCAGCTTCAGTCGCTCCAGCGTGGCGAGGACCTCGCCCACACACCAGTCGAGCTGTACGATGGCATCACCGCGGGGGCCCATCTCGGTCTTGCCCACAAACCGGGGGTGAGGCACCCGGGGTACATGGATGTCATGGGTGGGGAAGAAGAGGAAGAAGGGCTTCTCTTTGTTCTGCTCCACGAACGCCGTGGCCTTGCGCGTGATCGTGTCGGCAATGTCCTCGTCCACCCAGCGGGCTGCTTTGCCGCCGGTCATGTAGCCGATGCGGCTGATGCCGTTGACGATGGTCATGTCATGCCCATGGCTGGGCTTCATCTTCAACAGGTCGGGGTTCTCCCGGCCCGTGGGCTCGTCGCCGATCTTCTCGCCATAACGCACGGAGATGGGATCGGCGGGATCCAGGCCCACCACCCGATGATTCTCCACGAACACGCACGGGGTGCGGTCACCGGTGGCCGGAATGAGGAACGAGTAGTCGAACCCGATCTCAAGCGGCCCCGGTTTGATCTCGGCGTTCCAGTCCACCTTTTGCTCCGCGGCGCCAAGGCCGAGGTGCCACTTGCCGACGACACCCGTGGTGTAGCCTGCCTGCTTCAGCAGAGCGGGCAGGGTGAGGCGCCCTGGCTCGAAGATCAGGGCGGCATCACCCGGCAGGATGGCGGTGCCTTTTTTCCTCCAGGCATACTGGCCCGTGATCGTGGCGTAGCGCGTGGGGGTGCAGGTGGCAGAGGGGGAGTGGCCGTCAGTGAAGCGGAGGCCCTGCGCCGCCAGGCGGTCCAGATTGGGTGTGTTAACCCGGGTGGCCCCATAGCAACTCAGGTCTCCATACCCGACATCGTCGGCCAGGATGTAGATGATGTTGGGTTTTTCCGCAGCGGGCAGCGCGGCGGACAAGCCCAGCAGGGCAGCAGTCAAGAGGAGGTGGCGAACCGTCATAGGTATAGAATGTCTGACTGGAACGAAGTGTCACCCCTTCTGTTTCGGCAAAATGCACTGCATGGAATGTCGCGTTCCGGTACATTTGAGGCGGATGTGGCCGTGATCGCAAGACCCCGCCGGCTGGCGGCGATTGGTCAGACATGCGTTCACCCTCCTTCCTCTCGTGGAACTTGCTGATGGTAGCTGCGGCATGTGGCGTCCTGCTGAGCCCATCGTTGTCAGGCGCGGCGGATGAAAAGAAGGGAGAGGGCCACCAGGCGGCCTACTTTGAGCGACAGGTCTCGTTGATTGAGGATGCTTCAGCTGTTGCCCAAGTCAGGAAAGACACCTGGAACGCCTTCCGCGACCAGAGCCGGGCGGAACTGGCGGAGATGCTGGGGCTGGATCTGACCGCAGCGCGCACCGATCTAAAAGTTACGAAGACGGGTGAGTTCGAGCACGAGGGCGTTGTGGTGGAGAACCTGCACTACCAGTCCCGGCCTGGGCTGTACGTCACGGCGAACCTCTACCGGCCCAAGGTGGTGGAAAAACCTCTGCCCACCGTGCTTTACGTCTGCGGTCACTCCAGCATGACAAAGGATGGCGTGAGCTATGGCAACAAGTCCGGCTATGAGCACCACGGGGTCTGGTATGCGAAGCATGGGTTCGTCTGCCTCATTATCGATACCGTGCAATTGGGTGAAATCCCTGGCGAGCACCATGGCACTTATCGGTTGGGGAAATGGTGGTGGATGGCCCGAGGGTACACGCCGGCCGGGGTGGAGGCCTGGGCGGGCATCCGTGCGCTGGATTATCTGGAGACTCGCCCCGAGGTGGACAAGACCCGCTTTGGCGTGGCGGGGAGGAGCGGTGGCGGTGCTTATTCCTGGTTTGTGGCCGCCCTGGATGAGCGGATCAAGTGTGCGGTGCCCACGGCTGGCATCACCACCTTGCGAAACCACGTGGTGGACGGTTGTGTCGCCGGGCACTGCGACTGCATGTTTTTCGTGAACACTTTCCGGTGGGACTATGACCGTCTTGCCGCACTCGTCGCTCCGCGGGCCCTGCTGGTCACGAACACGGACAAGGACGGCATCTTCCCCATCGATGGCGTATTCAACATCTACCAGTCCACCCGCCGGGTTTACAAGGCCCTGGGGGCCGAGGGGAACATCGGTCTGCACATCGCAGAGGGGCCGCACAAAGACATGCAGCCGCTCAATACGGGTGAGTTTCACTGGATGATGCGTCATCTCCAGGGAGCGGGCCTGATGGACACCACAGATACCCCGGCCGTGAAAGGCATCCCCATGGAGAAGCTCCGCGTCTTCCAGGAACTGCCTGCCGATCAGATCAACACCCGCGTGGATGAGGTGTTCGTTCCTCTGGCAGGTGCGGTGGAAACGCCACAGGATCAGGCAGCCTGGGACAAAATGCGTGAGGGCTGGATGGAGGCCCTGCGGTCGAGGTGTTTTGGCGGCTGGAGCAGTCTGGGAGAGCCTGCGACAAAGCTCTCCGATCCTGTTGTCACCACGAACCGCGATGTCACGCTGACCGCCTGGAAGCTCGCTCCTTCATCTGATCGCGATCCAGAAGGGGGCGGGGATTTGTTTCTGCTCCACGGGGCCGCGTTCAAGCCCGAGGATCTGGAGCTGATGGTGCTGCACGCGCTGGATGACGAGGGCTGGCAGGAGGTGGGCAACACCTTTGGCGCAGCCTTCCCCGCCGTCGTGGGACAAAAGGTAGCAGCGAAGCCCGATGACAAAGCGTTTGCTGAGGAACGCGACATGCTCACCCATAGGAAGTGGGGCATGATCTACTTTTGCCCGCGCGGCGTGGGCCCGCGGGCATTGTCTCCTGACGTGAAGACACGCACTCATCAGCTTCGTCGCTACTACCTGCTGGGGCAGACCCTGGAAGGGCAGCAGGTCTGGGATGTCCGCTGCGCTATTCGGGGATTGCGGAGCGTGGACGCGCTCAAACAAGCGTCACTGTGGATCCAGGCCAGCCGCCATCAGGCCGGGAATGCGGTCTATGCCAGCCTCTTCGAAGATGGTATCACCCGTCTGGATCTGCATGAGGTTCCCACATCCCATCGGGACGGCCCGGTGTACCTGAATGTGTTGAAGTATCTGGACCTGCCCCAAGCGGCGGCCATGGCCGCCCAGCGCACCCGTGTGATCATCTACGCCGACGACAAGTCGCCATGGGAGTTCGCCCGGTCATTAAATGAGAAGTTCGCGTGGGATGCAGAGAAGAAAGCGGGCTTGCAGTTGCGGGATCTTCCTAAACCCCGGTGAACCGTTCTGGTGGAGGGTGGCTTATTGCCTCGATTCATTCGATTCAACATGTGATGGGGAGTTGTGCAGGTTCGCGCAGTGAGATGGGCCAGGCTTGGCAGCGTTGATGCGAGAGTGAATGACATTCGCCATGTCCTCGGCACAGCGTTTGATGTGCTCCGCATTTTCTCCAGCGAACAAGTCGTCCACTGTGCCCTGAAAGAGGGCCAACCACCGATCAAACTGCTCTCTGCCCATCGTCGTAAGCCCGGCCAGTTGCATGTGCGGCACCAGAGGGTTTCCGCGGAAGCCGCCTGTGCGAAACATCACCGTTTCCCAGAATGCGTACATCTTCGGCAAATGGGTTTCCCAGTCCACGTGCGCCACCCGGTCAAAAATGAAACCCAACAGGTCATCGTTGCGCACACGCTTGTAAAAAGCATTCACAAGCTTTTCGATTTCGGCGCGACCTGCCAGATCAGTTCTTGATGGTTCATTCATTGGATTAGGCTGCATCCCTTCCGCTGTCACACGGCGAGAGATCCTCCAATCAAGGGTACACAGCAATGCCTCGGCTGCCGCGCAACAATTGTTGAGAAATACACGCCGATTGTTGTTCGATCGAAGGCAGTACATTTTGAAAGTTCAACGTGTGCCCTCATTCGAAATCGGGAAGGGTAACCCTCTGCGCGCGAGACAAGTTTTCGCGGCGGGCGCCCGGATCTTCACCCCTGCTTGAGCGAACCAGGGCAGTTCTCATGCATCGACTACGGCGTATCTTTAGGTGGAATGAGGAATAACTTGCGATGATTGTTTCGACGTGAGTCACAATCAGGAGCATTTTGCATGGTGGATAAAGGATGCAACAATTGTGAATTGATAGGTTCACCTGGTTTTTAAGCAATTCACTTAATGCCATTTCGCAGGATGGAGGGCTTTCGCTAAGCAGGGAGTCCGATTATCTTTTCCCTTCGAAAGATAATATACAGTGTATTGACATTTTCTTGTGGTTTGATGAAATTTAGAGTGTTGGGTGCCAGTTGAAATGTGAGCGCAAAGCCGACTCTCAAACGATGGCTGAAGGATTCATGAAATCACAAACCTGGAACCACCGTGTCAACGCGTCCCGCCGGGCCTTCACGTTGATTGAGCTTTTGGTCGTGATCACCATCGCGGCCATTTTGCTGCTGTTTGCCGTGCCCGTGACCAACTCGGTGCTTACAGCGAACCAGATCACCACCGGCACCCAGATGGTGGTGGACGGACTCAGTCTGGCCCGCCAGACCGCCCTCACGCAGAATCGCGTGGTCGAGGTGCGGTTTTATGATTTCGCCAGCCTCGAAAGAGGGGATGCGACCACTACCGAGGTTTCAGCCTTTGAGGCTGTGATCTATGACGAGACCAACACCAAGTCCTCCCCCTTGGGGTCAGTGGAGCATCTTCCAGGAGGTGTGGTGGTCAGCAAGGACGAAAGTCTCTCCAGCCTCCTGAAAACAAGCCGGGAAAAGACCAACTGGACCACGGATGATCCCAAGCAAAGCCTGCCCCGAGGCATCGGCTCCAGCTACAAGACTTATGCCCTGCGCTTCCGTCCGGATGGGTCCACGGACCTGGGGGCGGGGAGCTGGTTTCTGACTCTGCATGGCAGCCGGGAAACAGGCAGCCCGCCTCCCAACCATGCCGCAGTGCAGATAGATCCTTACAACGGATCGTTGCGTCTCTACCGCCCCGGTTAACCCCCGTACATCATGAAAACCTCACGACCTCCCGCAGTCGCTACTGCCGGGCCGGGTGGCTTCTCCCTTGTTGAAGTCGCCATTGCTGCAGGCATCGCCTCCATCGGCATCATCATGCTCTTCGGTTTGCTCCCGTCGGGGCTCACGATGTTTCGTGACTCCATGACGGTCAGCGTCTCTTCACAGATAGCCCAGCGATTGATCCAGGAGGCGATGCAGACGGATTACGATGTTTTGGTGGGTGCCAGTGGCACCGGCACCACGCCGGTTGTGAAACCGTGGCGTTATTTCAATGATCAGGGGGTGGAGCAGCCCGTTCCACAGGATGCCATTTTTCATGTGCTCACCCGGGTGGTCCCCTCCAGCCAACTGCCCTCTGGAAACACCACCGGGGCCAATGCCTCCCTGGCCACCGTGACGGTGCAGGTGGTCACCAATCCCAACAATAGGAACATTGTTCTGCTGCCGGCCTCGGCCACGGATCCGCTTGCCCAGACGGTGGATCCGCAAGGCGGCCTGCCGTTCTACACCTACAACAGCCACGTGGCGCGGGCCCGATGATGATCATGAAAGCGCGTGCCTTCACCCTTATTGAACTGCTGGTTTCCATGACCATCGTCTCGATTCTTCTGATCGTGATGGTCACGATCACAGGACAGACCAGTGCCGTTTGGAGGGATACGACGGGGAAGTCCAATCAGTTCCGGGAGGCCCGCAATGCCTTCGAGGCGATCAGCCGCAATCTGGCCCAGGCCACGCTCAACACTTATTATGACTACTACGCGGCGGACGGCTCCTCCCGCAAGGCCTCGGACCCCGCCACCTTCGTGCCAGCCTCTTACGGCCGGCAGTCTGAGCTTCGGTTTCAGTCTGGCGAGGCCTCCACGCTGGTCGGAGGGGCGGTCGCCACTTTCCCGGGGCAGGCGCTTTTTTTCCAGGCCCCGCTGGGGTTCACGAAGGCTGCTGACAATGCAGGTCTGGAGAACCTGATCAACACGTGGGGATACTACCTCGAGTTCCGCGAGGATTCCGACCGGCCCGCCTACATGCCCGGGACGAAACGCCACCGCTTCCGGCTCATGGAGTTCATGGAGCCAACGGAGAGTCTTCAGGTGTACCAGCAGCCGAACCAGTGGCTCCAGACCGTTGCTGGCGGGGCCAACTCGCACGTCATCGCCAGCAACATCATCTGCCTGACATTTCTCCCCAAGCTTCCGTCCCAGGGCCCTGCCGGGGACTTGCGGGTGGATCCTGACGGCAACCGGCTTTCGCCTGCCTACGCCTATGATTCCACCACGGTGGGGCAGGCAGCGTCAGGTGCCGAGTTGAACAGCCGCCACCAGCTGCCTCCGGTGGTGGAGGTGATCATGGTCGCCATTGATGAGCCGTCTGCCGTTCGTCTGGAGCAAGGAGGCTCACCGCCTGATTTCGGGCTTGGCACCCTGTTCAAGGACGCGACGCCAGCCCGCCGCAAGAGCGATCTGCAAACCCTCGAGACCACACTGGCCAACATGAAGGTCAACTACCGGGTGTTTAGCACGGAAGTCAGCCTGCGAGGAGCCAGGTGGAGTCGTGAACAGGCCAACTAGGCCGCCAGTCTTGTCCCAACCATCCCTTCTAGTCCCATGCATTGGCCTCTTCCCTCTTCCCGAATCCTTTCCATCCTGCGGTACCGCAAAGGCATGGCGCTTGTGCTCGTGCTTAGTTTCCTCGTACTGCTCAGTGCCCTGATTCTGGCATTCTTCGGCAGTGTCACCACGGAGACCAAGGCGTCGCGTTTTGCTGACAGCGGGAGCAGGGGGAGGGAGCTGGCGGAGACCGCTACCAACATTGTGATGGCACAGATCCGGGAGGCTACCACGCGGGGCTCCAACATCGCCTGGGCCTCTCAACCGGGCATGATCCGGACCTATGGAGTTGCCAGTGGCACCAGCAGCGGGGCATCCAGCGCCCCTCTGGCCTACTACAAGCTCTATTCTGCGGAGCGCATGTCCTGGACTCCGGCCGACGGGGCGTTCTCTCCTGCCGCTGATGTGCCGGCGGATTGGCACACGCTGCCAGCTCTGTACACGGACCTCAACCTGCCGGTGAAGAGTCTGGCAGGTGCCCGGATCTACCCTATCATGGATCCGACCGCGGCCACGGTTGCCCCCGTGACACAAGGATTTGCCATCACGAGCGCTCCCGTGAAAGGCACCAATGCGGAAGACAATCCGGCTCCGATGCCCGTGAGGTGGCTTTATGTCCTGCAGGACGGCACACTCACCAGCCCCTCTGGCAGCGCTGCGTCGGAAGTGACGTGGGCTCCTGGAACCGCCAAGTCACCTTCCAAAACCAACCCGGTTGTGGGACGAGTGGCGTTCTGGACGGACGATGAATCCAGCAAGGTCAACATCAACACCGCCGCCGGTGACGAATGGGGCCTGGCGGCTACGGAACCGGGCTCCTACTGGGACGTGCCGCATCTTTTCACGGACTTCGAGAAGAACAAACTCGCACTGCGCCAGCCAGCGCAGCTGGAGTACCAGCGCTATCCAGGCCATCCCGCCACCACTTACCTCAGCGCGGTCATTCCCAGCCTCACGCGTGAACAGATTGGATTGATCGCGCCCCGGCTGCAGACCGGCGGGTCCAAGGGGGGCACGGTGTGGGCGCCGGGCAAGGTCCTGTTGGACACGGACCGGCTCTACGCCTCGGTGGATGAATTGATCTACAATCCAGACCGCACCACGCAGGCGGGTATGGACAAAGCGGTGGTGAAGCCGCTGCTGGAGCGCAGCCGGTTCTTCCTCACCGCCCACAGCCGGGCCCCGGAGGTGACCCTCTTCAATACCCCGAGGGTCTCGATCTGGCCCATTCACGACCTCACGAACACCGCGGCGGCCAAGTATCGCAGCCCTTTTGATGAGCTCATCGCCTTCTGCTCGCAATATCGGATTGCCGGTGTGACGAAGGAGTACTTCTTCA
The DNA here is from genome assembly GCF_000739655.1 of Verrucomicrobium sp. BvORR106. Taxonomy (GTDB): domain Bacteria; phylum Verrucomicrobiota; class Verrucomicrobiia; order Verrucomicrobiales; family Verrucomicrobiaceae; genus Verrucomicrobium. Next base: position 32,992 of record NZ_BATR01000191.1, on the reverse strand, counting down.
AGCGCAACGATCCCCTCTCTGTCACCTCGGATCTCGCCAATATTTCCAGGAACCAGGAGCTCTATACCTATCTTCAAAACCTGACCTCGCGGGAAATCCCCGGATTCGGCGGCAAGTTTGACCAGAAATACCCTCTGGATCGTGATCAGATCCTGACGGAGATCTTCGACTACATCCGTTCCACGAACCTCTTTGACGACAGCATTGAACCGCAATCGCTGCCTTGGAGTTATCCCACAAAAGGGAAGCAGTTCACGAAAGGACGCTCCGGGGAATCCAGCGGGGTCGCAGGTCATGGTCAGGCAGCTCCCATCTACCGTCCTGATCCCGCAAGTCCCGCGGATGTGACGAAGAGCACGATGGGCTTTGGACGCTTTGACACCATTTCCGAGGTGGGGCTGCATTTCATCTGCACCGCGGATGGCAGTGGTGACCCTGCGCAGTCGGATGCCACCAATGTGGCCAAAGTGGCGAGCAACAAGACGGCGAATCGCACGCTGGTGCAGCCTCTCGCGAACAGTGAGAAGCGGGTTGAGGCATTGTTGCTCCTCGAACTTTTCTCCGCAGCCCATGGCTGGACGGCCCTCTGCCGGGACATCCAGATTGAAGTCGTGGGGCTGAACCAGCTGTCGCTCAAAGGGGCGGCAGACGGGGCGGCCCAGCCGATGGGGTTTCCCGCCACGGCACGCATGCACATCACCCAGACCTCTGCGGGCACCATTCACGGTCGCGGCTGGGGCGGGCTGGGAGGCTTCCGCACGCACATGCGCGGCCGGGGTCTTCCCGCCCGGGGGAACATGGCCAAGGATGGAGCCTCGACGAACATGGACAACACCTATCCCTTCGTGAGCGCGCCGGTCACCATCAAACCGGGGGCGGCTGCCCGCATGTTCCTGGAGTCATCCGGGCCCATCACCATCAACATCTATGCCGGCGGCACCAGCACGGTGAATTCCACTCAGCTGGTTCAATCCCTGCACATGAACTTTACCGGGCACACTTCCGTCACGGAGTTCCCGGCTCCGCAGTTGGCCATTGACGGTGCCAGTTCCGGCCAGACGTGGATGCACACCAGCAACTCGGTGACTGAGGCTCGCAACTGGTGGACGTTCTCACGCGATGGAGCCATCACCGGAGCTCCGGCCCCCAACTACGGGCGCATCTACTACGTGGGTGAGGAGCCAGGGCGCAACACCAACCCGGCCGGAGGAGGGGAGGCGAGTGGCAACCCGATCCGCAAGTATGACACGGTGCGCACCCTGGTGCCTTTCCACGGTGACTATCGTCTGATCGCCGCCCAGCGTGATGTGCCGGAAGGCGTGTTCAAGCCGCACCAGTACTACAACGACACCTCCAAGCTGCTGGCCCATTCCATGACGGAGGTGTTGGGGGCAGACATGATCTATGGCGCCACCATGACCGGCAAGCTGGTGAAGACGGCGGCTTATGCCAGCAGCAGGCGTCCAGACGTGCCCTTCAGAGCTGATGCCGATGGCGGACCGTGGAGCAGTGACTCGGGGGACTTTGACAATGGTCTGGGGCCGGTGCCGGATGGCGCCTACATCAACAAGCCGGACGAGGGCAGCGCCTATGATGGGGCCGCGGATGCCATCCCGTATTTCTCCTACACAGAGCGGCATGAGACGGCGGGGCCTACCTTCTTCTCGCCCAACCGTCAGGTGATGTCCCCGGTGATGTTCGGCTCATTGCCCAGCCAGGTGAAGGCCAACGTCCCATGGCGTACGCTGCTCTTCCGTCCCAACACAGGAGTGGCGACGCATGTGGGGGCGCAGTCCCCCAAGGATCATCTTTTGCTCGACCTGTTCTGGATGCCGGTGGTGGAGCCCTACGCGATCAGTGAGCCCTTCTCCACTGCGGGCAAGATCAACATGAACTACCAGATCATGCCCTTCACCTACATCGAGCGCAGCACCGGGCTGAGAGCCCTGCTGCGCAGTGAGCGGGTGGCTGCTGTCCCCCTGGCAAACGCCAACAACTACAAGACCGGCACCGCCACCAACTTCCGTTTGGAAATTGATGCCGCCCAGACGCTGGAGCAGTTCAAAACCCGCTTCGCGGCGAACGATATCTTCAAGTCTCCCACCGAACTCTGTGATCTCTATCTGGTGCCGCAGGGGGCCACTTTGGCAAACATGGCCACGTACTGGAACACGACCAACACGCTCACCGGTGACAATATGAAAGAGCGCCCGTATGCGACGCTCTACCCTCGCCTCACGACCAAGTCGAACACCTACACCGTGCACTATCGCGTGCAGGCTCTCCGGCAGGCGGTGCGCAGTCGCGGCGACAGCCCGGACGCCTGGGCCAAGTGGAATGAAACCAACGACTTGGTGGTATCAGAAACGCGCGGATCCACGGTGTTGGAACGGTACATTGATCCCGAAGATTCCCGTCTCCAGGACTATGCCACCAAGTCCGCCTCCGCTTCCGACTACGTTCCGCTGGATACGTTGTATCGATTCCGGGTGATCCACAGCAAGAGGTTCCTGCCGTAGTCCGAGAAGAGGGGAATCACTATTGTAGCACGTGGGCGGCGCATGGAGAAAACGGTGTGACCACTAACTGAGCGGGCTCCATGATTGCTCCATGCGCACGCGGCGGGTCCGTTGTCCTCACGTCCGGTTCATCGCTGATTTCCAATACGATGTGACCCAACCGCCTCCGTATTTCACTTGCCCACATATCCTGCTCTGGGAGAAGATGGGCCTATGATTTATCTCGACTCGAATGCGACCACCCAGACTGATCCACGGGTGGTTGAGGCCATGATGCCGTTCTTGACGAAGCATTTTGCCAACCCTTCCTCCGGTCATGCAGGGGGACGGCTCGTTCACAAGGCTGTGGAACAAGCCAGGGAGCAGGTCGCCGCGTTGATTGATTGTGAACCCAATGAGCTGATCTTTACCAGTGGCGGCACCGAGGCCAACAATGCCGCTCTGGCATCGGCCCTGACCTTGCAGCAGCCGCGCAAGACGCACCTGATCATCTTCAAGACGGAGCATGCCTCCGTGCTGGAGTCGGCCCGTCGTTGGACGGAGGAGGGGCGTTCCGCCAGCTTCCTGGATGTGAGCCGGGAAGGGGTGCCCATGATTCGGGAGCTGAAAAGCTGTACGCGCTCCGGTCAGACCGCGCTGGTGAGCATGATGTGGGCGAACAACGAGACCGGCGTCATCGGCCCGATCGAGGAGTCGGCTGAACTGGTGCATTCCAACGGTGCCATGTTCCACAGCGATGCGGTGCAGGCGGTGGGCAAGATCCCGGTATCGGTCAAGAAAGTGCCGGTGGATTATCTCAGCCTCAGTGGGCACAAATTCCATGCGCCCAAGGGCATTGGAGCGCTCTTTATCAGCAAGCGGGTGCGCTTCCGCCCGTGGATGCTGGGCGGTGGTCAGGAGTTTGGGAGACGCTCTGGAACAGAGAATGTGCCTCATATTGTCGGGCTGGGGAAGGCGGCCGAACTGATGCTGGAGCATCTGCGGGACAATGGCCCGGCCAAGGTGGCTGCCATGCGGGATGCCTTTGAGCAGCGCATCCTGTCTGCAGTGCCGGGCACAGAAGTCAACGGGAGCCGGGAATTTCGCGTGCCCGGCACGTCGAGTCTTTACTTTGCCGGCCTGGACACTGCCGGGCTTTTGATCCTCCTCGATGAGCGAGGGGTCGCGTGCTCAGAAGGCTCAGCCTGTCACTCGGAGACGCTACGCCCCTCCCACGTGCTCTGTGCCATGGGTTTCACCGAAGAGCGCCTTCGCGGTACGCTGCGGTTCTCCTTCTCCCGCATGAACACGGAAGAAGAGGCTCTTATCGCGGCGGAGAAGGTGATCGAGTGCGTGGCGAAACTGAAAACGCTCAATGTCGAGGGGCTCGTCAAAATGAGCGCCTAACCCCCTGAGGGGCTAGATTCTAGGCACAGGGCCGGGGACGAGGCGAGAGTAGTGCGCCTCCACCCGGCTCAGGAACCAGCGCCAGTTCCGTCCCGGCCGACCATTGTCGAGCAGGAAGTGCGGGCAGTTCTTGTTGGGCGGGGTCAGCCCCTGCCGTGGCCAGTGGTAGTGGGGAACGACGTTCCGCAGGGGAATCTGGTGCTCCATCATGAGGAAGGCGGTCAGCTTGGCGGTGTTGTCGATCGTGCGGGCCAGATCATTGCCGCGGTGTTCGCACATCTCGATGCCGATGCTGTAGTTATTGCCTGGTCCATCAAAGTCTGCGTGCTCGCCTTGCTCATTGGTCGGCAGGTGCTGGATGGCCACGTTGTCCTGTACGGTGAAGTGCCAGGTCAGGAAACCGATGCGATTGCCCCCTCTGCGTTTCGGCGCGCGCAGGGCTCCTCTTTTAAGCGCCAGCGCGTGGTTGTAGGCGTTGCCCGTGTAGTTCTGCGTGGAGTGGATGGTGATGAATTGCGGATTCATCCGCCGGAAAGTTTTCCGGCCTGCCGTGCCTTTGGTGATCATGTCCTGCTGGAGCCGAACTTCCTGCAGCATCCCCACGGGCATCACTTTTCGCTCAACCGGCACCGGTCCCAGCCTTCCCTCCCAGCCAGTCACGCGGGGGCTGGTGCTCTCACAGCCCAGGAGGACGGCAATCAGCACCGCCAGACAGAGAAGAGGGGGAAGTAATCTCATGGAGTGTAATATCCATAGATGTAACGCATCCTCACCGCGTGACAAGGGGGGCTTATCACCGGAATTCAATGTAGGGGTGAGGTTTCACGACCGGCGGCCGCTCTGGCCACTGTCGGAATTGTCTGGCCCGCTGTCGTTTTCATCATCATCGTCCTTCACGCGACGGTGAGTCAGGGTGAGCAGCAGATCCCAAAGAACGAAGGCCACCGCATAGGCGGCGAAGCCTAGAACGACTCCCGCAACGGAGCCTCCGATATATAGTGAGGCGGCCCACGGCTTGAGTTGGGCAAAGAAGTTCCAGAATCCCGTCGCCTCATCCAGGATGCGCTTGAGGTCCTTCCAATCCAACGGCGGGGGATTGCCCAGATGAAGGGTGTGGCACAACCAGTTGCCGAACTCGATTTCCCACCAGGCAATGGGGGGCATGGTGACCGGATTGCTGATCCAGCAGGCCACGATGGCGATGGGGATGTTCACCCGGAACAAAGCCGCCAGCAGCGCTGCCAGCGGCATCTGACCGGGAATGATCAGCATGTTTACAAAAAGCCCAATCGCGAGGCCACCGGCAAAACTGTGCCGGGTGGGTTTCCACACTGTCTTGTCCAAAAAATGCAACGCGAACCATTTATGCAGCCGGCTTTGCTTGAGCTTCCGAGGGTGACGGAACCTCTTGTAAAGGCGCAGGACAAATCGTCGGTAATGCAGGTGCATGAAAGGGGTGCAGTGACGGAAGATGTCCGTAAAATCAATGATTCTTTTGGCTTGATTGCGGGGGGTGGACCCGCTTAAACCTCAACAACACTCACCGCCATGAAGAAAATCGAAGCCATCATCAAACCGCACAAATTTGAGGAAGTCCAGGAAGCGCTCCGCGAGGCGGGAGTGTTCGGGATGACCGTGACGGAGGTCAAGGGCTTCGGCAGACAGCGTGGTCATACAGAGATTTATCGCGGCAGCGAGTACACGGTGGATTTTGTTCCCAAGACAAAGATTGAGATCCTCACCACGGACGAGCAGCTTCCCGCCATCATCAAGACCATCACTGAATCCGCCAAAACTGGCAAGGTGGGTGACGGCAAGATCTTCATCTACGACATTGAAGACGTGCTGCGCATCCGGACCAACGAGCATGGTGTGGACGCCATCTGATTTGGCCCATCCGGTGCTGAGCCAGCATCCAACTTTCTCAGACGGCAGGCCCTCCAATTGGAGGGCCTGTTTTTTTTGGGCGGGGCAGGCGGTTAGCGTGCCAGCCAGAGCAGCAGCGCCGCACCGAGGGCGACCCGGTAGATGGCGAAGCCGTTGAACGTGTGGCTCTGCACGAAGCGGATCAACCAGCGCACCACCACAAAGGCGGAAACTGCGGCAGCCACGAAACCGAGGGCCACGTGGAACCAGTTGAGGGTGGCAAACTCGCCATCCTTGAAGGCTTTCAGGAGCTCGTATCCACCAGCGGCCAGAAGCGTGGGAACGCCGAGCAGGAAGGAGAATTCCGTGGCCACAGGACGGGAAAGCCCCATCAGGAGTGCGATCATGATCGTCGCGCCCGAGCGGGAAGCTCCAGGGAACACCATGGCGATCAACTGGCCGACGGCGACGCCGATGACAATCGGCCAGGTCAGTGAATCCGAGAGCACCCGGCGCTTACAAATGGCTTCGACGCCAAAAATGACAAAACCGCCGATCAGTGTGGCCCAAGCTACCGGACGGGCGTCTTCGGGAAGCTCCAGCCCCATCTTTTTCATCGCCATGCCTGCCACGCAGGTGATCAGGAACGCCGTGCCCAGCTTCATGAGTAGGTCGCGGTTTTCAGCCTTGCCCAAGCCAAAGGCCATGCCGCTGAACTTTTTCCAAAAGAGGGGGACCAGTGCGAGGGCCGCGCCGCTCTGAATCACAATGTTGAACAGTTCTGACTGCCGGGGGAGCCATCTCTGGGCGATCAACAGGTGACCGGTGGATGAAACTGGGATGAACTCCGTGAGCCCTTCAATGAGGCCGAGAATAATGACGGTGAGCCAGTCGGGCATGGTGCGTTTGGGGGATGAGCCCGGCATGATGGGGGAGGAACACGGATGCGCAAGCTTCAATCACGGCCTGCCGGTGAACTTGGCTTCATATGCAACTTGATCGTGGCAATCCTCCCAACCCCGGTTACCGTGTCGTCCCCCGCCAGACCCCCTGTCTCTTTTTCAACGCATTGATCCTTAAAACTGTCGCAAGCCGAATGCTCCGTCGTCCGACCCTCCTGCCGCTCCATAACCCGCCCCGTGGACCCGTATTGGGTTGGATCGCTGCCGTGGCCATGATGACGGTTTTCCTGGGGGCTGGGCCCGTCGCAGCGTTCGACACGGCTCGTTGCCAGCTGGCGGACGGATTCGATTTTCCCTGTGGCAAGCCCGAGGGGACGGGATACTACAAGGCTCGCGGATTCTGGCCCAACGGGCACTTGGGCGAAGACTGGAACGGCTCTGGCGGTGGCGACAGTGACCTCGGAGATCCGATTTACGCGATCGGGCGGGGCATTGTGGTGCAGTCAGAAGACATCAAGGTCGGCTGGGGGAACGTGGTCATCATCCGGCACGTTTTCCGGGAAGTGACGGGCAAGATCGAGATGGTGGACTCTCTCTACGGGCACCTTTTGGAACGGAAGGTGAAAGTGGGGCAGATGATCGAGAAGGGTCAGCTGGTGGGTACCATGGGGGGAAACAACGGGATGTACCCTGTGCACCTCCACCTGGAGGTGCGGAAGAATCTCGCCATCGGGATGAACCGCTCCAAGTTTGCGAAGGACTATTCCAACTACCACAGCCCCACGGCTTTCATCAACGCGCATCGCCAGCTGGCCTCGGACTTCAAAAAGTACGATGTGCCGATCAATACCTTTGCGGCATACGGGGGTGAGCTGACGGAGGCACAGGAGCGCGTTTCCGGCGCCACCTCGTCGGCGGCCAACACCGCCTCTGGTTCGGCGCCGTCCCGCGGATTCACCCGCACGGGTCGTGGGCTGACGATTCCTGTCATCAATGGTCCGGGAAGCGGTTATCCCGCGGCGGGCAAACCTGGGGCGGGATCGACCACTGCCTCTACCCCGCCTGCCCCTCTTCCCGGAACTCCGGGCCCTTCCACCATCCCCGGCAGCACTATTCCGACGCCTCCATCAGATCCGACTGCAGGTAAGAGCGACTTCTGGTCCCGGCTCAAATCCAAAATCGCCAATGGTGGCGTGACTACCGGCCTGGAGGAGAAGTAAGCCCCGACCCAGGCTGGGGCGACCGTCTGGTCAGGAGATAATTTCCACCGGACAGGGGGGCAGTGCCTTGAGAAAGGCCCGGCCGTAGGGCTTGGTGAGCACCCGGTTGTCCAGAATGGCGCAGATGCCCTGATCCTTTTTCGTGCGGATCAGGCGACCCACACCTTGGCGGAGCTTGAGGATGGCTTCTGGCACAGAGTATTCCGTGAAGGGATTGCCGCCACTCTCTTCGATGTGCTCCAGGCGGGCAGCCGTGAGGGGGTGATCCGGCACGGCGAAGGGAAGCTTGGTGATGATGACATTGCTGAGTGCCTCTCCCGGCACATCGACCCCGGTCCAGAAGCTCTCGGTACCGAAGAGGATGCTATGGGTGTCCCGGCGGAATTCGGCGAGCAACTGGTGACGGGGCAGATTGCGGCCCTGAACCAGCAGGGTCCAGCCGCGATCCTCACAGAACTCTTCCATTTGCTCCGCGATGCGCGTCATCTGGGTGTAGCTGGTGAAAAGCACGAAGGCCCGGCCTTGGGACAGATCCAGAAAGTGCTCGATCCATTTGGGAAGGGCGGCCTCGTGTTCTTTGGTGCCCGGCGCAGGCATGGATTTCACCAGGTAGAGCCGCATCTGTTTCTCGAAATCAAATGGACTCGCGATGTTCACGGCCACGGTGGAGGTGGCCCCGACGCGTTGACGGAAGTAGCTGAGGTCTTCCGCCTCACCCACTCCCAGGGTGGCGCTGGTCAGGATACAAGCCTTGTCGCCCTGGAAGAAAAGCTTGGAGAGCTGCGGGCTCACATCGATGGGGGCGCTGTGCAGGCTCACGGCACGGTTGTCGCCGCCGCTGCGCTCCACCCAGTACACGTGATCGTCCTCGGTCTGGTCGAGAAAGGCCGTCATCCCGGCCTGTACGGAGGCCAGCCTGCGGGTCAGGTCTTGGAATTCCAGGCGGGAGGTTTCGTTCTTGGCCGCATCTCCCGCTATTTTTGTCCGCTCGATGACCCGGTGCAGCGGGAGGGCGATGGTGTTGTCCACCAACCCCGTCTCCCTGACCCGGAACTCGCGGCTCTGCTGGTTCATGAAGTGAGAGGAACCTTCCACGGCACGGAAGAACATTTCCATGGCGTCCAGCGCTTCCGTCACCGCGCGACAGCCCACGGCATCTCCCTGGTGGGGGAACTGGCCCTTCTTGGTGCGCGGATTGAAGAGCCGTTGCAGTTCAAAGCGGATGCTGCTCTCAGACAGGTGGAGGCCGAAGGCCCTGGCGGCCACGTTTTCGATCGTGTGAGCTTCATCCACGATCAGGAAGTCCTTGGGGTACAGGAAGTTGGCGTCCTCGGGTAGCACATCCTCCGTGGAGGAGAGCAGCATGAAGAAGAGCGAGTGGTTCATCACCAGCACATCCGCCTCCGCCATGCGTTTCCGGACTGCCTGGTAGAAGCAGCGGGTCTGGCCGCAGCGACGGGGAGTGCAGATGTAGGACTCGCTGCAGATCTGGGACCAGACCTTGGGCGAGGGGGTGAAATCCAGGTCGCTCAGGCTCCCATCCAGTGTCTTCTGACTCCATTCCCAGATCAGCTTCAGTTCGGCTTGCTCGCTGGTGGTGAAAAGATCCGGCGTGCCCTGGAAGGCCCGTTCCAGGCGCTGGGGGCACAGGTAGTTCCCGCGGCCTTTGAGGAGTTCTGACTTGAAGGGGGTGCCGATGATTTTCTGCACGATCGGCAGATCCTTGTGAATGAGCTGCTCCTGGAGGTTGATCGTGTGGGTGGTGATGATGGCTTTACGCTTCTTTTCCATCGCGAACGTTACGGAGGGCAGGAGGTAGGCGAGGGATTTGCCGACGCCAGTGGCGGCCTCGATGACCACCGGGCGGGTCGTCTCGAGCGCTTTCCCAACTATTTTCGCCATGCGCTGCTGCTGCTTCCGGTACTCGAAGTCAGGCGACTTAGCCAGGATGCCGTCGGGCGAGAATGCCTGTGCCATACGCTCCGCCAGTGTGGGTTGGGCGGCGCTTTCGGCATCGGAGGCAATGTGAATCATGGAGGTCGTTTTGATACGTCTGGGCGGGCCGCTGTGCAAGGTGCAGACGGTGTTCGGGCATTTGCCCCTCCTTGACGAGGGGCGGTTTGTGTTGAAACCTCCCACCCCCAAGCATGACAAAGCAACTCCGGAAAGTGCTCACTCCCGTTTTAGACGGCTGCAACGCCATCTGGCGCTGGTTGCGGCACTCCCCGAATGCCGGCTGGCTCGCCCTGTTACTGGCAGTGATCGTCATGTTCATCTGCCAGATGGCCGGGTATCACCGCAACTACATGCCGGTGACGCCCTCCAACATCAATGAGCTGCCCAAGGGATGGGAGGCGCCGCCAGATGGAGCGTACTTCACCCTCTACATCCTCTCCTACATGCGCCTGTTTGTGCTGGTGGGCGGGGTGGCCTACCATGCCTTCATCCTGCGTGCCTATCCGGATGCCCGGAAGATGGTGATCCCAACCTGGATTGCCTGCGCCTATCTGGCCCTCTGGGCTCTGGTCAGCCAGCTCTATGACCGCTGGGAGACGCTCAGTGCCAGTTTCTCAGGGGAAGTCTTTTCCGTCACGGCCTTTGGAGTGCAGCTGTTGCTGATTCTGGGGCTGCTGTGCACACCGCCGCTGGTGCTCACGTACTATTCCCGGAGCAAGATCCTTGAGCGCTATGTGATGCGTTCCTTCCTCCAGCCGGTGATGTTCTGTTTCATCGCCTTCTGCACCCTCTGGATCGTGATGGACCTGCTGGACAACATGCAGGACTTCCAGGAGAACAAGATCTCCCGGACGCAGATCCTGATGTTCTACGTGAAGCTGATCCCGTTCATCTTCGTGACGGTGGCACCCATCACGCTGCTTCTCTCCACTCTGTACACTCTGGGGCGCATGTCCCGCACGAACGAGTTGATCTCCATGCTGGGCACCGGCAAGAGCATGTTCGATGTGCTCAAGCCCTTCTACGTGATCGCTTGCTGCGCCTCTCTGTTGGGAATGGCGGCCAACTACCACTGGGCTCCCGTTTCAGCGGGCAACAAGGAGAAGCTCCTGGAGAACGTGAAGGAGCGCATCGGGAAGAACTTCCTGGTGATGGGCTTGATGTACCGAAACCAGGAAGACCGACGGACATGGTTCGTGGGGCAGGTGCCGGAAGACTTGCGCGGAGACCGCATGCGCCGCATTGAAATTCGTCAGGAAGATGACCAAGGCCGTCTGGTGAAGGGCTGGTTTGCCAAGAGCGCCTTCTGGTGGCCGGACCGCAAGGTCTGGTCGTTCTACTCCGGCGTGGAAGTCACCTATAAGAACGGTCAGGTCGTGGCGATGCAGAACTTCGACACGGGGACCGGTCACCCGCGTATCGACTTCGAAGGCTGGACGGAAACGCCGTGGATCCTGCTCAGCGGCACCTTGGTGCCTGACTATCTCGGGGTGCCGGATCTGATTTCCTACATCCGCGGAAACTCTGCCTACGGGCAGCGGAAGCTGGCTCCGTACCTCACGCACCTTTTCTACCGCTTCACATTCCCCTGGCAGTGCATGGTGGTGGTGCTGTTTGCGGCCCCTCTTTCCGTCGTGTTCTCCAGGCGCGGTCTCGTGGGTGGTTTGTCGATGGCCGTGATCTTCTTCTTTGCGCTGATGTTCATGGACAACCTTTTCCTGAACCTGGGCAAGAGCAACATCATCCCCTCATACGTCTCCGTTTGGCTGCCGCACCTGCTGCTGGGGAGCATCGGTGTTTACCTGTTCAAGCTTCGGTCCCAGAACAAGGAACTGCCAAAATTGTCCTTCAAGACCCTCCGTGAGAAGCTGGCCGTGATCTGGCAGGCCCTTCGCTCACGCATCTTCGTCAAGACCGCCTAACCTCTGGGATGCAAGCCAACTGGAACATTAAATCACGAGCTCACGAATGCTCCCGCACCAATCGCCCGTTTGAAGAAGGGGAGAGGTTTTACACAGCCATTTATTTCGATACAGTCTCCGGTGAATTCCAGCGGCGGGATGTGGCAGAGTCAGCCTGGGCGGAGGAGCTTGCCGAGCGCAAGCCTTTCTCCTACTGGAAGGCTGAGTACGTCAGACCGGAGAGCCTGCGGCCGAAGGTGGAGATCACCAGCCGCGAGAGCGCTGAAGATCTCCTGAGACGGTTCGTCGAAGAGGATGAAGAACACACCGAACACGCCCGGTACATCCTGGCGTTGATGCTGGAGCGGAAGAAGCAGCTGGTGCCCAAGGAGACGAAGGAGACCGAGCACGGGAAGACGATCATCTACGAGCACCGCAAGAGCGGGGAAGTTTTCATCATCAAGGATCCTGAGCTTCGCCTGGACGAACTGGCGATGGTTCAGGATGAAGTGGCGATGCTTCTGGGCTTCGGTGGCCCAGCGGCTGAGGCGGCTGCTGCCGTAGGCATGCGGATCACGCCTGATGGCAAGGTCGAAAACCTGGAGAAGGGCAAGAAGGGTGGCAAAGCAGGCAAGGGGGCGAACGTTCCAGACCAAGCTGTCGCTGATGCCGCCCCTACTGCCGATGAAGCCCCTGTGGCAGAAGAGCCGGCAGCGTCTGTGACGGCAGAAGAAACCTCCGCAACGGAAGTTTCCGAGCCAACGGAGGCTGAGCTCGATGAAGCCTCGTCGCATGAGGCCCACGAAGAGGTTGTTGAAGAAGAGGCAGAGACAGATGAGTCCCTGACCTCTGAAGGGGAGGCTTCTGACGAAGAGGCCTTCGCTAACGAGGAGACTGAGCTTCCTGAGGATGATCAGGCCGCAGACGAGCCTGAAGCTCCTGAGCGCTCCGCCTGATCCAAAAAACCGCTGAAGTTGCGCACGGGAAGACCGTGGGCTGGTGGTTAAAATTTTTATACCTTCACATGATTTCCAGAAATCCTTTTGCCCAGGCTGCAGTGCTTTTTCTGAGTGCCGCGCTTTTTTGTTCCTGTGAGATGGAGGCGAAGGGGCGGGCAGCGTTGGACCGCGCAGGCAGCCCTCCCGCAGAGGACGCTGTGCCAGGCTATCAGGAGGTGAAGGTGGAGATACGGGAGGATGGCCTGGCCTACCTGCCTGCTGCTGAACTCCCCTTCACCGGGGATGCCGTAGAGCTTCACTATGACCGGACCCCGCCGCGGTTGGCCCGCCGTACGCCTTACGTCAAAGGTCGACGCCACGGCATGACGGTGAGCTTCACCAGCGGTGGCAAACTCCGTGAGGAGCGCACTTTTGAGCAGGGGCGTCCCGCCTTTTTGGTGGTGTACCACGGCAACGGCAAAAAGAAGTACCAATACGCCCTCAATGAGAAAGAGGTGGGGGAGGGGCCCATCTTGCGCTGGTATGACAACGGCGTGCTATGGTCTGAAGGGCAGCTCGATTCCGAAGGCCGCTTCCACGGCGAGGAGAAAGACTATGATCGCGAGGGCCGCCTGATGGGACACTACGTGAAGGAACATGGCCGGCTCAAGGAGATCCGCTTTGAGACGCCCGAGATGATGGCGGAGAGGCTCCATCAGGAATCCGGGAAGCCTTCGGCCGAGGTCATCGAGGCAGAAGCTTCTGCGCAGGGGCCCTAGACATGGCGTGGTGGCAGTCTGTCACGCCTTTGACCGTGGGCGGCTCCACCAGAAGACGGCGGCCAGACCAACCACCAGGACGGATGCGAGCATGAGACGCCATAGGGAGCCTGTGGCGTTTGGAAGGGCCGTCGATGTGACCGAGGCCGACTCGGGTGGGCTTGATGTTGTGACTGGCACGGAGAAGGCCCGGCTGCTTTCCCCAGGATAAACAGACTGGGGAACGACCTTGGGATTGCCCAGCTCAGAATTGAGCAGGATCACCGGCACGGCGGCGTTGCGGGCAAGCGTGACCTTGAACTCTTTGGCATCCGTCGGGAGATTCACCCTGCAACGGGCCAGCAGGTGCACTTCTGCCGTGGTGGCAGAGATCTCCGTGTTCAGCATGCTGTCGATGGCTTGCACCTCCCACGGAGGCTGGGAAGACGAGGAATTAAAAACGAACTGAAGCGTCCCAGCGAGGTACTGGCGCGCGCGGTCCAAGTTCTTAGCGCGCTCCGTCTCATCCTGATCCCGCCACCAGGATCCTGGCACCGGGGGAAGCGTCGAGGGGACTTCGTGAAGAAAGAGACGAGGATCGAGATTCACCTTCAGCTCGCAGGCGCGATCTGGGTGAAAAATGGCTTCCACGACGAGCGTGGGGATGGGATGGGCCTGAATACGGACCGCTGTCAGAATCAATGCCAAAGCCATCAGGGCCCACTGCCTACGAACCATCTGTGAACCTCCGAGAAGTTGTTGGAAATGCCAACTTGAAATCTTACGCGAGAGGGTGTCTGGAAGGGGCTGCCATCAAACTGATGAAAAAAAAGGAAGAGTTGACTTTCATGGGTCCATTCGGTTGAAAGGAGGTGACAAATGGGAGCCTACCTCAGAACCTTAACCAGCGGTGATACCTTTCCTCTGGAAGACTTTAACCTCATCGGACGCAGTGAGGAGGCAACCATCCGTCTGAATGATGCGGGCGTCTCGCGACAGCATGCCACCATTCGCCGCGAGGGCGTGCACTACTGGCTTGTGGACCTGGGCAGTGCGAACGGGAGCTACGTCAACGACGTGGCACTGACGACGGCCCGTGTGCTGCGCGACGGGGACCGGTTGCAGATCGGCGGGGCGGTGTTTCTTTTCGACCAGAGCGAGAGCTCATCCAACACCGATACTACTATGCTCGGCACCAAGACCCAGGTGCTGCGCCGCAATCCCGTGCCGGTGAAGACGACTTCCGCCACCCTGCTGGTGGGGGATCTCAAGGGGTTCACCCAGTTGAGTTCCCAGCTCAGTGCGACTGAGCTCGCTGAGCTGCTGCGTGAGTGGTACGCGGACTGCAACACGATCATGAAGCGCTATGGCGCAATGATCGACAAGTTCATCGGCGACTGTGTGTTTGCCTACTGGCCGGGGATTGAGGCCGACATCCGCCAGAAGGCGGTGGATTCAGCGCGAGCGCTGCGTGAGGTGGAGGTTGCGGTGACCACCCCGGTTCGCAAGCATTTGCGGGAGACCCGTGGCGTCGTGCTCGACTGTCGCATTGGTTTGCATTTGGGTCCCGTGGCTCTCGGCGCGATGGGTAAAGGCATCAACACCGCCCTTGGTGACGCGGTGAATCTTGCTTTCCGCATCGAAAGCCTGACCCGGCAGACGCGCCAACCCATCTTGGTGAGCAAGGCGTTCCTGGAGGGTTGGACAGAAGGACAGGAATGGTTTGAGCCTTGTGGGGCTTATGAAGTGAAGGGCCATCCGAACAAGGTGGAAGTATTCAGCCTTCGCAAGGAGGAGGCCGCCGCGGAGGCGCAGGCCTCGCCCTAAAGTTTTTTTGAATGTTCTCACGTGGTGTTCGTCGAACGACGGACACCCATGAAGATGCCCGCCGTTTGTAGTGTCGGAGCCCTCGCGGCTGCGTTCACCCTGAGTTCCTGCGTATCCTACTACCCGGGGCCTAACGAGCGCGTGGGTGGGGTGGCAGGTGCAGTCACTGGCGCTGCGGCGGGCGGCATCATTGGCCACCAGAGCGGCCGTGGTTTGGAAGGGGCAGCCATCGGTGGCGTGTTGGGGGCTCTGGCGGGCTCCCTGATCGGGAACTCGCAGGACCAGTATGCCTACGGCGACTATGGATATGGGCCCCCGCCACCTCCTCCGCCTCGCTACTATTCCTATTCCTACGACTACTGCCCTCCGCCGGTTGTTTATCGGCGCCGCTACGCGCCGCGCTACTACGGCGGGCATTGCTGGTGAGTTGATTGGGAGGCCGCTGAAGAGGAGAGCGGGCTTCCAGGCAAACCTCCTGTAACTTCGGGTTGCGAGCGGCGTTGGTAGGCGGCATGGCTTTCTCCATGGCGTATCGGCACACCTTCGCTTCCTTCGGCGGACTTTTCGCGGTGATCTTCGGTTTGACCCATTGCGGGCCGAAGCAGGAGCCGACCTTGCCGGACAAAACGGCATCCTCACTACCCGCGGCAACCCCTCCAGCAGGTGCGCCCGCCACTGCACCAGCTCCGACTCCACCGGCGGCCAAACTCAAGTTTGCCTGGACGGAGGAGTTGATGAACAAGGAGATCAAGTTCCACAACCCTGAGTACGAGGGCGGCGGACAGTTTCGCATTGAGGACGGGGAACCTCTCGCTGTGGGTCTGGATGGAGCCAAGGTGAGCAATTTGAAGTTTCTGGAAGGGCGTGCGCGATTGACCGCAGTGTACCTCAGTGACACGCAGGTGAGTGAACTGACGCCTTTAAAGGGGCTGCCGATCACGGAGCTCTACATCGAGCGCACGAAGGTGCGGGACCTGTCTCCGCTACGCGGCATGCCGTTGACGAAGCTGTATCTCACCGGAACTCCGGTGCAGGATCTGGGGCCTCTGGAAGGGCTGCCCCTGACGGACTTCAATGCCAAAGACTGTCCCATCTCCGACATTTCCGCACTGCGGAAAAGCCCGCTTTCGATGGTGTGGCTCAATGGATGTCCGCTGACCAACATTGCTCCCTTGAAAGGGCTGCCTCTGAAGAGCCTGACCTTGCACCTCACCCGGGTGGTGGACCTTGGCCCGCTCAAAGGTTCCTCTTTGGAGCGCCTGCACATTGGTGAAACCCCGGTGGAGGATCTGACCCCCCTTCAGGGCCTGCATCTCACGAGGTTGGTCTTCACTCCAGACCGTATCAAGACAGGCCTGGAGGTGGCCAAGGCTCTGCCGCTCGGGGAGATCGGCACCAAGTTTGCCGAAGAAGGCAACGATCTGAAGCCGCCGGCTGAATTTTGGGCGGCAAGGCCTGGGCCTTGATACGTGCGAGGTCGCACAAAAAAGGGGAGCCGGTACAACCCGGCTCCCCTTGGTGATTTAGAGTTGGATCAAATCCACATCCCTGCGGGAATGATGGCATCCTTGGGAATGACCACGATGCCGTCGCGGATGTAATAGAGACCTTCCGGATGGTCGAAGTTTTCCGGCTTGTCCTTGGGAGTGATGACCACACCATCTCCGATGTGGACGTTTTTGTCGATGATTGCCCGCTCGATCTTGCAGCGACGGCCAATGCCGGTGGCAGGGCGGTTGATGGGGCAGTTCACAGCGCCGGCGTAGTAGTCGGCTCCCATGATGATGCAGTCTTTGATGGAGGTCTCGGCCTCCACGACCGTCCGGACCCCGAGGATGCTGTTTTCGATCCGGGCTTCGGACAGAATGCAGCCGTCTGAGAGCAACGCACGGTGAATGCTGCCGCCGTTGATCTTGGTTGCGGGCAGGAAACGGGCGTGGGTGAAGATCGGTGCCTGCGAATCAAAGAAGTCGTACTGGGGGACCACCGAGCAGAGGTCCAGATTGGCTTCGAAGAAACTGCGAATGGTTCCGATGTCTTCCCAATACCCTTGGAAGGGATAGCTGAGGACCTTGTAGTCCTTGATCGCCTGCGGGATGATGTGCTTGCCGAAATCGACGAAGTCGTTGTCCAGAGCCGCAATCAGGGCCGCGCGGTTGAAGACGTAAATCCCCATGCTGGCTTCGTAGTAAGGCTGGTCTTCGCTCAGCTTCAGCTGCTGCACGATTTCAGCTGGCATGGCCAGGGACTGCAGCACTTCAGGATCCTTCGGTTTTTCAACAAAGTTCCGAATCCGGCCATCCGGGTCCGTCTGCATGATGCCGAAGGACTTGGCCTGCCGCTCATCCACGGGGATGGTGGCGATGGTGATGTCGGCATTGTTCTCCAGGTGACGGGTCAGGACTTTGCGGAAGTCCATGCGATACAACTGGTCACCGCTGAGGATGAGGAAGTACTCGTACTTGCCCTGGGTGAAGTTGCGCAGGTTTTGGCGGACGGCGTCTGCAGTGCCCTGATACCAGGCTTCGCCTTCTGGAGTTTGTTGTGCTGCCAGAATCTCCACAAAACCGTGGCTGAAAAGGTCGAACTTATAAGCCCGGCTGATGTGGCGGTTGAGGGAGGCGCTGTTGTACTGCGTCAGCACGTACACCTGGCGTACGCCGCTGTTGATGCAGTTGCTGATGGGGATGTCCACCAGGCGGTACTTGCCAGCAAGAGGGACGGCAGGCTTGGCCCGGTCCTTGGTTAGCGGGAAGAGTCGTGTACCGGCCCCCCCACCCATAATGATCCCCAACGTGTGACGATTCAGAAGGGCTTCAGTTTCGAAGCGATTCACGGAGGAAGCAGCGGCAGCCATGGAGGAATTTTCCTGAAACAAGGCAATGGGGCAAGCGTTTCCTTCGCCGCCCTATGACAAAGCTTCCTATAACCCGTCGGTCCATCGTGCTGTGGGTCGCTGCCACGCTCCCGGTGACGCTCTCTGCGAAGGTCGAATTCAAGTCGGAGATCCTTCCGATTTTGGAGACGAAATGTCTAAAGTGTCACAGCGCGCCGCATGAAGAGGCCGGCAAGCTGGTGAAACCGAAGGCGGAACTCCGTCTGGATGCCGCCTGGGCCATCCTGAAAGGCGGCGAGAGCAAACGCCCCGCACTCGTTCCCAAAGATGTTGCCAAGAGCTACCTTTATGAAGTGCTGACCTTGCCCAAGGATGATGACATGTTCATGCCCCCCAAGGGTGATCCTGTGACGGCGGATGAGATGGCCAAGATCAAGACCTGGATTGAAGAAGGGGGCGACTTTGGGGGATGGGAAGGCAATGTGGCCGGCAAGCCCGTCGATCCTGCTGCAGCCAAGGTGGTGCAGAAAGAAAGGGAGCACGATGTTCTCTACAAGGCGCTCGCGGAAGGTCTGCAACCTGCCAGTACCGAGGCACTGAAGAAAGCCAAAGATGCCGGTGCCCAAGTGAGCCCGCTCATGGTGAACAGCCCGCTCCTGCGGGTGGACTTCCTCACCGGAGTGAGCCGTTGTGATGACGCCAGCATTCAGAACCTGCTGGTGCTGAAAGAAAATGTGGTGCACCTGGACCTCGCTCGCACGGCGGTCACGGATGCAGGATTGAAAGCGGTGGTGCAGTTCCCCCGTCTGACCCGCCTGGATCTGCGCAAGACCAAAGTGACCGACAAAGGCGTAGAGCAACTGAGCGCCCTTAAGCATCTCACCTACGTGAACCTCTACGGCACCGAGGTGACCGATGCGAGCCTGGCAACACTGGCAGGCATCAAGACCCTGCGGAACATCTACCTCTGGGAAACCAAAGCGACTGATGCTGGAGTGGCCAAACTCAAAGCGGCGCTGCCTCAGGCAGAGATTGTTCACAACGTCGTCATCGCCGCTCCTGAAGGGGCTGCACAAGAAGACAACCAGGGCAAACGCAAGAAGAACAACAAGTAGTCCTGCGGCGGCGCATCGACGTCAGGTTGGCGGAATGCTGGACTTGAGTGTGAAGGTGACGCATGTCTTCGTGACAGAAGCTCCACGCCAACGGTGTGATACAAGATAGCCCGGGGTCAGACCGCGAAGCGGTCGCCACCCCGGGTATTCATGGGATAGCGATGGAACTCCAAGGGAGTTCTACAGACGGTTCAGATCAGCTGAAGACGACCGTCTTGCTTGCGGTGGACATCAGGGATGCGGCCACGGTTTGTAGAACTCACTTCGGAGTTCTGATCCAACTGCCTACATACCCAGGGTGGCGGCTCGTGCCTCGCCTGACCCTGGGCTACTTTGTGTGACGCCCTTGGCGTCAGAGCACTCGCATGTGACAACGGGGGCACCCCTTAACCCCGACGCGTCTGCGCGGCGGCGGCGGTGTGACGTGATGAGGGGTTGTGTTTCGACGGAGTTGCAGGATCGTATCTCGTATCCGTCGAAGCTTCCTCTATGAAAACCCGCCGCCAACTCCCCATCTTCCCGGCAGCTTTTTTTGCGATCCTGGCCACGATTGGCACCCTTCTGGTCGCCGGGCAGGAGGTGCCGCCCGCTCCGGCACCGGTGCCAGCAGCACCAGCTTCGACTGAGGCGAAGAATGAAGCTCCGAAGGAGTCTGCCAAACCTGCGGAACCAGTCGATGGCAAGAAAACCGAAGCGGCTGACTCACCGCCCGCCGCCACGGAGGCTGCCAAGCCTTTGCCCAAGATGCAGGACTTTGTGTTGCCTCCCCGCATCAAGCCTCCAGCAACTAAAACAGGCGAGTACACGGGCAAGGTGGTGGTCATTCCTATTGGTGAAGAGGATCTGATCAGCCCGGCGCGGTTCGAGTACATGTCCCGCACCATGAAGCGGGCGACGGATGAAGGTGCCGAGGCGGTGGTGTTTGATCTGGACACTCCCGGAGGCCTGGCGTGGCACACCACCACCGTGGTCATGAAAGACCTTCAGGAATTGACGCCTCGCAGCGTGGCGTTTGTGAATCCCCGTGCGCTTTCTGCCGGGGCCATCATCGCGATGGCCACGGACGCTGTGTATATGAGCCCCGCGAGCAGCATCGGCGCAGCAACTCCGGTCTCAGGCGGCGGCGAGAAAATGGACGATGCGGAGCGTGCCAAGATGAACTCCGCCTTCATGGCCATGGCGCGCACCGCCGTGAAGAGCAAGGGGCACAATCCAGAGATCATCGAGGCCATGATCGACAAGGATGTGGGTTTGAAGGTTTCCGGTGTGGAGATCTGCCCGAAGGGACGCATCCTCACGCTGGACCAGCAGGAAGCCACCAAGACCTACGACGGGAAGCCGCTCCTGGCCAAGGCCATTGTGCGCAACCTGGATGAGTTGGTGAAGCAGGAAGGCTTCAAAGGCCCGATCATCAAGGCCGAGCCCAAAGGGTTTGAGCTGGTGGCCATCCTGATCACGAAGTACGCCGCCATCCTGCTCCTCGTGGGAATCGCCGGCGGCTATCTGGAAATGCAGCATCCTGGGTTTGGCATTCCAGGAATTATTTCCGCGACCGCATTTGGCTTGTTCTTCTTTGGGCACTATGTGGCGGGCAGCCTGGTGGGATACGAGACGGTCTTCATCTTCTTTATCGGTGTGCTCTTCCTGATCGTGGAGCTGTTCGTCTTTCCCGGGCACCTCATGTTTGGATTGGTGGGATTGGTCCTGGTGATTGGATCCATCATCTACACGATGTCCGGCTGGGATGTGAATGTGCCCGAGGGCGGCACCTTCCCGGTGCGGTTCGAGGACTATGTCGTGGCCCTGCGCAATCTGGGCCTGGCCTTCACCGGAGCGCTGGCCTTGATCATCATCTTCATGCGCTACTTCCCGTCCGCAGGTCCGTTCCAGAGGCTGATCCTGCAGGCGGCCGTGGGTGGCGAGCAGGATTCCATTGAAGGCCATGGCCAGAGCCGCGCCTCCACGGTGCCGGTGGGAGCCTCCGGCACCACCCGCAGCGCCATGCGTCCGTATGGGCATGTGGACTTTGGTGAAACCACGATCGAAGCGATGGTGGAAGGGGACTACATCGCCCCTGGAACGCCTGTGAAGGTGAAGTCCGTGACGGGCACCCGGATCATTGTCCAGAAGGCGTGAGGGGGATTTTCGAATTTGGATCTGTGATTTCTGAATGGTCGGGCATCCGGCCATTCGGGCTTCAAGAATGATCTGTTCGAAGTTGATCCCTGTAGGGGATGCGGAGCACAGCCCACCGTTGACGAGCTTCAAGCGAGTCTACGGTGGGTGTGATGAGAGAAGCTTTCAACGCTGAAAGCGTTGTGTAGATGCTGGGGCTCCCAAAGTGTTTGGCGGGTGCCAGGGGTGGGCAACGCGATGGGCCTACCACTCCGTGGTAGATGGCAAGCGGGAAATGACCGTGGGCAGTCCTCGCTGAGCTCGGCCGGCCCATGGCTATTCATGGCGAACCCTCCGGGTTCCTGGCATGGGTGTCAGGGGCAGCATGACGGTGGTGCATGCAATTGCAGATGTCGTTCCATTTTCGGCAATCGCTGCGTGCATTCCTGAACCCGGAGGGTTCGCCATGAGTAGCCACGGGTGAAACGAGCGTAGCGAGTGCAACCCATGGAAACGTCCGGGGGCTTTCTACCGCGGAGCGGTAGGCCTGAAGTTGCAAACAACCCCCGACATAAGACCACGGAGACGTGTGCTTGGACCTTCAGATGGCTCCCGACGGCCAAATGCCATTCCAATGCCACCCCGGTCTATTTCCTAAACCCGAACTCAGCGGCCAGGGCCAGGCACTCGGACACCGGGCGTAGCCCAGCGGAAGGTGTGGGATCGGCCAGCGATGCCGCTGCGGTGCAGACGGCCAGTTGCAGGCGCTCGGCCAGGGAAAGCTGCTCATGCAGCCCGTAGAGCAGACCGGCGGCAAAGGCATCGCCAGCACCGGTGGCTCCCTTGCTGTAGCCCGCAGGGATGAGCAGAGAGGGCTGGTGAAGCTTTTCCCCGGCGACGGTGACCGAGGCGCATCCATGCTCCGTATGAACGGTCACCGATTGACGCACGCCCAGGCCCAGAAGGTCCGAGGCAGCACTCAGCAGCGCCTCCGGCTGATCCGCTGGAATGCTCCGGTGCAGGACGCGGGCGGCCTCCACTTCATTGAGCATGAGGTGATGGGTGTAGGGCAGGGCGCTCAGGGCAATTTCCCTGAACTGAGGATGCTCCGTGCTGACCATGTCCACGCTGGTCTCGAGGCCGGCGGCCACGGCTTTCTCCAGCAGGTGGGAGGCGTGCGTGCGGCCATCCGGGGCAAAGGAATCCAGGGTGTCCAGCAGCATCAGGTAGCCTAGATGAAAGATTCGGGCAGAGCTGTTGCGGAAGTCCACATGCGCTACATTGAAGAGGGCATTGGCCCCGCGCTGGTGGAAGAACGTGCGCCGTCCCGTGCCAGCCACGGTCATGGCATCGGTGTAGGAAGTGGCGCGCTCCTTCGTAGCGTGGAGCTGGTCGGTGTTGATACCATGAACCCGGCAGTCCTCGCGGATCCAGCGTCCGTTGTCGTCCTCGCCCACCATGCCGGCGGCGGCCAGGGGGAAGGTGGCCCCCATGGCGGCAAGGTCCTTGAGCACGTTGTACGGACCACCGCCATTGGCCTGGGTCTGGCCCAGGATGCTGGCGAGCATGTCCTGATCCGGATAGGCGTCGATGATCTTCACGTGGTCCACAATGAAGTTCCCGCCCGCCAGCAGGCCGCTGCGTGAGGAACTCATGACAGACCGGGGATAGGGACGACGGTGCTGGTGCGCTGGGATTCCAGGGCGGCGGCAAAGATCTCGTGCGTGGCCACGGCTTCCTCCGGCGTAGCGCAGCCAAACCGGCCTTCAAGCAGGCCTTCCCGCTCCATGAGATAGGCGGCCCACATCTGCTGGATGACGTCGGGGAAGCCGGGCTCAAAGATGCCACCGGTGACGGCCTTGAAGGGCGTGCCGAAGCCGAGTTCGGTCTTCTTCCACCACTGCTCCTTGCCCCGCTCAAAGACCCAGAGGGTCTTGGGCTCGGCCGTGCTGAAGCGGACGCCGCCCTCGGTGCCCAGTATTTCAATGAACCAGGTGTTCGTCGCCCCTGGGGCGAGACGCTTCATCTCCAGGCGCAGCGGCACTTCGTTTTCGCCAATCGTGGTCCAGGTGTGAAGCAGGGCGTTGTCCCAAGTGTCGCAGACAGCAAGTCCTCCCTTGCCATCAGGGCGTTGGGGGTAGCCCTTTTGCAATTGGGCAAAGATGCGGGTGGGATTCCAGCCGAGGCGCAGCGGCAGGTGGCAGGCATGCATGCCCAGATCGTTGAGAGCGCCGCCTTCGCCGCAGAACTGGTTCATGCGCTTCCAGTTGGCTGCCTTGTTCGGATCCAGGTCGCTGCTGTGATGAAAGCCGGAAACGACTTCAAGCACACGGCCCAAGGTGCCGCTGCCCGCCAGACTGAGTGCCCGTTGGGCACCGGGGAAGAAGGGCATCTCGGAGCTGCAACGGACAAAGCGGCCGCTCGTGCGAACGCCTTCCAGAATGCGCTTGGCGGAAGCGAGATCGATGCCGAAGGGTTTCTCGGCAAAGAGGTCCTTCCCGGCGGCCAGCACATCGAGATAGATGGGTTCGTGGAGATGATGCGGCACGGCCACATAGACGACATCCACGTCAGGGCTCGCGAGCAGCTCCTTGTAGTCCCCTGTGCGCAGCGTGCAGGAGGGGATGATGTCAAACCAGGACAGCGTGGCCGGATTGAGGTCCGCCACGGCGGTGAGCACGGGGCGTACGCTCACGTCCGTGAGGGCACACCAGCGCGCGAAGGCGCTGGCCATTTCCCGGCCCATGAGGCCGCCGCCAATGATGCCAATTCTGATGTCTTTCATGCGGTGCAGCGGGCGGGGCGTTAGATCTTGGCCAGGGCTTCGTCAACACTGGCCCCATCATGCACCATGGCCATGAGGGCCTGGGTGATGCCTTTGGGATTCGGGTGCTGGATCACATTGCGACCATATACAATGCCGGATGCCCCTTGCTCAAGGAGGCCCTGCGTGCGCACGAGGATGTCGCGGTCACTCACGCGGCCGCCGCCACGCACCAGCACGGGGATGCCGCCCGCGGTCTCCACCACCTTGTGGTACACGCTCACATCGTCGGTGGGGTCCGCTTTGATGATGTCTGCTCCGAGTTCAACGGCCTGGCGCACCAGGTACATGATCTGCGTGAGGTCGCCGTCCACCATGTAGCCGCCGGCCACGGAGTTGGGCTGGAATACGAGCGGCTCCACCATCATGGGGATGCCGTAGTAGTCCGCCTGGGGCTTGAGGCGCAGGATGTTCTCCACGCACTCGGCATGCACTTCCGGGGCACCGGGGATCTGGAAGAGGTTCACGCAGACGCAGGCTGCATCATAACGCACGGCCTGGAGCATGGTTTCCTCAATCATCAGACTGAACCGGGTCTCGGGCAGCTCTTTGCCGTAGATGTTGGCCACATCTGTGCGCAGCACGAGGGAGGGCTTGTGGCGGCCGGGGATCTCCTGCAGGTGGCGGGCCTGCCCCAGCGTGAGCTGGATCGCATCCGGCGCTGCATCCACGAGGGTCTTCACCACCGTGCGCATGTCTTCAATGCCCTGAAGGAAGCCGGGCTGGTTGAAAAAGCCGTGATCCACGGCGACATCGAAACAGCGGTTGGACTTGGCGTTGAAGAGGCGATTGAGGCGGTATTGTTTCATGGAGCAGGTTGGGAAAACGGAAGGGGGCTTTGGACGGGACAGGCGGTGGCTCTGGTCTTACTTGATACCCATGAGGTGCTTCAAGATGTAAAGTTCCAGGGCCTCATAATCACGGCCGTCGCGGTATTGTTGGACGAGGCCGTTGTCGAGTGAGCGGACCTTGTCCACCAGGTGGAGGAAGATCTCGCGGCTGTTCTTAAGGTGGTCGGTCACCGGGCAGCCGCGCTGGGTGCGGATGGCCTTCACATCCAGGCCGATAAATTCGCCGCGCTGACCGTAGCCAGCCTCCTCCAGCACGCGCACTTGGTTGAACGCAGCGCGCAGGTTGGCCCCACCGAAGTTCTTGTCCTGGTCGTACTTGAGACCGTTCTGGTCGTTCAGGTGCACGCTGGCCAGCTTGTCGTGGGAGAGGGCGAAAGCCATCTCATCGCTGGGGTCCAGACCCGCCAGGAGGGCATGGGCGCTCTCGATCAGGCCCTTGACCCGCTTCGGATCGCTGGAGGCATAGGAAAGCGCAACGGCATGGCCGATGGTGGGGACATAAGCCTGGTCCGTGGGCTCATTCGGCTTGGGCTCGATCCAGATCTCGATTTCCTTGTCGTAGTCCAGCATGGCGTTCACCGTCTCCAGCAGGCGCTGGTAGGCCAGGCGGGCGTCCTTGGACTCGCGGATGTAGGAGCCCTCACGAGCGAGCCAGAGGACGACCGCCTTGCAATCAATGGCCCGGGCGATGTCGATGCACTTCTTCGTGCGGTCCCAGGCATAGGCGCGGTCGCTGGCGCTGTTGGACGTGTAGGCCCCATCGGTGGTTTGTTCCGCGAACCAAAGGCGGGGCGCGACAAACTCCGGGGTCAGCCCCTGGTTGGCCAGGATGGTCTTCACCTCAGCCGCCTTGGCAGAGATCTGGTCCGGGCTCAGGCTGTCCATTCCCGGGACCACGTCGTCATCGTGGAACTGCACCCCTTCAAAACCCAGCGGGCGGTAGAGGGCGTATTTTTCCTCGTGCGGGAAGGGGCTGCGGACATCAACGCCAAAGGGGTCCGAACCTTCGCTGATGTTCCAAGGGCCGAAGGAGAAGCGGTACTGGGTGGGATTGCTCATGCCGGGAGGATGGCCGGGTCTGGAGGCGGGCGCTACGCTCCCAGACTCAGGGGCTGCGACTATTGTCTCAATTTTCCTGCTGTACACCGTCATTCACGGATGGAAGTGACATGAAACGGTGGAATTGTGACGGGTGGGGGCTGTCTATGGGAGGCTCCGCCCCGCTCCGCCCAGTTTCTGCTTTCCTCACCCATTATGCAGGCCCTCCGAGAGAAAATCGACTTCCCGCCCGGCCAGTCCTTCCGGGTCATCCGCTGGTCGCGGAACCTCAGGGAGGTGGAGTGCGTGCTGGCCCCGGGCAAGGCGCAAAAGATCGCGGGCGAAGGCACGCACTGGCACTACCACACGGAGATGGAGCTGACCCTCTTCACCAGCGGGGCAGGGATGCGTTTTGTCGGGGATCACATCGGCGGTTTCGCCGGAGGGGATCTGGTGTTGCTGGGGGGAAAGCTGCCGCACTACTGGCACACGAAGGAGGCCTCGTCGGGCGTCTCGGTGCAGTGGCACTTCCCGGAGAGTCACCCGTTCTGGGCGTTTCCTGAAACCCTCAAGCTGGCCGGGCTGTTCAAGAAAGCTGGTCGCGGGCTCCGCTTCAGTGGGCGCAGCGCTGGAGCGGCGGCCGTACTGTTACAGGAACTCACGACCGCCGATGGCGTGGAACGGCTGGCGCTGTTGTTGAAGTTGCTGGCGCTCCTTTCACGAGCCCCGGAGCAGGACCGGACCTTTCTTTCTGTGCGTTCTTTTGCCCTGCCGATGGAGTCGCACTATCAACAGGCCATCCGCGATGCGGTCCGTCATCTGATTGCCAACTTCCGCCAGGAGGTGCGACTGGAAGAGGTGCTGGAGCTGACCAATCTGAGCCGGCCCACCTTTGCCCGGCAGTTCAAGAAGCACTCCGGCCGGACCTTCAGTGAGTTCCTGAACCGCCTGCGCCTTCAGGCCGCCTGCCGCGAGCTGGTAGAGAGTGATCGCAGCGTGCTGGAGATCTCCGGCGAATGCGGGTTCTCGCAGATCTCGTTCTTCAACCGGATCTTCAAGCGGGTGTACAAGTGCAGCCCCACGGAGTGGCGGAAGAGGAGGAAGTAGGGGAGGCCAGTGCGTCAGTGGGCAGTGCGTCAGTGCGACAAGGTGTTGGGGGTGAGTTGTTGGGAGGCGATGATTTCGGCTTGCGGGGGTGCTCGGTGCAGTCGCCAAGCGGCGACGTGGGGCAAGCGGGGCACTCGCTCTACAACTCAGGTGACTTGGGCGCTACTCCACATCCTTCACCTTCACCCGCAGGAGGGGCGGGGTGTTGCTGCCGCTTTCTTTGGTGGCAAAGGCGTGAGCCATGCCGTCGCGGGCGGACTCGTCCGTTTCACGGCAGATGATGAAGGTCACCAGTCCATTCGTATCGCTCTGCAGGAACTTCACGAGCGCCTCGCCCTTGATGGAGCGGGTTCCGCGGCTGACCCCCTGGGCGATCTGGAAGCGCCCGAGCAGGCTGGATTTTTTCAGATCCGGGAGATGGTGTTGATCTTCCGCGGTGGAGACATTGTGGGCGGGGGCTTCCTTCCACGTAAGCGAGTTCTCGTTCCAGTTGTCCTCCGACTCATCGGTGAGCCCGTACACGGCGAAGGTGCTGTCCGGCACCAGGCTGGCGAAGCCGAGGTCGCTGGGTTCGATACTCAACACCAACTCGGCATCTTCCTTGAGGTCATCCTTGAACTTGCCGAGGTCGAAGCACACGTAGCCTTTCCGATCCAGCTCCGGGGAGAAGCTGCTGCGCTTCACGCGGAAGTACGGGTCCTTGCCGAAATTCTTCGATTTAGGGTTGCCCTGGATGTAGGTGTCCTTGCCACGGCCGTAGGCGGTGGAAACGATCTGCCAGCCACCACCCGCATCCAAAATGATGTTGGGCTGCCAGCGACGAGACTCCAGCTCCACAGTGGAGGGGTTGGGAGTAGGCGTGAGCTGGCTGCGGCGGATGCCGGTGTCCACGCTCTGGCCGCCGCGCAATTGCTTCGCTTCGCCAGTGGCTTTGGGGTTCACTTCCACCAGGCCGTCCAGCACCTTTACCAGGTACTTGCCGTCCTCGCCGGCGCTGACGCCGAAACGGGTGCCGTAGTCCACCACCTTGGCATCGGGCGTGTCCACCACGAAGCCGATGGCACTGGGGGGCACATCGGCCATGAGGGTGCCTCTGACCAAGCGGCACGCCTTGGCGTCCACGATCTCCAGCGTGGCCGGGGCCTCCATGACGATTTCGGCACCGCTGTCGAACTTGAGCGTGGCCAGGCCCTCGGCGAGTTCGAGGGTGCCGGCGGCTACGCGAGATCCTTCGGCCGTGGGCAGGGTGCTGCCGGCCCATTTGCAATCGCGGGCCTTGATGACCGTAGCCACGGTCAGGCTGGGCGTCTCACCGGGGCGCGGGGTGAGCTGCCAGTTCCAGACGGCTCCCACGACGCCGAGCACGGCGATGCCTGCGGCCGCCGCGAGCGCGGAAGGCAGCCAGGGGGTACGGGAGACGATGCTCCGGACGGGGGAGGTCCTGGTGGCTGCTGGGGGGGATTCACCCGCGAGTTGCTTGAGCAGATGGGTGTCAAACTTCAGCTCCGCATGCTGTTGAAGGGCTGCGGCGAACAAGCGTCGTGCTTCCGCATCAGTGCGCAGTCGCACGTTGAGTTCCTCTTTCTCCACGGGCGTCAGACTGGCGTTCAGGCTTCTTTCGCAGAGCTCGAGAAGGTGCCAGCGTTCGGAGTCGGTCATCGGTTGATCATTCATGGGGCTACCCCCTCGTTGGCATGTGGTTGCATCTGCCGGGCCACACAGTCCAGCAGGGCCATACGCACCCGGCTCAGGGCACGGTACACGGCACCCGGGGTGCTTTGGATGCGACTGGCCACCTGATCCACCTCCAGATCCTCATAGTAGCGGAGCAGGATGAGCTGTCGGTGTTCCTTGGGCAGCTTGTGCAGGCAGGCCTGCAGGGCTTCACGACGGTGATCTCCACCATCGGTGGCCAGCTTCTCCACCTCGTGGCCGATGGCCTCCAGGACGTCATCTTCCAGCGGGAGGTGCTCTTTCTTCTTTTCCCGCCGGTAGGTCAGGATCTGGTGAAAGGCCACCTTCCGGGCCCATGCGAGGAAATTCGTGCCCAGTTCAAACTGGGAGAAACTCCGCCACATGACCATTTTGGTCTGCTGCAGAATGTCGTCCGCATCTGCCGCCAGAGGCACCAGACTGTACACATACACCCCCAGCGCACGATCGTGCTGGGTGAGCAGGGTGAGAAATTCGGTCGTGCGGTCGGCGGACTCCATGCGGATCCAGGGAGGTGAAAGGGGCGATGTCTGGGAAGACTATCACCTGAACTAGGTCGCGAGGAGGGGGAAGTTGGACAGAAAAGTTGAGACGCGTTGCTGGTTGAGACGCTGCCGCCTGGGCGGCTGCTGGTTGAGACGGCTTCGCCTGGTTGAGACGCTACGCTGGGATGGGGAGTAGCGGTAGCGCAGATTGGCATCGGAATGGGTTGGTCGGAGGAGTGGGAGAATGCGTGTTCCCAGACCAAGGCACGGAGTGGTGAGGCCTTGCAAAAGGAGGCGGGGGTTCCCAGCCCCGCACGGGCGAATGTCCATACAGCAGCTCCCAAGGAGCGGCGGTTTGTGCCTTAAGCACAACCGCCGAGCGTGGCCGGAGGATCACTGCGGGACCTCGACGATCAACGTCATTGCACTCCACCACTCAAAGCCCGCCGTACACTGCGGGATCGGGCACAATTTTCATCGTCGCCGTGGCGGGATCGCGGCGCTCGATCACGATGCCGGTGCCCAGGGGGATGGTGCCGCGATCGGTGTTGTCTCCGCCCACCAGTTTCCAGCCTGCCGTGAGGGGCGGGGCCTCTGGGGTGTAGTAGTACTTCTTGTAACCGGTGGTCGTGGTATTGGGGATCCAGACTAGATCGGCGGTGGTGCTGTCGCCCTGGCGCACCTGATCTTGCAGCGTGCTGTTGGCCAGGGTGACGCTCACTGGTTGGTTCACGCTCACAGAATTCTGCCCGGGCTGGACGACATAATGCGTGGGACGTGTCCGGAGTTCACCCGCAAAGGTGAGGTTCAGATTCGTCAGCCAGCGGCGGGTGATGGTGATGGCATCGACATGATACACCGGGGTGGCGGAGGCATCGGCGGTGCCTGTGGCGGCGTTGCGCCAGCCCGCCGGACTGGAGGTGCTGTAATAAATGGTCTGCGTGCCGCCCTGGCCATCGGGGATGACAATGGTATCCGCACTGCTGGCGCTATTGCCTGTGCGGAGCCCAGCCGAGTTGGTGGCTCCAAAGAGGCTGGCGATCGTGTGCAGCGGCCGGATGGCATAGGTGTCGCCTGCCGCGCTGTAGAGGGAGAGGTCATCCTCCGTGGTGACCGAGTTTGCCGCGAAGCCTGTCACGCTGGAGGCCATGCCCTGGTGGGCACCGCTGGTGATCTCCACCCAGTACTCCGTGCCTGCTGTGAGTGCGGTGGTGAAGTCCACGTCCGTGTCCGTCAGGGTGTTGGCGGCGGTACTTTCCAGATGGCCCGCGACGGCCGTGGGTCGCACAAAGCTGACGCCCAGAAGCCGGGAGGACAGCGCCCGGACCGTCACCTTGTGAAAGCCGGCCAGATTGGACTGGGCAGTGGTCACCTCCTGCGCCTGAGCCCGGGCTCCGGGGAAGATCGGGAGCAGGCAAGTTATGAGGGCCATGCCCATGACGGTGGGGACAACGGGGCGGGAGGACACAAGGCTCAGGGATTTCATGAGGGCGGTGGTTGGAGGTTGTGCGGGGTGGAAGACGGAAGGAAGCTGAATTTCCTAGAGCCCGCCGTAGAGGGCGGCGTTGGGAGGGATTTGCAGGTTGGTGGCGGCATCCCGTCGCTCAATGATGATGCCCGGCGTAAGTGCGACGGTGCCTCTATCGGCGTTGTTTCCGCTAACTAGGCGCCAGACACCGGCATTGCAGTAGTACTTCTTGTAGCCTGTGGCGCTGTTGGGGATCCATACCAGGTCTCCCGTGGTGCTGTCGCCCTGCTTCACCTGCGTTTGCAGAGTGCTGTTCCCCAGCGTGGAGCCCACCGGGTAGTTCACGTTCACATAGTTCAGCCCCGGCAGAATCCCGTAGTAGGTAGGGTTCTTGCGGAGTGACCCGGCGAAGACGAGTTTCAGGTTGGAATTGGCGTTGCGGGTGATGTTGAGCGCGTCCACGTGATAAACCGGGAGGTTCGACGCGTCGTCCGTGCCCGTGGTGCTGGTGCGCCACCCTGCAGGAGCGGTGTTGTTGTAGTACACCACGGCCAGGCCACCCTGCCCATCCGGCACCTCCACCCTGTCGGCGTTGGTCGCACTGGTTCCCGCGCGAAGGCCCGCGGAGTTGGTGGTGCCGAACAGGCTCGCGATGGTGTGGGCGGGGCGCACGGCATAGGTGTCCCCGGCACTGATGAAAGCGGACAGGTCATCCTCTGTGACCAACCCATGCTGCGTGAAGGAACTCACGATGCTGGCCAGGCCCTTGTTGCCCCCGCTGGTGATCTCCACCCAGTATGCCACACCGGGAGACAACGTGGCCGTGAAGTCGGCATCTGTGTCTTCCAGGGTGTTCGCACTGGTGGTCTCCAGATGACCCGCTGCCACTGAGGGGCGGACGAAGCTCGTTCCCACCACCTTTGAGGAGTTCGACCTGACCGTGATTTGGTAATGCCCTGCCAAATCGCTTGAGGCGGTTTCAGTCGTTTGCCCCCACGCTCCTGGGACGAAGGGGAGGACACTTGCGACGAGGAGGAGAGGGTGGAATTTCATGGAAATTCCCCGAGTATTAGCAGCCCTCAAAGAAACTGTCGAGACGGCTCAAATTATGTCGAATTGACATCAATTGCGTTACGGAGGATGATCAGTCTGAGCTTGTTGCGACACGAGTTTCAATCTCACAATCACACGCCTCTTTCCACCCATGTTGCGGCACTTTGTTCACCCACGGTTCCTGATATCTCGCGGTCGTGCCGCAGGGGTTGTGCATGCTTTCACCCTGCTGATCCTGGCATTGGGCCCGGGTCTTGTGCATGCCTCGAACCCTGAGGAAGATCCGGTGTATGTGAAAAAGGTCCGCCCGCTGCTGGATACCCACTGCGTGAAATGCCACGGACCGGAAAAGCAGAAGGCCAACCTCCGGCTGGACACGCTCAAAGCCATGATGGAAGGCGGCGACAGCGGGCCTGCTGTGGTGCCAGGGGATGTGGAAGGATCGAACCTGATCGCCGCCATCTGCTACGAAGACGCCGACCTCCAGATGCCACCTGACGGGAAGCTCGACGAGGAGCAGATCGAGATGCTGAAGAAGTGGGTGGGGGCGATGGGAGGGTAGGGTTCTTGGTTCTTGGTTCTTGGTTCTTGGTTCTTGGTTCTTGGTTCTTGGTTCTTGGTTCTTGGTTCTTGGTTCTTGGTTCTTGGTTCTTGGTTCTTGGTTCTTGGTTCTTGGTTCTTGGTTCTTGGTTCTTGGTTCTTGGTTCTTGGTTCTTGGTTCTTGGTTCTTGGTTCTTGGTTCCCTTGCGCGCGTTATCTCATGAACCCGAAGGGTTCGCCATGAGTAGCCATGGGCCGGCCGAGCGGAGCGAGGACTACCCATGGAAGACTGGCCTGGGAATTCTACCGCGGAGCGGTAGTCCTAGAGCGGCCAAACGACGGAGGGGATGCATCGCGGGATTGGCGTCTGGGGTGCGCAATACGATGGGCCTACCGCTCCGCGGTAGAAGGTGAACCGTTGCCAACCACGGGTAGCCCTCGCTCCACTCGGTCGACCCGTGGCTACGCATGGTGAACCCTCCGGGTTCCATCGGCTCTTGGTTCTCGTAGGTTCGAGGTAACCTTAACGGCTTGCAAATCGGTAAACTGTTGAAGCGCCGTCTCGCTATGCCGC
>NZ_BATR01000192.1 GCF_000739655.1 Verrucomicrobium sp. BvORR106 | reverse complement strand
CGATGGCGATGACCTGCCGGACTGGTGGGAACATGCGCACCACGGGACGCTGGCGCATGACCAGGCGGATGATGTGGACGGGGACGGTCTGACGGAGGCGGGCGAGTACTTCTATGAAACCTCGCCGGTGGACACGGACAGCAACGATGACTCCATCACGGACGGGCAGGCCTTTGCCGCGGCGCACGGGCTGGTGGCGACGAGTGTGACGGTGACGGAACGTCATGCGAATGCGGTGAAGCTCACGTGGCTGAGCGCGTGCACCTTTGAGACGAGCTTCAGCATTGAGAAGTCCCTGGATGGCGGCACCACCTGGGTGGCGGCGGGGAGTGCGCCGGCGAATGCGACAACCTACCTGGTGTCTGGCCTGCCGGAGAAGACGGCGCACCTTTTCCGCGTGGCGACGGTGAGCCTCTATGGCACGGGCCGGAGCGGCACGGTGGCCGCCAGCACGAGGCCCGCCAAGCCGGCCGCGCCTGCCCAGTTGACGCTGGTATCGGCCAATCCGGTGGAGGCGACGCTGTCCTGGCTGGACCAGGCGGGCAATGAAACGAGCTATGTGGTGGAGGGCAAGGAGGTGGGGGCGCCCGCCTTCCTGACCGGGGCCACCACGGGGAGCAATGCCACCACGGCCACGGTGGAGGATCTGGTGGGGGCCAGCGCCTACGTTTTCCGGGTTCGGGCTGTGAACACTGACGGAGTGGACACGGAGTACTCCGACTACTCCAGCGAGCTGACGCTGCCCAAGGTCCCCGCCGCCCCCACCTCCCTGGTGGTGGCTGCGACACTGCCCTACCAGGCCAGCCTTGGGTGGGCCCTGCCGGTGGACGCCACGCGCACCGCGGTGAGGGTGCGCGGCTTTGATGGCACCGGGGCGAACCAGCGTTTCCAGATCGATCTGGCCCCTGCGGCCCTGCAGTATGTGGACACGGGCCTGGTGCCCGCCACCACGTACCAGTACAAGGTGGCAACGGTGAACGAGCGGGGTGAGACGCAGACCGCCTTTGTGGGGGCGACCACCCAGGGGCTGCTGCCGGCGACACCCACGGGCGTGACGGCCACGGCGCTGGGCGCACGGGCGATGCTGGTGAACTGGACGGACAACGCCAACAATGAGGTGAGCTACATCGTGGAGCGGTCCACGACCTCCGGCTTTGCCGTGGTGGTGGCGAGCCCGGTGCTGCCGGCCAACACCACGAGCTATGAGGACCGCGTGGGTCTGCAGGGGGCGACCACGTACTACTACCGGGTTAAGGCCGTTAACGAGTCCGGCAGCTCCGCCTACTCGTCCACAGCCACGGGTGTGACCTCGAACTACCCCACGGCCAATCATGCGCCGGATGCTCTGGGCGTGGTGCCGGATGAGCTGGCGCTCTACAGCACGAGTGCGCCGAGTTATGCGGTCTTCACCACCATCGGCACGGGGCAGTTCACAGAGGCGTTTCAGGATGGGGAATTCGTCGCCACCTCAGTCGGCACGGTCTTTCTCTGGCGCACCACGCCGGCCTCGCCCACGGGGGCGGCGCCGCTGAACCAGGTGGAGGTGTATCTCTACAACGGCAGCAGCTGGGTGTACCAGGGGGCGCTGTCGCCTCCGGGCGGGGCGGGCGCGACGTCAGGGTTTGGCACGAGCATTGTGGCTTCAGGAAACAAAGCCTTCATCGGCGCACCAGGGGCGGTGAACGGCGCCAGCGGGGCCACGGGGCTGGTCTATGTACTGGACTTCAACGGGCTGAGCATCACCTCCAGCGTGATCGCGCCTCCGGGTGGCGGTGCGGTGGGGGACCAGTTCGGTGCCTCGTTGTCGGTGGATGGCACCCGCCTGATCGTGGGCTCCCCGGGCAAGGACAAGCCCAACGGTGGCGGCTCGATCACGGATGCCGGTGCCGCGCACCTGTACAACTGGAACGGCAGTGCGTGGGCTCTGCACCGCACGGAGTACAGCCTGGGCGCGCAGACCGGGGGCAAGTATGGCTTCTCTGTCTCCCTCCGTGGTCGGAACTATGTGGTGGGTGCGCCGTATGAGGACGGGCTCTTCCAGGTGGGCAGCACGCTCTATGCGCTGGGGGACACGGGCTCGGTCTATCTGAGCCGGTGGAATGAGCCGGGACAGATCCTGGGCTTCCAGAATCTGTTTGCCCTCTATCCCGCGGTGCAGGCGAAGATCGCCGGCCTGGGCAGCTCGCTCTTTGGCTACTCGGTCTCCATCGACAGCGCGATGCGCATCGCGGTGGGGCGGCCGGCCTCGACCTGGACGGCGGGGGACAATATGAGCGCGTGGGACCGGGGCAATGTGATGCTGCTGCAGTGGAACGGGGAGCTGGACCAGGACTACATCTTTGCGATCGACACCATCACGGACGGAGCGCTCGCGGCGGGGGCCCGCTTTGGCGAGTATGTGGAGGAGGCGCAGGGCTATGAGCTGGCGGTCCGCACGGGTCTGCGTAATGCCACGAACCTGCCTGGGCACTACTACTCCTACCTGGGCATCACGGCGCGGCCGGGCCAGGTGATCGGCGGGGTGCCGGTGTCCCGCCGTGTGGGGGACATGGTGGGGCTGGATGAGGACTATGATCCGCTGACGTTCTCCATTCCGGGCACGAGCAACCCCCTGGCCACGCACTTTGAGATTGGCACCGGCGGGGTGCTGAAGGCGAAGAACACGCTCTCTGGCGTGACCAACGGGCTCTATGTGCTGGCACTGGCGGTGAGCGATGACCGGGGCGGCTCGGTGGCGCGGGGGCTGGTGGTGGATGTGACGGGGGCCACGGCCTCCAATGACGCGGACCAGGACGGCATCGATGACACGTGGGAGCTGGCCCATGGGCTGAACCCTGCGGACGGGCTGGATTCACTCTCTGACCTGGATGGCGACGGCTACACGGCGCTGGAGGAGTACCAGAGGTCCCTCTCCGGCCAGAGCTACGCCATCAATCCCGGATCGTGGGACCTGGATCCCAACGGCGACATCGATGGCGACTCCATCGCCAACAAGCTGGACGGCAATCCGCATGATCCCAGCGTGGGCCAGATGAATGTGCAGATCACCTCCCCCGGCAGTGGAGTGACGCTCTGACCGCCGGCTCCGTGGCGAGCCTTCCCTCTTTTCATTCTTTCCTGAAACTCTCCCAACCGGACCTCCTCCATGAAACTGTTGTTCACAGCTAGAACTCCCGGCACGCTCCTCACCCTCAGCCTCCTCTGCGCCGCGGTCTGGGGGCTGGGCTCCTGCTCCAAGGAGGGGGCACCTCCGCCAGCTGCGAGCCAGGTGTCTGCGCCGGCGCCGGTGAAGCAGAAGGTGTCCGCCGACGGGATCGAGATCATCGAGCATCCCGCCCTGCCGGAGACCAGGGATCTGCGCCCGCTGGCGGTGGCACCGGAGCCTGCGGCCAATCCTGCTGCGGCAGCGGCAGCGATGCCTGCACAGCCGCTGACGGTGTCGGGGGAGGGCGGACTGACGCTCTCCAATGCGCCGGGGGAAAACGGCAGCCTCCTGACGGTGGAGTCTGCGGCTGACCAGAAGCTGCAGAAGCAGCAGCCAGCAGAGGGGCCCCAGACGGCACCCCTGCGACTCGAGGCCCGGCACCAGGCCATGGCGGAGATGCTGCGCGTGCGCAAGGCCGCGGAAACCCCCTGCCCCCGTCCCGGCCCGGTAAGACGAGGTCGACACACTCTTTCACTCAGGTTTCATAGAACCCTTCTTCACCCCTCTCCTGCAATGATGACGAAGAGCACTCACAGGACCTTTTTGTGCCTGGCCACGGCCGTTTTGGCCATGAGTTCATGGCTGATCCCGGGCGCCGCCCAGGCCCAGTCGGGCCCCCAAGCCGCGCACGGGCAGGTTCTCCTACGGGGCGGGGGATGACCCCACGTACCAGGCCTTTGTCATCCCGCTGGATTTCCAGAAGGGCGTGCAGCTTTCCCCCACGGGCATTGCGCCGTGGGCCTCCGGCTTGGACTACAATGCCTACCCCTGGTTCTTCAAGATCACGGGGCAGTCCAGCTTCCTCTTGCAGAACAACAGCGGCACGGTGACCTATCCGCTGGAGGTGCAGAACCCGATTGCCGGCTTTGGTAGTGAAGCGGGCGGCACGCCGCTGTACATCGGCCAGAGCAGCCGCTTTGCCCTGCACACGGGCGGCCAGTCTGCGGCGACGGATGTGCCGGATGAGATGAGCATCCGCGTGTACCGGAGGTCGGACTTTGCCCAGCAGGGGAACGTGGTGCCGGTGCAGGTGCAGGCGCTGGACATCCCACATTGGAAGAGCGCCTCTGCCACGAACTCGGCGGCGGAGTGGAAGCAGTTTGGGGACAACGGATTTCAGAAGACCTTTGTGACCACAGTGAGCGGGGTGCAGGTTCTGGAAACTACGGTGCAGCTGGCGCTGGAGGCGGGTCCGGACGGCATGTTTGGCGCGGGCTACTCCGCCCCCTTCATCATCACGCACCGGGCGCTGCCGGGTGCGGAAAACTATTACTTCTCCGTGGCGGCGGTGGGGAACACGATGGTGGGCAGCAACGCCCACTGGCTGGCGGTGAGTGATCCGGCCCAGGCGGGCACGAGCGGGACGTTCGTGGTGGGTTATGCCTTGAACTTCGAGTCCGCCCCGCCCTGGGGCACCACGCTGGTGAAGACGCCTCACTTCCAGGGGGAGCCCGCGCCGCCCACGTACCACGGGAAGACGGCGGAGGAGATCCAGGCGCTGACGCCGCGGTTCGAGCACCAGTTCGCGGCACCCGCCGGCACCACGTACACGCAGCTCAACCAGGCGCCGGAGCTGCAGAACCACACCATCCTGGACCGCTTTGTCTCCGAGATGGGGAGCAACCCGATGGCGCTGGTGAACTATGTGCACAATGAGATCGGCCTGACGGATGCGCTGGGCTACAATGAGAACGGGGACATCGATGAGGCGGCGGTGAATGCGGGCGGGATCAACCGCAGCGCGCTGGCCACCTTCCAGGAGGGGCAGGGCTCTCCCGATGAGCAGTGTGCGCTGCTGGTGTATCTGCTGCGCAAGGCCGGGGTGCATGCGTCTTATGTGCGCTCCTCGCCCAATGCGGTGAAGATGCTGGACCAGCGCCTGAGCAACCTGCTGCGCATGCGGCTGAAGGGGCTGCAGACGCCGGATGGCACGCAGCCAGTGCCGCAGCTGATCGGGGTGAACTACCCGTGGGTGGCGGCCTATGTGAATGTGGACGGGGTGAACAAGTGGGTGCACCTCTTCCCCTGGCTGAA
>NZ_BATR01000193.1 GCF_000739655.1 Verrucomicrobium sp. BvORR106 | reverse complement strand
AGTTTTGTAGCAATACCGAGCTGTTCAGTGGCGAACGGGTGCGTAACACGTGGATAACATACCGGAAAGCGAGGAATAGCCCAGGGAAACTTGGATTAATACCTCATGTGGTCGCAAGACTAAAGGCGGGGCAACCTGTCGCTTTCTGATTGGTCCGCGGCCTATCAGCTAGTTGGCGGGGTAACGGCCCACCAAGGCGACGACGGGTAGCTGGTCTGAGAGGATGACCAGCCACACTGGAACTGAGACACGGTCCAGACACCTACGGGTGGCAGCAGTCGAGAATCATTCACAATGGGGGAAACCCTGATGGTGCGACGCCGCGTGGAGGATAAGGTCTTCGGATTGTAAACTCCTGTCATGCGAGAGCAAGATTTGTGCAGGTAACTCTGCTGAATTTGATAGTATCGCAAGAGGAAGAGACGGCTAACTCTGTGCCAGCAGCCGCGGTAATACAGAGGTCTCAAGCGTTGTTCGGAATCACTGGGCGTAAAGGGTGCGTAGGTGGCGTGGAAAGTCAGATGTGAAATCCGGGGGCTCAACCTCCGAATAGCATCCGATACTCCCATGCTAGAGAACTGGAGGGGGATCTGGAATTCTCGGTGTAGCAGTGAAATGCGTAGATATCGAGAGGAACACTAGTGGCGAAGGCGAGATCCTGGACAGTATCTGACACTGATGCACGAAGGTCAGGGGAGCAAACGGGATTAGATACCCCGGTAGTCCTGACAGTAAACGGTGCACGTTTGGTGTGGGAGGATTCGACCCCTTCTGTGCCGGAGCTAACGCGTTAAACGTGCCGCCTGGGAAGTACGGTCGCAAGATTAAAACTCAAAGAAATTGACGGGGACCCGCACAAGCGGTGGAGTATGTGGCTTAATTCGATGCAACGCGAAGAACCTTACCTGGGCTTGACATGCACTGTGTCGTCGGTGAAAGCCGGCTAGTGTAGCAATACACGCTTTGCACAGGTGCTGCATGGCTGTCGTCAGCTCGTGTCGTGAGATGTTGGGTTAAGTCCCGCAACGAGCGCAACCCCTGTGATTTGTTGCCACCGGAGCAATCCGAGCACTCGAATCAGACTGCCCAGATCAACTGGGAGGAAGGTGGGGATGACGTCAAGTCAGTATGGCCCTTACGCCCAGGGCTGCACACGTACTACAATGCCCAGCACAATGTGAACCGAAACCGCGAGGTGGAGGAAATCCTCAAAACTGGGCTCAGTTCAGATTGCAGGCTGCAACTCGCCTGCATGAAGTTGGAATCGCTAGTAATGGTACATCAGCTACGGTACCGTGAATACGTTCCCGGGTCTTGTACACACCGCCCGTCACATCATGGAAGCTGGTTTCGCCCGAAGTGCCCGCGCCGACCGCAAGGAGGCAAGGCCCTAAGGCAAGACTGGTGACTGGGATGAAGTCGTAACAAGGTAGCCGTAGGGGAACCTGCGGCTGGATCACCTCCTTTCTATGGAGTATTCCCTTTCAGGCACTCACTGCCTGGGGAAAGGTCGAGACCCGATGTGCGCCCGGTTCGCCGGAACGCCTCAGGTCTGCTAAGGCTCAAATATTTGCGTGAGTTACCTCACGTGTAGTGCACGACTTAGCTTTTACTTGGAACAATACACACGCATCACCAAAGGGGGTATAGCTCAGCTGGTAGAGCGCCAGCTTTGCAAGCTGGATGTCTGGGGTTCGAGTCCCCATGCCTCCACCATGTGACCGCTGAGTGCTTTTAAAGCAGAGGACCGGTGAAAACCGGGCCTGTAGCTCAGTTGGTTAGAGCACCGCCTTGATAAGGCGGGGGTCAATGGTTCGAGTCCATTCAGGCCCACCATCTGGTGACCAATGAGTGTGTAGGCTGATTAATGTCATCCGAACCGGAAGGTTCTTTGAAAACTGAACAAGACAGATTAAGAGCGAAAAAGACATAATTTTTAATAGAAGCTGGCGCAAGCCAGCGGCTACAGGCATCAAGTATTTTAGAGCACATAGTGAATGCCTTGGCACCAGCAGGCGATGAAGGACGTGCTAAGCTGCGATAAGCTTCGGATAGCGGCAAAGACGCTTTGACCCGGAGATTTCCGAATGGGATAACCTGCAGCGGTTCATACCGCTGCGTGCAGCCCTCAATACATAGGGGCTGCGACGCCATACCAGGGGAAGTGAAACATCTCAGTACCCTGAGGAAAAGAAAACGAATGTGATTCCGTCAGTAGTGGCGAACGAAAGCGGAACAGCCCAAACCGGAGGCTTTGCCTCCGGGGTTGTAGGAGCCCGACGTGGCATGGATCAAGTTAGGTGAAGCTTCAGGAAAGTTGCGCCAGAGAGGGTGAAAGGCCCGTAACCGAAAACTTCGATCCAGCCTAGGGAATTCCTGAGTAATGCGACACACGTGAAACTTCGCATGAATCGGCGCCGACCACGGCGTAAGGCTAAATACTAGCTGGTGACCGACAGTGAACAAGTACCGCGAGGGAAAGGTGAAAAGCACCGCTGTGAGCGGAGTGAAACAGTACCTGAAACCATGTGCTTACAAGGTGTCAGAGCCGGCTTGTCCGGTGATGGCGTGCCTTTTGCTTAATGAGTCTGCGAGTTGGTTTTTGTGGCAAGCCTAAGTCCTTCTGGGACGCAGGCGCAGCGAAAGCGAGTCCGAACAGGGCGACCCTAGTCACAGGAGCCAAACCCGAAGCGGTGGTGATCTACCCATGGCCAGGCTGAAGCGTTGGTAATACGACGTGGAAGGCCGAACCGGTGAACCTTGAGAAGTTCTCGGATGAGTTGTGGGTAGGAGTGAAAGGCTAATCAAACCCCGTAATAGCTGGTTCTCCTCGAAATGTATTTAGGTGCAGCGTCATATGCTGACCCGGGGGGGTAGAGCACTGAATGAGCTAGGGGGCACACCCGCCTACCAAACTCAATCAAACTCCGAATACCCCGGGGTGAAGTATGGCAGTAAGACAGTGGGGGATAAGCTTCATTGTCGAAAGGGAAACAACCCAGCCCAGCAGCTAAGGTGCCCAAATACCGCTCAGTGGAAAGGAAGTGAGATTTCTTTGACAGTGAGGATGTTGGCTTAGAAGCAGCCACCATTTAAACAGTGCGTAATAGCTGACTCATCGAGAGATCTTGCGCCGAAAATGATTGGCGATAAGCGGTATACCGAAGCTCTGGATGCCCCAGTTTTTGGACTGGGGTTTGGTAGAGGAGCGTTCTCAACGCATCGAAGCTGGATGGCGACTGAAAGTGGAGTGTTGAGAAGTGAGGATGCAGACATAAGTAACGACAAGGGTGGTGAAATCCCACCCCGCCGTAAATCCAAGGTTTCCTGGGCAACGATTTTCGTCCCAGGGTTAGTCGGGACCTAAGCCGATGCCGTCTGGCGCAGGCGATGGAAAGCAGGTTAATATTCCTGCACCGGTTTTGGTTAAGTCATGTTAGACCACGGAGAAGGAGGAAACAGACCTTATTGACTTGGCAGGAAGGGCTTCGGCCTGACCGCGTTTCCAAATGATCCGTCTAGAAAAGCTTCATGATGTTCCCAGGGCCGCCCGTACTAGAAACCGACTCAGGTGGATGGGTAGAATATACCAAGGCGCAAGAGTGAAACCTCGTTAAGGAACTCTGCAATCTAGTCCCGTAACTTCGGAAGAAGGGATGCCCACTTCGGTGGGTCGCAGTGAAAGGGGTCAACCGACTGTTTATCAAAAACACAGCATTGTGCGAAGACGAAAGTCTATGTATACGATGTGACACGTGACCAATGCGGAAAGATTAAGGCAAGATGTTAGCCGCAAGGCGAAGCTTTGAACCCAAGTCCCCGTGAATGTCGGCCGTAACTATAACGGTCCTAAGGTAGCGAAATTCCTTGTCGGGTAAGTTCCGACCTGCACGAATCGTGTAACGAGTTGACCGCTGTCTCAACGAGGGGCTCAGTGAATTTGTAGTGGCGGTGAAGATGCCGCCTACCCGCGGAAGGACGGAAAGACCCTATGCACCTTAACTGTAAGCTGTCACTGATTCGCTGATTTCAATGCTCAGAGTAAGTGGGAGGCTGTGAAGCCGGACTTTCGGGTCCGGCAGAGCCAAAAGTGAGACACCACCCTTTGGTATTGGCGAGTCTAATTGTAACCCCTTAAAGGGCATGAGACCATGGCAGCCGGTCAGTTTTACTGGGGCGGTATCCTCCCAAAGAGTAACGGAGGAGCGCGAAGGTGTGCTCAGCGCGGTTTGCAATCGCGTGTTGAGTGTATTGGCATAAGCACGCCTAACTGTGAGACCTACAAGTCGAGCAGATACGAAAGTAGGCCAAAGTGATCCGGCGGTTTAATGTGGAATTGCCGTCGCTTAACGGACAAAAGGTACGCTAGGGATAACAGGCTGATTTCATCCAAGAGTTCATATCGACGATGAAGTTTGGCACCTCGATGTCGGCTCGTCGCATCCTGGGGCTGGAGAAGGTCCCAAGGGTCCGGCTGTTCGCCGGTTAAAGCGGCACGCGAGCTGGGTTCAGAACGTCGCGAGACAGTTCGGTCCTCTATCCTCCGTGGGCGTTGGAGAATTGCGGGGTTTACTTCCTAGTACGAGAGGACCGGAAGTAACGTACCTCTGGTGTTCCAGTTGTCACGTCAGTGGCACAGCTGGGCAGCTATGTACGGAAGGGATAAGCGCTGAAAGCATCTAAGCGCCAAGCCCATCCCAAGATGAGTTCTCCCTGAAGGATCGTGGAAGACTACCACGTTGATAGGGTGTGGGTGCAAGTCGAGTAATCGATTCAGCTCAACACTACTAATCATCCGATCGTCTTGATGCTAAATGCTTTTTCAATCACTCTTAGTTTGTCCTTGTTCAGTTTTCAGAGAACCTCTGGGTTTGGCCGGGCTGCCACCCGAACCTTTAACTGCAACCGCTGAAGCGTTGAAGTCTTCAGACAGGCTGTTTCACAGGGAGTTT
>NZ_BATR01000194.1 GCF_000739655.1 Verrucomicrobium sp. BvORR106 | reverse complement strand
CCTCTGGGTGGAGGGGCTTCAAATTTGGACCTGCCTCTGGATGATTCTGGGCCCGGTGCCTTCTGGCCGTTCCAGCTGGTCGGACACTGACTCTGACGGCCAGATTGATGCCTGGATTGATCCTCAAAACCAGGCGGTTACCTCCTTGGTGGATATGAACAACGTCAGTTCCGACGCTGATAGTGATGGGGCGACCAATGATGAAGAAGCGGTAGTGGGGTCAGACCCCTATCTCTATGACAGTGACTACGATGGCATAAATGATGGTGATGAAGTTCATCTGACCAACACCAGTCCTGTGAACTGGGACAGTGACGGGGACTTCGTCAGTGACTATGACGAGCTTCATGGGTTTTCGGGGATCAGTTACTCTGGAGGTTTGCCTGGCTATCCAGGAGCCAGCTATTCGGACTACGATGGTGACGGGTTCAAGAACCCGGTTGATCCTGCGCCCAACGATCCGGACAACTACAGCAGCACCAACAGCATCACGTGGGGCGCGACTGCCTTGCAGGATGCCGACGGTGATGGAACGGCGAACTTCTTTGATCCAGTTCCATATGCTTTCATCGATGCCGATGGGGATGGTATCTCGGATGATCTCGATCCGTTTCCCCAAGACGATGCCAACTACAGCTCCCTCAATCTGGTCAACTGGTATGGCGATGTCTTTGGTGACGCTGACCAGGATGGGATCTTGAACTGGGCGGATGACACTCCGTACCTGCCCCCACCAGACAACGACGGTGATGGATTGGATGCAGTACAAGAGCAAAACTACGGCACCAGCGACAGCGATGTCGACAGCGACGACGACGGTTTGACCGACTACGAGGAGTTGATAGTCTTTCAAACCAACCCGCTCAATGCCTATAGTCGCAGCGTGTCGCTGGGCTGGGGGGAGTTGTACACCGACCATGCCCTTGTGGATCTCACCGACACGGACACGGATGGGATTCCGGACCGGATCGAAGTCTTTTATGGGCTCAATCCCCAGCATGGTACGGATGGTGCCGGTGATCTTGATGGCAACGGTACGTCCAATCTGGACCAGTATCAGACGGGTGTCGCGTTGAACGCCAACCTCTCCCAATATGACGCCGATGGCGATGGCATGACCGATGCGTTTGAGGCGACCTATGGGTTGCAACCGTCCAATGCGGCAGACGCGACGGAGGACCCCGATAGCGATGGGGTACTCAACGTGGAGGAGGCGCGGTTGATGCTTGATCCCACCAATCCTGACACCCGTACAAGGGGGTGGTTGGGGGATTTGCTGGTTCTCATGGAAAGCCGGATATATCCGACGGGGCCGATTCCCAACACTGATGCCGATGCAGACGGCAAGGTGGACTGGGCCGAGGTCGCGCTTGGTTCCACGCGCCCTCGATTTGTGCGGGTCGCTCCGGGAGACTTGGATGGTGATGGCATGTCAGATGCCTGGGAGCACAAGTATGGTCTGTGGAAGTTTCCATTGGGAGGGCTGGATTTGCGGATGCCGGATGCGCAGGCCAATCCTGACAACGACGGGCTCGTCAACCTCACTGAATACCTCTATGATCTGCATCCACTGATCGTGGACTCGGACGCCGACGGCACGATCGATACCAACGAAGTGGGGCAGGGGGCGCCAGGCACCGCTCCAGAAGGCCCTGCTGGTGCGGCACCCGTGATTCCATGGGTGGGCAATGCACCTGGAGGAAACCCCGGGGGGCAATTTAATCCTCCCGTTCCCGCGCCGATTGCGGCCGGGACGCCGGAGGACGAATCGTTTTTTGAATATT
Source organism: Verrucomicrobium sp. BvORR106 (assembly GCF_000739655.1). Classification (GTDB taxonomy): domain Bacteria; phylum Verrucomicrobiota; class Verrucomicrobiia; order Verrucomicrobiales; family Verrucomicrobiaceae; genus Verrucomicrobium. Next base: position 2,035 of record NZ_BATR01000194.1, on the reverse strand, counting down.
CAGAGCCCAGTCGTCCCGATGGTGAGATGGGCGTGGGGGTCGGATTTGAAGCTCTCTGGGGAAAACTGATGTATAGCTATGCGACTTTCGACTATAGCATGTCCCAAGGGGGGTACTGGGCCATCATAAATTGGGAGCGTTCTCGTTCCGGAGCCCTTTCAGCGGAAAATTCCTCCTCGCCGTTGGATCTGGAAGTGGGAACTCAGTGGGATCAATGGCTGCCCCATCATCAAGGTCTTCAGGCCCAGTCCGAAAATCGTTGGTCTTATTCTTCTCCGTTGCCCTTCGGAGTCATCCCTCAAACCGGCGTCTACACCAGTAATGAAAGTTGGGACAGTGAGCTCATAAAGTTGCGGGTCACCTTCGAGGAGCCTGCCACGCGGTGGTACTATTACTACTACAACAAGATCAAGATCAAACTTCTGGATGGGGTGGGGGTTTCACGCCAAAACCTGGGGCTTGAGCACTTCGTGGTAAAGCCTGGTGAGACCAAGTCTGAGCAAATCGTCGAACTCCAGCCGCGGTCCGGGTCCCTCCTTGACGACGGAGAAGTGGAAAGGATCGTTCTTGAACCCGTTCAGGAAACAGGGGCGGGCCAGATCGGATTTCGAATCTCTGCCAGCGACGCAGCGGGGCCTTCGTACCGGAAAATAGGGCTCAACGGGATGCCGATGGCTGACAGCAAACCGCAGGTAAAGGATGAGAGCGGGGAAGCGCCGGAAGAGACGTTTGTAGATGCGTTCACCCGTCAACTGAGTCATGCGGTTACGGATGTCTATTCAAGCGTGGACAGCTCCCTTCTTGCTCTTTCCGTCCGCCGCAGTGCGAAAGAGCAAATCTGGAATCTAGGGAATGGGCTGCGTCCGGCCGAGCTTCCTGACGCGCCGTTCGGACCAGGATGGTCTTCAAATCTTTGTGCAAGCGTGCGCATCGAAGAAGACTACATGAAGGCTGTGGTGACCGATGAGCAAGGCAATGCCACGGTCTTCTTCAGAACCTTGCGGGATCCTGAAGGGGAGCTCTACGATCATCATGTGTGGACGCATTCGCGGGAGGAAAAGAAGAATGCAAAGACCGCCCAGGATACCTTGGAGACGCTCTATGATGTCAACAATGTCGTGACCGGGTTCGTGCACCGGAAGAAGTACGGGACCGTCTGCACCTATGAAATGTCGCTTCTTTTCCAGGGGATGCCCATCAACCGCGAAGTTGGGGGTTATGCATACTTTGACACCTACAGTTATGCCAGATTGACCAAAGTGGAAGACCGCTGGGGCAACGAGCTCCTCTACAGCTACCCGTCGGACACCACGCTCATCCCTGACAAGATCCACGATCCTGATCGTCCCAATCAGGTGGTCACCATCACCCAGAACAATGGGGTGGTCACGGCCGTCCGTGGACCATCAGGCGAGAACATTCAGTACGGCTACTCCACCCAGAACACCGGCGATGATCTGGTGCGCTATCTCTCATCCGTGGTGCGAGGTGGGCAAACGGTCAGCTACCAGTATGAGACCGAGATTGAGCCCATCCCTGCCATCGACCTGGATGCCGATGGACCGCCTGATCCTCAACACAGGCATTTCTCTCTCACCCGCATCACCGACGAGCGGGGTGGTGAGTATAAGTTTGAGTACGAGTTCAACCACGGGAACAAATATCTGGAAGTTTCTGGCGACGGATTTGCCTCGCGCAGCCAGCTGGGGATGCCCCGGTTGGTGAAAAAAGTCACGTTGCCAGACAACTCGGTGACCAACTTCGGAGGCATCCGGCAGCTCGTGTGCCAGAGTGATGCCACCCTGGGCGCGGTTTCCATGCAGACCCAGGTCAGCGGTCCGTGCGGGAACTACACTTACACTTTCACCCAGCCTGACGTGTTTGTCCCGTTGGCCCAAGATCCCCAACGCAATCCGGACCCTTTCAGCCGCCACGTCACCGTCTTCTTCAGCCGGATGGAGATCCAAACGCCGGCCGGGAGCGAGGTTTACAACTTCGACTTCGATCACGGCATGGCGCTCAGCTCGGCCACGGA
>NZ_BATR01000195.1 GCF_000739655.1 Verrucomicrobium sp. BvORR106 | reverse complement strand
TTAGCCTTAGTTCCGCAGTACCCCCCTGGTTTTTGACTTTTTTCGGGTTCGGCCGACGCGCCAGCCCTTGATTTTACGTGGGTCGAGGTCTCCAAACACCGTGTAGTCCCGAATCCACTCTTGAGGACTGGCTTCTTGCGCCCAGCGTAAGACATGTTCCTCAAGCGCCAGCGCAAGCATGTTCAGGGCCAGTGCTACGAGTACTGGACGCTGTGCGAATCGGTGCGCACCGACAAAGGCCCCCGCCAGCGCATTGTCGCCCGCCTGGGCAAGCTCACCGGGGAGGATCCCCATGAAGAGGCTGGATGGGAGGACCTGCAGGCTCTGCTGGAAGGCCGCCCGGTTCAAAAGCAGCCCCGTCTGGATCAGGCCACTGGCAGTGACAAGCCTGACGCAGATCATTGGGAGACGGCCAACGTCCGGGGTTTGCGTGTGGAACGCTCCCGGGAGTTTGGCCGCTGTTATCTCGGGCTGGCGCTCTGGCACCGGCTGGGGCTGTCCAAAGTGCTGGGTGAACTCATCGAACCAGGTGATGAGGCGGTCCCCTGGCCCATCGTGGCCTCCATCCTCACCGTGGCGCGCTTCTGCGCCCAGCCCTCGGAGCTGGGCATTGCCCAGCACTGGTACCAGCGCACCGCCCTGGAGGATCTCACCGGGGTGCCCTGGGACAAGGTCAACGATGACCGTCTCTACCGTGGTCTGGATGTGCTGGGCAAACACAAGGACCGTCTGTGTACCCATCTCATGGAACGCTACCGCGACTGGTTTGGCGTGAACTTCGAGTTCCTGCTCTATGATGTGACCAGCACCTTCTTTGAAGGGCAGGCCCTGGGCAACGAACTGGCCGCCCGGGGGTACAGCCGGGACAAGCGCAGCGACTGCAAGCAGGTGTGCATTGGTCTGGTCTGCACTCCTGAGGGCCTGCCGCTGGCCTACGAGGTCTTTGCTGGCAACCGCACCGATGTGACCACGGTGCAGGAGGTGGTCACACGCATGGAGGACAAGTACGGCCAGCCCAACCGGGTGTGGGTCATGGACCGGGGCATGGTCAGCGAGGACAACATCGAGTTCCTGCGCGAGCGTGGAGCCCGTTACCTGGTGGGCACCCCCAAGAGCGAGTTGCGCCACTTTGAGGCGGCTTTGCTGGACAAGGAAGGCTGGAGCCAGGTGCAGCCAGATGTGGAAGCCCGTCTGGTGGATCATCCCGACAAGGGAGACTCTGAGCAGTTCGTGTTGTGCCGCAGTGCGGCACGGGCCCAAAAGGAGCGAGCCATGTTGGAACGTCAGCGTCAGAAGCTCATGGAGGAGCTTGAGAAGGTGGGTTCAAAGCTGCGGCACAAGCCAGTGAGCCAGCCCGAAAAGATCGATGCAGTGATGACACGGGTGGGCCGGTGGCTGGGACGGTACTCAGCGGCGGCCCGGCAGGTGGAGGTCAGTTTGAAGCGTGATGAGTCTGGACGGGCGGTGGATCTCAACATCAAAGTGCGGGAGGAGCGCGACCAATGGTCGGAGCTGGTTCATGGAGCCTATTTGCTGCGCACCAACTGCACGGAGCGTGATCCGGCGCAGTTGTGGAAGTGGTATGTGCAGCTGACGCAGGCGGAGGCGGCGTTCCGCACGGCCAAGAGCGATCTGGGACTGCGTCCAGTATACCATCAACTGGCATGCCGTGTGGAAGCGCACATCCTGGTGTGTTTTTTGGCGCTGGCGATGTGGCGGACGCTGGAACAGTGGATGAGGGGCAAGGGGCTGGGCACGAGTGCCCGGCAACTGGTGGAAGAGGTGGCGACGATCCAGAGCATGGACGTGGTGGTGCCGGTAAGGCGTGGGGAGGAACGCATCGAGATGCGGGTGCGTACGGTGGCCAGACCCGCCCCCAGAGTGGCGGAGTTGCTGCAGCATCTGGGGCTGAGGCTGCCGGTGCGCAACCGAGTCATCACAGGGCGCGAAGGTCTGGACTGAGCAAAATGTAGTCCCGAAAAATGGGTGGGGGCGGCCCGCCAGCCCCCACCGTTGCGAGAACGGCCTCCCGCAGCTGCGGAACTTGGG
>NZ_BATR01000196.1 GCF_000739655.1 Verrucomicrobium sp. BvORR106 | reverse complement strand
ATCGGGTCGGGTCAGGGGGATTGCGCCCCCTGACCCTCCCACACCACCGGACATGCGGATCCGCATCCGGCGGTTGAAGCCTGCACGCCTTATCGTGTCAGATCTGATGGCATCAGGAACTTCTGCTTTCTCAACGTCGCGTTGCTCAACGCCTGGTTCATCACACTGTTGGTCGACATCGCCCAAGCTCCGCGGCTGCTACAGCCGATCTTCACCTGGTGCTCTGCCACTCCCATGCGTCGCAGCGCTCTGATGCGCCCCACACTCCCATGCCACCGTTGCCAGAAGCATTTGCGGATGTGCCGACGCACCCACCCTTCTTTGCGGTACACCGCCTTGCGGTCCTCGGCCTTCCCAAAATACCCCCACCAACCCCGGATGTAGCGATTCCACTGGTCCCGCAGCTCCACGCTGCTCAACGACTGCCGCCCGTTCCACTTCAAGCGAACCTCGTCCGCAAAGCGGGCAAGGCTCTGACTCGACACCGCTATAAGCAGTACGATGGTGATCACGAACCCAAGGAACTTGCGCTCCCAGGGCCGTCCCACCCCGCTCTTGCTCGCGTTGACGCTCAGCTTGAGTTTGCGGCTCATCCACTCCTTGAGCCCGGCCATCACCCGTTGGGCGGCGGCTTCGCTCTTCACGTAGATGTTGCAGTCGTCGGCATAGCGCACAAAGCGCAGCCCCCGTTTCTCCAGCTCCTTGTCCAGGGCATCCAGATAGATGTTGGCCAGCAACGGTGACAGCGGCCCGCCTTGCGGCGTGCCCTCCTCACTGCTGACCTTCAACCCATCAGGCATCACCACCTGGGTTCTCAGGTACCGGCCGATGATTTTGAGCACCCGTTTGTCGCCCACCACCTGCCCAATGCGATGCATCAGGATGTCATGATTGACGTGGTCAAAGAACTTTGTGATGTCCATGTCCACGACCCAGGTATGGCCTTCCTTCGCATAACCCCTTGCCGCCTCAACGGCCTGGTGGGCGCTGCGCCCCATGCGGAACCCGTAGCTGCTCTCGCTAAACAACGGGTCAAACTCAAGGCTCAACACGCCCAGCAGCATCTGCTGCACAAAGCGGTCCTGCACGTCGGGGATGCTCAGCGGACGGGCTCCCCCGCCTGCCTTGGCAATGTCCTTTCGCCTCGCGGCTCCAGGCTGGTAACTGCCTTCAAGCAACCTTCTCTTGAGCACCTCCCCGTGTTGGGAGAGATGCGCTCTTAGTTCCGTGGTCTTCATCCCGTCGGGTCCGGGTGCCCCTGCGTTGCGTTCCACCGCACGCAATGACGCCTCCCAGTTGTCCGGGTGCACCACTTTCTCCATCATTTCTGTGAGCCTTGCTGTCCGTTCAGAGTTCATGCGGGCTCCGGTCTTGTCCGGTCCCGAGGGGGCTTGACGCGGCTGCACCGCATGGGCCATCCCCGGTTCGTTCCCAGCAACCTGCTCCTTGCAGGCCCCCGGGCTGACGTCGGACCTTCTTGCTTCTTTGACTCGGGCCCAATGCTCTCCAGAGCTTGGCTCTCAGGCTCCTTCAGCCCTTCTCCTCCCAAAGCGTTCCGGTGGCAGTTTGATGAGCCCTCACGGGCTCCCGGCTCTGTCGGGTTACTATGGCTTCTGCTGACTCCTTGCCCGCTCTCGCAGACAAGGTCTCCCTGGGTAAGAATGTGCACTTTCCCCGCGCGCCGCCAGCCTCTACCCTCCGCGTCTTGATGACCTCTGGGTTTCGCGTTTCCTCGCACGCTCACCGCCCGCGCAAGGCCTCTCTGGCTGTTCGTGTTCCTGCGGCCGCAGGTTTGCCTCCTGCTTCTTTCGGCCCTACCCTCACGGGCATCACCTTGCAGTTCGGCTACGGTTGCTGTCATCGGCTCCGTCAATACTTCGTTTCAAGTTTGATAGTTCACATTCATGCCAGGCACACGA
>NZ_BATR01000197.1 GCF_000739655.1 Verrucomicrobium sp. BvORR106 | reverse complement strand
TTTTGGAGAGAGTCTGAGTTAAGCTGCAACCTCTTTTTAAGAAGTTATTCACTCCGTTGGGCAGTCTGTGGGAGTAGCTGGGTGAGCTACTCCCTGGTAGCGCTGTCGCTCTGCCATGAGTACCGATTCCTGGTAGGGCGTGTGGTCTTGCCACATCCGCCATATGACGCGCACCCAGCGCCATGCCAGACTGCGCAAAGCCGTATGATGCTGCTTGCCGCGGGCTCTCTGCTTTTCGTAGTAAGCCTTCGCCCAATGACAGTAGCGGATCGAGCTGCTGGCGAACTCATGGAACGTCTGCCGGAAGTACCTGGGACAGGCCCGCCGCATCTGGATGCAGCTCGTGTTGCCGCTGGCAATGCGCACGGGTGAGAGGCCGCTGAAGGTCTGTAGCTCCAGTGCACTGGGCCACCTCTCCCGCTGGCTTCCCAGGGCGCACAGCAGCCGGGGGCCCATGGCCGGCCCCGCTCCAGGCAGGCTCTTGAAGATGCCTGCGTCGGGATGTTTGGCGTACAGGACGGCAATGCGTTTGTCATAGTCGTCAACGGCTGACAGCACCGCCCGCAGCTCCGCGGCCATGCGTTTGATGTCGAGATGGGCCGGGATGAGAACCGAAGGGGCGCACACCAGCGCTTGCGTCTGGGCAATGAGTTGCAGGCGTTGCTCCACCAGCTGGGGCTGGTGGATGTGGTGAAGATGGAAGAACTGGCGCAAGGTCTGCGGCCGTGCCGCCTGGAGCTGGGCCATGGTGGGCCAGCGGTGCAGCAGTTCCAGACCAAGGTTCGATGTAATAGATGAGCAGATCTCCAGGGCCACCGGGTAGGCCAGTCTGAGCCGGGCGGCCAGGTGGTTGCCCAGCCGGGTGCGCTCATCCACGGCGTCACGCCGCATCTGGCAGAGGGCGGCCAGCAGGCGGGTGTCTTCATCATCGGGCTGCCAGATGGAGAGTTTTTCCTGATGGTGATAGAGCATGTCCAGCAGGCTGTCAGCATCCGGTCCGTCGGCCTTGGCTCCGCTGGAGCAGAAGGCTTGGCGATATTGCGCGGCACTGCGGGTGGGCACCAGCACCAGATCCATGAAGTCGGCATGCTGGGCCAGGGCGTAAAGCAGGGCTCCCCGGTGGTTTTCCATGGCGACGATGACCCGGCCCGGGGCGAACTGCTGGCGCAGTTCGCAGACCCAGTCGGGGATTTGTTTCATGGTGAAGGTGCCTTTGCGCACCTCCCCTAGGCTCGCGCCGCTGCGGCGCAGACTGAAGGCATGCTTTTGGCTGCCCCAGTCGATGCCGACAAAGGCGGCATGGACGCCTTGAGGAGGGGTGCAACCTGCAACAGGGGTGGCAGCCGGCACTTGGGCCGTGGAGCGCCCCGGACAACGCGATGTTTTCATGGCGTGGAAGGGATTGTCAGTGGGACCAAAAAGGCCGACAATAAGGGCATGCAGCTCCAGGCCTGGGCGAAGTACTTATAGAAGTTCGTCGAGCGAAATTGTCTGAGGATTCGTTGCAGCCTGGAGGCACACCCCCGACCCAAACTCTCCAAACAAGCGTCAAACGCTGAGTGCGGCTATTGGTGAGGGGGGCGTGCATGCACCGGGCGGTGGCGGCCACCACCGCCCGGCCTCCAAGGATAGCGCCAAAACGCCAGCGGCGCGCGGCGCAGTTATTCACAATCGGCGGCGGCTGGGGGCTTCAGAGGGAGCCCCTGACCGCCGATTGATGAATAACTCCGACCCGACTATAAGTGC
>NZ_BATR01000198.1 GCF_000739655.1 Verrucomicrobium sp. BvORR106 | reverse complement strand
GGCTCCTATGAGGCGGGTCAATTGGTTTGTGAGGTGACTTGCGGTTTTCTTCGGCGTTGCTGCTCTTTGAGGGTGGAGGGTTCGTTGTGATTCTTTCTGTCGTCTGATCCTTGATGCAGCTCGGTCTTCGACACGCGCTGTTGAGCAGCTTTACTCCTGCTCTCATGCTCCTATCCGCACAGGCCCTCAGGGCCGTGCATCGCGCCCTTGCGGGCTACAAGGATCAGTCAGGAATCGATCATTCTAATTTTGCGGGCTAAGCCTTGCGGCGGCCAAGCCGGAGGTCGATCAGATTCGCCGACTGAAAGTGTTTGTGCAAGGCGGCCCTCAGGTGGTGGCTGGCTCCAAGCCCAGGCCTTTCAACGTTGCCGTCCCTACGTGCAATCTCCAAAGATCGATCATGAGCATCCGCGCACAGGCTACGATCGCCTTGCGCTTCCTGGCTCCACGGACCGTGCGTTGCGGCCCCAGTTCCTCGGGATATTTCCTCACCCCCCTCCAGTTCGGATTTAGCCTGCAGATCCTCCACGCCGCTTCCACCAGCGTCGTGCGAATCCGCGAGCTGCCCATCCGGTCAATCTCCCCCATCTTTTGCTTTTCTCCGCTGCTGTACTCACTGGGGCAGCAGCCGATGAACGAGCCGGGCTGACCCCGGTTCTTGAACCGGTTCCAGTCACCCACTTCTGCAGCGATGATGGCATAGCTGAGTTCGCCCAATCCTTTGGGTCGAACCTTGGCTGCTGGGGCCTCCTCCGACGCTGTGGGAGGATGGGCCGCATTCAAGGGCAAGCCTGGTTCGGACTTCCTGGTGGCAGACTTCGGCGGCTTGACTTCACTGATGGCCTTCTTTTTGAGCTCCTCGCTATAACCGTTTAATTGCAGGCACAGTCTCTGCATGGGCTCAATCATGCCCACCAGCCACGTGCGGCCGGCGGCGAGCAGATCGGCTCTGAGCTGCTCCCAGTTCTTGGGTGCCCACCAGCTGTCGAGATCCCTCAACCAGCCATGGTCCCACAGCAGGCTGCGTCCCTGGGATGCAATCTGACCACGCAGCTTGACCACCTGCTCCCGGCGGCGGTGACTCCCTCGTTGCTGTTGAACTTCCACCGTGGGGATCCTGACCGGACGCAGGCAGGCTCGGTTGCCCCGGCTCACGTAGTCCCACAGCAGGGAGGCCAGCATGCGGGCATCGCGTTTGTCGGTCTTGCGTTTGCCGCTGAGCTCCTGGGGAGCAACCACCATGCTGCTGGCTCCGGCACCTTCCAACTCGCGGTGGAACTCCCAGCCGAAGCCGCAAGCCTCCTGGACGCAATGGACTTCACAGCCTTGCTTGATGAGCCAGCCAACCAGTTCAACCCAGAGGCTGCGAGGGTGCTTGCCCAGATTGAGCGGTTGACCTCCAGCGACGATCAGGGTGCCGGCAGGAGTGTTTAGCTCCAGGTCCAGGCCCAAGGTGACACGGCGTTCCTGGCCGGCAAGATTGAGGGCCTTGCAGATCGCTGCGTGACAAGGGATGGGGGTGTGCAAAGAATAAGTAGTCATGATGGTGTGGGTCAGTGCCTTTCGCGTGGCACCAGGCATGTTGCCTGTTGTTTGCTGATCCCGCCATCATGGCGTCTAAT
>NZ_BATR01000199.1 GCF_000739655.1 Verrucomicrobium sp. BvORR106 | reverse complement strand
TGTCTTTTACCCACATTTATTAACATGTCTGAAGCAACGTTTGACGGCATGGGCCATGAGGAAGGATGGACCGTCCTGACAAAGAAATTGCCGCCCTGCGCCAGAGAGCTCAAGGGTTGCCCCGCCAGCATCGCGAAGCCTGGGCCCGCGAGCAGCTTGCCCAGGTGGATTGTGGTGATCTCAGGCGGGATCAACGCCTCTGTTCCCTGTTGGGGGCCATGATCCGCCAGCCAGGACAAAGTTTGCCCCAGCAATGTGAGAGCAGCGCCCCCTTGAAGGCGACTTACAGGCTGTTACAGGGAGCGCACGTGCAACCTCATTCCATCGTCCAGAGTGCCGCCCAGGCCACCACCGAACGTTTGCGTCGCCACCACTGCCCTGGAGTGGTTCTGGCGGTTCAAGACACGACGACGACCAACTTCACCACCCACGAGGCGATGGAAGGCAGAGGGCCGATTGGCAACAGCGACAAGTTCCGCGGCTTTCATGTCCACACCACCCTGTTGCTGGGGGAGCACGAAGGGGTGCATGGCTTGCAGGGGTGCGAAATCTACGCCCGCGATGGTGAGGCCCAAAAGGCACGCAAGCCCGGCGAACGCAACCGCCAGAGCAGCCAGCAAAAGGAAAGCCACCGGTGGGTGCGCAGCGTGCAGGACAGTGCGCAGCTCTGTGAAGAGCTGCCCCAGGTGGAGGCCGTGATCAACATCGCCGATCGTGAGGCCGACATGTATGAACTGCTCGTGGAGGCCCAGCGGCTCCATGAGCAACATCAGGGGCGCTTTCATCTGCTGGTGCGGGCTCAACATGACCGGCAGTTGCAGCAGGACGCCTCTGAGTCATCCGATCCGGTGGTGCGACTGTGGGAGCATCTGGAGTCGCAACCCGCGCAGGTCTGCTGGCAGATCTCGATGCCCGCCCCCAAAGGAATCCATGGGACCCAGAAGAGGCAGGTGGAGGCGTTGTGGATCCCGGTGAGCCTGGAGGTGCCGGCGCATCAGCGCAAATACAAGGGGCACGAGCAGCCGGTGAGGGTGAACATCATCATGGTGAGGGAGCCGCGGCCCCCGGAGGGGCAGCCCGCGCTGGAATGGGTGTTGTTGACGACCTGGCCGATAAGTGATGTCATCGAACTTCAGCGCGTGGTGGGCTGGTATGCGAGGCGGTGGCAGATCGAAGTGATGCACCGGGTGCTCAAGAGCGGGTGCAAGGTGGAGAGCCGCCGGATGCAGCAGGCGAGGTCGGCGCAGGTGATGATCGTATTGGATCTGCTGGTGGCAGTGCGGCTGATGAGCCTGGTGAGCGCGGCGCGCCAGGAGCCTGAAGGGCCAGCCGGGAAATGGTTGAGCGAACTGGAGCAGGAGGTATTGCGAGCCCACTTTGAAAGCGTCAAGACTGGGACCGCCGGCCGGCCCCTGAGCCTGGGGCAGGCGATGAGGTGGATCGGGCAACTGGCAGGACACCGTGGAGCACCCAGCAGTCCGCCGCCCGGAGCTGAGGCGCTATGGCGGGGCCTGACGCGCCTGCACGACATGACCGAGGGCTGGCGAATGGCGCAAGCATCGAAAAATGTGGGCAAAAGCTAG
>NZ_BATR01000200.1 GCF_000739655.1 Verrucomicrobium sp. BvORR106 | reverse complement strand
GTCTGCGATCGACCCGCGAAACGGGGGGAGGAGGCGGGAGACCCCAGACTGCCAGACGCCAGACATCAGACCTGAGGTCAGGGGTGGGGCGGAAGCTGGCGAGGGAGCAGGTGAGATCGGAGGCTGTTGGATCCTCAAACCAATCCCTGGCGCCAACACCTGGATGCGAAGCATCTGTGGAGTGCGCGCGGGAACCGCCGCTTTGGCGGCGCTGTGAGTTCCTCGTACCTGAAGATGGGAGCAGGGGAGGGGCGTGCGCCCTGTGGCCCCGCTTGTCCGCATAATCAGCAGGCCACCCATCAATCCAACGCCTTTCTGCCACCCGCCGGCGAAAGCGGCGTCGAGCCGCACGCACTCCAAGACGCTTCGCGACAATGCCGGCGCTGGAGCCATGTCCGCTTCATGAAGAATGGTCATCTATTCGTTGGTTCATCCAACCTCGCGCCAGCGTCTTGGAGTGCCGGTGGCTCGACACCGCTTTGGCGGTTCTTGAGATGGCCTGGAACCATTGGACGTCCAACAGGGTAAAAGTGTGCCCAGACCAGACCTAGCCAGGTCAGGGGCTCCGGAGATGGGAGTGGGAATGATTGGCTGACACAGGCCTCTCCAAAGCGGTGATGCTCACCGCAGTCCCAAAGCGACTTCGTCGCCAGATGCTGACTGCGCAAAGGAGACTGCATGCCGCCAGGCCTCCGACATCGGAGGCCGGTGCATGCTCCATCCTACCCAAGAACTCCCTCCTTCTGAATGCGCAGCATCTTTGGGACTGCGGCGAGAAAAGCAAGCGCGGAGCTGGGAAGTGGGTGCGCTTTCAGACGGTTCGCTGAAATGATGCTTCATCCAATGTAGAAGAGCCGTCCCGGCTCTTGGTTACATTGGCTGACGCGGGAACAACTTCCGAAACGGTTGTTCGACCCCTTCGACGACCAAGCTTGTCCAGGCTGCCTCAGCAAACAACAGCTCTGGGGTTTCCCTTCTGCCTGCCAGTCCCCATGCCGGTATCGTTGTCGACGTAAGGAGAACGGACCAACGGCGCGCATTTTGGGGTGGCCGCCGAGGAACCACCTAGAGGCACCCGTCTCAGTTCGAAGTTGATCCCAGTATGGGATCTGTAGCACAGCCCAAGGTTGGACGAGCCCTAAGCGAGTCAACCTTGGGTGTCGCCACAGGAAATGATCAGGTGGGAAAGCCGTCAGCATTCTCTTTCTCCCACCGCTTTCAACACGTCCATGTCAGCTTCTCAGGTTCCTTGGTAGGCACAAATTTCCCGGTCTTTGGCGGCGAGACTGCCGAGAGGATCAAGAGGCCAAGGTGTCCGCTGGCACGGCTGGGAGCAGGGCGATGGGTGGTTGGCATTCGAAGGCGAGAACCATGCCGCAGAAGCTTCAGTTAGTGACTGCCAAGGAACCTTGGATGCGAAAGGCACTCAGACCGCCACAACTCCTTCGGAGTAGCAACCCTCCAACACCTCTTCCCAACGTAGACTCGCTGGAAGCTCGTCAACGTTGGGCTTGTCGCCCCATCCTCTTCGAGGGAGAACTTCGACTGGAGTGCG
>NZ_BATR01000201.1 GCF_000739655.1 Verrucomicrobium sp. BvORR106 | reverse complement strand
CCATGCCGTGGCCCTCCGTTAATCCTATGAACCAAAAGACTGAATTCGCTTTAAAGGCCCTCGGCACCCTCAACTTCCGCGCTCTGTGCCGGGAATACGGCATCAGCGCCAAGACCGGCTACAAATGGAAGGAACGATTCCTTCAATCGGGGCTGGGAGGCATGGCAGACCAGAGTCGTCGCCCTCACTCTCACGCCTCCCAGCTCTCTGAGCAGGTCACCTGCGCCTTGGTTGCGCTCAGGGAGCGCCATCCCACCTGGGGGGCTCGCAAGATCCAGGAGCTCTATCGTCGCGCCCATCCGGGCGAGCCTCTTCCCAGTGAAAGCAGCATCAAACGTGTCCTGGAAAGCTGCGGCCTGGTGCAAAAGCGCAGGCCACGCGTGGTTCGTTCCACCTCGCATCTGAACACCGGACGCCGGGCCCAAAAGCCCAATGAGGTTTGGACCGTCGACTTCAAGGGCTGGTGGTACGACGTCGACTCCAAACGATGTGAACCACTCACCGTGCGCGATGAGTGCTCCCGCTTTGTGCTGGAGACCCGGCGGCTGCCCAACGCCTGTACTCACTCCGTCTGGGAGTGCTTTGAGAGACTCTTTGAACGCTATGGGCTGCCCCAAGCCATTCGTAGCGACAACGGTGCTCCCTTTGCCAGCTCCACTGCCGTGCTTGGTCTCAGCCAGCTCTCCAGCCGGTGGGTGGCATTGGGCATTGATCTGGAACGAGGCCGCCCCAGCTGTCCCCAGGACAATGGAGCTCATGAGCGGTTGCACCGTGACCTGGCAGACGAAGTACAAAGCCGGGCCAGAGGTTCCACTCAGGAGGAGCTGGACATGTGGCGTGAAGAGTTCAATCACCAGCGACCGCACGAAGCATTGGGCATGAAGATGCCCGCAGAAGTCTACCAACGTTCTACCGTGCGCTACAACGGCCTGCCTGACGCCCTGGACTATGGCACCATGGAGACGCGCATCATCTCTCGCTGCGGCAATCTCAGATGGCAGGGAGGTCAGATCTTCCTCTCCGGCAGCCTTGCAGGATGGAATGTCGGACTCCAGCCCCGCCACGACGGAGACTGGGATGTCTATTTTTCCCGGCTGCTGCTGGGCCAGGTGGACCCCACGACGCTCAGCTTCAAACGAGGCGCTAGCGCCTCGTTTGAAGCTGACAAACCCCAAGAGAACCTGTAACCACCTTCACGGCATGTGTAACCCATGTTCTGAACCGAATGTGTTACCTATGTTCTGACCGCGCC
>NZ_BATR01000202.1 GCF_000739655.1 Verrucomicrobium sp. BvORR106 | reverse complement strand
ACGCCGCTCCCTCATGGGCCAGAAGGACGAGCTGCGCCCCTTGATTGAAGAGGCCAAAACCCTTCCTCTGGGTGGCTATGCGGCCGATGCCCTTATTCGCGCCCGTGAGGTCCTCTGGTTCCTCGATCACAAGGCTGAGCGCAACGTCTTCTGTGGCTTCACCGCCGCCAATGCCATCTGCGTCCCCCTGGGTGAACGCCCCATCTTCCCCGATGTGCATGATGACAACGAAAAGGCCATCTTCATCAAAGACGGCCTCTCCGCCTTCGAGCTCAAGGCTCACAGCCATGAAGGGGGCGGCACGCTCAAGGTCATCAAGCGCACCAGCGGACGCACCATCATCGCCCCCTCCGTCATCCACTTCAAGTTCAACCACTACTCCGCCCTCACCGAGACGCTCGAGGGCAAGTACCGCCTCACCGACGAGCACCTCTTCTACGACAGCTGGGTGCCCCCTCAGGCCCTGGAGCAGCAGATGAGCGGCTATTTCCTCGTCCCCGCCGCCACCGCCCTGCCCGCCGGCTATGTCGATGTGAACGATGAAGAGGCCAAGACCGTCTTCGGCCGCCACTGCGTCCATGCCACCGATCCAGAGGGCCCCCCTCCAGTTTGTGAACCTTGCCCTCCCTTGGAGGCCGGCGCCATGGCGACTCATAGCTTCAACGCCATGAACCCGGGCCTGTTCGTCACTGACACGCCCGTGGTGCACACCCCGCCCTATGGCCCCGCCGTCAACTTCAAGGTCACCTATGACCAGCGCAGCACCGTCATCGGCGATCTCCAGGTGACCGGCAACCTCGGCCCCCGCTGGACCCACTCCTACCAGGAGGGCGTGACCCTCAGCGGCACCGGCACCCCCAACACCCAGGTCAAGTGGGTCCAGGGCGACGGCAGTTATTTCCAATACGCCTACAACACCTCCACCTCCTCCTACGCCCAGAAGTACAAGGAGCGCCCCCAGCTCTCCTACCTCACTGCAGGACTCGGCGGCCCCGGCTACCAGCTGACTTTCTCTGATGGCTCC
>NZ_BATR01000203.1 GCF_000739655.1 Verrucomicrobium sp. BvORR106 | reverse complement strand
ATACCAGACGCCATGATGGCGGGATCAGTAAACAACAGGCAACGTGCCTGGTGCCACGCGAAAGGCACTGACCCACACCATCATGACTACCTATACTTTGCACACCCCCATCCCTTGTCACGCAGCGATCTGTAAGGCCCTCCATCTTGCCGGCCAGGAACGCCGTGTCACCCTGGGCCTGGACCTGGAGCTAAACACTCCCGCAGGCGCCCTGATCGTCGCCGGAGGCCAACCGCTCAATCTGGGCAAGCATCCTCGCAGCCTCTGGGTTGAACTGGTTGGCTGGCTCATCAAGCAAGGCTGTGAAGTCCATTGCGTCCAGGAGGCTTGTGGCTTCGGCTGGGAGTTCCACCGTGAGTTGGAAGGTGCCGGAGCCGGCAGCATGGTGGTTGCCCCCCAGGAACTCAGCGGCAAACGCAAGACCGACAAACGCGACGCCCGCAAGCTGGCCTCCTTGCTCTGGGATTATGTGAGCCGGGGCAACCGAGCCTGCCTGCGCCCGGTCCGGATCCCCTCGGTGGAGAAACAACAACAACGAGGGTATCACCGTCGACGGTCTCAGCTGATCAAGATGCGTTGTCAGATTGCAGCCCAAGGGTGCAGCCTGCTGTGGGACCATGGCTGGTTGAAGGAGCTCAAGGGCTGGTGGACGCCCAAGAACTGGGAGCAGCTCAAAGCCGATTTGCTCGCCGCCTGCCGCGCGTGGCTGGTGGGCATGCTTGAGCCCATGCAGAGAATGTGCCTGCAACTAAACAGTGATAGCGACGAGCTCAAAAAGCAGGCCATCAGCAAATTCAAGACGGTGAAGGCCGGTGCATCTGAGGCGACGCAGGAGAGAACCCCGACAGGCGAAGTTCGCCCCAAAGGACTGGGTGAACTCAGCTATGCCATCATCACTTCGGAAGTGGGTGACTGGAAACGGTTCAAGAACCGGGGTCAGCCCGGCTCCTTCATCGGCTGCTGCCCCAGTGAGTAC
>NZ_BATR01000204.1 GCF_000739655.1 Verrucomicrobium sp. BvORR106 | reverse complement strand
AATGGTCACCGTCAGATCCGCCTGCACGGTTGGCGCCTCAGGTGCGCCCGTCTCCGGATTGAGTCCGGAGGGCAGATCCAGTGCCACAGTGTACGCATGCCGACGCTGCCGCAGTTCATTCATGGCCCGCACGGCCCCGGCCAGTGGCTCGCGCAGCGGTCCATGCGCGGCCCCGATGCCGACCAAGCCATCGATCAACACCACGCGCCCCTGCAGCCGCGCAATCTCCTCCACCGACTGGCATTGGGGCACCACCTCCTCCAGCTCCGCCCAATGCTGGGCTGGAAGCGGCTTGAAGTCCGCTGTCTGGTAGGTGCACCACGCGATCACCTGCCACCCAGCCTGCAACAGGTGCTTGGCCGCCACCAGGGCGTCGCCCGCGTTGTTCCCCTTGCCCAGGAAGAGCACCGCCGTGCCGCCGCCGGGGTGGAACTGCTGGATCACCTCCGCGATGCCGAGGCCCGCCTCATCCATGAGATCTGAAGCTTGCACACCCCGGGCGAAGGCGGCCGACTCAGCCTCCTGCATCTGCTGACAAGTGAGAATCATGGGGGAGAGCTAGAGAGGAAGTTGAGATGTGCCGCAAGCGGCACGTTGAGACGCGTTGCTGGTTGAGACGCTTCGCTGGTTTAGGCTGAAGCACCCACCGATCTAGATATATACCAAGAGGGCCCCTTCTGCGACCCCTTCGGGGGCGGGCCCATTTCCAGCCCACCGGAGGTATCAGTCGCTTCGCTCTTTCAACCTTCCGGCTACCTTCTGTGATGCCTTCGGCATACCCGCCCCGCTACGCGGGAGACGCAAGACCTGAGTGCTCGGGTGGATGCA
The DNA here is from genome assembly GCF_000739655.1 of Verrucomicrobium sp. BvORR106. Classification (GTDB taxonomy): domain Bacteria; phylum Verrucomicrobiota; class Verrucomicrobiia; order Verrucomicrobiales; family Verrucomicrobiaceae; genus Verrucomicrobium. The sequence continues at coordinate 88 of NZ_BATR01000204.1, read as the reverse complement.
AGCCACGAGCGAAGCAGCCCCTTCTGCGACCCCTTCGGGGTCGGCCCGACTTTCCTGTCTACCGGAGGTGTCAGTCGCTCCGCTCCTT
>NZ_BATR01000205.1 GCF_000739655.1 Verrucomicrobium sp. BvORR106 | reverse complement strand
CCCTGATTGGTGGCCTCGATGTCGACAATGAGATGGTGGGCTCCATCCACCGCGCTCTGCACATTGTATCCCACCACGCTGCCTTGGGCCGTGCTCTTCTTGACCAATCGGGCATCAGGGTCAGTCAGCGATATCTGGGTTTCACCGCTGAGTTCCAGATCCCTCTGCATCTGCTCGTAGCGCTCTTTGGCAGCCTGGAGCTGAGTGATTTTGTCCTGAAGGTCCTCGACCTTCTCGCTTTCCACGCCGCCGCTGGAGCCTGAGGCGGTATCGTTGAGTTCAAGCTCCCTGAGATACTCAGCGATGTTCTTGTCCACGGTGGTGATCAACCCCTGGAGCTTGGGTTTGGTAAAATTGCGACTTCTGGAGTTGTCGGCTTTGAAGAAGGTGCCGTCGATGGCGACGATCTGTGCTCCAAAGAGGTTGAGATCCCGGCACAGGACGTTGAACTGCCGGAAGACTTGCTTGAAGACGGTGCGGTGGGCCCGCCGGAACTCGCTGATGGTTTTATGGTCCGGGCGCAGGCGTCTGAGCAGCCAGATGACCTCCAGATTGTGTTGGGTGAGCCGCTCAAGCTCCCTGCTGGAGCGCACACGGTAGAGATAACCATAGACGAAAAGCTTGAGCAGGTCGCCTGGGGCATAACCGGGTCTGCCGGTAGAAGCGGGAGCGGCAGGCAGTTGCACCTGCTGCAAGTCCAGATTTTCGACAAAGGCATCAATGAAGCGCACCGTGTTTTCGGGGCCGACATAGTCTTCGAGGCACTCCGGAAACATTGAGGCCTGAGCGCGGTCTGCTCCAGTGATGAAACGACTCATGGTCAGCTACCTGCCACGGCCTCCTCATTCCCTCCAGCAGTTTTGACACAGTCTCT
>NZ_BATR01000206.1 GCF_000739655.1 Verrucomicrobium sp. BvORR106 | reverse complement strand
CCAGACCTATGGCAGCCCCCGTCTCGTGCACGCCCTGCGGCGCAAAGGACTGCGCCATGGCAAGAACCGCATTGCCAGGCTCATGCGCAGAGAAGGTCTGCAAGTGCGCCAGAAACGCCGCTACATCCCCAGAACCACCTTCTCAGACAAAGGCGCCCTGGCTTCCCCCAACCTGCTTCAATACCGGCAACTCCCCGACCAGCTCAATGAAGTCTGGCTCACCGACATCACCTACATACCCACCCATGAAGGATGGCTCTATCTGGCCGCTGAAATGGATCTATGCAGCCGTCGGATCGTGGGCTGGAACACCCTGGAGAGCCTCCACTCCCAACTGCCCACCGTGGCTTTGGAGCGGGCTTTGCAAACACGCGACCTGTCCATGAACGCGCTTGTTCATCATAGCGACAGAGGTTGCCAGTACACCAGCGACCAGTTCCGCCGCTGTCTGGAGACATGGGACATCACTCAAAGCATGAGCCGCCAGGGCAACTGCTACGACAACGCCGCCATGGAATCGTTCTGGGCCACGCTCAAAGCAGAGTGCTTCGCCAGCCAACTGCCAGCAACCCGCACCAAGGCACGATCCATGATCTTTGACTATATCGAAACCTTCTACAACCCAGTGCGACTCCACAGCGCACTGGGCTACCAGTCACCTGTGGACTTCGAAAATACGATCAAAAACAACTAACCCTACTTTTTACGTCCGCATTTTCGACGAAAGATCAA
>NZ_BATR01000207.1 GCF_000739655.1 Verrucomicrobium sp. BvORR106 | reverse complement strand
TGGGAGCGCTCGGTTCCTTGACTGCCACCCCAAACGCGCGCGATTGGTTCGTTCTGCCAAGGAACCTGGAGGCTGACATGGAGGTGTTGATGGCGATGGTGGCGAAGCAGGTGCTGTCGGCCTTCCCACCTGATCATCTCCTGCGACGCTACCCAAGGTTGACTCGCTTAAGGCTCGTCCAACCTTGGGCTGTGCTACAGATCCCATACTGGGATCAACTTCGGTCTGAGGAGGGCATTCTCAAGGTGGTTCCTTGGCGGCCACCCCCAAAACGCTCGCACCTGGCCGGTTTTCCTTACATCGACAACGACATCGCTGTTTGGGGATGCTTCGGCAGACCGGGAGTCGTCGCGGCAGATGGAGATGCAGGCAGGCTGGTGTGCGTGGGGCAAATGCTGGACATTCGATGTCGAAAGCCGTGGGAGGTTTCAAAGAACACGGGGTTCCCGGCACCTGGATGCGAAGCATCTTTGGGACTGCGGCGAGAATCGCCGCTTTGGCGCCTCTTGTGAGTTCCTCGTACCAGAATATGAGAGCAGAGGAGTAGGGGGCGTATTGCTCCCGGGCGGCCGCTTAATCACCAGGCACCCCACTGCGCTCGTTGTCCCCGCCAA
>NZ_BATR01000208.1 GCF_000739655.1 Verrucomicrobium sp. BvORR106 | reverse complement strand
GGCTCCTATGAGGCGGGTCAATTGGTTTGTGAGGTGACTTGCGGTTTTCTTCGGCGTTGCTGCTCTTTGAGGGTGGAGGGTTCGTCGTGGTTCTTTCTGTCGTCTGATCCTTGATGCAGCTCGGTCTACGACACGCGCTGTTGAGCAGCTTTACTCCTGCTCTCATGCTCCTATCCGCACAGGCCCTCAGGGCCGTGCATCTCGCCCTTGCGGGCTACAAGGATCAGTCAGGAATCGATCATTCTGGTAATGCGGGCTAAACCTTGCGGCGGCCAAGCCTTGGGTCGATCAGATTCTCCGACTGAAAGTGTTTCAGCAGGGCGGCTCTCAGGTGGTGGCTGGCTCCAAGCCCAGGCCTTCCAACGTTGCCGTCCCTACGTGCAATCTCCAAAGATCAACCATGAGCATCCGGGCGCAGGCCACGATCGCCTTGCGCTTCCTGGCTCCACGGACCGTGGCCTCAGGCCCCAGTTCCTCGGGATATTTCCTCACCCCCCTCCAGTTCGGATTGAGCCTGCAGATCCTCCACGCCGCTTCCACCAGCGTCGTGCGGATCCGCGAGCTGCCCATCCGGTCAATCTGCCCCATCTTTTGACTTTCTCCGCTGCT
>NZ_BATR01000209.1 GCF_000739655.1 Verrucomicrobium sp. BvORR106 | reverse complement strand
CGGCTGGCAGCAAAGGCATCATGGAGTTCACGGGCAATAAGATCATCCTGCAACCGGCGCTGGCCCGAGGCTTTATGATGGTGAGCGTGCAAACCACTGCGGCTGACATCCAGCGCCTGGCAGATCTCATACAAGTGCATATCGGTGAGTTGCTGGTGCAAGACCGGGATCAAATCATAGAGTTGGGGTTTTCCTGAGAGACAATGGCCAAGGCTTTTTTTAAAATGTCGCGCTGACGCCTTGTGGTTTCCAGTTCCCTGCGCAGATCGGCCAACTCGGCGGCCATCGCTACGGGACTGGCTTCGTCGAGCTTGGCCTGCGGCGCGCTACGCGCTTGCAGTCCAGCTGCGACTGCGCCAGTCCCGTAGCGAGATTTCCACTCACGGAGGTTCCAGTGGGAGATGCCCAGTTCCCTGGCAAGTGGATGGATCTTGCGCCCCCCTTCGATCAGAGCCACGGCATCACGTTTGAACTGCTCATCATAGCTGCGACGGGAGACTTTGGTCTTCTGGGA